>JADBYQ010000017.1 GCA_020402945.1 Cytophagales bacterium | reverse complement strand
TTGCCACTTGCCTTCCAAATCTCGATAAGTGAAAACATTACTTGCTGCAGTGTGCCTGTTGTGGATCCCATAGTTCTTTTTTCCTCAAAACTATGGCTCCCCTAAACTCCTTAAAAGATGTACTTTACCGAAGGGTTACCGCTCTACTATACTCCATTTTGTCTCTTTCTATCAATTTCTTCATTTGTTTTATTCTTTGTACAATGAGTTTATCGCAGCTACATAAATTAAGGCAGGTGGCCATGGAGGGAAATTTTAAAGAAATAGAGAACTTCTTTAATACCTCTGCGCAGTTGCGACAAATGCGTATTCGTGTTGATCTATCCACACCAACTCGGCCAATAGTATTTATCGATGAAGTGGCAGAGATGCATCGGGGTGGGGTAGGCACCGAAGCGGTAAATGGAGCGGTGATTGCTATGTTGGTTGATTTGGCGATTGGCCTACTAGGTGTAAACCATTATGCAGAGGGTATGACGGCCACTTCCAATCTAAACATCAATTACGTAAAGCCATTAGTGGCAGACAAAGTAATTGTGCGCACCGAGCAGACGGAAGTAATTGGCAAACGTATTTTTGGAATTGCCAGGGTGATGAATGAGAAAGGGGAAGTGTGCGCGTATGCTACTGGGTCTTTGGCAAAGGGAATTTCTGTGTAGTTCTAATTATCCCAATCAAAATATTCATCTTTATCCAACTCCAATTCCTTTTTCTTTTTCTTGCCTTTTAGTTGAAAGGCTTCTTTTAGCTCTTTCACTTCTTTTTTTAAGTCGCTGACAATTTTCTTTTTCACCGCTTCCTGATCATAGCTTACTTTGTAATCATCCGTGGTGCCAGTTATTTTTAGAAAAACTCTTGTTTGTCCTTTGCCAGTGTCTTCAATCGCCCCAAAAGCCTCATCCGGATCGATTTTCTTTTTGCTACGCAGGGGAGCGACTACCCGGTAGCTGATGTGCTGATCGAAAGTATGGGTGCCGCTTAACTGAATGGTAGTGGCGTTACTCTTGATCTCCATCTGTGGAATATAGATCGCCTCGTTTTCGATATGAATTTCATTTTTCAGATCGGCAAAACGAAGTTTGCTTAGGCTGCCATCATCCAAATATTTGTTCAGGGCTTGCAGAGGTTCAAAATTATTTAACTCTCCATTTTTAATAGTAGCGCTAATATCAGAAGTAAGTGTTTTCGAAATCAATTTTAGTTTTTCAGACAATGTCATCTCGAGGGTTACGTCCGCAAAAGCCTGGCCTTTTAAATGCTTGTCTTCAATAAACGTTTGATAGAAATTTTCGAACACATAGAATACACTATCTACGTAAATGCCACCCAGCTTGAAGCCACTTATGATGTCTATTGTTTTTGGATTTTTAGCATCAACAATTCCGTTCAATTGCAGGGTTCCACCCATGGCATCCATAGCAATGTTTCTTGATACGGCCACCTGGTTTTTTACCAGTAAGTCGCCCTTTACATTCCTGGGGTGAAAACGTTTGTATTTCAGGCTTTTTACATCACAGTTAAAATTGAGTAGCACATTTGGCGAGATATTGAATTGATAACCTTCTGCCGTGGGCCCGCCAAACCCGAGTTCAAATAGCTGATCGACATCTAAAAAGTTTGATTTCAGGTCGGCTTCAATACCAATGGGCTGGTTTTCAAACAGCAGAAACGTGACAACATTTTTGAAAAAACCATTCAACGCCAAATCACTGTTCTCAAATTGCAAGCGAAAATTACTCATCGCCAAGTCATTGTTATTGAATTGCAACGATCCATTCACTTCTTTGAGATGAATGCCTTTTTCACCATACACAAATTGAATATCTTTTAGATCTACATTGCCATTTGTTTTTACTTGCTGTGCCGTGGCCTTCTTCTTGAGGAGTTTTGTTTCGCCTGCTATTGAAAAATCTGCAGTTAATGTTCCTTGCAGCTCGCGCACATCTGCAATCGGATAAAAATTCTGCAGAGAGGCCGCATCCAACTCGCCCTTGAAATCAAATTGCATAAAGGGATCTTCAAAATTTTGTAGTGTAAGATTGCTTGCAAAACTTTTTCCGTTTAGTTCGCCACGCATGTCTTTTAAAAATAGTTCGGCTTTTGAGAATGTTGTCAGAGATGGACTTACAAAAGAACCTTCGAGGTAGGAGTGTTCTACCTTAGATTTGTATTGGGGATGAAAGAAGGTAGCATCTTTACAGCCAAAATGTACGCTGACAAAAGGATCTTTCTGGTCGCTGATTTCGCCTTTGAGTTTTAGGAGAAAGAAAACAACGCCCTTGCTTTCGTAAGCAAGCAATTTTTGACTGGTCGATGCGGGCAGTAGAGCAATCAACGTTTGTAAGTCGGTCTCCTTTCCTTCTGCGGTCAAGTCAACCAAGTTTTTCTGTTTGAATGAATAGTTTCCGGAAATCTCAAAAAGCGACCGGTTGACTTTTAGTGCAGCAGATTGGATGTCGACAATTTTCTTCGAGTCGTTGTACTGTAGTGCAGCATCGAGCGTCATTTTCTTTCCGCGAAGAAAAAGTTGATTGTTTATGCCAATTTGCCCTACAAGTACATCGCCTTTCACTTTAATGTCGAATTGATCACCACGGATAGCAATGGAAGAAGTAAGTTCTTCACTTGAAAATTCATGGTGTTGGTTTGTTTGTAAGTCTTGGTAGTTGATGACTGTATTTACAAGTTTGACGTTTTTCAGATCAAATGAAATAACACTCGTGGCAGAGTCTTTTGAATGTTTTACAATCGTAAAGTTGTTGAGTCCTTCTTTGTCTATTTTCAGATTGGTTTCACTATCCGAGATTTGTAATCCACGAACTGAGTAGTTTCCTTTCCAGGCCTCCAACGCATGTAAAGAGAACGAAACTTTTTTAGCTGTTAACAAAGGATAACTGCGTGAGTGGCTGTCTTCCACGTACACGTCCGTAAACACAATGGCAAGATTTGGAAAGTCTTGCCACACTGAAAGGTCTATTTTTCCAATCTTTACTGGCGTATTCAAGCTTTTGTTGGCCTCTCTAATGAATTGCTGAAGAATTCGGTCTTTAAATAGGAAGACAGAGACAAATGCTGCACTAAGAAGCACCGCAATTGTGACGACAGAATAGAGAATGATTTTTTTTGGCCGATTCAAAGCAAGAAAAATAACATCGCAAATGTACAAATACTACCCGTTTGCGGATGGTCCTGGCTTAACCCTTTTTTGTCAAGCTTGCTGAATTATTTTCTTTTTGAATAAAGGTACGGTGCTACAGGGTTCGCCAAACATAATGCTTGCTGCGATCGGTCGGAGGTAGTTAGTTGCTTCAACATAAGTCGCGATTGGTACCTCCACTTTACTACATCCCTTGATTACTACTTTGGCATTATTGAATTGTTGCCAGTCTATTTTCTTAAGTGCGTGGGAGTAGAGTTGGATTTCAAGATCTGAAATTGAACCAAAACAAACAAACTTGGCAACGGGTTGTAGCGCGATGGTAACCAGCATATAGGCCCAAGTCGGGATGATCGCGTCTGCCGAGCAGATAATGGCTACCAATTTGCCTTCGTATTGAATCCAATTGTGTGACTTGATGTGCTCTCGAAAATCTTTTTCTTTTAAAATCAGTTCTTGAAAAAGCCATGGGTTGATGTCGAGTATCACGCGTTCTCCTGGAGTATAGTACTCTTCAAGATCCAGTGTCACCAATGCACTGCCAGTTACCCGATTTACGATTTCGCCTGTCACAGCAACTTTTTCTTTCTCGCTCATAGATGACGTAACACAATTAGGCACTGATTGGTTTGCGAATCAGAAAGTCTTTTAAATAGAATGGTTCAAATGAAGCGATATCCTCCACTAGGTTTTTTGTCCATTTCACAAAACCCATTTCGCCAAGGTAACGGGCTAAAGGAATAATATCAGAAACAAAGTGAGCGTTGGGATGCTTGATGAATTCCTGACATTTGGCTGCGCCATCACCAAAAAAGTAAACCGAGTTGTTTTCAAGCAGATCAATGTAACAGGTTCCATCAATTACCTTAGCCTCTGTCGGTCTTATGATAGTCAACTCGCTACCCATAAGCATCGTATAAACTTCCATGCGCCTGGCATCAAGCATCGGGCAAAGTAGTGAACTGCCGGGTTCAATTTTTTTTGAATTGATAAACTGATAGGCAAGTAATTCTAGTGTATTGATTGAAATCAGTGGAATTTCCAACGCGTAGCATAGCCCCTTTGCCGTAGCTACGCCTATCCTCAAACCAGTATAGGAACCAGGCCCGGCTGCTACCACCACCCCTTTCAGTTCAGCTGGCTTTTTCCGACTTTCATTCAATACTTTTTGAATCATGACGGCCAATTGGGCAGATGCGGATTGTGGTACTTGCGTTTCTACAGAGTGAAGCAACTTCCGCTGTTCGTGTAACGCCACCGAACAGCCCAACGTTGAAGTTTCGATGCTAAGAAGCAATGACATTAACGAGGCGACAATATTCTTTTGTACTCCGCGATATCACCCAGTATTTTCTTTGCTTCTTGAATTTCACTATCTCTGGAAAGGGAGACTTCTACTTGCCCGATGGCCAGCTGATAGTGAAATGCAATCTCTTCTTCCAGGAGAACTGAAATTTCTGTGCGCAACCGGGTAAGGTCAGCGGTGTGATAATCGTTAATCTTATTCTGAAGTTCAGCTAATGAAGGTTTAAGATCTTCATAGTACCGTTCTGCTTTTGCAGAGGCGACCAATTCGTTTGCTTTTTTTTCTAGTTCTGTGGTATATGAAAACTTCTGGGCTTTCATCCAATCGGTGAATTTTTTATATTCTATGTCAGACAATCGAAAATTTTTCAACGGTGTTGGCGGGTTTGGATTTTCGCTGCAATATTTTGTTGCGTATTCAAATAAATACCCAGCGTTATTCAGTTCTACTAACGCGGAGCTGGGGGCCTCTTTTTTCAAATGTATATCTGGGTCAAGGCCTCCACCATCATATACCTTTCGGCCATTCTTGGTTTTGAATTCGCTTTTTGTTGAGTCGGCAAATTTTTCTACGCTACCATCACTTTTGCGATGACTGTAGTCTAGTGCTTGAATGCATCTCCCGCTCGGAATATAATACTTGGCAGTCGTTACTTTCAGCTGTGCGTTGTAAGATAGCTGACGAGTGGTTTGAACGAGTCCTTTTCCAAATGTTTTTTGTCCTATCAAGACCGCTCGATCATAATCCTGCAGCGAGCCTGCCACAATTTCTGAGGCGGACGCACTTCCGCCATTTGCCAAAACGACCAGCGGAGTCTCAATGTCTATTGACCCGTTGAGCGTGGTGTATGTCTTATTCCATTCTTCTACTTTGCCTTTGGTAGAAACGACTTCATTCCCCTTTGGGATAAATATATTAACAATGTTGATGGCTTCGAATAATGACCCTCCCGGATTGTTTCTAAGATCAAGAATTAATTTTTTCGCTCCCGCTTTTTTCAGATTTAGAACTGCCTCTTTTACTTCATCGCTAGCACCTGGAGTAAACTCTTCTAATTGAATGTACCCAAGGTCGGTGTCGATTAGCCCCTGGTAGGTGACGTTATTTATTTTTATTTTTTCACGTGTTAGTTTCACTTTAATCAGGTCTTTTTGCCCCATCCGCTTGACAGCAATTTCAACATCCGTTTTTGGATTTCCTTTCAGCATGTTGCTGACCTCGGAGGTGGACTTTCCCTGGGCGTCTTTGCCGTCCACAGCGATGAACTCATCACCGACTTTTAGTCCGGCACGATGTGCTGGGAATCCCGCATAGGGATTGGTGATCACCGTTTTCTTATTTACAATTCCAATTAAGGCACCCACGCCCGCATATTGCCCGGTTGTTTGGATGCTAAATGCTTCTCGATTTTCTTCAGCTATATAATCCGTATAGGGATCAAGTTGCTCCAACATGCCATTGATGCCTGTCTCGATTAGCTTCTTGGGGTCTACTTCGTCAACATAATAGGTGTTTACTTCTTTAAAAAGGGTGGCAAAAATATCCAGGCTCTTCGCAATATCGAAGTACTTTTCGGCTGGCGCCCGAAATGCAAAAATGCCGACTAGCGCAGGTAAAAGCAGAAGGCTGGTAACTCTATATTTTTTATTCATCAAACAATAGTTTTTCCTATCCGAGCTAACGTCAAGGGCATCTTTTGGTGTATCTGGGCCGAAGGCAATATTTCTTTGGCAGAGTAAATATACGCAATCAACCATTTGTGGTTTGCGTCTAGTTGATGCTTGTGCAGTCGATAGGCTTCTCTAATCTGCCTTTTGATGCGATTCCGGTCAACTGCTCGCTTGAAATTTCGGGCAGGTACCGATATCAACACCTGATTGGGTAAATCCTGATTGGGGTGGGAGAGGTAGATAACCTTTAAAGGGTTTGAATAAAAAGAGGAACCCTTTTCAAAGAGTTCCTTTATCCATTTTTCACTTGTGAGTTTTTCTTCTTTTTTGAAGGTAAACCGGATCATGTGCGAAGGTACGCGCTCTTGGCCTGTTTAGGAAAGTTCACCATTAAAAGAGACATTAATGACGATCAATAGCCAGCCATTTTTAGCCTAAAAGGCTCAAAACGGACTATTTTGCCCTTGATTTGGCTGTTCCTTCATCGGAAACAGTCAATTTCTTCCTGCCATTTTTACGTCTGTTAGCCAATACTCTACGACCGTTGGCGGAGGCCATACGCTCGCGGAAACCGTGCTTATTCTTTCTTTTCTTCTTGGAAGGTTGATACGTACGTTTCATGTGTTAATGTTTATTTTTTTGGTCACATGGAATGGTCAAATCTAATTTCATTGTCTTACACAAGTCAATTTTTGACCATTTCATAATATCTTGATTAATACCTTTTTCTAAAAGGGTTGCAAAGATGTTGAGGATTATTGGAAATTCCAACAAGTTTGCTGGGGGATTGGATTAGACTATAATAAAAAACCCCCTCATCAACCTGATAAGGGGGTTTTGGCTAAGTAGCTAAGGGATATTACTTCTTTTCGGCTGCCTTTGATTTGGCCTTTGCGAAATCTCCGGCTTTAATAATATTCATCGACTCCAGTTTCAAGTGCTTTTTCATGGCTGCATTGATCTGCTCTGGTGTGAGAGCCATTACTTTCTTCTCATACTCTTCGTCCCACTTTAGGTCTCTTTTAGAGAACAAGTAGTTGTTTAACGTGCCAGCGAGCCCACCATCTTGTGCCCTGCTAACTGTACGTGACTGCGACCATCCTGATTTCGCAGCGGTCACTTCTTCTGCCGTAAAGCCAGTAGTGGTCACTTTTTCAATTTCTTCCTTAAAAGCTTTTTCCAATTTCTCGACATTTTCAGGTGCGTAAATGGCGAAAGCAAAGAATGAGCCCACCGGATCTAAGGTACCCGCGCTAAATTGCGAACCTACTCCATAGCTCAGTCCTTCTTTTTGTCGGATGCGAGTAGCTAATCGAGAATTCAAAAATCCTCCTCCTAACATAAAATTCCCAAGCACTAATGCCGGGTAATCTGGGTTTGAATCGCTAAACTCAAAGTTGTAGGCGGCTACAAAAAAGGCATTGGCCTTATCCGGTGTTTCTATCGACTCATTGATTGCTTGAACAGGAATGGCTTTGTTTACAATTCTGGTAAAACTTTGTGCGCTTTTCCAATTGCCGAATAATTCGGTGTTCAACGCTTTCAACTCATTCGCATCGAAATCCCCAACGATTGCCATGGTGGCATTGTTCGCACCATAGAATTCTTTGTAAAAGGACTTTACCTCATCCAATGTTACTGCTTTAATGGATGCCACCTCTTCATCAAATGTGTTAATGTAACGAGGATCACTTTTTTGATAAGGGGTGGTGTGGCGTTGTATTTTGTTAAAGGCGATGGCTTGTGGTTCGCTTCTTTGTGATTCCACGTTTGCCAATTCTTCTGATTTTAACTTTTCAAATTCATCGGCTGGAAATGAAGGATCTTTTAAAACTTCGCCCACCAGTTTTAGCGCTTCTGCCAAATTAGGTTTAGTAGTAGTTACGTTGATGAACGCCTGCGTGGCACCACCTCCAATAAAGACGTTTGCTTTTAATCGGTCAAACTCATCTTTGATTTGCTGACGGGTTTTCTTTAATGTGCCTTTGTTCAGCATGCTGGCCGCGTATTCGCCAGCAGTGCCCTTATTCATCAACGATTTTTCATCGCCAAAACGCAATGTAATACGAGCTTCTACTGACTCGCCCCTGGTTTTCTTGGGGAGCATGGCCATTTTCATCCCGTTTGGTAATTCTATTCGTGTGGTACGCAATTCGATGTTGGCAGGAGCGGGATCAAATTCCTCCCCTTGAGCGATGGTTTGAGTTCCCTTGTAATCTTTTACGATGGCGTCTACATCAGGGGTAGCCGGAATTTCAGATCTCTCCGGTTTTTCTGTTGGAATAAAAACACCGACCGTTCTATTGTCTGGTTTTAGATATTGTTTGGCGACTCTCCTCACATCAAGTAACGAAACATTTTTAATTCTGTCTCTGGTTACAAAGAGCATGCGCCAGTCTCCCATTCCGACAAACTCACTTATCTCTAATCCAATTCTTTCAGAAGAGTTAAAACCTAATTCAATTTGTTTGAGAATTTCGCCTTTAGCCCGCTCTACCTCTTCTTTAGTTGGGGTAGTTGTTGCAACATCGTCCAATGCTTTCAACATGGCCGACTTGGCATCTTCCAGCGAATTCTCTTTGAGAAGTTCTGCGTAAGACAACAACAAACCAGGCTCTTTCCATTGAAAAGCGAATGCCCCTGAGGAGCTAGCCTTTTTTGTTTCTACAAGCGCTTTGTATAGTCTGCCTGACGGTTCTGTACCAAGAATATTAGACAGAACCTCAATTGCAGGATAGTCTGGATGTGAACCTGATGGAATGTGGTAGGCGGTCATTACTAGTTGTACGTCACCAACTCTTTTCAAGCTAACAGAACGCTCTCCATCTTGAACCGGATCGGTGGTGTAGGTCTGGGAGATTTGGCGCTCGGGCTTAGGTACACGGCCAAATTTTTGAACAATCAAATCAAGTGTTTTAGCCTCATCAAATTTCCCAGCTACCAGTAGAACAGCATTGTCTGGTTGGTAATATTTTCTGTAGAATGCCTGTAACTTTTCAATCGGCACATTTTCAATATCTGCTCTTGAGCCAATCGTTGACTTTCCATAATTGTGCCACAAGTAGGCTGTTGACATCACCCGCTCTAATAGGACACTGAAAGGTCTATTCTCGCCACTTTCAAATTCGTTACGCACAACCGTCATCTCGCTGTCTAAATCTTTTTTGGCAATGTAGGAATTGACCATTCTGTCGGCCTCTAAGTCAATAGCCCATTTCAAATTTTCTTCCGTGGCATTGAAGGTTTCATAATAATTGGTGCGATCTACCCAGGTAGTACCATTTGGGCGGCATCCGTGCTCGGTAAGTTCTTTTGGAATATCGGGATGGTTAGGAGTTCCCTTGAAAACCAAATGCTCCAGCAAGTGAGCCATTCCAGTTTCTCCATAGTTCTCATGCTTAGAGCCTACCATATAAGTAATGTTTACCGTAATGGTTTGCTTAGATGGATCGGGGAACAATAGTACTTTCAATCCGTTCGCCAAACGATATTCAGTGATTCCCTCCACCGTTGTCATCTTAACGGGTGCCGTAAGAGACCCAGTAATCTGCTTCTCCGGTGATGTGGGTGCCGGAGTTTTTTCTTTTTTCTGGGCGTAACCGCTCGATGCAACAAGCAACAATGCCATCAAAATCATTTTCATTTTCATAGAGGAATTGGGTTTTGTATTAAGTTTTCTTAAGGTAATTATAGCCTGATTATAGACCCGTAGACGGAGCAAAGTATTAATAAAAGCGATAAACCAAAAACTTAGGAGTTTAAATTATTGCCATCCTTTTTATGATCTGTTTACGAGAGACGATATCAGCAACGGCAAAAGTGAATATCTTGTTCGCAATTATCAACGTGGTTTTCCCCGTATTTGATACGTGGAAAACCACGTATTTTCTGAACAACTACTGTTAAGTTTGAAAGTGGCTATGGATCTAGCCAACGGATTGCCTACAAAGCCATACAGTTGTGAATATGCGTGTTGTAGACTTTACTGTTTCTTTTTCATCTGCTTTTTTGGGATATTTGGTACGCATTTATAGAAAAGACAGTGAAGGCAAAAACAACATCAAAAGAAAAACCTTATTTCTTTCCGAAATTTAAAAGCTATGATCCGGAAGATATTTTGGCCGCGGGAGGGGCAACAGCTTTCGGTAAGTTAAAGGGCTATGACCCGAAGAAATTGTATCATTTAAAAGGAGAGCCTCTTTCGGAAGACGATTACCAGAAAGCAATTAAGATGCTGACGAAATAGAATGAATCTGCTTTTTGATACCAATATCATTCTTGCCATTGTCAGATCAAAATCAGCACACCGGATAATGGAATATCTTAATCCCAAAGGAAGTAACATCTATGTTTCTTTTATAAGTATTGCTGAGGCACAATCCATTTCCTTTCAGAATAGTTGGGGGGAACACAAAATGCAAATATTGGTTGACTTTTTTAAGTCGGTATATGTGATGAATGTTAGCAATTCACTGCTTCCTACATACATTGGCATTGACGCCTACAGCCAATGCAGTCACCCCGAATATCAAAAATATCCCTTTGCCACACCACGTAATATGGGCAAGAACGATTTGTGGATTGCCGCCACTGCCTCTTTGCTAAACCTACAGCTTGTTACCACCGATAAAGATTTTGATCACTTGGAAACTTCATTTCTCTCTTTGAGAAGAGTACCGCAAACAGAAATTCAGAAGCACTTTAAGAATTAATTAGTCTAGCCAACCAAGTATTCTTTAACTTTCGCTGTCTGCTCTTTGGTAAGTCTTGGCTTCTATTGGCATACACTTTCGAAGATAAAAGTGAGGCGAGTTTTCCGGCTTTTGCGAAATATTTGAACAAAGCTTAATTGCCAGATAAGTCTAGCCTTGCACTGGCGATAGCAAAACTCATGGACACTCGATCGATCTTTATCAGCTAAAATACAGATATTGAGGCTTTGAAAACGGATTACCGATACCTATGGAACTACAAACCAAAGAGGCCCTAGAAATACGCAGCGAAGAAGTACAAGAGATCATCACCCAAATGCCCGGAGGGTTGATCCGCTGGGGCATTGGGCTGATCTTTTTTCTTTTTGTTGTGCTGCTCTCCATCAGTTGGTTTGTAAAATACCCCGATGTGATAAAGGCCAAAGTGGTGGTAACCACCGACCCCGCCCCGATTAACCTGGTGAGCCGGGCTGTTGGCAAAATAACTCTTTTGAAAAAGGCCAATGAGACTGCCCAGAAAAATGATCTGATCGCCCACTTGCAAACCAATGCCTCTCTTACCGATATGGCTTATTTAGAGGCAGCACTCACTAGCTACGAAGCAAATACCAATACCACCGATTTATTTATTGCCCTTGATAAAAATATTAAAGCAGGCGATTTACAGGGCTATGTGAATGCAACCGTTAAATCTTTGCAAGACTTGATTGCCTTTACGGAGACCAAACTCCACGAAAAACAGATCGCTCATTTAAACAAGCAAGTGGTGTCTTACAAAAACCTTAACCGAAATCTGCAAAAGCAACTGGGCTTGATGAAACAGGAAGGAGCACTAAGCTACCAACAGTTTAAGGCCGACTCCATCTTGCTTGCGCAGAAAGTGATTGCCCCTCTTGATTTTAACAAAACTAAAAGTGCTTACCTGTTACAGCAGCGCGGAGTAAAAAGCATGGAAGCATCTATTATCTCTAACCAACTGCAAGCCGATGGTTTAGAGAAACAGGTAACGGAGTTGGAAATAAGCCGCACTAAAGAAGAGAACCAATTACAGACCAGTACCGAAAATGCCATCAAAGAATTGGCCGCCAGATTGAAAGGATGGAGGGAAAATTTTCTTTTTGCCGCCCCTGCCGATGGCACGGTTGCCTATCTGGGCTTTATAGAAAATGATCAATACATTGAAAATGGAAAGCCTTTGTTTGCCTTGCTGCCCACCTCTAACAAACTAATAGCAAAAGCAGAGTTGCCTGTGCTTGGTTCTGGCAAAGTGAAGGTAGGGCAAGCAGTGAACATCCGGTTATCCAATTATCCTTTTGAGCAGTTTGGTATGTTGCAGGGCAAAATAGAATCCATCTCTGAAGTACCTGACAAGGAAAATTATACTGTGGCGATTAGCTTGCCTCAGGGAATGATCAGCACTCACAACAAGCTCCTTTCTTTTAGACCACAGCTTCAGGGAGAGACTGAAATTATTACCGAGGACTTAAGGGTGTTAGAGAGGGTCTTTTATCAGGTTAGGAAGTTACTTCATGCCAGATAAGCCTTCATTGGATTGTCTTGCTAACACGGAACCATTGGGCTGGCGAAGCAAATCATAAATGACCATTCTTTGTTGGTGTTGCTTTGAGCCTAGAAATTTATACCTGATTCTTGCATCCGTAGATGATTTGAGACACACACATGTACTTTTTGCGAAATCCTGGTTTTTTGTAAAAAGTTGAGTTTCCAGTATAATTAGACGACAGAGCTTTTGCGACTCACCCTATCTAAATCAATAGTTTCAAAAGCAATACCAAAATTATTACTGGTTCGGTATTATCGGAATGTAGTGGTTTACTTTTGAACTGTAAGCAGGCTGATTCCTACTTATCGGTAAAGCCACACCGAAAAAGCTGGTTAAACAAAAACAATTCTATTTATGGAAAAGAAAAAGTTATCATTAAACAAGCTTAGTGTCACTGAGTTGGGTAACAAGGAGATGGTTCATGTAAAGGGTGGGTATTCATTTACTTGCAGTTTGTCAATCTACAGCTCATGTCAGAAGTATAATTCTAAAGCTGGCGGACACGGTGCTCTTTGCCATTCTTGCTAAACACTCTTAAGCAAAAGGGTGAAGAATGTATCTTCTCCTTTTTGCTTATTCCAAATAATTTTATTTTCTTTTGAAAAGATTAGTTATTAATGACATACAAAGGATTAAGCAAGCAATACTTGCCTCCCCCCATGATCTTGGACCAGGGCTTTTAAACGGAGAATTAGGTAAGTCTATTTTTTGCCTAGTTGATTATAAATCGTCCTCTGACAATTTTATTCTTGAATACGGTGTTGATTCACTAAATGAGGCAATTAACTCTTTTAATTTTTTTGAAAATAAAGCATTATTGCTGAGCCTAGCAGAGGGACTTCCAGGCTTGCGTCATACACTAAATGTCTTTAAAAATTTTGATGTCATTGATTCTACTGAGATAGAAAACGATATCGATTCTGCTATACTTAAAGAAGTATCAAAAACATCTGAAGTATATGACCTCGTAGGATATGATTTGCTTTATGGTCTTACAGGCATTGCAAATATTTATCTTGACATACCTCCTTCCCCTACGCGTAATGAAATAATAGATACTATTTGTCGAAGATTATTGGACAATATGGTTCTAAACCGCAGAGAATATGTTTGGGAAGAAAAATTTGGCTTTGGTGTTTATCCATATAACCTTGGGATGGCCCATGGGCTACTTGCAGTAATCTGCTTGTTAAGCAAAGTGATTCGCGTGTATGATTCTTCCAATAAATACAAAGAAGTTGTTAAAGGAATTATAAGGTGGTACTTGGATCACGAGAATTCGAGCAACTTAGATTCCAGATTTCCATGTACCGTTGATAAAAATGGATTTTCAGAAAATAGGATGAATCGCCTTGCGTGGTGCTATGGAGATTTGAGCTCAGCAGTAGCATTCCTACAAGCTGGTTTAGCACTAAACGAACCTGCCTTAGTTAACAAGGCATTAACAATATGTAATTCGACCTTTGAAAGAAGAACACTTGAATATGAAGCCCAATCTTATGAAAACCTTATTTTTGACTGTGGTATTTGCCACGGTCTAGCAGGAATCACATACAGCTACTTTTATCTATACAATTTCTTTAAGAGTCCTCTATTAGCAGAGGCTTACAAATTTTGGCATCAACATTTGTTGGATAGGGTTACGAATCCGCATGAGCATCCTTGTGCTGGCTGTTATACAATGGAAAAAATTCATGATAATCCAGTTCAACCACGACCTACGTTAACTCTTTTAGAGGGCGCTAGCGGAGTCGGCCTTGTTCATCATGCCATATTGGATACTTCAACTACAGACATGTGGAGTTCGCTCTTCATGTGGTTTTAAAACGAAATCCATGGAATTATTAGATTTTTTCATTCTTCGGACCCCCTTTTTTCCCCTTTCCTATCAATTTGAAGACCCAGTTCAAATGTTTCGTTCTAGTTCTCATTTTCGGGAATCGATATCAATATCTTCACCTTCCTTATTTCATGACGCTCAATTATTGATTACCAATAAAATTGATTCAGAAAAGGAGCGAGTTAAAATTCATCTTTCTTTGCTTCGGTATTTGAAACGCATGTCCTTTCGTTGCACTCCATTTGGAATTAGTGCAGGCATCTCAATAGGGGCTATTACGAACAAAACCGGAATAATTAATTGTAATCCAGAAGATTCTCAAAGATTAATTCGACCTGACATGTGCTTCCTTGGGAAAATATATCAACACGTGATGGGTGAACCGACCTTGAGGAGGAGGTTATTGTATCGAGCAAACAACACATGTTTTCATTTTAACAATGAATTAAGATATCTTGAATACAGCTATGAACCCTATCGTTCTTATAGAATGTCTAGTGTTGAAAGTGATCCGCTTTTGTTATCTCTAATTGGAATTTGTCAAGATTCTATGCAGTATGAAACTATCTTGACTAAGGTAGTTTCAGAAGGTTATGATTCCGCCGAGGCCAGTAGCTACATTTGCCAACTAATTGAAAGCAAATTATTAATTTCAGAATTGGAGCCTTCCGTTTCAGGAATCCATTATGGCAAGAAGCTTTTTACTTTCCTAGAGGCTAATCGAATCCATTTGTCGGATAGCCTCGAACAGAGTAGAGTCATTCTAAACAAAATTATTGGTACTCATCATTCTTCTACTGGCATTGATTCTTGGAATGAGGAAATTGTTTCTGAAGCAGAGCGAATTGGCATCAAAGATATTGATATCATTCAAGTCGATATGCTTAAGCAAGGCTCTCAAATTGAATTAGATCGAGAGATATTTGCGGACTTACGAATGGCTCTCCGCATCACCCAATACCTAGTTAAGCATACGGTATCAGAAAACCTAGTTAATTTGTCCAAGTTTATTGACGAGTTTGAGTATCGGTATGAAGGCATGGAGGTTCCCCTCCTCGAAATCATGGATCCACATATAGGAATTGGCTATCCATATTCGCCAGATTCATTGGTTGATAGTCTTTTAACAGAGAACATTCAGGTGAGTTCTGCTATTTCTGAAAAAATGGAAGTCTCTACTACTTTCAATCCTATACTTCGAAAATACTACGATTGTTTAAGTCAAAATAAAACTGAAGTTATCCTTAGTCAAGAAGATATCAAAACTAAGGAGGTAACCAGCTTTGATGAATTTAATAAATATACAGGGATCATGAGCAGTCTGGTAAGTATTATCAAGAAACAAGATTCAATTAAGATACAACATACTAGTACAGAGGGTACTAACTTTAAAACATTAGGAAGATTTTGTTATTCTCACTCAGATATTGAAAGTTATTTGAGTAAGTTAGCTCATCTTGAACAAGAGGCAGACCCTCAAGGAATATTTGCTGAACTGGTATTCCTTCCAGAGGATAGAATAGGCAACCTGATTGCCAAACCACCTCTTTGCATTTATGAAATTCCTATTGTTTCTAGTAGTTGCTTACCAAAAGAGAATCAAATACAGTTAAACGATATACTTGTGTGTGTCCAGAACGGGAAAATTCAGTTGAGGTCTAGGCAATTTAATAAGGTTATTTATCCCATATTTTCTTCTGCTTATACTCATACTAAAAGTAATGTTCCTTTGTTTCGATTTTTAGGTGATCTTCAATATCAATATTGTTACCCTTCAATATACTGGGATTGGGGAATTCTAGGGCGAATGCCATTTTTACCACGGGTTTCTTATAAAAATATAATCTTATCAAAAGCTACATGGAAGATTACACTAGAATCCATATCCTCTTTACTCAATGCAAAAGAACCCTTTCAAAAAATTAAAAAGTATTTCCTGCTAAATAAAATACCCAATTCCTTTGTGATCGTTCAGGGGGATCATGTGCTTCCGATTAACCTAGACAATGATAGCTCATATCGCCTTTTCATTGACGAACTAGTAAAAAACAAACTATTAGTGGTTCAGGAAAATTTGATTGCCGATGAAACCGATTCGATTGTATATGATGCAAATAGAAGATGCTACTCAAATGAGGTGATTTTGTTATGGGACAATCTTAGCTCAAATAGAAAGTCGGAGATTCCTGTAACTGGATTTTCGATTGATAAGTTAGTTCCCGCTGGAGGTGGTGATTGCATCTATTTTAAAATCTATTGCAATCATTCAATAGCAGATAACATTATAAAGGATCATATTAAACCCTGGTTTGACCAATTACATCTGGCAGGGGTTTCCTTTACTTGGTTCTTCATTCGATACGCTGATCCACAATTTCATTTACGAATTAGAATTTTTTCGACTGAACAAAATATTTTAAAAATTAGAACTAACTTTTTTGTAATAGTCTCAGTGGTGAATAGACACAAGAAAAGCTGGAAGATACAAGAGGACACTTACAATCGAGAATGGCAACGCTATGGAGCGGAAAACATGAAGAATGTTGAAGAATACTTTTATGTAGATAGCAAATTCGTAATGGATTTGATTTGTAAATTATCCGGTTCAGAGCTTCAATCTTTGCGCTGGAAAATTGCTTTGATTATAGTGAATAATGTATTGGATGATTTTGCCCTATCAATTCTTCAAAAGGCAAAGTTAATGACTAGTATGGAACAAAGCTTTCTAGAAGAGTTTGGCTCTATACGAAATAACAAACTCGAACTGTCAAAAAAATTTCGGAGAAGTAAAACTGAAATTGAATCTGCTTTATTGGGACAAGAGACCAATTTATCAAGTGTTTATGAATTACTTGAGCATCGCAAAGAACGAATAAAGATTGTGGTCGATAAGATTGATAAATTAAATCGCGGTGGCGAGTTAGGCGTTAGTCTTTTTAATCTTGTCTCTAGCATAATTCACATGTCTCTAAATAGGATTTTCGAAAGTAAACATCGAATGCAAGAGATGGTTATCTACAGTTTTCTTTCATGTCATTACAAATCCGAGATAGCGCGGGCTAAATACAAAATTACACCAACGAGATAGCATTATAATAGAACATAAAAATAGTTAGTGTATTTACTATATTCTTATGTATTTCTTTAAGTTCATTATCTTTGAATGGATATTCCTCAAATTGACAAATTAATTCTTCGATCGAAAGTGGCTCGCTAAACCGAGCAATAAATTCAGTCCAACCTTCTAGTAATAAATACTTTCTTTTGTTTTCGAAAACGCACAAGTATGATAAGGTTAGAATACCTTCTTTATTGTAAGATACCCTGCATGTGGGTGATAAATGAAATCGTACTGATAAGTATTGCTCTTCTCCAAGCCCCATCCATTTTAATCTATTGTCAAAAATTTGTTGTCTCTGCAATTGTACTGATTTTGGTAAACTAGAATTGGTAACAGAACTACCTTTTAATTGTAAAAAATAGTCTATTATTTTTGTGTGAAATTGGGGAAATTCAATCTTTAGTAGGTGTTCAATTTGCAAACATATCGATGGATCCCTTTTTGCACTCCCAATTGTATGAACATATTTAGCAAATCTTGGTACGGCATTCAGCTGAAGACACTCATGAAAATCGTCTGACATGTGATTAAAAAGATAAGATATGTTTATTTTCTCATCGCTACATATTTCATGAAACAATAACTGTTCGACAATGATATTCAACAATCCTACATTGCAAGTATGAAAAAGACCTTTGTTCACTCTAATGAAATCACTTGCTTTTTGATACAATTTATCAAATAGAAAAATCCTTTTACCACCAATAATACCCGCATTTATTGAAATAATTGGGGAATTATTTAAAGAAGGTGGTAAGAGGTGAAAATCTTTTATTTGATCTTTGATCAAGTAATAATAAGGATAACCTACTTCTCTGTTCTGTGCTACCGCATCTGAATTACAAATTTCTTTTGGGAACTCTTTCCAGATGATAAAATCACCATCTAGTGTATAAAATGTTCTTTTTGTATTGAGTAAGCAAACAGCTTGCCCATACTCCACAAATTCGGATGGACATCTTGGAGCCTGTCTAACTCGGTGGAGACATTCGTGTAAGGCAAGTTAACATCTCGGATTAGTTCAGCCCACCCGTCTGAATCTGTCACCAATTCTACTTTATCATAGAATTGTCTGAGCTTCAGAACACTTAAAGCCCAACAAAAGAGACTGCTTTCTCGCTGTATCCACCCACCATTATGGCGCCCATTTGGATCGTTGACTTCATTAATTCGATTTGGATGCGACCAATAACTTTGAATGATTTTCATGCCTGTTTATATTATCTAGGATAGTTATTATCCCAAAAATCTTTTTGAAAAGCCACATTTTCTATGTACCAATTTTTAGGCTCGTTTTTGATTACTTCCACATTTTCCAGTTTAATCTTTTTGAGATATATTTTATGATCAATCTTGTAAAGCTTATCTTTTTCCTTAACCTCAAGCAAACTCTGGATGGAGTAAGGGTAATAATGATTCTTATATTCCTTGTAAATAATAGTTATAGGATTATGGCGGTTCCCAACAGAAAGCGTGTGTTTAATGATAGCGAGATTTTTAGTTGCAATATATATGGTGCCAGAATATTTTTCTTTTTCAATTTTCCCATCTTTCAGTTCTCCAGGTTTTAGGCCATAGTGAATGATACAAACCGTATCCTTATCAAATTGTGTAAATGTCACCGTCTTAAAATTTAATTTCTTAAATATTTTCGGATTGAAAACTGTATACATGCTGCTGCCGACTCCAATTTGGTCGATCAGAAAAACATGAAACGTAGGATGATACGCAAAATGTTCTTGTTTACTTTTTTTGTCCAACTCAGGACGTAGTGGGCTTGTACCCGTCTCTCGCTTCTCAACGATTTTAGAGATATTAAAAGCTCCTTGGGTGTACCCAGCTCTATAGGTACTAAGTATACTCTCCACCTTATAGACAGTTTCGATCGTGTCCTTGACGGAAAGGTTTGAATAAAACTCCATGTTAAATGGCTGTTGGTTATAGTTCTTGCTTACATTCTCAATTGCTTCCCTTACCATTTCTTCTGCGCCAATTGGCTTGGACTTAACAAGAACCTCTTCCAATTTTATAACTTTAGGGGTCAGAGAAATTATGATTTCTGACTGATTTAACCCCAGAAGACTGTCAATGGAGATTCTTCTCGTCAAATAACCTATGCTACTTACTTTTAAAGTTTTTTCGATCTTAGTTGTTTCAATCGATAGAATAAATTTCCCAGCTTCATCTGAAGCGGTTCCGGAGGCGCTGTCATTGATTTCTAGGCTTGCGTATGGAACAACAATATTTGTTCTTTTTTCTACTATTTTCCCTGTTAACACTTTTTGAGCGTAGCCAATGATATGTAAATGAAGGATGACAATAATAATCAGAATTTTATTCATTTCTCAAGATGTTTAGTGGTGAAAGTTTGCTTATCCGAATATGATGATATAGGATTGTAATACTACCAACAAGAATCACTACAAGTATTGTTTCTAAGAAGGGTAGGATGCCTATAGTAATTCGGTTCGGAAAAGTAGATAACCATCGACTGGTGATGATCCAAGTCAACGGAAAAGCTATTGCAAACGAAAGGAAGAACAATACACCAAAGCGCTTCCAACTTTCATACACCAGCAATAGGTTCGAGGCCCCAAAAATTTTTTTGATGCCTTGGGATTTGCTGTTTTTTTCTTGAACAATATTAATCAATCCAAAGAGACCCAGACAAGCTATTAGACCCGCTATAACTGAAAAGAAAACTATTAGAAATTGAAGTAGGCTTTCTTTTTCGTTTTCCAAAGCTATACGTTGATCGAGTAAATAATATTCAAATGGCTGATCATTCAAAACTGATTTCCATTTCTCTTTAATCTGGTTTAACTGATTTTGATCTTGGGATTTGTATTTGAGAAGTACTTGAACAGGGTTCTCATCATTTAATTTGATAACAAGAGGCTCTATTGGTCGATGTAGACCATTGAAGCTAAAGTCATTGACCACACCAATTACTTGGTTACCTGACAAGGATTGCCCTATTGGGGTTTTCCAGCCCATTTGGTTCACCACCATTTGGTTCACGAGTATAAACTGACGGTCTAAGTCCTCTTCCCTAAAGGCCCGTCCTTCTTTGATTGTTAGTTGTAACACGTCTGTATAAGGGGGATCCACTTTAATATATTTAAAGACTCTCGTAAGCATGCCTTCTTCCTCAGAATCGGACCGAAACCCATCAAAAAAAAGTTCGCTAGAAGGGCTTGAGTTATGCCCGATAACCGAAATCTCAGAAACAAAAGGGAAGGTCAATAAGGATTCTCTTATTATTTTGCCTGAAGCATTACTGTTTGCTGGTATATCTATTACCAAAATCTTCTCTTTGTTAAAGCCCCTATTCCCATTGATCAAAAAACTCATTTGGTCTCTCAGTACAAAACTCGTAAAGCTCAAACCTGTAAAAACAACAATTTGAATAATGATTAAGCTTTTCATTAAAACCCCTTTACTCTTTTCGATCTCCGAAAATCGTAAATGGTGTGTTGTGCTGTTCCTTGTAATCTGGCGTAGTACATAAGTGGAACTAATCAGACTGCCTATCAAGACAATCAAAAGGGTCACAAACGGAATAATGACCCAAAGAAAAATGGGTGGTAGATACCCAACGACTTTATATTCTCTTAAATAATAAAGAGCAACAAAACATCCAACTCCAGACAGGGCGAGAGCGAACACAAAGAATAGAATTGTTTCCACATAATACTGAATCAGAATATGCTGTATCCACGCTCCCAAAGATTTGCGTATTCCAATTTCACGTGTTCTAGCTATCGTTTGTGAGATTGACAGATTGATGTGATTTGAAAGCGATATTAAAAATATAACGAGGGCAATAACAAAAAGTATTGATAAGATTTTCACGCTACCCTTTGGTGAGTCAAACAATTTATTGGGACCTAGGTGGATCGATTGCAATGGCTCAATATTGTATTGTCCTGAAAATCCAGTTTCCGCTAGGATGGGCCCTATAGTATCTTCAAAGTGCTGATTCAATTTTCCTTGAAATCCATGTATACTTTGACTATCCGAAAACAAAGCATAAACAAAACACCAATCATTCTTTATAACATTGCTAGAAAGCAGAGCGCTATAAGCGAAACTAGTATTAAAAGGAGATGCCTCGATTACACCCGTTATAGTAAAAGATTCGCCATCCACTTCAATTACTTGAGAAGTTGCATTTGCGGAACCAAATAATTTTATTGCTAATTCAGCTGTAAGAACCACTTGATTTGGTTTTGATAAAGCTTGCAGCGGGCTTCCGCTTAACCACTTATGGTTGAATATCAACGGGTAACTAGAGTCCACCCAGGCAAACCCATCTTCATAAAATGATTTCCCATGGTAGGAGACCTTCACTTTCTCTTGTATTGGATCAACACCTGTAACTCTTTCAATCTCAGGGTATGAGTTTCTTAGTTCATCCACTAACTGATTATTAGCCAAGGCCATATCAGTAGTTTCCCCACTTTGGCTTTGCACCACGCTCAATGACACTCTTGCGATGTCAGAGGCTTTCTCGAAGCAAGAATTGTAGGATAATTCCGTAACAATGAATAACCCGATAACAAGAAAGCAGGTTAGCCCAATAGCAATTGATGCCATGTTAAGAAGTGTACTTGCAAAAAACTTTTTAAAGGATCTTAAAGCCACTAGAAGGTAGTTTTTTATTAGCATCATGATTAAAGTAAACTACATTAATAAAAATATTGAACATTTCAAAATGAATAACCTTAAGAAATTGCATCAATCATCTTTTGCTAGATCGGGTTAGCTCCTGCATTTGAGATTTGCTTACTTTGAATGAAAGTAAATAATTTTCAGTTCGCCAATACCGGACTCTGGTAGTTTCAATAAAATAGCTTGTCCTCCTTTTATAATTTTTTGATCACTTCTATCTATTCCAATCTTTAAAACAAATGAATTCAAATAATAGTAAGACTCTCGCACCTTGCAGTAGGCAACTTGAGCCCCTAAGACTCTTAACTCCTGCAACTCTTCCATAAGCATAGTCTTTTTTATTCCAAGCCGTTCTGCAAATTTTTCTGGCGCACCTGTTGCTTTTCTTCGAATCAAATCATCCATCCTTTTTACCCGTTCAATGTATTTTAGTAAACTCATAAAATAGTAGTTAATATTAAGTAGATTGTATTTAACTTCCCAGTTCCAATTGATTCTTCACTAGTTCAAAATATTTCCCTTTGGTTGCTGTCAGTTCCGCGTGACTGCCTTCCTCCACTACCCTTCCGCCTTCCAACACTACAATTTTATCTGCATTTTTAACAGTACTAAGTCGGTGAGCAATCACCACTACTGTTCTTCCCTTAAAAAATTCGTCTAAGTTTTCCATGATCACTTTTTCGTTGTTGGCATCTAAGGCACTGGTGGCTTCATCAAAAAACAAATAGTGAGGGTTACGGTACACGGCTCGGGCTATCAGCATACGCTGTCTTTGCCCCGCACTAATTCCTGTGCCGTCAGCACCTATCTTGGTATTGTAACCTAAAGGTAATTCCTCAATAAAATCTTGGATGTTGGCCACACGCACGGCATTCAGCAGCTTCGTTGCGTTCATTTCCTCATCACTAACGCTGATGTTGTTGGCAATAGTATCTGAAAAAATATAACCGTCTTGCATCACGGTGCCACATTGGCTGCGCCACTCCCTGGCACTTTTGTTTATCAAATCGGTGTGGCCTAAAAGAATTTTGCCCTCGGTGGGCGGATAATATTTGAGCAACAGCTTGAGCAAAGTTGTTTTTCCGCTTCCGCTTGCGCCCACTATGGCCGTTACCTTTCCCTCTTCAATGGTGAGGTTAATGTTATCTAGTGCTTTAGGTGAGTGAGGCCCCTCGTATTGGAAGGAGACTTTTTCAAAGCGCAGGTTCACCTCATCCGGCCTTCGGCCACTTTCTCCAAAAGGAGAAGGGAAGCGGCCTAAAGTATTGCTTGGTGGCTTTTCTTCATTTTCTAATGACCTGATCTCGCCTATGCGATCAAGGCTAATGCGGGCATCCTGCAATTCGCGGATAAAGTTGACGAACTCGTTGATGGGGACATTGAGTTGCCCAATAATATATTGAACAGCCAGCATCATGCCCAAGGTCATGCTGCCGCTGATCACTGCGGTGGCAGCCATGAAAGTGATGAAGATATTTTTTAGTTCATTGATGAGTGTGCTACCGCCTTCTTGCCATTGTTGAACTCGGGTGCTGCTCACACTTAACTTAAAAAGTTTGGCCTGTATGCGCTCCCACTCCCACCGCTTGGTGCGCTCGCAATTGTTGAGCTTGATCTCTTGCATACCGTTCACCAATTGGATAAGGCTACTGCGGTTGCGCGAGAGTTCGTTGAACCGTTTGTAGTCCAGCTCTTTCCGTACTTTCAAAAAGAACAGCACGAAGACAATATACAGAGCACTGCCGCCAAAGAATATCATAAATATAGGAATGTTGTACAGTGCCAAGACTACCCCAAAAATGATCAGGTTGAAAAAGGAAAATAGGATGCTCAGGGAAGAGGAGCTTAAAAACTGCTCGATGCGGCTGTGGTCTTCTATGCGCTGTAGGATATCACCAATCTTCTTGGAATCGAAAAAGCTCATGGGCAACTGCATGAGTTTGATGAGAAAATCGGAGATGATGCTGAGATTGATACGGGTACTGAGGTGCAGCAATATCCACCGCCTGATAAACTCGGCCACCGTCCGGCTAAAAATAAGCATGAGTTGGGCAGCCAGCACAATATAAATGAAAGGTGTGTTGCGGGTGTTGATTCCAACGTCCACAATGGATTGGGTAAGAAAAGGGAGGATGAGTTGGATCAAACTACCCAATAAAAGACCTAGTAACAACTGAACTATAAACCTTCTGTATGTTTTTAGGTAGCCGAATAAATAATAGAACCCAAGCTTGGTGCTCTTCTCAGTTGCTACCTCAGTTTCATAAAATGCCGGTGTCGGTTCGAGCAGTAAGGCTATCCCCACTCCGCTTCCATTGGTAGAAGTAGAGAGCCATGACTTTAAAAATTCTTCTTTGGTATAGGTAATCAAGCCCGCGGCAGGGTCGGCCACAGAAATCTTGTTTTTCTTGATCTTGTACAATACAGCAAAGTGGCTTTGGTTCCAATGGACGATGCACGGTAGAGGTGCATCTACAACCATTTTTTCAAAAGGCAGTTTTACGCCCATAGTGCGGAAACCAATCGCCTCGGCCGCCTCGCTGATACCCAATAGGGAAACTCCTTCGCGGGTTATAAATGATTTTGTGCGTAACTCATTGAGCGAAAATAGCTTGCCATGATATTTTGCAATCATCTTAAGGCAAGTAGGACCGCAGTCCATTTGGTCGAGTTGTGAATAAAACGGAAACTTCACCCATCAAAATTTCAAAGAGTAATAAACATAGTTGTTATCAACTAAAAAAAACTTATTCACGTATAACCATACATGCCATGTATGTCTTATTTTTGAGACGTTGCCCGCATGGGGTTACTCACGTTAGTCAGTTACTTTAATAGCCATGGCAAGTAAAAAGTGGAGGGTACTAATAGTCGATCAATTACCTATAATTCGTCTAGGACTCAGCTGCTTACTAGAAGATTCTAATTTCTCTTTATTGATCGCTAACAGTTCTTTGGAGGGCAGTATAATTTTACGTGAGGAAAAAGTAGATCTTTTGATAATAGACTTCTACAGGGAAGATCGTCCTGGATATGCCGTAATAGTTGATTCCCTTAAATCATACCCGGCTTTGAATGTAATACTCTTTACTTCTATCAAGGAGAATAATTTATTGTATGCGCTATATGACCAAGGGTGCAGTATTATATCTAAAAGTGAATCCCCAGAGGCAATCATAAAAGGAATTAAAGCATCCCTGATCGGTCAAAAATTTCTGAGCAAAGAATTATTCCATATCAAAAACATCAAAGAGAACACACACCAATCGCGACCATTGCAATTCACAAAACAAGAAGAAAGAATAGTAGCATTAATATCTGTTGGTCTTTCCAGTGATGAAATTGCCCATACAATTCAATTATCCAAAAATACTGTTGACACTTACCGAAGACGGCTGGTTAAAAATTCCAGTTTAACAACATAATGGAACTTATCAACTATGCTAAATCCATTCATTGCCTTTAAGCCAGATTTTGCAGTTGGCTGCAAAATCTGCCCGGAGGGCTGACGAAAGCCCAAAAAAGGGCTTTGTCAGGGTTAACCTTGACCGAAATGCCATGCATTTTGCGTCAACCGCTGGCAAATTTTGCTACTGCAAAATTTGGGTTTAACTTCTTATTTGGAAAGACTATATCGTTAACCTGCTTTTAACCTGTTCAACTTCATCTTTCGTCAGCCTCGGCCCCCACTGGCCCACTACTTTCGATGATGAAAGTGAGGCGAGTTTGCCGGCCTCCGCAAAACTGTGGCCATGAGTGATGGCGTACATAAATGCACCTGCAAACATATCGCCTGCACCGTTGGAGTCAACTGCAGTGACTTTGTAGGGTTCGATTTGAATGAACGTATCACCATCAAAAACGAGGGCTCCGTTTTTTCCTAAGGTCATCACAAATCGTTTGGCTACTTCCTTTAATTTTTCGCGCGCCTGCAGAATATCATCCGTCCCCGTGAAAATCATTGCTTCTTCTTCGTTGCAAAAAAGTAGATCAACACTGGCACCCACAATTTCTTCCATTTGCTTCGAAAAATATTTCACCATACTTGGGTCAGAGAAGGTAAGAGCGGTGGACACTTTGTGGTGCTCAGCCAATCGCTTGGTTTCTTTCATGGCTTCCAGCCCTTTTGGGCTCGCCACCAAGTAACCTTCCATATATATATAGGAAGAATTTTTGATGGCCTCTTCATCTAAATGGGCGGGCGAGAAAAAAGAATTGACGCCTAAAAAAGTGTTCATTGTTCGTTCGGCATCGGGGCTGGTCATCACCAAACATCTTCCCGTATGATCGTTGGGCAATTGATCGTACACCAAACTGGTTTCGACTCCATTGCTTTTTAGATCCTCTAAAAAGAATTTTCCTAACTCATCTTTGGCGACCATGCATGAATAAAAACTTTTGCCACCAAATTGATTGATAGCTGCAACCGTGTTGCCGGCAGAGCCTCCACCTTTAAGTTGGCTTTTTTGCATGTCAATCGCTTGCATTAAGTGCTGTTGTCGCTTTTCGTCCACGAGCGTCATAACTCCTTTTTCCACCTCGTTTTTCTCAAAAAAGTCGTGCTCGACTTCTGTTACAATATCAACGATGGCATTTCCAATAGCATAGACATCGTATTTCGTTATTCGAATTTCGTTGTTGGTTGATGACATAAAGGGGATTTTCATAAAGTTGCAAGAATACGGAATTTGGGGTACAGAATTGGGATTTTCAATTCAAAATTTACGAAGTTTCCAACTTATTGTTTTTATCTTGCGAGAGCTTAATTTCAGTATGGCTGAAAACAACGATATCAGGTGGCTACAGCGATTTGCAAACTACAATAAAGCACTGCTTCAATTGAGAAGGTTCATTTTAAAAAACGAACTGAATGAGTTCGAAGAACAGGGATTGATAAAATCGTTTGAATACACTTATGAGCTGGCTTGGAACACCATAAAGGATTTTTATGAAGATCAAGGAGAGGTGGGAATTCAAGGAAGCAAAGATGCGGTGCGCTTGGCCTTTAAAAGAGGACTGATTGTTAATGGTGAAGCGTGGTTAGAAATGATCGAGAATAGAAAGTTAACAGTCCATACATACAATGAAGCAACTGCTTTAGAAATCTCAAATCTTATAAAGAAAAGATATTTTGATCTATTCCTTCATCTGCAAGAAAATTTAGAGACTATTAGGTCTGGCGATCAATCAAATCTTTTTAAAACCAAATGAATTTTGGTCTCACCGCTGACGTAACACAAAAGATCCACAACGTTCTTTCGCATCATCGAGAGGTGCAATCAGCCATTTTATATGGTTCACGTGCGAAAGGAAATTATAAGCGGGGCTCAGACATCGACTTGACGCTTGTTGGGGAAAAACTAAATCTTTCAAAGCTTGCGAAAATCAGCAATGAATTAGATGAACTGTCCCTGCCGTATACTTTTGACTTCTCTATTTATGATCAAATAAAAAACATAGAGCTGTTAGACCACATTAAAAGAGTCGGAAAAATTTTCTATTCAGGTAAACACTAAGATTATTTTTTTGCCGGATCAATGCTGAGCGTCATTTTGTATTTCGCTGCTCGGTTGGGGTAGTCTGTAATAAATCCATCTACACCCATCCCTTTCATCACCAGCATATCCTTTTCCTCGTTTACCGTCCATGGGATCACCCGAAGCTTAGATTTTAGCTTATTTTCTTTTTGCTTGGGTGTCAGCGTGAAATTCTTTGTGTGTAGGTATTTCACTCGTTCGTTGGTTAGTAATTTAAAATCAGGACTGTATACAGATGGAATAAATCCCAATTCTGCTAAATTATCATCGATTGATTTTTGATTTTCTACCAATGCCGCCAAGCGAATCTCCGGATATTTTTCGTGCCAATATTTTAGCACGCGGAAGTCGAAGGATTGAATCACCACGCGGTCTAAAGGCAAATACTGATCGATTAGTTGATACACCATATCTGAAAAAACACTGGGTATCGGGTGGAATTTGTTATCACCCTGCGGTTCACTTTTGATCTCAATGTTATAATCGACTTCATACTTTGTATAGCTTTTGATGTGGTTTTCTATCGCCACAATTACATCGCTGAGAAGTGGTTTATAGGCAACTAATTTTTCTTGTTCAGGAAACCGTGGATGCGGCTTAGATCCGCAATCCCATTGCTTCACTTCGGCATAAGTCATTTCAAAAATGTTGTAACCGAGCTCTTCTTTTTGCAGAAAAGTGCTTCCATCGGGCTTTAAACAAAATTCGGCTGCCATCCACGGCTCGTGTGAAGCAACTATTTGCCCATCTTTCGTAATGGCTAAGTCTAATTCTACCGTTGTGACACCAAAGCCTAGGGCGGTAGTAAATGCAGGAATGGTGTTTTCTGGCTTTAGTCCGCGCGCGCCCCTATGCCCTTGCACATCGAAAGAAGGCAAAGGTTGAGCTACAGCAAAAGAAGAAATGACCATAAAAGCAAGTATAAAGCGCATGGTCAAAGATAGGGAGAGAAAAGCGAAATTGAACTTTTGATTTAGAACTTTGGGCTTTCAACTTTGAACTTTTGACTTTTGAACTAGTCTCAGTTGTTTATGATCATCTGCATTCCGCCTCTTCGGCCTCCTCTTCCTCCACCCATCGGATTCAATTGCTTGTTTAGTGCATACGTGAAACTCACCATAAAATACCGACCGAGATTATTAGATGTTGTTTGTTGCAGATAGTTGGCTGTGGCGGTTTGGTTCACACTTAAACTTTGATCGAGTAAATTATTGACACCGATTTTCAATTCACCCACATTGTTCTTCAGCAAAAAGCGAGATAACCCAATATTTAACACGGGAATATTTTGGCTGAAGTTGGTTGTTTCGCTATTGTAAGAATAGTAGTTGTAGGACGTATTTAACTGATAGTTTTTTAGGAATGTGAGATTTGCTTCGGCCGTATAGGTTCGGTTAATAAAGGCCTGATTTTGTTGTTGATTAAAATCGTACTCGGTTTGTTGTCGGCTCAGGTTGGCACTTAAGTCAACAATTAGAATCTCTTTGAAAGTGTAATTGTAACGGGCGGTGCCGCCTACCGTTTGTTGCTTGGTTCGATTCTCAAGATCGTCTAACAAGTTTATCCCATTTGTGATTGAAAATGTTGGTCCGAAATTAAATCGGCTGTTGAGTTTTTTTATAGGAATGCCAAGATTAAGGTTGCCATTTAGTCGAAGGTTATCACGTACATTGACGGGCTTGGACGTACGCACGAAGTTTGAAGGATCAACAGTTTGTGAGTTCGCAATGGCGTTGGTGGTATAGGCCGCAGTCACGAATGCAAAGAAATTGATAAATTTACTTGGGTTGAACGTAGTAAAGTTGGCGGAGAGATTGTGTGCGTAGCCAGGTCTCAATTCTGGGTTACCAACAGAAATATTCAACGGATCGGTATTGATAACGGCTGGTTGTAATTGTTGAATGCTTGGCTCTTGCATAGAAGTCTCATAATCAAAGCGCAGGTGTTTGAAGTTACTGAAATCATAGTTGAACCGTGCGACTGGAAGAAAGTTTTCAAAGCTGCGTTCAATCTTTGCGTTTTGAGTGATTAGATCACCTTTCAGTTGTGTGTTTTGATAACCAACCCCAACAGCAAAATTGTATTTCTGACGATTCATTCTGAAGTTAACTCCCGGCCTGCTATAGATGTAATTGCTATTGTAGATGTTACTAAGAAAGGGATCGATGGTGCTGGCTCCGCCCTTTTCATTGTAAACAATTCGTTCGACTTGATTTTGATTGGTTCGGTAGGAATAGTTGGCTTCCAGGTATTTTCTTCCACCCAATGGCTCAGTATACGTCAGCGTGCCACCATAAGACTGCGTATTATTGGTTTGAGTGTTCCGTTGAGAAAGTTCTTCAACCCGCGGATTGTTGCCATAAAACTGGTTTGTAGAATTCAAATTACCCTTGCCATCCGTTTCGGAAATGCCTAGCGTTAAATTAGTAGAGAGTGTGCGGCCTTTTTTAGCAAAGCGATGTCGGAATAGCACGCTTGAATTTAAATTGAATGAAGTCTGGTCGTTTGTATTGAATCGCTCGCTTTCATTTTGCAAAGTATTATCGTTGGAGCGTGTTTGACTTTTGGTGGACGATTGTTGGCTGGACTCTGAATAGGTAATGTTGTTTGTGAATTTGATTGAGTTGGCGGAATCGATTTTTTGGTCAAGCGTTAAGTTTACCCGATGATTGTCATTCAGATTTGACTGAATGCTGTTTTCATTAAAATTGTAGGAAGGTTGATTAGGTAGAAAGTTAATCCGATCTGTACCTTGTCGAATGTCCTGATCTATTCGATTATAAAAGTAACTGGAGGTCAATTGGGCTTTTTTAGTTAGGTCGCGATTAAAGTTGATGCCGCCCGCGTAGTTGGTCATTATCCCATTTTGCCGTCCGCCAAAATTTAGAGGCACTCCGTTCGTATTGTCACCATCCAATTGAATGTTTACCCGTCCACCGCCACCACCGCCCATCATTTGTTGCGAACCACCTGTGAAGTTCAAGAAATCAGAAAATGAAAATCCCTGTTCGTTAACGTTATTTCCCATTCCTAAAAAAGAGAGTTGTTTCCCTTTGCCAAATCGGTTGATGTTGGCTTTTGCCTGAAAGCGGTCATCGGTTCCTGCTCCGGCCATCATGTTACCAAACGCACCGTTGCGTTTTTCTTCTTTCAATTCCAGGTTGATTGTCTTTTCTTTTTGCCCATCGTCAATACCCGTAAAAATGGATTGATCCGATTTTTTGTCAAATACCTGCACTTTTTCAACGGCATCGGCCGGTAGATTTCGGGTAGCGAGTTTAGGATCGCGCCCAAAGAATTCACGGCCGTCCACCATTACGCGTTGCACTTGCTCACCTTGCGCCCGAACCGTTCCGTCCGTTTCTACCTCTACGCCTGGAAGTTTTTTCAATAAGTCTTCTACGTTGGCATTTGCTTTTACTTTGAATGAGCCTGCATTGAATTCAATGGTGTCTCGTTTGACGGTCACGGGTGCTTTTTCACCTTTGATAACTAGTTCCTCAAGCTGCCTGTCCTGTGGAATCATTTTAATCGACCCAACATTTATATCTCCACCGGCACCAACAGCTGAAATTCGTTTTTGGTAGGTTGCATATCCCACGAATGTGACTTTTAGAAAGTAGTCTCCAACGCCAACATTCTTGATTTCGAACAAGCCACTCTTGTCGCTCACTCCAAAATTGACAAGAGTAGAATCCTTTTGGCTCAACAACATAACGGTTGAACTGGGAAGCGCACTTTTAGTCGAGTCTGTTACTTGTCCTTTGATCGAGAATTTTTGTGCATGGCTGAATTGAACGATGGACAACAAAACAATGAGGATACAAATTCTTTTCATTTTCAACTGGGCATTAAAAAAATTCTACGTTCTTATCTTCGGAATTCAATTTGATGTTCTTCAGTTTTTAGGCTTTCAGCTTTTTACTTTTAGCTTTCAACTTAATTCCTAATAATCATTCCTCCATTTGCGCCCATCCTCTTCATTTGCTCCTCACGCATTTTGATAAAATCTGCACGACTTATTTTTTCTCCTCCCTTCGGCTCTTTTAAATCATTCTTTTTTAGTTCTTTGAATTCAACCTTTTTCGCAACTAGCACACGTTCTCCGTTATTAATGTCGACAGCCAGCACACCTCCCGGTAGTGTATTGAATCGTTCTGGTCCAAGAAAGGGGCGAAGTTTTGGAGCATACCACGCAGTTATCTCCTGAATTCTTTTTGGATTACTGTCATCTGTATAGTAAGCCTGTTGACATTCGTAGCCGGCAATGGTTTTTGTCTCAGTATCAAATTTCCAGGCAGCCACTTTCGCATAGTCTTCAATCAGGTAGGTCTTACCAAAAAACTCTTCTTTAAATACTCTTTTGTTGGCGGCCTGATTGAGATAGATTTCTACATTAGGCTGACGAAAACGCATAACTACGCCACCACCTTGCTCTTCTTCCTCTTCGTCTTCAATGATAGGCTTAAAGAGAGATTCGTTTTCATTAAAGAACAACTGTTGTTTGCTGGTTCTGAATTCCGGAATCATTGCCTTCATACCTTCGCGGCCGGGCGGAAGTGTTTTATGCAAGTTTACTTTTACTTCGTATTCAATGACACCAGTAGATGACTGTGCAAATAAGATGTTGATGGCTGCAAGTGAAACCAGTATGCCAAGCACAAGGAGTAGTTTTTTCTTAAGGGTAATGTTTTTCATTTTGGTTTATGCTGTAAACGTACGGCTAAAGATGGCAAGTCAAGGTTAATAGTTCTGAAAGGAATGTTAATTAAGGTTAATGACCTTTAGCGGATGTTAGAAAGGGTGTAGTTTTGTGAAGATGAAATCAAAGAATCCGTTAATCATTTTGCTAATGGCCACCAGCATTTTGCTTTTGCTGGCCTTGCAATTTTTTTGGTTGACGTCTTCGTACGAAAAGGCCTACATGGATTTGCGAAAAGACACCAACAATCTTTTTGAATCTACCATAGGCGCATTGAGGGACTCTCTTTTTATAAAAAACTTTGAGCGCATACCATCAGATACGGCTTCCCGAGCTACTGGCTTAATTTTTAAAGCGGAGAAGGATACGAGCTTTGTATGGAAAGGATCTTCAAAAGGTGATCGTAAGCGCAACACTTCACAAATTCAGATTTTCATATCCTCTACCGAAAAAAAAGATTCGCTGCAACGCTTTTTGAGACCCATTGGCGCTCAAATACAGAGGGCAAAGATTGAGACAGGTAATTTCATACTTCGCGTGGGTCCGGATTCGTTATCGAGGGATGTCATTCGGGTTGCTTTTCAGAAGGCACTTCAAAAGGAAAACTTATCGTTTCGTTTCGAAATCGGAAAACGTTCCATTCCGGAAATGGAGCATTCGTTTGGAAACCCAAGAACTCGATTCAAGGCCTTATTTGAGAGAGTGGAATTGGATGAGGAAACCAGAAGTGTGTTCACCGATACAATAACGTCTAGGTGGGTTCGCTTCAATCCAATTAATTTGTACAACGTGCAAATTTCAAATGGGCGTAGTTATCTTTTAAAAGGAATTGCACCTCAAATTTTATTTTCGGTTTTCCTAACTGTCCTTACGTTGGGTGCTTTTTGGATCATGTACCGCAGCATACGGGCACAGCAACGGCTAGGGGAGTTGAAAAACGATTTTATTAGCAATATGACGCACGAACTTAAAACTCCTATCACTACTGTTGGGGTTGCCATAGAAGCCTTAAGAGACTTTAACGGTATCGAGAATCGCGAACTGACAAAGGAGTATTTAGAAATTGCGCAAAACGAACTTAACAGACTTTCTTTACTTACAGATAAAATTCTAAAAACGTCTCTCTTTGAGAGCAAAGGCGTGGATTTTCAACCCGAGCCGGTCCAACTAGATCAGGTAATTGAACAAGTTATAGCATCCCTGAAACTGGTTCTTGAAAGGAAAAAAGGAAGTATCAAATTTGAAAAAACAGGGAGTGATTTTGAGTTACGAGGAAGTTTGGTTCATTTGACAAATGTTGTTTACAATTTATTAGACAATGCACTTAAATACAGTAATGATAATCCTGTTATAAAAATTGGCCTGATCGAGACGGGAAGAGAAATAAAACTTGTGGTGGAAGATAATGGAATTGGCATTTCTTCAGAATACAAGAAACGAGTATTTGAGAAATTCTTTCGAGTTCCAGCTGGAGACGTCCATACGAACAAAGGTTATGGGCTAGGATTAAGCTACGTGGACAGTGTAGTCAAAGCGCATAAAGCAACAATAGAACTGGAGAGTGTAATTGGAAAGGGGAGCACATTTATTATTAAGTTTAAAAAGTAGTCAGAAGTCGGAAAGTCCGAAAGCTTTCCGACTTTCTGAATTTACAGACTGCAAATGGCAAAAACCAAAATACTCTATGTCGAAGACGAGCCTTTTCTAGGGAAGATCGTAAAAGAGAGTTTGGAGAGTCGTCAGTTTGAAGTAAACATGGTGACGGATGGTAAAGAAGTGATGGCTGTATTTGCCAATTCAAAACCGGACATTGCTGTGCTGGATGTTATGTTGCCTCACAAAGATGGGTACACACTCGCCAAGGAAATCAGACAACTCAATGCAACAATTCCTATCATATTTGTGACGGCCAAAACGCTGACAGATGATTTGATCAAAGGCTTTGAGGTAGGTGGAAATGATTATTTGCGAAAGCCATTTAGTATGGAAGAGCTAATTGTTCGCATTAACAATCTGCTCCAACTCACACAAAAACAATCGAACTCACCAAAAGAGGAGATTATGATTGGCAAGTTTAAGTTTGCGCCTCAACGCTATGAGCTTCGCAAGGATGGAAACGTTCGAAAGCTTTCTCATCGTGAAGCCATACTTCTTCAAATTTTAGCTGAAAACCAGAATAACAACATTGACCGCAAAACCATTTTGATGCGGGTATGGGGTGATGATTCTTTTTTTAACTCTAGAAACCTGGATGTCTATATTACGAAACTTCGTGAGTTTTTGAGAGAAGATTCAACCATCGAGATCATAACCATTAAAGGAATTGGGTATCGATTTGTTGTGGGTTAGGTTCCTCAGCGATTATTCTTTATCTAATTGACTTTAAACGGTAACGAAACCTCTAGCTTTTCCCAAGTCAAAACGATCTCACCATCTTTTTCTGAATTTTTTTCAATCACATAGCGAAGCCGTTCTTGACTTTTAACTTCCACCTCTGGTACTACTTTCACACGCAACACATCTTCCTTTTCATCGTAGCGATCGGTAAGGTGTTGCCGCCAGTTTTTATTGATAATGATTGTCCATTCTTCCCTGCTGGGAATAGTGAAAAAGGCATATTTACCCGCTGCAATTATGTTATTTTCTATGATGATGTCCTGATTAAATTCAATACTGGTTGCTGAGTGTGCGCCAGTGACCCAAACCTTATCCAACGGAACTAGACCGCCCCAAATTATCCGTCCGCGAACAGCTCGAGGGTAGTAAGCAATTTTGATTTCGTTTTTTCCAAGTGTGGCCATCGCTTTGGCTTTGAGGCTGCTTTTTTTATCATCGGCAGCTTATTGCTCTTCAATAATTACCGATTCATCGTCAACTGCCAGCGTTGTCCAAACCGAATCTTTGGGTGACTCATTCAACGTTTTCTTAGATTGGCAGCCAGTAATAAACAACGCCCATATTGCGATAACCAAATAGTTTCTACTCATGTGCCAGGCATTTTTTTACAAAGCTGGTTAAAAAGGTCGACAGTCAAAGTCATGGGCAAACAAAAGCCAACTTTTGTTAATCCTTTTACGAGCACAGAAATTGCGTTCGCACAAAGCTATTCGAGGACAAAAATTCGGGCATCGGGCAAATGCAGATTAAAATAACCGAGGCCACCCTTCACATTGCTAGTGAAATTCAAGGGCTCAGAGGCAAACGCACTGAAATTGTAGCGCCTGTCGTTGCGCATCTTCAAAAAGCCGTAATACTCTTCGCTAATATTCGACAGAAATACGGCAACCGTATCGCCTGCGGAAAATCTTCTGAACAACACCCTGAATTCTTCTTTGATAATTTTCCCATCGTTGATACTGTCTCGAACGAGTCGTGTGTACAATCTTGGATTCAGATATGAAGTGATCTCATTTTCTTGTGAATATTTTTGCACGTTGATCATGTACCAATTCGGCCCCGTTGGGTCTTGCAGACTGTAATCTATTAACGCTGCCGAATCGTAAGCTGAAGTGTACAAATTTGCTTGAACGCTTTGAAAAGGCACTTGTGGTTTCAGTTGCGCTACGGCTGAAACTTCGCCCAGTTCTTTTGTTTTAACGTTCAGCGTATAATCTCTGTTGGCCTGAAGATCCAAACTGATGTTACCGTAAAGTCCGTTTCCCAAATCGGGTAAAGAATCAACCCGGCCATCGCGCGACAGCCAAACCTTGGCACTGTCTAAGGTAATTTGCGAAAGCAATGCTTGCGGGTCGCTTCCTCGCCCAGCATCCAATGCTCCCACGCTACGAGTAATTAACACGACCAATGCACCACCAGGTACAATTTGAGTAGAGACAACGATCTTTGGTTTTAACTGAGCAATATCATCAACAGCTAACGGATCAGGGATACAGCTACTGGCCAATCCAGCAGTCAAGGTGAAAACAAAAAGACGAAATAACTTTTCCATTGGTTTAAAATTTAAATCCATAACTCAAAAAAGGTAATAGTCCAAAAAGCCCGGGCTGTTGATAGCGAAATGAGCCATCACCATTTGCCATAATAAAAACACCGATCGGTGCGGCTCGATTGTAGACGTTGTACACTCCGGCAAACCATTCGCCCTGAAACTTTTTATCTGGCTTGGGTCGAAATTTTATGCCAAGATCTAACCGATGTGTGTCTGCTAGCTTCACAGAGTTGATCGGTGCATAAACCGGAATCAAATCAACACCGACCAAAGTAGGTGATGGCACTGCATACTGACCAATAATCGGAGTGAATTGTGAACCTGAAATAAACTCGAACACAGTAGAGACCGACCACTTTCTGGAAAGCTGATAGTTCATTACTAAGGCTGCATTGTGCCTCCTATCATACCGAGCCAAAAACCACTGACCGTTATTGACCGCATCGTATTGTCGTTCGGCTTTCGACCATGTATAGCTGATCCACCCGGTTAGTTTTCCGGCTTCTTTTTTTAAGAGAAACTCCAATCCATATCCCCGCCCTTGCCCTTGCACCAGTTGACTTTCAAAATTTACATTTAGCAAAAGACTCGCGCCTTCGCGATAGCCGATGAGTTGATTCATCCATTTATAGTAACCTTCCACACTAACGTATAAGTTTTGACGTGGCAATGTCCGTTGGATTCCCAACGCAATTTGATCGGCTGTTTGCGGTTTTACATTTCGGGTAACGGGATACCAAATATCTGTTGGAAACGCCACCGCAGCGCTTGACACCCGATGCAAATATTGAGACATGCGAGAGTAGCTAAACTTGATGGCCGTGGCGGAATCCAACGTATATCGAAAAGCAATTCTTGGCTCAGGGTTGTAGTAAAAAGTTTGGTCGACATAGGCAGAAGAAATTCTTAAACCAGTGCTATAGCGCAGTTTAGGAAGCAGTAGTCCGTCAGCTTGAAGAAAGGCGCTTGTTTCATAAGAAGTTTGAGGGATAGTAGCACTTGTCTTTAGTAATTCTGAAATCTCCCCGCTAGTGTTGATGCGGTTAGGCGCCACTTGATGTTGGATGAGTTCGATACCTGTTTTAAATGAGATATTCTTTTTTACCGAATCAGAAGACAAAACCCACTTACCTCCAACGTCTTCAATACTTGACTTGACCGACAATTTGTTTTCTAAATAAGTATTTTGGATCGAATACCTAAACGCGGTTCTATAAATAGAAAAAGACGAACTAAAATTTTTGTAGAAGCGATCCCAGCGAAGTGTTTGGGAGGAATTGCCTAACACAAACTCGTTGGAAATATTTCGATTGCGTAAAGATGCGCGCGAGAGATTGGCAAAACTCAGTACATCGTTGCCCTCATAAAAAGTAATCTCCAGGCGACTGTTCGCCCGTGGGCGATACATAATTTTGGCATTGAAATCGTAGAAATAGTAAGGTAACTCTTGGCCCGCTGCTCTGACCACTTGATCGACATACGTCCTTCTTCCGGCCGCCCAAACGGACAGTTTATCTTTTACAAGCGGTTGTTCGATCATCAATCGGGTGGCGAGCAACCCTATGTTTCCCTTAACTTTTGTTTGGGTTGGGGAGCTGTTTTTCGAACTTACATCTAAGATCGAAGACAACCTACCTCCATACTCTGAAGGAAATGCGCCACTGATCGATTCTACTTTATCTAAAATATCTGGATTGAAAACGGAAAGAAAGCCAAACAAGTGGCCTGTGTTGTAAACCGGAGCGCCATCGAGCAAAACTAAATTTTGATCGGCAGCTCCACCACGAACAAACAAATCGGTTGTTCCATCTGCTCCTTTAGTAACGCCCGGCATTAGTTGCAACGTTTTTATTAAATCGGCCTCCCCACCTAACACTGGGATGCTGCTGATTTCTTTTCCACTCAGTGTATTGGTGCTCATTCGGGTGGTTTCAAATTGATCCGATTGGAATGTGCGGTCGGCTGTGATTATGACTTCACTTAACTCTTCCTCCTTATTTTCAAGCTGAAAAAAAATGGTGGTATCTGATTTGACATAAATAGTACGTGATAGTTTTTTAAAACCAGTATAGGAGATTTCAATCCGAGTTTCACCTGAAGGCACGGAGAGAGCAAAATCGCCTTCTAGCCCAGACGCCACCGATTTCTTTTTGGGTATCCAAACTTGTATGTGAGCCGAAGACAGGGCTGCCCCGGTGGTGTCACCAACAAATCCCTTGAGCTGAAACGTTTGTGCGTTGGCTACAATTGGAAAAGCAACAATTAGAATCAAACCCCATGCTCTCATAAAAAATCTGAAAATTTGTTTCGATCGTAAAACTACCTCGTTAACGGAATAAACACGTCACTTGTATTCCAAGATTGGGTGAAAAGATGATTTCTTAACTTAGATCAATCAAAAACCTGAAGAAGTGAGCGGCAACGTTTTTGTTACATATAGCAAAACCATGATTTTGCCTAAATTCAAGTAGGTGGGTTTTTCAGTAAAAAAATGTCCAGAGCCAAAAATAACATGAACCAGATTGAGCAAAATTACCATAAACTCGTGTTTTCCCAGAGTCAAAAAATAAATTGAACTGGAAAGGTAGGTATACTAATATTTTTGGTGATCTGTTTTTAACTCACCGTTAATATCACCACCAAGAACCACAAATGCCAAATTTGATTTGATTAATGCCTGCAAGGCTATAGATTTCAGCGCTATCAATTTCAGAAAATGATCGGGCTCGCAAGGCTTCATTCAGATACTCAAAGCTTAACCGATTATCATTCAGCTCTCTTATATCTTTTACTTTTCGCTTAATGTGGTTAGGCCGTGTCTCATTATTTTCTGTAATGAATTTGCTTGTTAATGGTAATCTCAGCAATAATCTTTTGCTACAGCCGATTACCCGGTTCATCAAAAAGGTACTAATTCTGGCTTTACTTCTTTTAGCTATTTTTGGCATCAGTTTGCGGAAACTTGATTTCAACCTTTGTCCCTACGCCTGACTTACTGGTGAGATAAATAGTTCCTTCTAACGCCTCTACATGGCATTTTACTAGATAAAGCCCAATTCCTTTTCCGCTATTTGTGGTGTTAAATCTTTGAAACGGTTCAAACAATTTATCGACTTGTTTTTCCGAATCAAATCCGAGACCATTGTCAGATACAATTAACCTATAATCGCTCTGGAGTTCAAGAAACTCAATTGTTATCTGTGGTGTTGGCGTTGGGGCTCGATATTTAATGGCATTCTCCAATAAGTTAGTTAAGATACTTTCGAAGAAGGGCAGTATGGTAGTAAAGGTTATGACATTGGTTTCAACTTTTATGATAATTCCAGCGGCTTCTATCTCGTTTGCAAACCTATTTTTTATCTTGGCCAACAATTCATTGAAATCAACTACCACTTTTTCTGCGTGTGTGTCGTTTTGGACGTAAAGTATTCTATTTAAGTCGCTTAAAGTCTCATCAAGCCCCATGGTAGCCTCCACAGTTCGATCCAGAACCGTTAAATTGATTGGATCTGTTAAATCATTCCTGTTGAAAATATTTGCTAAACCCATTATCCGCGCAACGGGTGATCGTAGGTTGTGCGCTACTATAAAACTGAACTGTCGAAGCTTGTGAAATTGCTTTTTCAGCTCATCATGACTTCTGGCTAATTCAACTGTCCGCTCAGTCACCGTCAATTCAAGAACACGGTTATGATTTTCAATAGTGTCTCTTTGAGCCACTATCTCTTCTTGCTGCACAATCAACTCTTCGTTTTGCGTAGCAATTTCCTCCGTCCTGTCTTGAACGGCTGCTTCGAGCTCAAGATTTTTCGCCTTGAGTCTTCTGATGTTTAATTGGACGCCAAGAACTATGCTGAAAAAGATAGCAAAAACGTAACCGGCATAAGCCCACCAAGTTCTATACCAGGGGGGCGTAACGAAGAATGAGAAACTAATGCTTTCCTTACCAACACTATTAGCTATTGGATTCATAGCTCTTACCTTAAAGGTATATCTGCCCTCATACAGATTGTTATATGTTGCAGTGGTATTGTTACCCCATGCACTCCATTCCTTGTCTTCACCTTCCAAAATATATTGATAGCTTACTTCTTGATTAGCGGAGATACCAGATACTTTGAATTCGAAAAAAAGTTGATTATGAGCGTACGGAAGTGTTAAACCAATGGGAAGGGAATTAAAGGGAGAAATCTGGTCAAATCTAACGCCCAGCATCTTTTTTTGAAGCGCTTGTCGTTCTAAACTTGTTAGCGATCTTCCATAACAAATCTTTTCCTGAAAAGAACGGGTAATTGAATCCGTAGCAACATCTGGCAATAGGGAATACCAACTCAAATTTTCCGCGGAGGGTGTTACGCGTTCTAGGTCCACTTTGGGTTGGGTGTTGGTGCTCCTCACTGAGTTAAGATCGAAGCGTACCAAGCCCGAATTGTGAGTTGCAGCCCAGATTGACTCACTTTGATCTACCATTAACGCATTCGCCCCCACCCCAGAAATAGCACCAATTTGATAGCCGGAGGTAAAACTGAATTCTTGAAATCTGGGATTGTATCCATTCAGTTCCTTGTTTAATAATTGATTGGAGGCCGGTAAAGTATGCAAGCTATTCGTGTTTGATATGAAGTTGAAAAGAACAAAAAGTCCTGAGTTGGTGCCCAGTACCAATTCACCATTTGCAGTGAATACCAGCTCGTGAATAACGTTGGCACCCCACTTTTTACCTAAAGAAAAATTAAGGAAAGTTTTTCCATCATAACGGCTTATACCCTGATCAGTGCCAATCCATAAACTGCCTTGATCATCTGATACAATGCTAAGAATCTTTTTACTGGGCAGTCCTTGTGCATCTGTGTAGGTGATGAATTTTTCTCCTTCGAGAAAACTCAATCCGCCACCATTTGTTCCCACCCATAAAGTTCCATTGGTGTCTTCCGTTATGCAATTCACTTCTCTCTTTGGTAGACCAGATTTAGCAAAAAAGTTTTTTACATTTTTTCCGTCATATTGACTTAAACCAGACTCGTTATAACTTATCCATAGATTGCCATTCTTGTCTTCGTAAGTTGCCCAAATATCATTAGCAATTAATCCGTCTTTTTTATTTATAGTCTTAAACGTTTTTCCGTTAAATTTGCAAAGCCCTCCATCTATTGTACCTACCCATAATGCATCATCACGACTTTTGGTAAGTGTTAAAATCATTTCTGACGGAAGGCCGTCAGTTCGATCAAATTTTTTGAAAGATTCACCATCGTACTTAACTAAACCGTCCTCTGTGCCAATCCACAAAATATCTGCTTTTTTGTTTTCGGCTATCGTCCTCACTTTACCAAGGGCTGGTAAATCTAAGCTAGAAAAACTTGTGGTTACCAAAGAAGATAGTAGGCTTACCCCCCCACCATTATAATACGTTATCCATAAGTTACCGTCATTATCTACTGATATACTTGCTAAGTCTTTGGACGGAAGCCCGTTTGATGTCGTATATGTTATGAAATGAGAATTAACATATCGGGTTAAGCCACCAGAGGAAGCAAGCCAAAGATTTCCATCGTGGTCCTGAGCAATCGACCATATGTTGTTATTAGGTAGTCCATCTTTTTGAGTAAAAGTTCTAAATGCGCTGCGCCCGTCAAACTGGGTTACACCTCCTTCGTATCCACCTATCCATAAATTACCTGCACCGTCTTCAAATAGTGAAGTTATCTCATTCGTTTCAAGCCCCTGTTCTTTGGTAAAGTTGGTAAATGACTTGCCGTCAAACCTACTCAAACCGCCAGATGCGCCAAACCAAATATTTCCTTTTCGATCGACTATAGATGCATTTATAGGGCGATGGGCTAGCCAATTAGTTGAATCGAGATTCGTAAATTGCCCACCATCGAATCGAGTTACTCCGTTAAGTGTTCCAAACCAAAGACTACCATTTTTGTCTTCGGAGATGGATCTAACTGTATTAAATTCTAGCCCTTCATTTTGAAAAAAAGTTGTGATTTTTTTTCCATCATAACGATTTATTCCGTCATATGTCCCAAACCAGAAATTTCCATTTCGATCTTCAAAAATTGAAGTAACAACATCATTCGTCAGACCATGCTGGGCGTTGATACAAATGAATTCTGTGCCATCATAGCGACAGACCCCCGCCCCCGTGGTTCCCAACCAAAGGTTACCCTTTCTATCAATATAGCTGCATTCAAAAGCATTGAGGGGAAGACCATCTTTGGTCGAAAAATTCTTGAAAAAGGCGTGACCCGTTGCATAAGTAATTGTATTGGATTTAACCTTCGGAAAAATGACATTCGTCTGCGCGTAACAGAGAGGCACTATACCTAAAAGCAAAAAAAATAATTTAACTACCTTACTACTTTTAGCTTTCATTTAGTAAACGCAGATGGCGATGTTCGGAATTGTCAAATTTAAAGAGTCAATAGAACATCTACAAAGAGTAGAATACTAAAAAATATGTATTACTTTCATTCAAAAAGGCAAAGCCTCTAGTTTTCCATTAGCACACCGCCATCTTGCTGGGGCAACATTCGTTGAGTGCACTATGCAAGTTTTAATATTTATTATCTTTGAAGTGGTTCTTATCAAGATCTGTTTTGTTGCAAAAAGTTGCCATTTATGGCAAGATAGTAAATGACGGATATAAAATGAATCCTTTTATAAACTTAATATCTCAGTTTGTTCAACTTCCAGAGAGGGATAGGCAAATTTTAGAAAATGAATTAAAATTTAATACGTACAAGGTTGGCGACAAGATTTTGCAACAAGGAAGTATTTGTAAAAATATTATCTTTATTGTTGGTGGAAAAGCAAGGTCGTTCTTTGTTAATCATGAAGGACAAGAATTTACATGGAATTTTCATTTTAATGACGCTGACTCAAAATTTGAGAACTACTTTTTATTAGATTACAATAGCTTTCTATCCCAAACGCCTACCTATCTTACTTTTGAAGTAATTGATGACATAAAGGTAATTTCTCTAAATTTTGATGATATGCAAAAAGTAATCACTAATTCTGCGGTTCTTCAAAATGTTTTAAGTGTTATGTCATCAATTGCTTATCAAAGTGTACATAAAAGAGCTTTTTCATTACTCACACAAAATGCAAAAGAAAGGTATTTACATCTGATTAAGGACGAACCCTATTTACTAAATAAATTTCAGCATTATCTCATTGCGTCTTATTTGGGTGTAGCCCCTCAAAGCCTCAGCAGGCTCCGAAAAGAAATAATTAGGTCATAAAAATTCATTTATTCACAAATGTGAATGAATAGCGCTTTTCTGCGCCTCATCTTTGCATTTCAATTAAAAAAAATCAAAAGATGAAAGTATTTAAATTAACATCAACGCTAATTGGGCTCATTTTAGCCTTTGGAGTTTACGGACAGCAGGACGTAAGTACTAAAAAGCTCTCGGTAAAAATTTCAAACATCCAAAACAAGGGTAAAACACTTTATGTTGGGATTTACAGAGCTGGGGACGAATTTCCTGAATTTAATAGGTTTTGGAAAAACACTAAAGTTACAACAACAAGCAATGAAATGACTGTTGAGTTTGAGGTTCCATACGGTGAATATGCCATGGCTGTTTCACATGACCTAAACGGGAATGAAAAACTTGATAAGAATTTTGTTGGCTATCCTAAAGAGCCTTTTGGATTTTCAAACAACTTTAAGCCAAAATTTTCAAGTCCAAAATTTTCTGACTGTAAGTTCTCGTTTACGCAACAAAGTAATTCATTAACCATTAAACTCATTGACTAATTATGAAAGAAGTAGCAATCATAACAGGTGCATCGGGTGGAATTGGTTACGAGATAGCCTTATTATTTGCCCAGCAAAAAATCGGTATTTTAATGGTGGCAAGAAACAAGCAGAAATTGGAGCAAATTAAAATATCAGTAGAGAATAAGTATGGCATTAATGTTTATACTGTGGCAACAGATTTATCTGTGAGGGATGGGTTTGTAGACATTAACAACTGCGTAAATACTAATAAACTTACTGTCACCTATTTAGTAAATAATGCAGGCTTTGGCGACTATGGCTTTTTTACTGAACGCAGTATGGAAAAGTACTCTGAAATGTTAGGTCTTAATATCATTAGCTTGACCGAGTTAACTTATTTTTATGCTAAACAAATGATTAAAAATGGTAAAGGCAGAATTTTGAACGTAGCTTCTACTGCTGGCATACAGCCTGACCCTTATTTTGCGGTATACGGTGCTTCAAAAGCGTATGTGATTAGCCTGACAGAGGCGATACATAAAGAATTTGAAAAAACAGGTGTAACTGCAACCGTTTTATCCCCGGGTGCTACGAAAACAGAATTTATGGAACGAGCCGATATGAATAATGCTAAACTATACGACCAGGGAGTAATGACTGCAAAAGAAGTTGCAAGAGTTGGTTTTAATGGTATGATGAAAGGAAAGCTCCACGTAATTCCAGGGCTTAAAAATAAAATCTTAGCGTTCTTTTCAAGCATAACCCCTTCAAGTAAAATACGTTTAAATATTGCTGCAAATGTCATGGCAACCAAGCAATTGACCTAGTAGAAGAGATTGATGACTGAGATAGTCTTTTCAAAATTTGAATTAGAGTTCAATGGTAGGATTGTCCTTTTGGGAAGGTTGTAGTTCTTTTTTCACCTTTATTGCATTGTGCGGTGTGAAGATACCAATTACCTTAAGCACGTGTTTAAAGCTAGTGGCAATTTCAGCGAACAGACCACTGAATACACAACGAATACTAAAATGAAGCAACTGAAAACATTTGCACGACACTTTCTTTTAGGTAATTGGAAAGGCGAGGGGAGTGGGCAATTCCCGACTATATCATCTTTTAACTATGCGGCAACTTTGATTTTCAATTTATCCCAGAATTGTCATTAGGATTGACAATTTCGCCCTCAGGGCCGATGAATCCTTTTGCTTTTGTGCTTAGTTATGCCAACCCATCGACCGCAAGTTATAATGCATTTCTTTTCTCTAAAACTCATATTGGCATTTAGTATAAATTGGATAAACTTAAGTTAAAAGAAAATAATTACCTGAAGTATTTTGGATTTGCTTTAGCAACAATTTTTATTTTCATATTGAGAGAGCTTTCAAATGGATTGAATTTGCTAAAAACAGGAGTGTTGAAACACATGATGATAAAATTATTTTGATAGTTGGAGTAATTACTTCAGTGGCTATTTATAAAGTTATTAAATTCGGTCTTGGCAGTCGAACTTTCGAATAGAGTGCCGTGTTCACCACCAGTAATTTCAACAAACAGTCTGTTCTGACAACTTCTGCAACTTAGTACATCTTGTTTAAAAGTTGGCCACAAGTACATTTGAATAGGAGCGTCATTTAACCCTTGAACAAACAAAATGTCAGATTTGAAACCACTTGTGAAATTAAGTAAAGATCTTTGAAGGTAGGCATCGGGGTTGCTTGTTGTCGTTCCATACACATTTTTCAGTTTGGTACATACAGCACCTGATTGAACTTGTCCATTTTCCTCTAATTGACATCTATAAACAAGGTTTAATGGTCCTGGAGCATTTGCAATTACGCCATTTGTTTGATGCATTGTATTAAGTCTTGTTACCATGTATCCTCCTTGGGAGTGTCCGCCCAAGAATACCTTTTTTACTGTTATTCCTAATTCTTGACTTGCTTTATTTTTCAACCATAACAAGGCAGCTTCGCCTTGAACAATATTGTCGCCTAATAAAACATTTTCTTGGGGATATGCTACACTTACAATCATCATATCATTTCTATTTAAAATACCCTTGAATTTGTCAAGTGTAGTATTGGCGTTAGTCATTATGCTATTGTCATACATAACTGTGCCGTGAAATACCAACAAGACATCAACTTCATTTAATGCAGGTTTGTCAATTACAACATCAACATTGGTTCTGTTATAAGTGATAGATTTTGTTATTCTATAAGCAGTTGGAGTAGGCTGTTCTGTCGTGTTGTCTTCGACACACGAGAAAAAAAACAATGTCAACAATGTCGGCAATCTCATAAAACCAAATTTGTAAATATTCTATTGGACTGTTCTCATCTAAAATGGTTTTAAGGTAAAGTTAATAATTGCGAAACTTTCCTAAACTCGGTAGGAATGTCTGTAAAGTAAGTTTGTTGTTTTTCTTACCTTTATCAAATTGTACGGGGTGAAGATACCAATTGCCTGTAGCAATTGTTTAAAGTTAGTGGCAATTTTAGTGAACAGACAATGCACCAGATGAATACACAAAGAATAACAAAGAATAATAAATGGGGCAACTGAAAACATCTGGAAATCTAAAAATTTAAAATGATGAATATGTATTTGAAAATATCGATGTTTCTTTTACTCGGTTTTAACGGGTGTAGTGAACAAGCTGTTACTAATCAGGCAAACGTAAATGGCGTTAAAGGTGGATATAAAATCAGGCACACGGGAGTTTACAATTACTATGATACAATTTCTGTCATAAGCAATCTTGGTAGTCAATCTGTATTTTTTATTCAGGATGCAACCAATTTTGGTGTATCTGACCATTTTTTTGACAACGGTGATGGTACTATTACAGATCCAGTTACAGGTTTAATGTGGACAAGGAATTTAACACCTAGATTAACGCTACAGGAAGCAAAAGTGTACTTAAATCAAATCAACACCGGAAAGCACAAAGATTGGCGAATTCCTAGTATTAAAGAACTGTTCTCGTTGATCGACTACGCAGGTCAAGTATTTGGAGATAAATCCGTTCGCTTATTTATTGACACAACATATTTTCACCAACCGTTAGGTAATACCGCTATTGGAGAAAGGGAAATAGATGCACAAACATGGTCGTCAACCGATTGCCAATCATTGACAATGGGGAGGGATAAGTCAAGATATGGTGTCAATTTTGTTGATGGACGCATTAAGGCATATCCCATTACTGAACCAATTTCAGGACTACCTAATAAACTATATTTTCGCTTTGTAAGAGGCAATATCAATTATGGTTACAACAAGTTTACTGACAATCATGATGAAACAATAACAGATGAAGCAACGGGACTAATGTGGCAGAAAGTTGACAGTAAAACTGCGCTTGATTGGAAATCAGCTCTGGAATATGCTAGAAATTCGAAAATAGCTGGCCATATTGATTGGCGACTCCCAACCATAAAAGAACTACAAAGTTTGGTCGACTATGAAAACCGAGTTGATGAGACTGGGAATGCTAGCATTTCAGGGCTATTTCAATCCAGCATTCGCAATGATCCTAACGCTTCGTTGAACTATCCGTACTATTGGTCGTCAACTACATTACTTGACGGTCCTCAACCGGGAAACCAAGCGGCCTATGTTTGCTTTGGAAAAGCATCCGCTTTTTTTAATGGACAGTATGTTGATGCTCATGGTACCGGTGCTGTACGAAGCGATTTGAAATACTTGCAGCAAGCAAATTATCCAATTTCATTCGGACCCCAAGGAGACTTGGTTTACGTGAAAAATTATGTTAGAAATGTTAGAAATTTGAAATAGCAGAATAGACTTCACCTAACACGGGTTTGGCAAAAGTGGCAGTTCAGTGCTTCGTATGACAGTTTTTACCAAATATTAAGCCAAGCCCGAAACCGTTGTGTGTAATATCGACAGGCAAAATGAAAGTAAAATTAGAAGGTATCATACAAGAAATATATTTGTTACCGCACGAAGTATTGAATGAAGTTTTAGGCCATTTTCAACATTTGGAATATCCCAAAAATTATTTTTTGCTCAAATCGGGCAACCCTTGTCAACACATTTGGGTTATGACAAAAGGTGCTGTAAGATCATTTTACACCAATGACCAAGGAAAGGAGATGAATACTTGGTTTAGTTTAGATACACAAATTATCACAGAAACTACCAGTTTTGTTAAACAAGAGCCTGCAATTGAAAGTATACATTTATTGGAGGACTCTGAACTTTATGCTATTGACCATAGCTCCATTCAGAATTTGCTTCATAAGCATCATATTTTTGCGCTATGGTATATTAAACTTTTTGAAGTTCATTACATTTCCCAAATAGAGGACAGGATGACTGATTTGCAATTCCTTGATGCAAAGCAACGTTACCAAAAACTATTAAGTTTATACCCAGATATTACCAATCGCATAAGCCTTGGAAATATAGCCTCTTACCTAAACATCACTCAAGAGACCCTCAGTAGAATTAGAGCCAGTAAGCTCTAATTTTTTTGATGTAAATCAAATCACAATTTGATTTACATCAAAATCTTTCAAAACATAGGATTATACTTTTGCAGCGCAAATAACAATTTAATCCACATAAAAAGGAAGCATCATGGATATCATCATTATCACACTCATTACCGCATTGCCAGTTCTCGGATACGTCATAGCGAGCTTTGTCATGCCAGCACGCATTGCTGTTGCCACTACAACTATTACCATTGCCGCTCCTATCGATTGGCTGTTCCATGTCATCGCGGTGGACCGCAGGCAATCATTTCGCAGTGATCTCAGGGACGTTGAAGTTCTCTCCAGCACTTGTTGGAGAGAACTTACCAAAGACTCACCACCCGTCAAATACGTGGAGGTTCGCTCGGTAGCCAATCATCTGTTTGAAGCACATTTCCACGGCTCAGGGTTTCGCGGTCGCTGGTTGGTACGTTTCTCAAAGGTTGCTGAAACCTCGACTGCGATTTATGTCTATGAGGAAGTAGAGGTTAGGAACGCTCTCCTCCGCCCAATCATAAGGGCTAACTATCCTCTACAGAACGCGGTGGATCGTTTCGTAGCAGACCTACTGGATGCCTCTGATACCAACATCCATAAGATATCTTAAGCCTAATAGAGAAAATCTCAAAATTATGAAAGGAAATCATAACATTGCGACCCCTATCGTCCTCATAACGGGAGTATCATCAGGCATCGGCATGGCTACGGCAGGCTACTTGGCATCTAAGGGGATGACAATTTTCGGTACTATTTTGGAGCAGATTGACGGAATTCAACCACACCCTAATGGTTATTCTATAATTTCGATGGACGTTCGTGATGAGGACTCAGTAAGACTTGCCGTCAATAAAGTGTTGGCAGAAGTTCAAAAAATCGATGTTCTCATCAACAATGCAGGTATCAGCTTTCCGAATTCAATTGAAGAAACAGCCATAGACGAAGCTCGTCAAGTACTCGAAGTAAACACCTTAGGACCTCTTAGGGTAATACAAGCTGTACTTCCATCTATGCGACAGAGTATGAAGGGTCTCATCATCAATACAACTTCAATAGGTGGCCAAATTGCGATACCATTTGATGGTATATACAGTGCCTCGAAATTTGCCCTTGAAGGCCTCTCCGAGGCACTGAGCCTGGAGTTGAAATCCTTTGGCATCAAGGTAGTCATCCTCGAGCCAGGGGATATTAACACTGGTATGTCGGCTAAATCAAAAACGGGCAGAACTATCAATGAGTTATCGCCCTATGGTCTCTATTTGCAGAAGGTTCAGGATGCGTCCGTTGCGAACGAGAAAAATGGATCACATCCCCTGTTAATAGCCAAGAAGATCGAACGGATTATCTCCGAGAGCAAACCTTCCCTCCGCTACGTAGGCGGGACTTTGATGGAGCGCTGTATGATACCCTTGAAGCACTTATTACCTGCTCGTTGCTTCGAGTACCTAGTGGCGAAACAGTACAAATTAGAGGATTGAGGCTCTACCCAATCATAAAAAATCAAAGTTTATTCTACAACCGCTACTCACAAATCTGAATGATTGATATTTTACTTTTGCTAATCCCATTCGCACTTCTGGATTGTTTAAATCCACTAACTATTGTAACTCAAATTCTTGGTTTTGCGTGTCTAGATTTGCGGGCTTTGCCATGTGTGCCGCTTGGGTCGGCTTCGCTTTCGGTTTGCACCTAAGTCAGGTTACGAGTTTCACTGATTACAATGTCAGTTTCTTGAATAACATCGTCACTTTCCGAAGTTACATCGAAAATTTCGTGTGTAAGATTCGTGAGTACCATTGCCAACACATTCTGATTCATTGAAAACCAGGTACCGGCCATGAAAGCCCTCATGGCAATGATTGTTTGATTTGTCTCCATTGCGCAAAGTTGCGTTAATATATTCGCTTTCATTCTTAACAAAAATCAATAGATGCAAGCAGGGCAATTATACTAGTTGCTGATCGAGGGTGCTTGTGTTGAATAGGACGTATCCATAATCTGTTTCACCATAAATGCCGCCATATCGTGCAACGTGATAGATAATTTCAACCCATCCCCACTATGGTGGCATTTGCCTTTTGATGGTTTGTCTACAATATTGGGACAGCGAACAATGGTCCAATTTGTACGGCTATTCATGATTATCGGCTCCATTCTGTTCTTATCGTCAATTAGCACTTTTAGCCATTTCATAAAATAGGGCAATATGATATTGGTAAAAACCCACGGTTGAAAAGCAATACTATTTCCGGCACCTACATTGCTCATTGCAATCAACCGGTCGATACCTAATTTCTCCATTTCTTCAACAATAATTTTTGTTGCATCCGATATGAAGGTTGTAGGCTTACCATTTCCCTTTCCCCCTACGCCAAGGCATTGAATCACTACCTCTTGATTTTCAAGAACGCTTTTAACGGTGTTCCTGTCTAGTACATTACCTACAACAACAGTCAGATTCTTGTTTTTGGGCAGCCCAGCTGAACCGTTTCTGACCAGGACGGTCACTTGATGATCGTGAACCAACGCTTCATTCAGAATTGCCTTACCGGAAAAACCAGTTGCACCGAAAATAACTACTTTCATATGTACGCAGTTTCTATTTTAAGTTTATAACTCTTTTACAAAATTCAGATACATCTGTTGGGCTTTCTATTGGACTTAGATGGGCTCCAGGCACTATAGTAGTTTTTAATGTAGTAGGCGTTGGCACGTAGTCATCTTTTCCTTTCAAGGCAATAGCGGGGACTTTTAAACTGCTAAGTAGTGTAGTTGCATCTTCGGCATCGATGATAACAAATTGGTCGACCTTCTTTATTTCACGATTTGTTAGTTTGCTCATAGGCGTGGTAAGCAATTTTGTAATGCCTGGGTTATGCTTCAACGTTTCTTTGCCAAAAAGTACTTTGCTAGTTTGCTTCATGTAAAAGTTTCTAAAAATCAAAGCGGAATGTTGAAGTTTGAAATTTCGTTTCTCTTTTTTTGAAGCTGCTTCGAAGGGCATGTTGCAAAAACCAACGGATTCAAATCGATCGGGATATTTACTCGCTGCCCTTAATATTGTCATACTGCCCCATGAGTGGCCAACGGCAATTGCTTTTGATATTTTCATTTCATCCAGAATTTCCACCAGCATATCAGCGCAATCGGCCAACGTCCACCTAATGGGAATTCCATTCACGCTTTCTCCGTGAAGGGGCATATCAATGGCAATAACAGTTCTATCGTTAATAACGGACACTTGATTTTTCCATAGCAGATGATCAAGGTAAACACCATGCAAGAAAATAATAGGTGTATTTTCTGTGCTCGCTGTTTTGGTAAACACAGCAATTTTACCAAGTTTTGTTTTTATAAAGATCTTGTTTTCCATATTTGCCTGACTTGTAGATTTGGTAGTAGCTGTTACTGACAATAACAAAATTATTAAAAAAGATTTCATTGGCACTTGGTTAAAGTATTGGCAATTCGTTGTCTGAAAAGAACTGGTCATAAGCTTTACCATTGGTTGGCACCAAGCGTGTTTCAAAAATCATTCCCTGATTATCAAATTTGAACAGATAGATGATTGGCTGATCTACTGTTTGGTTTCCCCGATTTCCTTTTAAGTGTACCACTGCAATGCCATCTGTTTCATTGGCTACACAAGAAAATAAGCTGGTGGAAATCGAACTGTTGCTGATTGCCTTCGCCAGCATAATCATATCAATGAACCCTTGTGACCCCATCCACACACCTGTTAACTTACTATTTCCTTCGATAATCAGTCGACTATCTTTTGTACGAGAGTTGGCAAAGGCCGTTGCAATCGAAGCGCTATCTTTCGATTGCAAGGCATTAAACCAGTTTGTTAGTTTCTCTTGATTAGATTGCATGCTTATGCAATGTTTTAATTAATAGGGTTTGAATCCAAAATAATTGTTTGGGCCAAGCCCTTTTACAAAGGCAAGGTAAATACCCATGTTCACCATGTTTTCCATAAATATTGAATTGCTTAATGGACCTGATTCAATGCCCTTCCATCCAATTTCAGAGATTAACTTACCTACCTCGCCATTAGCGTTAGCATCATCTCCACAATAAAAGACACTGAGCACAGTATTCACCTGCGCTATATTTTGCGGATTAATGGATGCTCCAAAAATGGTATTAAAGGCTTTCACCACTTTTGCGGATGGTATTACTTTTTGAATAGCTTCTGCTGCGGAGTGGGAAGCCCCTCTTAATGCAGGACTAAAGTCTTCGTTTAGTGCGTTAGTGGAGTCGATTACAATTTTGTCTTTCAATAGCGGTGCATACTCTTTCAGAATATCCAGAGCTGTATTCTTGTACCAAGGAAGTGCTATTAAAACGATCGAAGCAGGTGGAATGGCCGCTTCGTAGCTCTGCACTTCTGCGTTTTTTATTGTGGCACTAATCTTCGCCTCAGTCTCTTTGGGATTGCGCGATGCAAATACTACTTTCGAATCAGTGTTTGCTAGCATTTTTCCAATACTTTGGGCAAAATTGCCTGTGCCTAAAATTGTTATCTGTTTTTTCATTTTTTATGGGTTGAAATTTCCTACGACAAAATTCACTGATTGAATCGAGATGAACTTTAACCGAGGTTAAAATCGAAACCGAAGGGGCAACTGATTTACCTATCGCTGTACTGATTTCTTAAGGGTGAGCACGGTAATTTCCGGCCAAATGCCCAACCTACCGGGGTAGCCCAAGAATCCGAACCCCCTGTTTACGTATAAATATCTATTATCAGCAGAATATAATCCTGCCCATTGTTTGTAGATGTATTTTACGGGGCTCCATTTTAAAAGCGGAATCTCTATGCCCATCTGGGCGCCATGGGTATGCCCGGAAAGTGTAAGATGGAAATTGTACCGGTGGCTTAAAATTTCCCCTTCCCAATGAGACGGATCATGAGATAACAGTATTTTAAAATCACTATGGCTTACACCGCCAATAGCGTGCTCAATTTTTCCATACTGGGCGAACGGAGGCTTACCCCAGTTTTCTACGCCAATTAGGCTAACTTGTTGTTCACCCTTCTTTACTACGACATTATCATTAAGCAACAACCTAAATCCAAGCTCTTCATGAGCCTTGTGCAATTGCTTCAAGTTAGTACGTTTTTCTTCATCATCATCCCAATGGACGTAATCGCCATAGTCGTGATTGCCCATGATAGAATATTGGCCATACGGCGCTTTGATGGTTGAGAATATTTCTTTCCATGGTTCAATCTCTGAAGCTAAATTGTTAACCAAATCTCCTGTAAAGACAAACATATCAGATTGTTGCTGGTTGACGAGATCTATACCTCGCCTCACATCTTCAACACTATCGAAAGATCCGCTGTGGATATCCGAAATTTGTGTAATGGTAAAACCATCAAAATTATGCGGTAAGTCATCGAAGTAAAGAGTTTCTTTATGAATTTTATAATCGTATTTTCCTTTCGTCATTCCGTACAAGAGCCCGGCTAGCGGAACGGACGCAACCATTAATGCAACGTGGCCAACAAACCTTCTCCGACTTTCTAAGAAAATGGGTTGGTTTTCAGTTGAGTTAAATTTTAGAGATATCCAATTGGAAACAAATTCCAGCAAACGAAAACTATCGCCCAGCACCATCACAATGTTGATGAAAAATTTTGTAATCATCCACGACACTCCAGCAAATGCCAGGTAGTTAAATAATTTAGAAGCTTTACCTTCATTGCTATAGAAATAGACGGTAGAAGCGAGTGAAATTATTGTAATGAATAGATCAAACACCCAGTAGAGGGTGGTGGTGGTGTTCTTGTTTTCAAGCTTTACTAGCGATTGAAACGCTATGAGACTGTAATAGCTTAACAAAACGGAAAGAATGAACAGTAATAAGGCCCTAAAAAGCAATGTTTGAATTGAAAGCATGTTTGCTTGTTATGAATTGAACTTTTGACTAGTTGTTAAGCCAATGGCCGTACTCTTTCCTTTCTCTCCGTCCTGTTAAAGTTGTCAGCATCAAAATCCCAACATGGTGGCTAATTGTTCTTGTGCTTTGTCTTTCTCTGCATTGATTCCATGAAGCATTTCGGCCACATTTGCTTTAGGCGTTCTCGCTTTGCGACTGCCAAGCTCTTGGCCAATAAGCTCTTTCATAATCTCGATTATTTCCATTGGGTCAGGCTCTTGGCCTTTCATCGATTCGCCAAAGCCCTTCATCATTTTTAATGGTGCTTGGCCATATTCGCCATAAGAATCAATACGGGCATCATCATCACCCATTTTCATATTTGCTCCAAAGTCGGTAGTTGGGTATGAACCTGGCTCGATACACACAGAATCAATGCCTAGTGGCTTCAACTCCATTCGCAAAGCTTCACTAATGGCCTCCAACGCAAATTTGGTTGCCGAATAAATTCCTCCAAAAGGAAACACTAATCCGCCTGCTCCACTAGAAAGATTGATGATGAGTCCGGATTGCTGTTTGCGCATGTGTGGCAATATGGCTCTAATCATTCTCAACACGCCAAATACATTAACCTCAAACATTTTTTTGGACTCCTCTATGGTAAAAGTCTCGGTTAATCCAAAAATGCCATAGCCGGCATTGTTAATCAAAACATCAAAACCATTAGTGATATTATTTGAAACAGTCACGGCCTGGTTTACAGACTTTTCATCCGTCACGTCAAGCTCAATGACGTGAATCGCAACCTTGTGTTTCCTTGCATATTCGTTCAATTCATCGGCAACTGATTTATTCTGACTACTTGCATTTCGCATTGTGGCAATAACGGTGTGTCCGTCTTTTGCCAACTTCATTGCTGCCAATTTGCCAAAGCCACTGCTGCATCCAGTAATAATTATTTTCTTGCTCATTTATTTTATCTTTTTTTAGAAATACTATTTTCTTGCTACCACTTTACTTGGAGCTTCTGTAAATGACAATACCCAATACCAATGGAATAGCCGCACGAATAGAATCGAAGAGTAAAAACTGCGGTGTACCCAATACGAATAGTCCGATAGGGCCAAGAGAAAACGTCCAAGAAGAAGTGAGTATGGCTACAAACGAAGCTTCTTTTACATTGCTTTTCAACCTTGCGATACTGGTAACAAGTAGCACTGCAGAAAACAACAGGGCGCTTCCCAATAACACAGAGTTTTGAAGCAATGGTCCAGCCACCTCTGTGATATCGGGATTAAACATTTGAATGGCGCTTTTGGTATTGAACGTAAGTAGCACACCGAAGAAACCTTGCATCAAGGTATTGATACTTAGAAATACGATAAATACAATCTTGATTATTTTCATCCTATGTAATTTGAAAGGTGGGTAGTTTAAAGTTTACTCTACAATGGGTGTATTCTGTTGCGAAGTGAGTAACCACTTTCCATTTTTCTTTTCGTAGACTGCAGTCGTTCGCTCTTTTCCTTCCATCGGGTTACCGCCAAATAAAAGTTTAAAATCCTGCCGTGCCGTGAAGATGGCGACATTGCCCACTACTTTTATCTTTTCATCGCTTGCCGTCAGCTGCTGCATTTTTAGCGAGCCGTTGGAAATCAAACCAAAAAAAAAGGAGCGTGTCCATACTTGACCGTATGCATTTGTCAATGTGTATGAATCGGTGTACAATTTTTTCAACGCCACGGTATCCCGATGCACCATCAAGTTGTTGAGATTCTTATGAGTGGCTAAAACATCTTTTTCAAGAGTGTTCATCGTTGCATTTTGTTTTGATTGTGAAAACGCTGGTGTTGCAACAGCTATTATTCCAATGATAACAATTGCGCTTAGGTTAAATATTTTCATCGTTATTTGTTGATTTATTTTTTGTCAAAGAATTTGTCCCACGCTGCCTGATCAGAAAAGAAAGGTCTTACCCTAATTATTTTTCCATTGTTATCAAACTCTTGCACAATGCCTTCCGTCCATTCGAATTTTACACCGTTGATAGTTGCGGCATCTTCCATCACTATGTTTACAAAATTGCCATTGCCAGCAAAGTATTTTGGTTTAGATGTAAAAGTGTTGCCAGAGATTTGAAAAATCTTGCCACCAAATCCCAATACGCCTTCTGGACCTTTGTAAGTTCCGGCCAAAGAACTATTGCCCGGAACAATCAACTCTACGTTGTCAGCTAATAACGCGCGCATTTTGCTAGGATCGCCCGTAAAATAGACAGCAAAACCTTCTTGCACATTTTTTACATTTTGTTCTGTTTGTTTTTGTGTGATCATAGTTTTCTTTTGCGCGATGGATGAATATGAACCGATTAGTACAATTGCCAAAAGGCCGAAGTGTTTGATTGTGTTTTTCATTTTGATTGTTTTTAGTTTAAGAGTAAAATCTATTATAGTTACTAATTCCGAAATACTGGATTGTTATGATTCATGCGCTATCGTCTTTTTGCTGCCCACAGTAAATGTCCTTTCCACATATAAAACCCACTAATAATCAAGAAAGGCAGTACAACATATCTGATGAGGGTTTCCAGCGAGGTAGAATCTCCCATTGGGGTGTAGAAGTAGAGGAGCAAACAGGTCGCTTCAACCAAGTGAAACGCCCTGAACATTCTTCGGATTACAAGATGGTTCATATACAAGCTATTGCTGATAAGCCATCATGATTTCATTGAGCTCTTTGGTAGCCTGATTGCCAGCATCGTTAAGCCGCTCCACCAAATGTTTATGCGGCTCTGCGCTGATGACAGTGCGTAGAGGACGTTGCATCTTAGGTGTTTCGATGAGCGCCTTAATGCCCTCGGCTACCTGTGTAGAAGGGGGCATCATCGGCAATATTTTGGCGAACCCCTCTAGCATTTGCTGTGGTTTGGTTGCCAGAACGCCATAGGCAGCAATGGTATCGGGCTTATCGTTGTAGGTCATGTTTTGCGCGAAGCCAGTACCAAAAAAACCGGGCTGTACAATCAATGATTGAAGCCCCAATTCCGCAAGCTCCATATTCAAAGACTCCGCATATCCATCTATTGCAAACTTGCTTGCGTTGTAGGCGCTCATAAAACCAACAGGAAGTCTAGCTAAGATGCTGGAGATATGAATGATGAGTCCATCAGCGCGTTTTCGCATGTGCGGCAGCACAGCGTTGTTTACATCGAGTGCGCCAAAAAAGTTAACATCAAACAAATGGCGGACGGTAGAAGTTTCAAAGCCCTCGCTCCAACCATAGATTCCATAACCGGCATTGTTGACGAGTACATCAATAGAGCTCGATAAATTGATGATGTAGTCGATGGCCTTTTTTATCGAACGCTCATTGGTAACATCAAGCTCTACCACATCAAGCTCCAGGCTTTCTTGTGCAGCAATAGAAAGTAACTCACTGGCCGCTTCGTGATTTTTGCCGTTCGCATCGCGCAAGGTTGCATACACCGTGTAGCCGCTTCGGGCTAAAAGTAGCGCGGTATCCTTGCCAAAACCGCTGCTACATCCGGTAATTAAAATTGTTTTGCTCATACTTTGTTTCGTTTTGTTGAGACAAAGGTGAGCGATGAAATTGGACTAGTGCTTTAACCTCGGTTAAAATCGAAAGAAGTAGCTGAAATCTATTTTTCAGATAGCCTTCTTCGTATCCTGCTTAAAGATGGCCCCTTGATACCAAGGTAACTGGCAATATGATAAAGTGGAACGCGATTAAAAATATTGGGATATTCCTTAATAAGTTTTAGATACCGGTCTTCCGGGTTTTGTAAAAGAAAATCCATTCCCCGGTTACGAGCGAAGAGGAAGAGTTGCTCGGCTATAATCCTGCCGATGCGTTCAAACTTAGCATCTGTATTGTAAAGTGCGTGCATAGAATCTCTAGAGAGTGTGAGTATCTCCGCGTCTTCCATGGCCTGAATCGAAAATCGGCTGGGGCGGTTTGTTAAGAAGCTTTCGTAATCCGACCCCCAATTGCCTTCAAAATGAAAGTGCCAATCGCGCTCTTCGCCATCCACAACAGTGAATACGCGAAACGCTCCTTTGATAACATAAAAAACAGTATTACTATGCTTTCCTTCGAGCAAGAAAAACTCATTCTTCTTAATTGCTTTGTAAACAAACATGGGTTTGAGAATCGCCCAGTCTTTGTCTGAAATTGAAATTATTGAGTTGATGTTTTTTCTTAGCTCGTCCATAATTAATTCCGATACTGATCGAAGGGAATTCGTTCTTGTTTCATCATCGCTGCAAGATAGTACATTTAGCAATTCTGATAGGTGCCTGACTGTTAGTTTCGCTAGACTTGATAAATTTTACTGGTTTTGAAATTTTTGGATACGGGGTAACGCTCCACCGACCCGACTCCTAAAGCACTATTTTCAGCAGGTATCTGTAAGTTTTTAAGTCGAACACTTCCCCCTTTCTGATAGACTCCAAACTTTGTGTCGCTAAGCTGGCACCACTGCCTGTTTTTTGTGGCATTGTAAAAGAACCATTTAGTTTTTTTTGTAAAGTGCATCTCATAGACTAAATGCTTTTTCTGTCGGTAGGCACATTCAGTATTCCACTATGCGATAAATGGCTTGAAGTTTTTATTGCTCACCAAAAAGTTTATCTAGTTGTGATTTGTAGTGTCCGCCCACGGGTATCTCCAAATCCTTTAGCAACAACTTGCGGGAACTTAACTCGGTAATCATTTTTGCGTTCACCATGAATGATTTGTGCACCCGCACAAACTCCTGAGGACTTAGCTCATTCTCTAACTCCTTCATTGTTTTCTTGATCAGGTGCGTTTTTGCGGAGGTAACAATTTTTATATAGTTGCCAATGCTCTCTAAATACAGCACGTCTATATACTTTACTTTTTTAGGAATTCCATTTTCTTTAAATTGAAAAAAACCACCTGATAGCTGCTCTTCTGTTGTGTTTGCTGAACCAGCAATTATTTTATCAACCGCTTTCAAAAAACGACTGAACGTGAAAGGCTTAACTAGGTAGTCTACCGCATCGTACTCGTAACTTTTGGCAGCATACTCGCTATGGGCGCTGATGATAACAACTTTTGGCCGACTTTGGAGAGAGTCGAGCAATTCAAGCCCAGACAGTTCCGGCATTTCCACATCTAAAAAAAGTAGATCTACTGGATTACTGCGAAGGTAATCGCGAGCCTGCAGCGGATTGCTACTGCTGTACACCCAAACTAATTGGCCGACCTTGGCAATATAGTTTTTCAATACTATGTGCGAGGGAGGTTCGTCATCTATAATGACGCATTTAATTTTTATCATAGTGGTATCCAATGATCTCTTATGTATTTATGAAGCAATACGAATATATAGTTCCACTTTATAGGTTGTTTTTGTTTTGGAATTGGTTAGGTAATGCCTTAGCGGATAGCTGTATTGTAATCGCTCTTGCAAATTGGCCAACCCCGTTCCGGTAGAGGGTTTATGCGGCAATCTATTTTCCGGGATGCTGTTAATTACCTGCAAGCGAATTTCCTTTTGGGTAACCCTCAAAATTATTTCGACATGGCTTTCCTCATTGGTTGATACCACTCCATATTTAAAGGCATTTTCAATAAGATTGATGAAGGCCATCGGAATTATTCTAATGCCGTCAATATTACCATTAACATCAAATTTGACGGAACATTTTTTGCCTGCCCTTAGTCTTTCAAACGTGATAAAGTTTTCGATGAACTCTATTTCTTCTTCAAGATACACCCACTCTTGCCGCAAACTTTCAACTTGGTAGCGCGTGAGATGTGAGAGTTTTAAAATCAATTCTGGAGTGTCTGGCTGCTGTTCCAGGGCACTGGCATAAATGGCATTGAGTGTATTATAAAGAAAATGCGGATTCACCTGGCTACGCATGAGCGCTTGTTCCTTGATAGCCAGCTTACTCACTAAATTTTGGCAGTCTTGTTCATTTTTTACTTTTACAACCAGCAACATGCCAGTAGTAAAAGAACATAGCAATAATAGTTGTTGCATCCAATAACGCAGAAATTCATTCCCGTTAAATCGATACAATAGAAAGTCGCTGTAGGCTGAAACGCAAGCTAACAAAACAATAACTATCAAGTAAAGGGCCCATTCATTGCGCGTTTGTAGCAGTTGGTAAAACGTAACAGCACATAGAGCCAGCCCAACTAGTAAACCGAGTGGCCAACTATATTGACATACTGGCAAATATGCCAAGATGAGGAGCGCACCAATCAGCACGTGAGGTAGAATAGCCAACGAACGACCCCGGTACTGCATATGGCAAAGTTAACGTGATTTTTGTGGATTTAATGATTCTGGTTCGTCAACAAAAGATTTGGTTTGTCAACTAATACGATAGATTGTCACTATTAGTTGGTGCAAGTTATGGAGGATTGCACCTTTAAGGTAAAGAAGCCGTAAAACTGCAAGTATGGTATTCAATAACAAACAGAAATTATTAGCGATGAAAACAAAATTAGTGGCTTTTTTCTTCACTTTAGGTTGCTGTATCAGTTCTGCCCAAACCGTTACAGACTATATGACATTGACAGGAACTGTATTGGACCAGGCTTCAAAAGAACCCTTACCATTTACCGGTATCGGCATCACCCACTCAAATATTGGCACCAGTGCCAACGAAAGCGGAAATTTCTCTGTTCGCATACCGGTTTCACTGCGAAACGAAAAGCTTCGGTTTGTTTTTCTTGGCTATGAGGAGAAGGAAATAGATATAGAAGAAGCCGTTTCGCCTTTGGTAGTGTTGCTTATCTCCAAACCAGTGCAGTTGAGTGAAGTGGTGGTAACCCCGCTTGCACCGACAGAGTACCTTCGCCAAGCAATTAGTAATATTGCATCCAACTACAATGAAAAAGCATATTACGCTACGCTGTATTCTGCCGAACGAGGAACCGAAAATGGAATTGATCATATTAATAATGAGGCCTTGTTAAGCGTGTACCATCCTTCCAACGGACCAGATGCGACAGATTCGCTCCAGCTTTCTGTGATTAACGCCCGCCCCGGTGGCACGGTTCGTCCTATGCAGTTTCAGAAGAAGAAAAGTGACAAACACAGAGCGAAGGAAATGAAAAAGGCTGCCAGAAAGGGAAAAGAAATGGACGATACTAATTTGGATATTGTACAGGTCGAAGTTGGGCCGTACGAAATCTTTAAAGAGCTGAGCATAGGCAGAAACCAGATTCCACATTTTATGCAAGAGAAAAATTTTGCCAAGTACAATTATAAACTTTCAGAGGGGGCAACCTATATGGGACGCGAGGCACTGGTCATTCGCTTTGAGCAAAGGATGAATGTAAAAGGGCAACTGATGGATGGAGATATTTACTTGGATGCAGAGAACTACGCAGTAGTGGCATTGAAGGCCGGCCTAAGTAAAGCAGCAGAAAAGCATACGCTGAATGGGTTGATGAAGGCTGCGCTATTTGTGATGGGCTATAAATTGGAATTCCCAAAAACGAAATTCCAGAGCTTTTACAAAATGATTGATGGCCGATGGTACTTTAGCCACGCCCAATATTATGTGGACGTATATGTTGAAAAGCGAAAGATGTTTAAGGATAACGAAAAAGCACGACTAAAATTTTCAAATGAGATTGCCGTGATCGACATCAAGCTCGATAAGCCCGCAACACCTTTTAGCAAAGATAAAGTTTTGGGTACAGACCAAAAGATTAAAACTTTCAACAAGTTTTATGATCCCGAAATATGGAAGGGCTATAACGTCATCGCTCCAAAAGACTTTGCTCAGGTAAAATAATAATTCGTTCCAAGATTTGATTTACAAAATATGCAACTCGTTATCGACAATCTATCTAAGACTTACAGCAACGGCACACGTGCTCTGCATAATGTTTCGCTCACTATCGGTAGCGGCATGTTTGGCTTACTCGGCCCTAACGGGGCAGGTAAATCTACGCTCATGCGCATTATTGCAACGCTACAGCATGCCGACAGTGGCATGGTGAAATTAGACGGATTGGATGTGCTGAAAAACAAAGAAGACATAAGGCAGTACCTGGGCTATCTTCCACAGGAGTTTGGCGTGTATCCAAGCATATCTGCCCACAGTCTGTTGGATTATATGGCAGCCTTAAAAGGAATCATAAATAAAAAGCAGAGAAAAGAACTCGTAGACGCACTGTTGCAACGGGTGAACCTTTATGAGCAACGCAAGAAACGGGTGAGTAGCTTTTCGGGCGGGATGCGACAGCGATTTGGCATTGCGCAGGCATTGATCGGTTCCCCTAAATTGATAATAGTGGATGAACCCACCGCAGGGCTAGACCCGCAAGAGCGCAATCGCTTCTATAACTTACTGTCTGAGATTGGTGAAACCGTAATCGTTATCCTGTCAACCCACATAGTGGAAGATATAAAAGAACTTTGCCGCGATATGGCCATCATCAACAAAGGAGAAGTGTGCTTCAAAGGCTCACCCGGTATGGCGCTCGCGATGGTGAAGGATAAAGTGTTTGAGAAGGTTATCGATAAAAGTGAGTTGGAGAGTTATCGAAAAGACTATCAGGTAATTTCCAATAAATTATATGAGGGCAGGCCAAAAATACACGTGTTCAGTCCTGTGCCAGTGCCCGGGTTTGAACTTGTTCCTGCCGACCTAGAAGACGTGTTCTTTATAAAAATTTTAGGCATTTGATAAACTTCAACAGATGATAAAAACCATAGTCGCTTTCGAGGTGAAGTATAGCCTGCGTAATTGGGCAATCTATTTTATCTGCCTCCTTTTGTTTTCCGGAGTGATGTTTGCCGTTTTGAGTGATCACTTTTCTTTTGGTGGGAGCATCGAAGGGCTACAGCGGAATTCGCCCTTCGCCATTGCCCTTTGGTCGATCACAATCGCTCAATTTTCGCCATTCTTCCTGTCTGGATTAATAAACCAGACCGCGCTGCGAGATTTTCAATCGCAATACCACGAGTTTATTTTCACCAAGCCGATAAGCAAGGCCCAATATCTTTTGGGGCGCTTGGCAAGCACGTGGCTGTTGGGAATGCTCTTTGTTCTTATGGTGCCCCTGGCTGTGGTTTTGGGCAGCCACTTATTTTACGATAACCAAGAGCAGGTCAATTCGTTTTCGTTCGCCCCATATACAGAGGCATTTTTCTACTTCAGCTTGCCAAACGTTCTCATTTTTAACACTATTCTTTTTTCAGTTGCAATTGCTTCCAGGAAAATTGCGGTATTGTTGGGGGCAGCTGTAGTCTTATTTGTAATCATGTTTGCTGTTATTGGTATTTCCCTTGCCGACCCTGAAAGTGTGCTTGTTTCTTTTTTTGAGCCTTCAGGTTTTGTCTTGCATAAACATATTACCCGTCTTTGGAGCTTTCAAGAGAAGAACCATTCAATGTTCGGATGGCACTGGTGGCTTGTTATTCATAGGATTTGCTGGCTTACGGTAGCCGCGTGCTTGTTTCTTTGGGCGTTTCGTAAGTTTAAGTTTCAGTTGGAAAACGGCCAGTCTGCAACGAGGGCGGATGTAAAAAATATAGGCAACACCCGCTTTGATGGAGTTGCACTGCCCTACACGTTGCCAGAAAATTCCGCATGGTCACGATGGACACAGGCTTTTGTTGCCAGCCGAACTGAAATAGCCTACCTCTTCAAAAGTAAAGTGTTTCTGATTTTAGTGGCCTTGTGCATACTTCAATCTATCAGCAGCATCACTACGCTTTCCTCATGGAATCCGGAAGGCACGATAAATTACCCCACAACCGGTATTGTGCTGGAGAACTTCTCATCTTCTATTATGATTGTTATCTATGCAATTGTGGTGATCTATGGCGGTCTGTTGGTTCATCACGATCGAGATTCGAAGATGCACCCCATACTGGATTCGTACAACATGCCTAGCTGGGCTTTCTACTTCAGTAAATTGTTTGCCCTCTCGATGGGACTGCTGGCCATTATTTCAGGCTGTATGGCGTCTGGAATAATTGCACAGGCTGCGATGGGTTATTATCGCCTTCAACTTGACCTGTACCTGCTGCAGCTTGTTGTAGTTACGTTCGCGGGCACGTTACTGCCGATTATGGTTTTAAGTTTCCTCGTCCATTCACTGGTGGCCAACCGCTACGTAGCCTTTATGATTGTGGGCTTTATCCTCATCCTGGTTCATATGGTTTTACCCGAAGTTGAGTTTAATGACCATCTGCTCTTATACTCCTCTTTGCCATCATTCACTTATTCTGATTTTAACGGGTTAGGTCCTTATAGAGAAACACTGCTCTTCCACGTTGCATATGGTGTAGCTATTTCGGCAGTGTTAATAGTAATCACGATTTTATTCTGGCGAAGGGGTGAAGACCAACTGTTCCGTTATAGGTGGAGTACTGCCAAAGAGACTTATAGAAAATCCATGCGTATGCCCCTGCTAGCCGCGTTGCTTTTCTGGATGGTCATCGGTGGGTACATTTTCTACAATACGCATATTCTCAATTCGCCATCAAATGAAAACGCCTTGCTGCAAAAAGCAGCGTATGAAAAGCAGTATAGTCACTATGAAGACTTAGACCAACCGCGCATCACCTCTGTCAACTACAGCGTAAACATTTTTCCGGGAGACAGAAAAATGACATCTACAACTCAATTTTGGATACGCAATAAAACCAGTCATCCCATCGATACACTCTTTTTTACTTTGAATGTTGAACGCGGCCTTACCCAAAAAGTAATGGTTGAAAAAGCAACCGAATTGAGGATAGACCAAAAACTCGGGGTTGCGATGTACAAACTCAACAACCCACTGCAAGTAGGAGATTCGTTGTCTGCCATTGCGAAGGCATCGTATACCATTGAAGGTTTTGAGAACGAAGTGAGCAGCCCACTAATAAACGAGAATGGGACATTTATTAATAGCTCTATGGTTTTGCCGATTATCGGTTATGCCCGAGTGCAAGAGTTGACTAAAAAAGAAGATCGGGAAAGATATGGTTTACCGCCACAGGGCGCTCAGCCGCAACCCGATGATCTTGTTGCCCGCAGAAACCAGTATTTTATCAGCGATGCCGATTGGATATCCATGCAAACCACCGTCAGTACCAGCGAAGACCAGATAGCCATAGCCCCCGGTAAACTGTTGAGGCAGTGGAAAGATGCGGGGCGAAATTATTACCGCTATGCTCTTGATAAACCTGTTCTCCATTTTGCAACCTTCACCTCAGCCAAATACCAAGTACACCGTGAAAAGTGGAATGAAGTGGACATAGAAATTTATTATGACGATGATCATAGCTACAACATTGAACGGATGGCAAAGGCAATGCGTGCTTCGCTGGACTATTGCAGCAGGCAGTTTGGCCCTTATCCACACAAGGTTGCTCGCATTATTGAGTTCCCGAGGTACGAGATTTTTGCCCAGTCATTCGCTACTACCATGCCTTATTCTGAAGGGATTGGTTTTATTGAAAACGTAACAGATGAAAATTCACTCGGCCTAATGCAACATACGGTTGCACACGAAATAGCACACCAGTGGTGGGCACATCAGGTGGTGCCAGGGTATGCTGCAGGGGCATCGTTTGTTACAGAAACATTGGCTCAATACTCCGCATCATGTATTTTGGAAAAACTCGAAGGCGAAAAGAAGAACCTAGCTTTTGTTTTACACGATCGCAGCAGCTACATGACCAACCGTGGCCGATTGAGCGAACCAGAAAACGCCTTGGTATTTGTGGAAGACCAGCCAAACGTGTACTACAACAAAGGCACACAAGTCATGCATGCTTTAAAGAAGTTAATTGGAGAAGATAGTTTGAATCACGCCATTAAGCGTTTCTTTGCCGATAATGCTTATCAACCGGCTCCCTACACAACAGGGAAGGAACTATTGGGTTATTTGCGCGTTGTCGCCCCTGATTCGCTTCGTTATTTTATCACCGATCAGTTTGAGTTAATTACCTTCCACGACAATGCAGTCAAAGGTGCACAGATAAAATTATCGCGCGGCATGTTCGAGGTCTCCATTGATTTGCAGTGCCGCAAATACAGGGTTGATGGCAAGGGGTTTGAAAACGAAATACCCATTAACGACTATGTAGAGGTCACAGCGTTTTATGAGGGGGATAAATCAGTTACCAAAACCGTTAAGGCTACTTCGGAAAGTATGAAGGTTTCATTTCTAGTGCCCGGCAAACCAACACGAGTGGTTGTTGATCCAAATAACCTAATGATGGACCGCTTTCAGGCAAACAACGTCTTTAACATTCCCTGACGAAGCATTGAAAGTCCATGTAAGCCTAAATTAGTTTGACTGTTGTTTAAAGCTGCATTTTTGCCTATTTTCATTTCACCTATTTTGGTTTCATCATTTTATGATCCATAACATATTTTATCACGGTTTCGGTATTCATTGAATTCAATTTAGCCTGTTCAACATAAATGTTTGGCAGAACAGGGTTGATATCCTTTGAATTTCCGTTTGCTCTAGTAAACAGGGCTGAAGAAACCCAACAGCATATATTCGAATGGGGTAACCAAACGGGCACATTTTCGCCTAAGTCATTCGGACACTCGGCTGTTGGCTGCCCTATTAGTGTAGCCAATTTAAAATCCTCTATTGCATTTGCGGTCATCATAGCACTACTGAAAGTTCCATTACCTATGATGATCCAAACGATTCCCTTGTACCTTAAATCATTTGATTTGGGGATGGTTAGAGTGTCCTTAGGCTCTTTAGCAAAATCGAATAATTCCCCATTCTTATGTTCGAAATAATCTTTCAAACCCGACTTCTCAACTGCAAAACTTCTGGCGTACCAAGGAAGCATCTGCTTGAAATTGTCCTTATACTCCTGGCTTACCATCCATTTCTTTTCGGCTGCCATTCTGTATGGTTTAGAGTTGAAGTAGTGTAATAAACTATCGCCATATTCACTATTACCTCCTCCATTTTTCCTCAGATCAACCACAAGTAATTTTGTTTTTTTACTTTGGATGTCTTTAAATGTCTCTTTCAGAAATTTGCTAAATTTCTCGCCAGAAGTGATTCCCATAGTTTTAAAGTCAATTACGGCAATAGAGTCGTTCAATCTTTGGTAGGTAATAACATCGTCAAAGTTTTCGGTCTTGGGTGTTTGATCGCTATTTGTCAATTGAGTTTCTGGGTTAACTCCTTCAATTTTAAGATTTGATTTCTTATGGTTCTTGTCAATAGTTTTAATAGTGAATGGTGCATCAATATTGTTGAGCCATAAAAATTTGGCAAACTGTTTTGAAACCTGTTTTGCTTTCCAGGCAGATAGTCCACCTACATAGGAAGTAAAATTTCTGAAAAGTGAATCAGCAGATTTGCCGTTTATCGATAGAATAACCTCGTCTTTTTTTACTGTAATAGACTTATCGGAAGTCGAAATAACAAAGAGAGAATCGTTTCTGAACTCACACTCGAGCGGAAAAATCGTCCCTCCGTTTTGAAAATAGTGATGATATTCTTTCTCGGGGAACACCGCTTGATGGTGTGCTATGTTGTAGGCACCCTGCAACTGTAGTAGTTTCTTATAAAATAGCATAGGCTCAAGGGACTGATTTTTTTTAATATCATTGGCAATGCTGTCAATTTTTATTTTTGATGAGTACATATAAGGATAAGGACATATTTTTTCAACGGTGCGTACATAATAGTCTACGTCTTCACTTATTTGTTCCCTATTTAGAGGCTTGTCGGGTAGTTTTGTTTGTGTTCTCTCATCTACTGCTTTTCGAACGGCTTCTCGGATTGAACACCCTGTCATTGTCAAGAGAAAAGTTGAACTTAGAAGGACTGCTGCCCCCCACGAAACGGAAACTTTATTTCTTCTCATATTGATTTAAGGTTATTTTCGTTAAGATGTAAATTATTGGCAAAGGGTTGCATGTAAAATGAATTCTACTGATGCTTTTTTGTAGCTTGCATCTTAACCTTGAAAAAGGTTACGGCAGGTAAATGGACTTAAAAAACCTTTTGACAAGTCGCAGCTCCACAGCTCGCTGTAGCTGAGATTCGAGAAACTTCAAAGTATGCATTTCTAAAGGACAGTTTTAGTTGAAGACAAAAATACCCTGCAAAATTCATCTAAACTAAAACAAACTATGCAAACTTTGATCGTACTTGCTGTTTATAACTAATACCGATAGGTATAGAAACACCCGTGGTAAGCAAACATGTGTCAGTGGCATTCCGCACAAATAAAGGATTGACCAAATAACTTTTATGGACACGGATAAATCCGTAAGGCTCCAGTCTCACCGTGATATCTTTCATTGTTAAATGAAGAGTCAAAGTCTTGGTTCGGCCATGTACTTTTAGGTAGTTTCCAAAAGCTTCCACATGGGTTACTTCTGCTGGCGCAAAGGCTTCGTTGGTCGCTTGATCGAAAGTAATCCTTTCGGGCAGAACTCGTTGGGGATGGTTGTCCATTTTTACTATCGCTTTTAAAAAGCGCTCAAACCCAATTGGTTTTAATAAGTAATCAATTACCTGAAAATTAAATGCTTCGAGAGCAAATTCACTGTAGGCAGTGGTGAAGATCACCTTTGGTTGATACGAAAGGAGCGACAGCATGGATAGCCCGCTGATGCCGGGCAATTGGATGTCCAGAAAGAGTAGGTCAATGGCGTTTTGCTCTAAGTATCGTGCAGCCGAAAGTGCATCAAAGAAAGTTGCCTTTACCTCGATGTTTCCTGATTTCTGGCAATAGTTTCCTAGAAGGGTTTGCGCATCCGGTTCATCCTCAACAATTACAGCTCGGATGATTTTATAATTCGATTTGGAGGCTTGCATGGAATGTATTTTCTTTTTTATCAAATGTAAGCGTGTGTCGGTTTGGGTAAAGAAAGTCTAAGCGCTTCCTTAGATTTTCTATTCCCGTTCCATTTCTTTTCATTTCGAGGTCGCCAATCGGATTGAATGTTTGTACTAGTAGCGAGCCATTTTTCTGCATAAGTTCTATATAAATTACACCAACATGCTGCGCCAGTACGCCATGCTTAAAAGCATTCTCTACCAACGTCATCAGCATGTTAGGCGCTACTTTTAGCTTTGGGGTATCAATCTGGCAACTGAAAGCAACCGTCATGTTTGGGGGCAACCTCCGTTTTTCAAAATAAATGTAGTGCTGTAGAAAATCTACTTCTTCCTGTAGGGTCACTTCATCGGTGGTCTCCATTTTGAGTTGATACCTGAGCAAATCCGACAATTTTAAAATCATTTCTGCCGCTTCATTACTTTGCCGTGTTGCTTTGAAATAAATACTATTCAGAGTATTAAAAAGAAAATGTGGATTCAGTTGTCTTTTTAGTAATTGTAACTCTGCCTGTGCTTTTTGGTACCGATACTCCTGCATCTCTACCCTTCGTCCGATGAATTCTCGTACCGATTGCACATAGGCTGCCGACAACAAAATAAAAATTAAACTGCTTATATGCAGGTTTAAGCTGATAGGGCCAAAATCGGGTCCTGCAAAGGGGCTTACGTACTCGGCAGTTGCAGCGCCCAAAGCAACTAACAGTATAAGGGAAACAATGTAACGAAAGTATTTTCTTTTACTGAAAAGCGTAATGCCAAGCCAGTGCCCTATCGCTACAACGATAAAATAGAGCGTTGCCAATAAGGGTTGAATAGCTATCGTAATAAATGCGTAATTGAACTTTGCATTGTTCAGTATAACAGAAACTGTTATGACAGAAGCTATCGCAAATAGTACCAGCCATTTGGAAGTACTTTTCAAAAGCCTGGTACTTTCAAGAAAACTTTTCATTCTTTTTACTGGACACAATTTGATTCACCAAAGTAATATTTATATAAGCAAATGGAATTCCGTCCGCGTAAATATCCCCCAAACAAACGAAAATAAAATCGAAGATTTTCAATTTTTCCGCTTTGATGAATTCAATTCGTCAAAGAGTTATCTAATTAATGTAAAAACGATTCAAGTCAACATATAAACTCGGCTTTTTTCGAATTGATGCTATTGTTTTGAGCCAGAAACCAAACAAAAATTTTACTTATGAAAACGAATCTTAGAATCATATTTCCTTTAGGCAGCCCAGTGGCAACTCAGCTTTTAATGGCTTCACTCTCGATTATGGCAGTGCTGTTCTTACTAGCCTCCTGTAATTCCAAAAGTGATCCAAGCCCTTCTTCGGCTAAGGTGCTGGAGACACTCAACAATCAGGGGTTTGGCAACTTGATCACGCCCATTTCTTCATTGACTCCCACTTCAAGCACAGCCGATCTGGCGACTCTTAATGCCTTTGTAGCTGACAAGCAGATTGTGGCACTGGGCGAATCTACGCATGGTACGAGTGAGTTCGTTACGTTTCGTCACCGGATGATTCAGCATATGGTGCAACAATTGAATTTTCGGGTTCTTTCGGTAGAGACGAATTTTTCCACAGCACAAGCCATCAATGAATACATCCTTGGAGGTACAGGCACAGGCTTAGATGTGGTGCAGAGTATCAAAAACAGTTGGGTGTACGATAATCAGGAGTTTGTTCAACTCATTGAATGGCTGCGGACATATAACAGCGGGCAGTCTGCCGCAAATAAGGTTACTTTTTATGGTTTTGATAATCAAGCATGTGAACCGAGTGCGAAGCGCGTTCAGGCATACATATCACAATATGATCCATCATACTTATCAGCATTTAACACTACATCCAAGCACTTTCTCAACGACTTTGAGGAATATTTTACGAAGTACAGCAATGAGCAATTATTGAAAATTCTTCCAACCTCGGTGTCTGACTTTCGAAATCAGTGGAATACGATCAGCACATATTTTCAATCCAACAAGGCAGGGCTTATTGCCAAAAGCGGAGAGCGGGCATACGAATTAACATTACGCCATTGGAAGATAGTTCAACAATCTTTCAATGGATTTATTTACGTTGAAGACGAATTGAAGAGTTTCAATTACAGGGATACCACAATGGCGGACAACGTGGATTGGATTCGGAAGTTTGAGAACAGCAAGAAAATGATACTTTGGGCTCATGCAGGGCATTCCGGAAATAACAATACGACCACCACGCAAATGGGCTATCATTTGAAACAGCGTTATCAGGCAAACTACTATACGGTGGGCTTCTTTACCAATGGTGGAAGTGTGCGCGTAATAGACTTAGACAAGAAACTGGGTGTGACGAAAATTGACCCAAAGCCCGAGCACGTGATTACACAAGCCTTTGCCTTAGGAAAATGGTCGCAGTTCTTTCTGCCAATTTCAGCAGTAAATGCAAATGTTGAGCTAAGCAAACTTTTTTCAACGCCCCAAAAAGTCTACTTCATAGGTTCAACACTCGAAAAGTCAACCCTAGAACAGAAACTAGGTGTTTACTACGATGCTATTGTTTTTATAGAGAAGACAAACGGCACTACGCCCAATTAAAAAGTGTGCGAAAAGTGCCGGTTAGGTGAAGCAAAAAGTTTCGCCTAACCGGTGCTGATTTGTTCCGTTTTTGAAGGACTGTTTTTAAACACAAACTAAACTTTTCAAATGAAGGCACTTCGTATTACACTCGTTATTTTGGTTTTATTGAGTAAGTTCTCGTATGCCCAACGTGATTCGTCTAACTACTTTTATCCAAAGTTGAGAATAGATATTCCGCTCATGGATGTAAATCATTGGCGCAATGCAGCCTACACTGGTGCCAATCACCTTTGCACTACTGCTGACTGCCAACCCAATTTTGGTGATTGGGCGTTCAGTATCTACAAGAACCCAAGTATGTTTCAGGCCACGGCCTTGAATTTAAGTGCAGAGCAAACTACTGCCTGGGCCAGCCAGCTATTAAGTAACCGAGTCATTAAGCCAAAAACATTGACAGGCAAAGCTGGGAATATTTTGGTGTCGCAATTCTTTTCCGCCATCAGTACGCTGGTCATCTTGCAGGGTTTGCCCTTTGGCCAGAGTTGGTTGCATGAAGAATATCACAGGTCGGTGATGGCCACTAATCGCGTGGGAAGTAGAAATCCATTTGATGACTTTTCAATCGATATTAGCAATGGATCGGTATCCGACATTTACGACTATGAACTCAGTAGGTTTAAAAAAGGCGATAAGAACTCATTCACCCGAATGCTGATTGCGGGAGGTGAAGGGGAACTGCTGGCGGCAAGAGGCTTTCAAGAATACAATTTCTTTTTTGATGGAAATCTGCCTACCGAAATGAAGGCCATTCTATACACCACGGCTTTCGTAAATTACTTTAATGATACCTACGCAAAAATTGATTCAATGAATATTGAAGGCAACCGCAATGACGGTAGTAGTATTTTAAAAAGAGACTTTACAGGTCACGATTACAGCGGCTGGATTTGGCACCTGTTTAAACCTGACGCTCCATACGAATCGCTGGGGACGCATCCTTCGGGGGTAGGCATCAACCGCTACATCACGTCAGATAGATTGAACAGTGAAGAAAAAAGTTACTATGAGAATGTTAAGTCTAAAGCATGGACGAATTGGCTCTCGCCCATGTATTTTGGTTTCAGAAAAATAAAATTAAAGGAGCATGTTTTTGTAAATTTTGCGGTACAATACCAGCCCACTTCTTTTGGCGTAGACCAGAATGTACTGGTGTATTATAGAAACAAAAGAAATAAATGGTCTTTCGGCTATCACAACTATCAGAATTTTAATAACGACTTTTATTCTTTGGATGTATCATGGATAGACAAAAAATTTCCCTCGCTGGAAAAATGGAGCTTTACCAGTCGAGTGATGTTAGGTAACCAACCCAAGAATCAGGAATTTAAAACCGGAAGTTCGCAGTTTTTTGGGTTGGCGTCAGTTACCGCCTATTATAAACCAAAGCAAAAGATAAGTTTTTATGGGCAGTTGCAAGCAAAATCGGAGGGATGGGTGGCCGGAGATGAGTATTTGAGGGAAATGATGAGAGTAAGGTTGGGTCTTCGAATCGAAATATAATTAAACTCGAATTGTGCAATAAAGATTTTGTGGCATTGTTGACGAACGAAAATCAATGACTTAAGCCATAAATACGAAAGCCGAGTCGGTGATTTTCATTATCAGGTCAGATCATCTCATTTTTTCTTAACCCAAATCAAGAGCTAGGGGCGGCATTCTTGACTTGAATCAATCGTTGGTCATAGTATTTTGCACACTTTTGTGAAAAATAAAACACAAATGAAAATCATGAAAATGATGGCAGTTGCACTTCTAGGAAGTGTGCTGTCGGTGCAAGCGCAAGATCCTTCACTCGCAAGGGTAGCAAAAATTCAAGGCAAAGAGGTCTACATTTTAAACCAGCCTTTACGCCAGTATGAGACGGTGGCCACTATTAAAACGAGCCCCAAAATTATTTCACTTTTAACGAGAGGGGTCGTAAACGAGACCATCTCCGACAAAGCGAATCAGTTTGTAAGAAAGTCGGCTCGAAAAGTAAAGAAGTCGAATACTGCTTTCGATGCGATCATCTATTCGGGAGGCAAAACAGCCCAGGCCATTCGTTTTACCGATGTAGCCACACCAGAGAATAGCGGAATAGCTACCGTAACTAAGATTTTGGGAGTTACTGCCTATGTACTTGCGGAGCCGATTCAGTCCTACTCAGTAAAGAATTCTTCGTATGGTGGAATCAAACTCATCCCCTTTATCACCTACGGCATAGTCAACAACTCTATTGAGAAAGATGTGATGACGTTTGCCAAAAAAACAAAGAAAGAAGATGTGCAAGCAACAGCCATGGTTTACTCTACCGGCAGAAACATAGCTGGGATTTCACTCAAGTAAGCACCTTTATTTTTACAAGACCGCCTTGAAACTCTGAGGCGGTCTTTTTTTTGTGTTTGATGAGATGAGGGTACTAAATGCGCTGGTAGAAAAAAGTTGTCGAATCCATTTTTAGTTAGTCGCTTACAATCGCTGTGTAAACTTCAAATAATAAGTTTAAATAATCGACTCATGGTGTTGTGAACGTTGGCATTCACGCAAAAAAAGGAGGGATTTTTGTATTAAAAATAGAACACTTTATACAAGTAAAGCACTATTTTCGTGCCGATGCTAAACACAGAGATCAACCGGTACCTAGAGACCATCAAAATAATTTGTCCTGAAATACAAAAAGCGGAGTTAACAAAATTTGGCCAAACACTAACTGTAACTCATCTCTCTGAAAAGGATGTTTATCTGGAGGCTGGTGTGCTACAGCCACACATGGGGTTTATTATCAGCGGGCTGGTTCGCTCTTTTTACGTTGATCAGAGAGGCGAAGAAAAAACAGTCCGCTTCATTAAAGAGTTGGACTATGCGACTCATTATACCGCCTTTATTTCAAAAAAGCCGGGCAGCTATTCCTTCCAATGCCTGGAGCCAACCATTATGGTTAACATTTCGCTTGAGGCCATGCAACATGCTTATGAGAAAATTCCCAGCGTGCAAAAATATGGACGTATCATGGCAGAGGAGATACTGAAGATGCAGCAAGCTCGTATAGAGAGTTTTCTTTTTGGGGATGCTGAAAAACGGTATCTTGACTTTATGGAAAAAGACCCATCTTTATTCAATCGAGTTACTCTTTCGCATCTCTGCAGTTACCTCGGGATTCAGCGCCAGCATCTTACCCGCATCCGTCAGAGGATTGCACGTGGATAAGTTTTTTTTGATGTTAACTACAAATTAGAACTCTGATTTTCTTGCTTACCAGAGAATCTCTTATCGTAGCCAGCAGGGCCATTGCGTCCCCTGATTATGTTCAAGTTTTTTTGGCTCATATGTGTCAGTGACGGGGCGCGTCAGCAGTCCATCTTTGTGTCAACAAAAACAAAAAAATTAAATCATGAAAACAAAAAAATTATTCCTTGCAGCATTCGCGATAGCAGTTGCTGCATCAGTGCAGGCACAATCAACGGGAACCTTCAATTTGAAGATTTCCAATGTGAAAAACCCAACAGCTACAATCCATGTAGGATTTTACAAAGCGGACAATGAATTTCCCACACAGGGCAAGCATGCTTTCGCTAAGCAATTCGTTCCAGGTAAAACAGGCGTTGTTGCGATTTCCTGGGATCAAATCCCGCAGGGCGAATATGCTTTGGCGATCTATCAAGACGTGGACGGGAGCAACAAAATGGAGTCGAATATGTTTGGGTATCCGAAAGAACCATTTGCATTTTCAAACAACGTGAAACCAAAAATGTCCAAGCCCAAGTTTATCGCCTGCAACATTAAATTTGATGAGAGAAACAATTCATTTGAAGTTGCCCTTATCAACTAATTAGGGCTGTGATAAACAAAATTGCTGCATGGGTGGTAAGGATGGTAAATTTCCATCCTTTCGCCCCTGCGAGCGGTTTGGTCTCTCTCTCTTTCTTTTCCAAACATCTGTCAAAAACGAAATTGTTTGCCCATGCAAATCGGAAAAAAATTGCCAGCATTCAAGTTGGCCGACCATCGTAATGTTATAACCGACATCTACGAATTGAAGAGCGATAAGAACCTTGTTGTTTATTTCTATCCAAAGAAACAGAGCAAGATTTGCACAGCTGAGTCTTGTAGGTTTAGAGATTTATATCAGGAATTTACTGATGCTGATACCGTTGTTGTTGGAGTTAACAATTCAATGCCGTATCAAATTAAATCCTTCAAGGAGAATCATCGCTTGCCCTTTACATTGTTGAGCGACCCCGGACTGGCCGTCCATAAATTGTTTGATGTCCCGGCTTACTTTGGTATTACGGGTCGTGAAACCTTTGTCTTTGACAGGGAAGGGGTGCTCGTTTATCGGTTCAATAGCTTCTTCAACGGGCAAAAGCATGCGACATCGGCATTAAAAAAACTAACTGGGAAATGAAAAATACGTTACTAATCCTAGCGCATCCATCAAAAAATTCATTCTGTTGGGCGTTGCTCAATGCATACAAAGAGGGCGCTGAAAGCAGTGGCGCATTGTGTCGAACCCTTGTTCTTTCTGATTTGAATTTTACACCAAATTTAGCAGATGGATACCGAGACAGGGAGCATACAAAAATGGAACCAGACCTGGTGGAAGCACAAAACTTGATACGATGGGCAGAGCATTTGGTCTTTGTATACCCTACTTGGTGGGGCAGCATGCCTGCTATCGCGAAGGGCTTTATAGACAGGGTTTTCTTACCTGGTTTTGCATTCAAGCATCACTCAGGCAAAATTTTCCCTGAAAAATTGATGCAAGGTAAGAGCATGAGTTTGCTGGTAACAATGGATTCACCCGCATGGTGGTTTTTCCTGGTATATGGGGCAGCGCAATATAGAATGTTAAGGCAGCTCGTCTTCGGATATGTTGGTTTTAAGCCCGTAAGATTTACCACTTTTGGGGAAATGAGAAAATCTAGTTCTGAGTCGCGGAAGAAATGGCTATTAAAAGCATCTAAAATGGGCGCCCGTTTATCTTGATACTTTATACCAATTTAGTTTGGATGAACAAACCATAAATTTAGGCTATATGTATTACTCAATTGTAAAATGCAAAATCAGAGAAGCATTTGAATCGGTGGTTCCAACACCTTGGGATTGTTATCCCGAGTTTACGCCTAAGCATAAACAAAATTTGTGTTAAAGGATTGCCGCACAATACCGCGGCAATTGCTATAGTTATAGCAATTCTCCAGAAGGCTTATAATCCAGCACAAAAAATAACGGGGCTTAATTAAATACTTTAGTAAGAAATCCGGATTAATTTGGAACTAGTTCAGCTTAACTTGGAACTAGTTCAACTTATTTTTGCTTCCGAACAATTGAAGTGGGCTGTACTGGATTCGAACCAGTGACCCCTACCTTGTCGAGGTAGTGCTCTAAACCAGCTGAGCTAACAGCCCCTTTATTGTTTTGATTATAGGGAACGCCTAAAAATAGAAGTAAAACGGCAATGGAGCAAACTAGTTCTTAAGTTAGTTGATAATCATTATCAAGGTACGTAAATTAGCTGAATGAATAATTACAAATTACGCAAGGCTTCGTTTTTACTTTTAGTATTGGCAGTAGTTGCAGGGTGTCGGCAATCATCAACGTCCACCGAATCAGAAAACACACCCGCTTTCCGTCTTACACCTACTGAAAAATTTACGTTTAATTCATTTGTGGATTGCAACATGGCCGAGGCATGGATTGGCGATACGCTTCGAATTTTTCCGGGAAAATATGGAGAAGATCCTGTTTGGGGCGATGCACTGGAATTGAAATATGCCAATGGTTTAAATGCTGATGAGGTGTTCTTGACACCACGCGAAAAATTTGTCAGCCCAATTATGCCGCCTAATACAAAGCCTGGTACAAATGGACTTCATGGAGCGGTTTGGTTTGAAACGGTTTATCAAGATACCACCGATACAACTGGAAAGACGTTGTTTGGCATTTACCATAACGAAAATTATCCCGAAACCCTTCCGTATGATGACGCCACCGGTATTGGCTATAAAAATATCAATTGGCCGCAAGGTTTGCGCGGTCCCGAATCTGCTGCTGCGGTTTGTAGAATTGGAGTGATGAAATCGTTGGACGGAGGCAAAAGCTGGAATAACAGAGGCATTTTTATTGAAGACCTTCAGCCCCGAATGATTTTGTTACCGCATAATAAATCCAAAACATTTGCAGGCGGTGTGGGCGACCCTTCTGCTGTTGCCAGTTGCGATTATTTGTATTTGTTCTATGGTGAGTATAGTTACCCAGTGGCGTATGATTCAACTACCTATAATGAAGACACTGAATGGAGCGGGCAATGTATAAGTGTGGCTCGAATAAAGTTGAACGATTTGAACCATCCCGAGGGAAAAGCATCCCGCTGGAATGGAAATGGCTTTTCTGCTGCTGACAACGCGGCAGGATCTCCGATTCCTTCTCTTCAAATACCAAGAGCAGAAGGTGGCGGTGCGGCTTCCATTAAAGGTCAGTATCATTGGGGACCTTCTGTCAGTTGGAACTATTATTTAAATTGTTGGGTGATGCTGATGGGCAAGGTGGAAGATTACAGTTGGCGTGGCAGCAGCATTTATATTTCGTTTAATGGAAATAGAGACCTCGGTACTGGTGACAACGCCATTCAATGGAGTAAGCCACAACTTTTACTCACCAAACCCGGGCGGGTGCTGTGGTATCCCGCATTGCAACCCATGAACACACCTGAAGATGTTGCCAATAAAAATACTTGCCTAAAACTTGGTAAGAAAGCGAGATTGTTTGTGAAAGACAGTGAAGCCAACGAGTATAGCTCGGAGTATGTGATTGAGTTCTTTCGAGATAGTCAGCCTTGAGAAACTATTTTCTTATGACCTTCGTCCAACAATGGTCACTTCTCCGTTGGTGTATTTTTTGGTGATGTCTTTCATGATCCAAGGAATTTAGAATACACAAGTCAGAATTTAGAAGAATGTCTACGACAAACTAGTTTGGATTTCAATCGGGTTTGTTAAAGTCTTATGCACTGGACATGCGTTGGCAATTTGTAGTAAACGTGCCTTCTGCTCGTCAGTTAAGTCACCCACCAATTGAAGCTCTCGTTTAAAAATAGTTTTATTATCAACTTTTTCAAAATTTACTTCCACGATAATTTTTTCTATGGGCCAGTTTTTTCGATCAGCATACATGCGCAGGGTTATGGCCGTACACGAAGCAAGCGAAATCAATAAAAACTCTCCCGGGGCAGGGCCTTGGTTTGTACCATCCAGTTCTTCCGGTTCATCGGCAATCACCATTTTTCCACCCACCGTTATCTCGGTGCGGAAATGATCCGTTACGATAATGGCAGACACCATATCAGAAAGTGTTATTCATCACAAACGACTCTTGTGTGTAACGCGACCGGGGAGCCACTTCACGCTCCTGCAAAAAACCTGGTAACAATGCTGCGTCTCCTAAATAGCCGATGGCCAACATCACGGCTGCTTCATGGGTGTCAGGTATGTTCAAATTCAATTTTGCTTTTTCGCGATCAAATCCACCCATTTGGTGAACATTTAGCCCGAGGTGCGTGGCCTGTAATGATAGAAATCCATTAGCTGAGCCAAGATCATATTTTGCAGAAGGATTTGGTTTCCCGTTGCTGATAAAATTCTTGCGGATCATGGATAAAATCAGCAGGGGAGCGCGCTCTGCCCAAATCTTATTACCGTCCATCAGTGTATCAAATAATTTACCCCAAAGTTCTGGTTGATCTTTGGTAGCATAAATATAGGCCCAAGGCTGCTCATTGTTGCTGGAGGGTGCCCAACGAGCGGCTTCAAAGATGGCCTGAATTTTTTCTGGTTCGATTAGTGTCTCAGCGTATGCCCGACTACTTTTGCGTTGAGAAATAACGTCTACCAAAGTTTGCTCTATAATTGATGATTTCTGCATGATAAGTTCGGTTTCCATAAAGTTATATAAGGTTCAGCCAATGATAACAAGATTTTGGAAGAACAGTTCAACGAGCCCACTTGGGAATTCCCCAAGCTGCCAAAAATCCAGAGATGGCGTGCATCGGCCCAGCTAATAATGGGAAGGTGGAGTCTAGCAATGTACCATCGGGCAATTGGGGTGTATTAAACACCGGAAAAAAGCTCAGCAAAGTGAATGCAATAGAAAGTACATACCAAATCGTTAATCCCTTAGGGGTATAGCGAACCAATACGAAAAAATAAGTGCTCCAATAAGCACCGGAACGAAAGAAGATAATGTCACTGCGATGGCAAAACCAGGCGGGATGGTAGCGCCCAAGGCGGCAGCTATTAGACTCCAGATGTTGTTAAGTCCAGCTCCAATTAATCCTGCGATGGCACCTGCTTTAAGTGCTTGAACGATAGTGAGACTTTGTGTTTCCATTTTTCTTTGTTGTTTAGGTTTGGGAATATATAACAACTTCAATTGGTAATAAGACCTAGGTAGCAAGATAATGCAACTGTAAGTTGAACATACTATTCAATTAATACTCCCATTTTTCCCATCTGATAATCGCGCATCGCTTCCATGATTTGAGTTTGGTTATTCATCACAAACGGCCCATGCGATACAACAGGTTCATTCAATGGCTCACCAGTCAAAAATAAAATTCGAGTATCCTCTAATGCTTTGAAAGCAACGCCTTCTCCATCATTTTTAAAATGAACGATGTGTAATCCTTCAACGAGGCCGAAGCCTTCCACCGTAAGTTTGCCGTCCAATAGATATATTAGAGCGTTATGATTCTGAGGAATAGGTATCGAAAGTTCTCCTCCCTGCTTGATTTCTAACGTAGCGGCATTCACAATTGCTTGTGACGGAATGGGCCCTTTCACGCCTAGCAATTCTCCGGCAAACACTTTTCCACTTATGCGTGGATCAACCGTTTGAATTTTAGGTGCATCCTCAGCACTTAATGGAAAATACATTGGTTGATCCATTTTATTTTTTGCCGGTGTATTGATCCACAATTGTATAATTTCCTGACGTCCGCCAATTTCATGAATATCGTGAGGCGGACGCTCGCTGTGAATAATCCCCATGCCCGCGTTCATCCATTGTGCACCGCCTGCATAAATCACGCTATCATTCCCGCGACTATCACGATGATGCACACCTCCTTGAAATATAAAAGTGACGGGTGAGAATCCGCGATGGGGATGTGGGCCAATACCCGCATGATCGGGCTCGATATGAGTTGGCGCCTTTATGTTCGCATGATGCAACAGTAAGAAAGGGTCTATCTGTTCTACCTGTTGTGTTGGCAACGGCTGGCGAATGGGCATGCCACCCATATCGACTTGATGGGCGTAGAGTAGTCTGGTTACCGATCTGTTTTTCATAATAAATTTGTTGTTGGTTGTTCGTTAATGGTTGTTGGATGTTTCTTGTTAAAAAAGATGCGACCAACGACTATCCATCAACGATCAACTATTGTGCTATTGTTTCTTCAATTTCATTAAACAACAATCCACCTCCACCTCCGTAGTGACGGATCATTTTTATTTGTGGATTTATTTTCTCAAAAGCAGTTTTCAATTTTTTTTTCGAAGATTCCGCCACGCCTCCACCGATTAAAACCAAGTTAAAATTAGAGTTAAATTTTTCGACTGCTTCCTGATCGGTTATTGCACCCTCAGCCTTCCAGTCGGGTTGGCTATTGATCAAGCGCAAAACGGTTTCCATAATTTGAGGGTGACGACCGAAGACGAGGATATTCATTTTTTCCATGGGTAAGATTTGAGTACTGAGATTTGAGACGTGAGAAGTTCTCTTATCTCTTATCTCTTATCTCTCATCTCATGTCTCAAGACTAGCTCATTGGTACTTCTATCAACAACACTTCCGCATCGCTATCAGCAGTGATCGAAAATTTTTCGATGTCCCACACTCCGTAGCCATCGCGTTTAGTTAATTTTTGGCCGCCTACTGTTACCTCGCCTTCAATAACAAAGGCATAGACACCATTGCCTTTTTGTTTGATTTCGTATTCGGTAGCGAAACCTTTTTTCAAATTGCCTAAGTGAAACCACGCATCTTGATTGATCCAAACGCCTTCGCCCGTTTTAGAAGGGCTAACAATTTGTTGCAGCTTGTTTACGCGGTCTTCTGGCTTGAAAGTAATCTGATCGTATCTCGGAGTGATGTCTTGTTGTTTTGGGAAAACCCAAATCTGCAAGAAGTTCACTTTTGAATCTTTGTTCTTGTTGTACTCGCTGTGATAAATGCCAGTGCCAGCACTCATGATCTGTACATCGTTCTGCTTGATCACCGCGATATTACCCATGCTGTCTTTGTGTTCCAAATCACCAGCCAAGGGAATTGAAATAATCTCCATGTTATCATGTGGGTGTGTGCCAAAGCCCATGCCGCCATCCACAAAGTCATCGTTCAATACGCGCAACTTTCCGAAGTGTGTGCGGGTGGGGTCATGATAATGGGCGAAGCTAAACGTGTGATTGGTATCTAGCCAGCCGTGGTTGGCGTGGCCACGTGTGGCAGCCTTGTGCAAGACAGTATTCATCGTATTTTACTTTTGATCTTTACAACAGTAAAATTACCAAGAAAGTTTGCTCGATCATTGCACATGAACCTAGCATCCGAGAAAATGGGATTGACGTGGTAAAATAGCTGTAAGAGATTTTAGAAAAATTGATTTTCTTGCATTACTTCCCAGCGATGTCATTTGACATACTGATAAAATTTTCTGACCAGAAAGCAACGGAATTAGTAGATGAAAAAGAAAACAATAAAAACCGTGGACGAGTATATTGCAGTGCAACCTGCAAACGTGAGGGAAAAATTGGAAAGGCTTCGGTTAACCATAAAAAAGGCAGCACCTAAAGCCGAGGAGGAAATTAGTTACATGATGCCTGCCTACAAGTTTCATGGTGTGCTCGTGTATTTTGGTGCTTATCAAAACCACATTGGTTTTTACCCAACCGGGAGCGGCATTAGCGCCTTCAAAAAAGAGCTCTCGGTTTATGAAGGATCGAAGGGAACGGTGCGCTTCCCCATCGATAAGCCTTTGCCACTTACGCTGATCAAAAAGATCGTGAGATTTCGATTGAAAGAAAATGAACAAAAACAATTATTGAAAAAAAAGAAATGAAGAAAGCAATTACTGTGGCCACCCTAATAAAGGCGCCAATCGAAAAGGTTTGGACATACTGGACAGAGCCTCAACATATCACGCAGTGGAACTTTGCCTCAGCTGATTGGTGCGCACCCAGCGCTACAAATGATCTCACAAAGGGAGGGAAATTCTCTTTTCGTATGGAGGCAAAGGATGGCAGTTTTGGCTTTGATCTCGAAGGCGTATATGACCAAGTTGAGATTCAAAAACGAATAGGCTACACACTATCCGATGGGCGAAAGGTCATGGTAGAATTTGTTATTGATGAAAGTACGTGTAAAGTTGTAGAAGAATTTGAAGCGGAAGCTGAAAACTCCGAAGAGCTTCAAAGAGCCGGCTGGCAGGCCATTCTCGACAATTTTAAAAAGTTTGTGGAGGAGAATTAACCTTGGATCAAAAAAATTAGAACCCAACTTATGGGCTGACCAAATTGATTGAAAAGTTGACGTAAAGTGAATTAGCTAAACTATTTTCGAATAGATAAGCTTCATCACCGAAGCCCCTAAAAAATTCTTTTTCGTCCACGTTGAATCGGTAGTTGTAGCGAAGCCCGGCCTGAAGCGAGAGCCATATAAAGTCTTTGATAGATTGCTCAAATGTAAACCGTATTCTCAGCTCACTTCTTCGCAGTTCCACGCTGTTGAAGGTGTTTGGAAATTCATTGGATAAATTTCTGACCAGGTAACTATTGCCTTCTAACTCATAACCAAAGAAGCCGAGTGTGCGGGCACTGAAAGTTCTTCTTAACGCTGCGCGTGCCGGCAAAAGTGCTTCCACGCCCCACTTCCTGCTTGGGAATGTGTAGTTATAGAGAAATACAGGTAGGTAATTTGTTTCGCCTACTCTGAAAGTTCGGGCAGCACCAAAGCCATACATTAGTCGGTCGTGCTTCTTCCATCCATAAACAGCCACACCTGATATCTTCGTTGAATTCAACGATTGAAAATTTGAAAAAGAGTAATTTCCATTTAGGTCGAAAGAGCCATTAACGAGGAAGAATTTTTTCTCATTGATCGGTTTGAATAGCGTGAAGCTAAGCCCAATGGTTCGAAGCCCATACTTTGCAAGCGATTGAGCCAGTGGGTGCGTTAAATTGGCTTCGCTGAAACTGTAAAAATTCTCCCAGTAGTTGGCGCCCAAGTTTAATAAAATATTTGTTTTTGAAATCACGGGAACATTGGCTGCCAATCTCAGCCCGGAGTTGCTTTGTATATTGGTTGACTGACTCTGTATGGTGCCCTGGTTGCCAAAATCTCCACGATAGCCGCCCTGAAAGTCGTAGCCTACACTGATCAATTTATTTGGACTGAGATCGAACACCTTGGATGTGCAAAACCGTTTCGCTCCGCCTGCCAGTTCAGCTTCTCCATACATACTATAGTCTTCAACGGTATCAGCTTCTTGTGCCATGCCTGAAAAAGTTGATAGAAAAGCAAAAAACAACCAGCCAAACTGTTTCATCCGATTATTTCTTTTTCAACTGAATTCGTTTCCATACGTCTGTGCGACCAAATAATGAAACGCCAATGAAACCACGCACTTCAAGCGTATTGTCATCTGTCATCTTTATGGTGCAGCTGTATGTGCTCCCGTTTTCCGGATCGTAAATCGTTCCGTCTTCCCATGTTTTTTCTCCTTTATAGGTAAAGTCTTTGAGCATACGATATCCGAGTAATGGTGCTGTCCGCAGTTTTTCTTCCGGATTATTTTTATCGACCTTCGGTTTTCCTTCTTCGTTGTTGGGTTCTTTCAGCCACACAATCTTGCCGAAGAATTTATCTGAAACTTTGTCAATTTTGACTCTCGCTTTTCCGCTTCCAGATTCCCAGACTCCCAGTAAAGCGTCTGATTCCGATTGAGCCAACAGCGACCCACTTTTCACTGAAATAAGAATAAACAATAATAAAAGGGCTTTTTTCATATCACTAGCATTGTTTTAGCAAATCTAGCAAAAATAACAGTAATACTTTTGAATGATTTAGAACTGAGGGATAAGGACCTAGATGTTTTAAGGGGAATTATTAGAAATTAAGAAGTTATAATGAGCTTCAATTTGACAATGGTTAGGTATCTTTCTTATGTCTCCTCAATCTAAACCAACTTCTAACCTTTCGAGTTATTTCATGTTCTCTTTTTTTGGATGCAACTACCCCAATAAAAAATCCATAAGGTTTGAGCGATTGATTATGATCGCACACTATCTTGAACATGGCCACTAGTGGTATTGCCAGAAAGATCCCGGGAATGCCCCACACAAGTTCTCCAATTACTAAGGCAATAATGGTGGTAAACGAATTAATCCTTACTTGCGGGCCAACGATAATCGGTTCCAAAATCCATCCTTGAAAGAGTTGTATCAATGCATAAGAAATAACAATGCCAAGCAATACGGACGGACTTGCACCTTGGATACCAGCCACTAGCACTGTCAACGTAGTACCTGTGATATTTCCGATGTATGGAATGATTTCTAACAATCCGCAGAGGATGGCGAAAAACAAGACATTGTTCACACCGGCAATGGAGAATCCAATGAAATACATGATCCACAATAAAACAATCATTTTTGCGATTCCGATCAAGTACTGCTGTGAAACGCGCGAGGCAGTGTGAAGTACTTCATTCATTTCCGTTCGATGTGCGGCTACGGTTAGTTTGAGAACAAATTGTTTGATGTGACCTCGGTAGTAAAGCAAGCAGAAAATGTAGGCCAGTATTAAGACAAAATTTATGAGGATAGAGGTCACGGAACCGGCAAATCGCTGAATGATGTCTGTGTAATACAATTGTTGCCCTTTGAACACTTGCGATTGCTGCTCGATGGAAATGCCAAAATGATTGAGAATAAATTGTTGAAGTTGATTGATGACTTCACTTCCCTTTTGTTTGATCAGTGCAATGTCTTTAATGAGTTCTGATATTTGCCAACCCAGCAGTGCACCGATTACACCAACCACCAGCAGCAACACTAGTAAACAGATAAATACAGCCAAACCCCTTGGAAATTTCTTTAACTCCAGCCACATCGTCAGTGGTAAAAAGAGTGTAGCAAAAACCCCCGCAATTGCCAATGGCATTAGGAAATCCTGCGCATAATGCAAACCCGCAAAAACAAGAAATAGAATGAGCAGGTTCCTTAACGTAGAAATGGAAGTAATAGTCATGTTGGGTTTTCAGGCCGATACCGAAATACCAAGTAAACTTACTTCTTTTTTTAGTGTAACACGCTAACTTTTAACGTGTCAATAAACCCAGAATACTATTCGGATTTGAATTGAGTAAGTAAACTTACGAATCCTTTGCATTGTGACCTTGCTACTCCTACTGTGGTGTTAGAACCAAAAAGACAACATTTAACAAAGGCCAGAGTTCCTAATTTTTTCCCATCACTGGATGTACGAAAAACCAGGCAGCCTATAATCCTCAACCCACGAAATCGGCCTCCAAAATGAATCTCTTGAGAACCACAGGCTGACACTAGTTTTAAGATTTGGTAACATTGTTTACAAAAAAGCAGGGATGACATTCACGAACCAAAAAATGAATGCGATAATCCACACGGTTGAGCTAATTTTTATTGTTTCTTCTTTTCCCTTTAGCAGAGAATATGCCATTAATAGCATCCAAGTAGTCACTAGTCCGAATACGGGAACAGTTAAAAATGCAAATACCGAGAAAGCTGCACCCAAGGGTTCGAAAGCAATCGGTAACATTAATATTCCGCTAATGAGCGCCAACAGAGACAAGCGGTTGTCGAACAAGTTCGTCTCGCGCATGGAAAGAAAAGTGTAGCCCAACCATATGGCTAGGAATAAGCTTCCTAGATGTTCTCCTATGCTCATACCAAAATAGGCATTGAGCAAGCCTTCAAAAGTACTTACATCTGTTGTTGCGCTAATCGAAGCTAAATAAGGAATTGCTACAACCCATCTGATGAATCCAATTGTTTGACACAGTCCAGCTAACACACCAAAGATCAAGCTGGAAAGTCCGTTTGAGCTGGTGGTATTATTGATTTTAAAAAGATAGATTGAAAAAAAGATTTGTAGAACACCCGTTAATGCAAAGACATAATAAGTGGGTATTATGATGCTTTCATGTAGATGAAATAATGCAAATCGCTCGGTAATTGGTTTTCTAAGAATTTCAGGAAACTCAAACACTGCCGCCAAAATGCTATAGGCAGCCATCACAAATGCAGCATAAATGATAAACAGAATTGCGGTTGTTTTGTTATCTGTATTTTTCATAGTTGATTAATTTAGCGTTGATACTATAGAGTTTAATTTATCTGCGATGTTGGCTTCCTAGAGCAGATACTATATCTGATTTTTCTGGCGTGAAAACAACATATAACTATAGCCAAGTAACAGGGTGAGTATAAAAAGAGTGGAAAGATCGAACAGAGCCGAATGGCCGCCTACTAGATATAAATAGACGGCACCGAGAAAATCAAATGCAAAACCTGCATATGCCCAATGCTTTATTGTAATCATGCCTGGTAATAAAAGTGCAATGCCACCCAAAATTTTTGCTCCGCCAATTATATAAAGGGAATGAATAGGGAAACCTAACAACACCATTGAGTCGACTACCGGCTGGGATTTAGTTAATTCCGCGATGCCCAATACGATCATGATAAAAGCAAAAAGGTAAGCCGTCCACTTCCACTTTTTATCCGTTGCAGCTGGCAATGTATAAGATACTAACTTTAGGTGTTTCTGAAACTGAAAATAGGCAAACCCCCACACAAGCAAGGCGGGGGGAACCATATATAAACCAAATGCCTCAAATGAACCTGCTAATAGATAACTCAGCCCTGCACCCAATATGTCAATTAAAATGCCTGCAAACACCCATTCTTTCAATTGATAAAATCGTGGAAAGATCAATACAAAAGCGGCTAAAAATTTTGACACTACTAAAAACCCAAGAAGGCTCTCTGGCAAAAATGTTTTTCGATAAGAAATAATTACTTCCTGCATAGGGATCAATTCGCCAATGGCATTTTGCAATTCCATCAGGGCTAACAGTCCGATCGCCAACGTGTAAAGGTTTATTTTGTTTTTCATAGGATTGGAGATGTAAAATAAAGACTGCCGATGTTCGGCAGTCTTTGGAGGTTTCTATTTCTAGAATGTATATCTGACAAACGGCACAGGGAAGAATCCTTGTTGATATTCGTTGACGATTGAATTGGTGCGGGGGTTATACGTTTGAGAGAAAATGTTCTGGTTGCCGGTTAAGTTTTGCAAATCAAGGGCAAACTCAAGTGTACTCTTCTTGTATTCTTTACGATAGGCAATTCTAAAGTCAGTTCGGAAGTAGTCATTTTGTTTGTCGCTAAACGCTTTGCTTTCATTATAGACGGCTTGCCCTTGTTGCTGAGATGCCGTGAAGTTAAGAGGCGTTAAATAGCGGCCCCCAATAGAAGTTACTTTTAGATTTAGGCTCAGGAAGTTTCTGTTTTTACCCACCCTAAACTCTTTTCCTGCTAGTGCATTGACAACATGTTGCGTGTTGTAAGCAGTATTTCGTTCGATGCCATCGCTGCCTTTATATTTCGAGTCGAACAAGGAAGTAGTGATAAGGAAATAATAGCCTTTGTTGAAGAAGCGCTCTAGCGTAAGTTCAACTCCATAGTTTGTACCTGTTCCTTTGTTTACCAAATAGTCTCTGTCAGATGGACCAAAGCTTACGCCTGTGTTGATTGCAGAGAAGCTAGAGGCAGTTCTCTCAACCGGAACATTGGAAAGTTCTTGATAGTAACCCTCTGCTTTCAAACGTAAATTGTCGGTCAAATTCCAATCGTAGGTAATTACGTAGTGATTGCTTTGTATAAAATCAAGGGCTTTGTTACTATACACAATTCCACTAGGTGTTTTTGTCTGTACATAAGACGTATAAACAGATGGCGCCTGATGGTGTAGACCGTATCCGATACTTAATGATTGACGTCCATTGATTTGGTAACTAACATTGGCGCGAGGCTCAACTACCGTTTGACTGTTTAGGCTATAATTTTGTAAGTGCGCCCCAACAGAGAACGAAAAATGATTGTCGAAACGATGCTTCCATTGTGTATAGGCTTGACTTAATACATTGTTATCGTTGATGTTTACACGAATCGAATCCTTGTTTACATTCGCATAAGTGTCGCGGTTGAATAAATCAAATTGGTTGTGATCGATGTAAATACCAGAAGTAAGCGAGTTTTTTGCATTGAATTTTGTGCGAGTGAAGAAAACAAATGAAGCTTTCCCTGTATTGAATTTTCCCTCGCCTCTTCTGAATCGCCCAACCACATCTAACCCTGTATTTCGCGTAAGCGAATCAGAAGTGAAATTTTCGTTCGTACTGCTATAGCCGAGCGTAAATTTTGCAAATGTTTTTTTAGATAAATTCTTCTCATAACTGATTCCATTGATAGTCGTTCCATAACGGGGATATACATCTCGATTTTCAGTTCCATACAGGTCAGTGTTGTTAGGCTTTTGTAACTCGGTTTTTTCAATCTTACTACCTAGCAGATCAATAGAACTAGTTCCTAAAATTCCGAACACCGATACTTTGCCGTTGTTTTTTGTTGGAAAAGTAAATTTGTAATTGAGATCCTGATAGTTAGGCGTGTTGCCGCCTGTACCAAATTCTATTCCCAATGTTTGAAATAATCCAAGAGTGGAATACCGGTAGTTGATGATAAAAGAGCTTTTACTTTTTTTAGAAAAAGGTCCTTCCAATCCGAATTCGAAACCAGCGAAACCAACCTGCGCGACTTTTTCTAAACGCTGATTGTTGCCTTCTTTAAGGCGAATATCAAAAGCCCCAGCGATCGCATTCCCATACTGGGCAGGAAAAGCGCTAGTAATGAAGTCCGACTTGTCCAGGTTGTTATTGTTGAGCATGCTCACTGGTCCACCGGTGCTGTTAAGAGCTCCGAAGTGATTGGGGTTAGGAATGTTGAGCCCTTCCAATTGCCACAACATACCGGTAGGAGAATTTCCACGAACCACGATATCATTGCGTGAGTCATTGCCTCCGCCAACACCTGCAAAGTTGGCAGCCATGCGTGACGGATCACCCAGCGCACCCGCATAGCGTTTGGTGTCATCTACGTTAAAGGAACGAGAACTAACTACTGCAAGGTCATTGTTGGTTGCTGTCTTGTCATCCTTTGTATTGGCAGTAATAACTACTTCATTTAACTGGGCAATACCCTCCCTGAGTGATACATTTAAGATTACTTCTTTTCCGGCTGTGACCACTACGTTGGGAATCACTTGCTCTTCGTACCCTACGTAGCTGATCTTGATTGTTTGTCTACCGAGTGGTACAGCTTTGATTTCGAAGTTGCCATCAACATCAGTAGAGGCACCAAGCAAGGTTTCAAAATTTCCAATCACTTGCACGGTTACACCGATGAGAGGGGCTTGGCTTACCTCGTCAATCACTTTGCCACGCAGGGTTTGTGTTTTTTGGGCGAATGATGATATTGTTATCATCAACGCGAATAAGCCAACAGCAATAGCTAGCGATACTGTTTTTTTTGTGAGTTGTGTTTTCATATGTTTTTTGTTTTTAACGAAGCAAAGGTGTGTGGCAAAACTCCTTTTTTCCATTGATCCAAGTTAAGATTGGAGATTCGCTGACCTTAATTAACCCAGATCAATTTAATCCAGTTTTTGCAGTTGGCTGCAAAATCTGCCCGGAGGGCTGAAGAGTACTGACGGTACCGTCAGTATTTTCAGGATTAACCTTGACCAAAATGCCATGCATTTTGCGTCAACCGCAGGCAAATTTTGCTACTGCAAAATTTGGGTTTAACGGAGATTGAAATACATATCTGATTTTTCATCCAAGAAAATTTGAATTGATTTAGGTTAATAAAAGGTAGGACTTGTCAGTTCTTAACCAAGATCAACGGGGGAAACTACGTCCTCTTTCCAATTTTGTGTCAACAAAAAATGAAAGCCACATGAAAAAGCCAAGTGAATCGTATTTGCTTCTGTTTGAAAAAGCATGGATCAACTTTGAACTCTTAAAAAAGGAGTCACCCAGTTACTACAAGTCCCCTATTACGAAAGAAAATTATTCAATCAAAAATTCAAAAAGGGAATGGGTATTAAATCGGTATTAATCTTAGGAGCAACTGGTAGAACCGGTAAGCTAGTATTGGAAAAAGCATTAACGCAGGGATTCGAGGTAACCGTGTTGGTTCGCCATCCCGAGAAACTTCGCGAGTGGCAGCATCATCCAGCGTTAGAGATTTTGAAAGGAGACGTGTTACATTATCCAGACATTTTCAACGCGATGCAAGGAAACGATGCTGTTGTTTCTGCGCTGGGCAGAGATGGAAGAAAAACAGACGTGTTGAGTCTGGGAACAGCCAACATCATTCGCGCTATCACGCACAGTGGCGCAAAAAAATTTATATGCCTTTCTTCGCTGGGGGCGGGTTCTACAAAAAAAATTGCCGGTTGGAGGTTAAAAGCAATGATTTGGATGGCTGGCCTTGGTAGTTCTTTCGAAGCGAAGGCCGAACAAGAAATGTTGCTCTATCAAAGCTCGATTGATTTTATCCTTGTGATGGCGAGCACGCTGAGTGATCGTAAAGAGCTAAACGCACGGGAACCAGTTTCTTTTCTTCCTAGTCAAACTCCTTACTTTTGGCCAGCACCGCCAAAAATAAGTAGAACCCTTGTCGCTTCGTTTCTGGTAGAACAACTTACACTTGGGTTCTGGCAACGGAAAACCATTTGCCTGGTTGGCACTTAACAAGCGGCTTGCTAGATGCGTTTTGCCGTAGCCAGCCGTTTCCTGATCCGGCTTAGCGACTCAGGCTGTATGCCAAGATAGGATGCAATATAATGTTGAGGAATATTGGCCATTACTTTTGGTCGTGTTTTCATCAGGTTTAAATAGCGTTCTTCGGGGCTCATAAATAACATCGATCGATTTCGCTCGGCAATACCTAAGATAATAAATTCTGCAATTAATCTTCCAAATTTTTCCGTTGCTGGGTTTTCACGATAAGCACGCTGCATATCTGCAAACGAAATGGTTAATACTTCAGAGTCAACTAATGCTTGGTGGTTTTCGTTGGAGGGTTTTCGCGAAAGGAAGCTCGGATAGTCACCAAAAAAATTTCCCTCAAATGAAAAATTGTAAGTAACATCCGCGTTGTTGACTATGCAGAAGGCCCTGAAATAACCCTTGTTGATAAACGCAACGTAATCGCATACCTGCCCAGCTTCCATTAAGAGACCGCCTTTCGGAATCAACCTCTTTTTTTGGCTTTGCAGAAAAACGCTGAACTGGTCGTCAGAATACTCGACAAACTTTGCGATGTATTCCTTAAGCTGGCTTAGGTCAACTTCGTTTTCCATCGGGACAATATATATGGGCAATTTACAGACTTTTTCGCAGATTGTTCAATCACTTTCGGCTAGACACCTTAAAAATTCTCATTAAATGAATATATATTCACTTATATTTGCTCTATGTCAAGACCAAGGGATGAAAACAAGATTGAAGTAATCTATGAGGCTACCCTCAAACTTGTATTGGAAACCGGCTTCAATGGACTAAAAATGGCAGATGTGGCCAAAGCCGCCAACCTGGCCACAGGTACGCTCTATATCTATTTTAAAAACAAAGGGGTGCTCATCAATGAGTTGTATTATCACCTAAAGAAAAACAAGACGTTAAAAATGCTTGAAGTGTTTGACGCCACCGACCCCTTTCTTATTGCATTTAAAAAACTTTGGATGAACTACGTGAACATTAGTTTGGCTGAACCCGAGCGGTTGAAATTTATTGAGCAGTATACCCACACAAGTTATCTCACCAAAAAAACAATTCAACAAAGTGACCAACTTCTAAAACCATTGGAAGATTTCTTGAGCAGTGGCATAATGCTGGGGCTAATCAAGCAACTGCCGGTGCAATTGTTACTCGGTCAGTTGATGGGACCGATCAATGAAAGTGTAAAACTGCATTACAATGAAACGTTAAAAATAACATCCCAACTAAAGGAAGAATTATTTGAGATGGCCTGGAACAGTATCAAAGCTTAAATTTTTTCAACTCAACAGAAGACCGTAATTCAACAAACAAAATATAAAAAACCATGAAAACAGTTGTGATCACAGGTGGTTCATCAGGAATTGGCAAGCCTGCGGCCATTTATTTTCAGCAACAAGGATGGCAAGTAGCGGGTACCATGAGGTCGCCCGAAAAGGAAAAGGAGTTAAATAACCTGCCCAATGTAAAGCTCTACGCGCTGGATGTAACCCAACCAGCTAGTGTTGAGCAAACTTTACAAGAAATTCAAAAAGACTTTTCCAAAATTGATGTGGTCGTCAACAATGCCGGCTTTGGTGCGGATGGCGTGTTCGAATCGATGAGCAATGAATTCATCGAAAAACAGTTTGATCCCAATGTGTTTGGTCTGACGCGCGTAACGCGCGAGGCCATTAAAATTATGCGTAACCAAAAAAGTGGTACGATTGCGCAAATAGCTAGTATGGGTGGTCGATTAGCTTTCCCATTATTCAGCAGCTATCATGCTACTAAATGGGCGGTAGAAGGATTTACTGAATCTTTGCAATAAGAAGTGGCGCAGTTTAACATCAAACTGAAATTGATTGAACCGGGAGCAATCAAAACTGAATTTTATGGAAGAAGCCAAGCATTTAGGAAACCAAACTACACCCAAGATTATGATGCCTTTGTCGCAAAATGCGAAAAAGTAAATAGGCAAGCGGGCGCAAAAGGTGCCGACCCTATCGAAGTAGCTAGGACTATTTTTAAAGCCAGTAACGATACGTCCTCCAAATTAGGTTATACTATAGCGTCACCAGCAGCCTTACTGCTGACTTTAAAACGTCTTTTACCGGCCAGGTTATTTTTTTGCGTCAGCCGGGCAAGTTATAAAATCTGACATCACTCGTAAATCAATAAATCACCAAAATTAAACTAACAATGAAGCACACAAACAAATTCAGCACACTGAAAATGAATCTATCGCTTGCCTGCGTTCTTGTCACCACATTGGGTTGGGGGCAAACCAAGAATGGAATTGTCGGAACCTGGTGGGACGAAGAAAAGAGAAGTCGCATCGAAATTCACGAAGAAGGCGGCAAGTTTCACGGTACCATCGTGTGGATCAAAAAGGACGAAAATGATGACGGAACCGCACCCCGCAAAGACATTCACAATCCGGATGCAAAATTAAAAAATACGCGAATTCTTAACCTTCGCATACTTCACCATCTTGAGTGGGATACCGAAAACAAGGAATGGAAAAACGGAGCTATTTATGACCCCGACAACGGTAAAACCTATACTTGTTTTGCTACGCTGCAGAAAGACGGAAAGATGTTTTTGAAAGGGTATGTAATGGGAATGCGGTTTTTAGGAAGAAGTACCCTGTGGACTAAATTTGACAAATGAGGTCTCGCAGATTGACCTTCAAATTCGCGACCAACGGATTCCTTGTAAATGATCTGGACGATGATGAAAAATAAAAGGCAGATGGAAGTAGGTGATCCAAGTAATCTTTTTTCGTGACGGTAATCTTCACCTTCTATTTTGACGAAACCATTGTGCTGGCCGGCATTGGCAGCGCTGATTTGTTGGGTGCTCTGTGGACCTATTACGCGCTAAAAAAATAATTTTAGGTACCTTTTTTAACAAATGACGAATCATGAATCCAGTAGAAAAATACTTTGGCGCTGAAAAAGCCGAAAGCTTTTTGTTTGTCCTTGTCGGCCTGGTTGCAATTACTCTTGCTGTTTACTTTTTTGCAAAACTAAAACAGCCCTTTTACAATGGAATTGCCTACCCATTAATTGCGATAGCCCTCATCCAAATTACGGTTGGCGGCTCGGTTTACTTACGCAGCTCAAAAGATATTGCTCGTGTGAATCAAATGATTCAGATCGACAAAACACGAATTCAGACAGAAGAAATCCCTAGGATGAAAATAGTGATGAATAACTTCGTTTTTTATCGTTGGATTGAAATCGTCTTGGTCTTAATCGGCCTCGCGCTTCTTTTCTACTTCAAAAGTGCTACCATGTGGAAAGGAGTGGGGCTCGGTCTTGTCATACAATCAGCGCTCATGCTGTTGTTAGATTTTTTTGCGGAAAGTCGCGGCAGGGAATACTTAGATTATTTATTGACATAAGGTCAAATTTCTTCCGCCTAATTTCTGCTCCAAAATAAGGGACAAAAAGTACTTAACGTAAATTGGCACTTTGCATGGATTATATTGAAGTGGCAATGAGCGGATGTGCCAAAATTACAATTGAAAAAACAGGCGTACACAATCTTTGAAAAAAGCTGTATTTTTATTTTTTGTCTATATCAAATAAAAGAACTCCGATGGCATTTTAAAGTTGGTTTAAGTTCTTGTGGCTACTATCCCTAGCGAAAGTTGGTTTTGCCCAAACCGGCCCTGCCGGTGTTGGAAGCTCGGCTACTAATCGGTTTTGGCTGAGGGTAGATCGACTCACCGGCTTTACTAATGGCGATCCGGTACGTACTTGGACAGATCAATCCGGCAACTCAAATAACGCTACCGGTGTAAATGGCCCAACCTATGTTCTAAACGGCTCAGGAGGTCTTCCTGCGATCAACTTTAATGGAACAAATCAATATTATACGTTTTCCAGCCTTGCGGCACTTACCCAAGGTGATATTTTCTTGGTTTCAAAAATCAATAACTACCCCCCCCCGCAGCTGCTCAAAGTGGTTTGTGGCGCTTGGGCAACAGCACCAACACACATTAGCCATGGGTGGATAGAACTATCTGTGATGAATTTGGGACTAACTCTACAAAAACAATATTGCGGCTGCGCCTCTCAACCAACTGAGAATTTATAATGTTAGGAGCGCTGCGGGCAATTGGGCAAATAGACTTGATGGATCTGTCCTCTTTAGCACTGGCTCCAACACGGTATCATTTTCTGCCACACCGTGGATCGCACGAAATGTAGGGTCGAATCACTTTGATGGAACAATGTCAGAGATCATTCTTTATAATACAGTCTTAAATACGGCTCAACGCAACATTGTAGAAAACTATCTATCTTCAAAGTATGGTGTAAGCATACCGACAGACAAATATTTATTTGAGTCTACCCACAAATTTGAGGTCGCGGGTATTGGTAGAGCCGGTGTTTCTGATATCCATAGTTCAGCGTATTCTGGCGCTACCCTTGGCGTAGCACCTCCCAGTAATCTGGATAATGGAGAGTATTTGCTTTTTGGCCATGACGATACAAGTTTAACGGCTTGGTCAACCACAGAAATTCCATCAGCCAAATTCAAAAATCCAACGTGTGGGCAGAGAGTGGAAATTTGATGCTGCGGGTGGTTCATTGGGAACGGTTACTTTTAACATTGACCCCACTAAGTTTCCTGCACTTCCTTCCCAATACACCACTTATTACTTGATGGTAGATGCCGATGGTGATTTTACATCACGTGCTACATTATATCGGATTGATGCTTCCAATCAAGTAACCGGTGTTACTATTGCCGATGGAGCTGTTGCAACAGTTGCTTGCGTAAGACCTGTTGTTCTGTTTACCCAGGCCGTTTCCAATGCGTTGGAAAATGCAGGCTCCTCCACTATTCAGGTCTCCTTAAATTATGCTTCTAGTGCTGCGATAACGATTCCATTTTCTGTAAATGGTGCTTGCACCGCAACAGGTGCGGGAGTCTACACTCCAGCCTACCGCGCCAATTTGATCAACGGCAAGCCGGCCATCGAGTTTAAAGCCTCGGAGTCGGATTATTACAACCTTCCCACCAACACTTCTTTGTAGCGGGGGGATATAACCCAGATTTTGCAGTAGCAAAATTTGCCTGAGGTTGACGCAGAATGCATGGCATTTTGGTCAAGGTTAGCCCTGAAAGGCCCTTTTTGAGCTTTCTTCGGCCCTCCGCTCCGGGCAGATTTAGCAGCCAACTGCAAAATCTGGGTTAAACAATATTAAGAAAAGTTAGCCGTAGCAGATAAACGAACTTAAACGTTTGACGTTTGCGTTAGTCTAAGTCAAAATTTATTTCCAATGAAGCTCTTCTATTTTCTTTCAGCAACTTTATTTGTTTTTTTATCCTGTAGCAAAAATGAAGCGATTGCGCCAGTAAAGTCATTATACTTTCCTCCTATCGGAGCTAACTGGGAAAAAGTAACGCCTGCTAGTCTGGGGTGGGATGAATCCAAAATTCCAGATTTGAAGAGTTTTCTGCAAACTTCCAACTCACGGGCGTTCATTGTTTTGAAAGATGGGAAAATTGTCATTGAAGAATACATGGGTAGACAACTCAACTCTACTGCTGATTTCTCAGTCGCGAGTAACTGGTATTGGGCGTCTGCCGGAAAAACGCTCACCTCAGCGATAGTGGGTATTGCCAATAGCCAGGGAAAAATAAACTTTGACGCTAAGACATCAGATTTCCTTGGCGTGGGTTGGACTAGCCTTACTCCCACGCAAGAAAGCAAAATTACAGTGCGTCATCAGCTTACGATGACTACCGGCTTAGACGATGGTGTTGCCAATAAGGACTGCACGGATAAAGCCTGTTTGATCTATAAAGCAGATCCCGGAACACGCTGGGCCTATCATAACGCACCCCATACTCTCCTGGATGGAGTCATTGCAAATGCTACTGGCAAAACCCTGAATGCCTATTTAAGTGAGCAGTTATTGACCAAAATTGGGATGGACGGAAGTTATTTAAAGATCGATCTGAACAATGTTTTTTTTAGTACACCCCGATCAATGGCTCGTTTTGGCTTGTTGCTTTTAAACAAAGGAAAGTGGGATCAAACTCAATTAATCCCGGAGGACTATATCACGTTAATGACAACCACCTCTCAAAATAGCAATCTTTCCTATGGCTATCTTACTTGGCTAAATGGAAAAGCATCTTCCATGGCGCCTGGCTCTCAAGTAGTCTTCCCGGCCGAGATCACCTCCAACGCACCTGATGATATGTTTGCAGCCATGGGAAAAAACGGGCAGTTAATCAATGTAGTGCCAAGTAAAAAGCTCGTAATCATTCGTATGGGTGATGTACCAGATGCATCTTTAGTGCCATTTACTTTTCAAAACGAGATATGGGCAAAATTGAATAGCATTATTGTTAACTAGCACTCCCTTTTTTGGTCAAGGATATTCAACCTTGACACGAAACCTTTGCAAAACAGCACCGAAATGAAAACGCTCTTCTCGGGTTGGAATTTGTTTTGCTTAGAAAAATTAGTTTTGCCTAGATTTTAGCTCTTTTGTTTAACCCCAAATTTTGCGACAGCAAAATTTCCCTTCGGCTGATGCAAAGTGCATAGCATTTTGGTCAAGTTTAACCCTGAAAATACTGACGGGACTTTCAGTATTCTTCAGCCCCCGGGGCAGATGGGTTAAATCTAAATTTTACAAGTGTACAAGTTGGGTTTAAATGCCCTCCTTCTTTCGCTGTTTTGAAACGAATTCCAGGCCGAAAGAAAGTTTTTTGTTGAGCGCGGACTTCTCATCCACCACTCGCCAAAAAGGTGTGACCTTGCTTAGAGGTGTGCCTTTCTCTATTTGTTCATGCGCAGCTTCCGAAACTATTCGCAGAAAAATTCCGGAGGTAACCGGACAGGTGTATTCGGCTCCGTATTCGTTCGCTAAATCTTTTCTCATCGTAGCCAAGCTTCCGCTTTTTCCTTTCGGTATGTGTCGAACGTATTCATCAATGATCCGGGGGGTGGCGATTAACATTTTTGAACCCGCGGGCATATCAGCAAAGTCCTTTTCCAATTTCTTTATTTGATATTCCTTGGTTGGGTCGTTCACTTTGTCCGTCCATGTTTTGCCTTTGGCTGGTTTCATGGTCACTTTTTTTGCTGATGGTTTCTTTGCAGTTGTCATAATGTGAAGGTAAATTATTCTTCCAAAAGTTCCTTTAAGCTGTTCAATACCATTTTCCAGTTTTGCTCGGAATGGGCACGTGCTTCTTTGGTTTTGATACCGTCTTGAGAAATAGAAAAAACGGTTTCACCATTCTTTTCCTCTAGGGAGTAACCAATATTGGCATAATTCTCCGGCTTGTCTTCGGTTCCCGAAAATGTGCTCCAATAATTATACTTCAAAATTTTCTCGGTTTCTATTTGTAAGATCGTGCCTTTGTCCATATATGGCTTGCCTTCCCATTCGCCACTGAAAGTAATGGCACTGCCAACTTTCCAATCTGATTTCAGTACTGTGCCGAAGAAATATTTTTTTACTTGCTCGGGATCGATCAACGCCATCCATACTTTTGATTTGGGAGCATTGATGGAGATGGATGTGTTAAGTGTTAGTGTATTGGCCATACTATTTAGGTTTAAAACGAATTATTCTAACTCTCTACATTCGAAACCGTGTTGTTTCAGTAAATGAATGGCTTTGGTAGGCTCTACTTGCTCTGTGGCAATGCGCAAGATGTGGTCGTCATCGTCCAATGCAAAATTCCAGTTGCCTTTGCCTGCCAACTTATTGATGACAGGCGCAAGTGTTTTTACTTCTTGCGCAGATGCTACGGATGTGGCAAAAACGAGAATTTCCATATTACCTAGTTGGAGGTGTATGTGTGACAATATCAATTCCAATGCCGTTTGGGTCTACAATCGCAAAATGTCTATCACCCCATGGTTCATCCCGTATTGGAATGACAACAGGGATTTTCATTTTCTTTATTTTTTCATACACTTCGTCAACGTTCGCTACCTCAATCGTAAGATATGCACCCTTGCCTACAAATGCGGGTTTGAATAATGGCTGCTGACTTTCGTGATCCGGCAACAGAAAACTGATTTGATCAGTTCCTCCTGCTGTTTGGAGCAACAAATAGAATTCATTTTCAAAGGCAACTTCCATTTGCAATACAGTTGTATAGAATTTTTTTGTTTTCTGTAGCTTAGGGGTAATGAAGCCTGCATTTAGTTTCATACTAGGTTTAGGTTGCGCATTTACAGAAAAAATGAGTAGGCACAACAATGTGGTTACTACTCCAAACAAGATGATAATCTTCCTCATAACTGGTTCAATTTATACCCATCTGTATCTCAGTCACATTCGCTTCTGGATTTAGAAAATCCGCATTGATGTAGAGCTCGCGTGTGACTCCACTTGGATTAAGTTGGTGCTGTTTCATGTAGTCCATTAAAACGCCATAACTTTTGGGAATTTCTTGCCATCCACCTTCATGCAAAAGTGAAACACATTTGAAATTTTCTGTGCGTTTGAAATGAAATTTTCCGTCATAGTCTGCGGGGATAATGGCAACGGGCAAACATACTTCTAAGATAAATGGTTTCGACTCATCACCCATGAAGCCAAAGTAGTGCCAATGGATAGGGCCAGAGGGATGAAGATCGAGTCGCACGGATTCTTTGAAAAGTTCTTTTGCAATTGGAATCTGTTTGGTCAGATCGCTGATCTTCACTTCAGCACGATGAAAAAGAAAGTTGATCGGTTTGATTTGTTTGATAATGGGTTGAGTCATATAATTGGTGGTAAGTGTTGCTATAAGAAGAATGTAAAAATGTAGATGGCAGTTAAATGCAAAAACACAATAGCAGGTGGAATGGCTTCTTTTGGTTCTTTAGCGCGAAAGTGTGAAAAAACGGCACCCGTTAAGATGATGGCTGAAAGGCCAATTGCAATAAAGCGAGTAGGTTCAAGTAGCAAGCCGATGGCGATGGTAATTTCGCCAATACCCACTAATTTCATGAACCAAAGAGGATAGCCGAGGCGATTGAATAACTCTACTTTGTCTTGTTTACCGATGATTTTGGTAAAGCCAAAAAAGAAGGAAGGTGCTGCCATTGCGATGAGCAATACCCAGAAGATGATTAGTTTGATTTCCATAGTTTTTAATTTTTATCAAATCAACGAACGTGGACTGACAGCCCCTTGTCAGCAATAAAATAGAACTTAAATTATTTTTTTTATGGAGTGACAACCCTATGTCAGGAGCGATAGACCATCAGGCTATTCTGAGAATTTTCGCGCCCTCTGCCGTCAAAATTTACTGCAATGGACGCCAAGGAATGCACGCAAAGGGTCGCAAAGTAGATTTACGAACCCTACACCAATTTCAAATAGTGTTCTTGCAATTCTTCCACAAAGCGTTGAATCGTTCGCTTCAATTCCTCGGGACTTTCGATTTCTACCCCTCGCCCATAAGAGAGTAACCAACGCCCCATTAGATTGAGGTCTGCCGTGAGAAAATTCATGCGCACTTGCCCATCGACATCTTCTTCTGACACAAATCCAAAGTAGTGGCGTGAATTCTGAACATAGTGCGCTTCTTTGCGATCGAATAAAACAGTGGCCGACTTCATTTCAACATTGGCCTGCTGCAAGCTGTTGAAATACTCTCGCATAGTCGAGATGCTACGTGGTGTGAATACCTCTCCGGTTTGTTTGAGGTTTTTGATACGATCACAACGAAAATCGCGAAAGCCATTGCGCAGGCGGCACCAGGCAATTAAATGCCAAGCGGCACTGTAGTAAAATAGACCGATGGGTTCAACTTGTCGCTGAGTGAGTTCGTTTTGATTGTTGCTAAAGTAGTCTAGTAATATAACTTGTTTGGCTACCACGGCCTTTTGCAGATCAGTTAGAAAATTTCCCGATTGCGCAGGAATATTCATTTGTGGTTTTAATACTTCAATATGATCTTGCAGACTTTCCATATGATCTTTCTGCGCTTCGTTAAGTACTGATTTGATTTTGTAGAGTGCACCCTCAAAAGAAGTTTGTATGGATTGATCAGTCATGCGCTCCACAAGTTTGCCGGCCATCATCATGGCACTGGCTTCATTTTCGGTGAACATAACCGGAGGAAGGTGAAACCCGTCCACAATAAAATAACCAGTGCCGGCTTCCGAGCCAATGGGTACACCAGCTTCCATTAACGACTTTACATCGCGATAGACAGTACGCAAACTAATTTCAAAACGGTCAGCTATTTCTGAAGCTTTTACAATCTTTTTGGATTGTAACTGAATTAAGATGGAGGTAAGTCGGTCGAGACGATTCATGGCTACTCAAAAGTAAGAAGTATTATGTTTTGAAACATCAGATTTGTTCTGTGAAGGAAATGTGATCCAAAATCAATTTAACTCGTATACATTGAAGTATTCGAAACCAACTATAAATGAAAAACGCTATTCCCTTGCTGATTTTCCTAACTCCCATTTATTTTCTGTCGGATCAAACACAAATCGATTTAAAAAACCCTCCGACTGAGGCGACTCTTTTTGCAGAAGGGTTTATCTCGACATCCATGAATGAACGAGACTTTGCTATTTCATCCGATGGTAGGGAAATTTACTATACAATCTCCACACCTGAATCTTCTTTCCAAACGATTGTATTCTCAACGCTTGGGGAAAAGGGATGGTCAACGCCTGAGGTCGTTTCTTTCGTTGGGAAGTTTAGTGACCTGGAACCTGCCTTTAGTGCCGATGGGAACAAAATGTACTTCGCATCCAATCGGCCACTTGCAGGAAATAAGCCTAAAGACTTCGACATTTGGGTGGTTGAGCGAACAGGCAAAACGTGGGGTGAGCCAAAAAATCTTGGAAACACTATCAACACCGAATCAGATGAGTTTTATCCTTCCATTACCAAAAGTGGAAACTTGTACTTTACCGCTCAATATAAAGAAGGTATCGGCAAAGAAGATATTTTTATAGCGCAGTGGAGTGCCGATCACTTTGAGAAGCCAATTCCCTTGGACACCGCAGTAAATTCAAAAAGTTACGAGTTCAACGCCTTTGTAGATCCCAATGAAGAATTTATTCTCTATACCAGTTATGGTAGAAAAGATGATAAAGGTCGAGGCGATTTATATATGAGCGTGAAGGATGACAAGGGCAAATGGCTGCCTTCAAAAAATCTAACCACGTTAAACTCCAATCGATTAGATTATTGCCCTTATCTAAGTCCAGACAAAAAGATTTTATTCTTTACTAGCGAACGAAATCCTCTGCCTATGTCATTCGAAATAAAAACCAGTTACAAACAAATCAAAGAAATAAGTAGCGGCACCTTAAACGGGGCAGGAAACATCTATTGGATAAGTTTTGATGAGGTTATTGATCTATTTCAAAACTCCCCCCAAAAATAGTAGTCAGCCTGGTGAGTTATTGAGCCTCGCGACTCGCAGACAAATCCAGTGAATGCATTTTTTCGCCATGTTGGTTCATGTCTGATCCAATGCGTTGCTCTTCGTCACTTACCGTAAGGGGCGACAGCAAATCAGTAATTTTCAAAATCACTAAGGCACCGACAAGTGTAAATGCAATAGCCACGACAAGCCCAATGAGGTGCGCCTTGAAAAGTGCAAACTCACCAAAGAGAAGACCATTGCCAGTAGTGTTGGCTCCGTTGACAGTTGTGTGCGCCAAGAGCCCGGTCATTAGCATTCCCACGGCACCGCCCACTCCATGGCAGGGGAATACATCTAGCGTATCTTCCAAAGAAGTCTTTGATGTCCAATGAACGACCAAGTTGCTAATTAAACTTGCCATCGTGCCAATGAATAAACTGGAGGGAATCGTAACAAATCCTGATGCAGGGGTGATTGCTACCAGGCCGACTACTGAGCCAATACAAAAACTCAAAGCAGATGGCTTTTTGCCTCTGACGACATCTACCAGTACCCAACATAAGCCCGCAGCGGCAGACGCTGTATTGGTGGTAGCAAATGCAGACGCTGCCAACGTACCAGCGCTAAAAGCACTTCCGCCATTAAAACCAAACCAGCCAAACCAAAGCAAGCCTGTGCCTAACAACACAAATGGAATATTGGCAGGCGCATGGGCTTCTTTTCGCTCAGATGACGAAGGCTTTCGTAGGTAGATCGCTGCTGCCAACGCAGCAAATCCTGCTGACATATGAACTACAGTTCCCCCAGCAAAGTCTAACACACCGAGTTTGAAGAGAAAACCCTCTGGGTGCCACGTCCAGTGTGCTAGAGGCGCATAGATGAACAGCGAGAACAGCACGAGAAAAATTAGATATGACTTGAACCGAATCCGCTCAGCGAAAGTACCTGTGATCAATGCAGGTGCGATGATGGCAAACTTCAACTGGAAGAACGCAAAGAGCACGAGAGGAATGGTCGGGGCAAGAGACCAGTGCTTTCCATCCAACACATTTTTAAACATAAAAAAAGTAGAAGGATTGCCAATGAAGCCACCAATCGAGTCACCGAATGAGAGGCTGAAACCAACTACAATCCATAGTACGCTAATCACCCCCATGGCGATAAAACTTTGGAGCATGGTGGAGATCATATTCTTGGTATCAATCATGCCACCATAGAAGTAGGCGAGCCCGGGCGTCATTAACAATACCAACGCAGAGGCGGTAAGCATCCAGGCAACATCACCTGCGTTGATTCCTTCAGTAGGTATCGTGGCTGGCACGGCTGGGACAAACAAAGCCAGAATGCTAATGGTGAGTAACAACACCAAGTAAATGACTGATTTCTTCATAAAAGCTACTTTGCTAATTTTTCATAAATATTTAAAAATATTGGGTGATTTTTAGACTATTCAGAAAGAAAAATTACCGAATTCGGTTGAAATAGAGTTTGTTTTTACCCTAGCGATAAAGAAATGGAGGCGGGGAGAATTCAGTTAAATAGTAGGCACAAAAAAAGCGAGCTAATTTACATCAGCTCGCTTTTTCAATAGGTAGAAAGAATTACTTCACATTGTTGTTCACAATCTTCGCTAAGTCAAACATAGAGATCTGTTTTTTACCAGCGAAAAGTGTTTTCAACTTTTCGTCAGCATTGATCATTCTCTTGTTCTTGCTGTCTTGAAGTTTATTCTTCTTGATGTACTCCCAAATCTTTTTGATGATTTGAGTTCTAGGAAGTGGCTTGTTGCCTACTACCGCTGCCAATGCATCGCTCAAATTTAAAGGAGCCATGAAGGCTGCATTTGGTTTGCGGGCAGATTTCTTAGCCGCCTTCTTTACTGCTTTCTTAGCTGCTTTTTTAGGAGCTGCTTTCTTAGCTGTTTTCTTTACTGCTGTTTTTGCCATAGCGTTTAGTTTTTTTAATCGAATGCGAAGTAAGGTGAAAAAAACGAGTAATCCCAAATTCTCATAGGGAAATTCGCTATTGGATAACAACAACAAAACGATTTCCTCCTATGAAAAAGCACTAACATTTCGTTTTGTGGTAACTGTTTTGATTGGTGCCTCGAATGCTAAGTGTGAGGTTTACAGTCACTTCGGTCTGGCAAGCTAAAGCTAAAACAAAAGCGTGCAAGCAAGCTTTTCATAGGAGAAATTACTTTCCCTTGCTAGAATCATGTGAAGAAAAATATTTCGAAGAAACGGATCTTCATAGGGAAAATGAATGCGAAACCTATGTTCTTACCAATGCGAAAATTGCATGTTTCCCAATGAAAAATTCAAGTTTTTACCTCTCTTGGTTCCGTTGCCCCATTCAACACAATAAGCCAACGCTATTAGCGATGCCTCGTTTTGGCAGGGAAGTTAGACAAAACTCCTTATGACAAAAGCGAATTCTCTTACTCGTCATCAATTTATTCAACGTGCCTTCTTAGGTGCAAGTGGGTTGGTTGCCTTACCATCGATAACAGGTTTTGCTGCTCAGGAGAAACCAGCACCAATGAAAATAGACTTGGTGAAGGAGTTTGTCTCGGCAGCACATGGCAAATTAGATCGCGTAAAGGAAATGCTTGAAAGCGACCATCTGCTTTTGCACTGTTCCTATGATTGGGGTGGTGGGGATTTTGAATCAGCCATAGAAGCGGCAGGGCATGTGGGTAATAAAGACATTGCACACTATTTGATTGGCAAAGGTGCCCGCTATAATATCTACTTGGCTTGCATGCTTGGGCATCTGGAGGTAGTTAGAAATGTTCTTACCATTAGCCCCGGCCTTCTTAACTCGAAAGGGCCACACGGCTTTACCATGCTACATCATGCGCAAAAAGGAGGGATGGACGCAAAGCCGATAGTTGACTATCTATCTTCTCTTGGCGCCAAGGACACAAAAGTAGATTTCTATTTTAGGTCTTGAATTATTCCTCCGAAGCCTTGCTCACTTTTCGATACACAAAAGAATGATAGATATGCCTTCTGGCAAAGCGATCTGGCGTATCGGAGTTGACCAATTTGTTGTAGATGCTATGAGGAAGACCAAAGTATTCATAGCGGCTGCCATCGGCAAAGCGAACTTCCAGTGTTTGCGCCTTGTACACAAAGTCGATCATCTTTGAATTGGTGATCACCTCTGTATATTGCGCTAGTTGCTGCTCGCGTGTCTCTGGAGCTATGCTCACCAATAGGTGGTACGCTTCAATAAATGCCTTGCTTTTTTCTTCTGCGTGAAGTTTTGCTTGTGGGTCATCCTGTATTTTATCCGGATGCCAGTCTTTCATGAAATTCCGGTAAATGGATTTCAATTCTTTCAGTTCTACCTCTTTCGCTACACCCAGCAGTTTCCTTGACTCTATGATTTTCTTCATTGGGGCGCAAAAATATGCTTTTTACCCGAAATACAAGATGTATACCGTAGCGACTCGAAATAAAGAAAAGCAGGAAAGCTACACTTTGCGAGGAGGTAATTCGAATGCTACAGCCTCATGTGCAAATTTCTCTTTGTGTGCTCCATCACAGAAGGGTTTGTTGGCTGATAAACCACAACGACAAAGAGAGACGACTGTGCGTCCCTGTAAACCGTATGCATTTCCGTTGGTATCGACAATTTCAAAATCACCTTCGATTTTAATAGATCCGTTATTGTTGATGATCAGTTTTGTTTTGTTCATAATTGTATGGCTCATTTCAAGTGAGAAGTCAAAGGTAGAAAACTATCACGGAAATCGTCATCAGAAACCAAATCTGTTTTCGAGGTGAACCTTCTTGTGTGGTCAACTGTTCTTCCCTCAACCAAAAAAACAAACATGCCATGACAACCATACAAATCTGTTTATTGCAATGGGACAGCTACAACCGCAGAATGTTAAAAATGCTGAATACCGTTAGCGAAGAAAATTTTAATACCCCTGTGATACCCGGTGGCAATTCTCCCTCCTGGTTGTTCGGACATTTAGCCGATACAGATGATGCATTATTGCCATTACTTGGAATTGGCGAGCGAATTCATCCAGAATTGGCAAAAATTTATCATCACGAGCGCGGTTCAAACCAATCAGGACATTTAACAAGGCAAGAACTAATCGAGAAGTGGAATGCCATTGCCAACGCGCTTGATCAGCACTTCAAGGCAATGTCAGAAAGTGATTGGTTGCAGCGCCATACGGCAGCGTCTGAAGAAGATTTTAAGAAGGAGCCGCAACGCAACAAGTTAAATGTGCTGCTGAGCCGGGTTACTCACAAAGCTTCGCATCTTGGTCAAATTACTCTTCAGAAATGATTTGATTTTGTCTTGGTAAGCTGAAATCAGGCTCGTTCCCTATTTGCACCTGTTCGTATTTTTGGTATATTCACCTCACCTAAGCAGGGGCTGTGCGAGATTCACCCGATTCTTTCAACGCAGCACATTTTCGTGTAGTGATGTTTCACCTTAATCCGTCTAGTCATGAATTTTAAGCCTGAGATGAAGTCTAAAGAGCAAATTGCGGCCGAGCAACCAACTTATGAGCTCGTTACCAAATACATGGTAAGAGCGAGTGACTTGATTACATTCAAGCCGGATCAAAGTATCGAAGAGGTCATCGATATTATTATCGCTAAAGGCATATCGGGAGCACCTGTGCTGGACACAAACCGAAAATTGGTGGGCATTATATCTGAAAAAGATTGCCTTCGCATTATTGTAGATCAGGCTTATTACAACCTCCCTTCCTCTTCGCGCAAAGTGTCAGATTACATGACGGCCAAAGTGAAAACCGTTGAATCAAGCAGTGATATTGTTGCTGCTGCGAATGAGTTTCTTAATAGCCCGGTCAGGCGATTGCCTGTTGTTGAAAATGGCGTGTTGATTGGGCAGATAAGCAGGAGGGATATTTTGAGGGCTTCGAAGAATTTGAAAGCTACTACCTGGTAGGCAAAAAACCTATTAACAAGTTTATTGGAAAAATTAAAGCCCTAGAGTCGTGCTGGATGCAGACCTTGCCGAACTTTACTAAGTTGAGACCAAGAACAATTAAACAGGCCGTAAAAAGAAATCTGAATCGCTTCCCACCTGATTTCATGTTTGAACTCCCCTCCAAAGAAGAGGCCTCCCCAACTTGACGGCACAGTTTGTGATCTCAAGTTCTCCAACGCTACCGACACGCACGGGCTTCTTCTCACATTTTTTTCATTATAAAAAAGGGGAAAAACCACGTTTTTTAAGAGCTTTTTATGGCGTAAATTTCAGCTATTTCACAAGTTAAGGGCGTCAAATGCCGACCAGAATCTAATTATTGATAACTACCGAGAATGGCCAAAAAAGAACTCAAAGAGAAAAGTATTGAAGTTACCCTGTGGGATAGCGCCAACAAGCTGCGCGGCAGCGTAGAGCCTGCTGAATACAAGCACGTGGTGTTAGGACTGATCTTCCTAAAGTTCGCCAGCGACAAGTTTGAAGAACACCGGAAAAAACTCATTGCCGATGGCAAAGAGAAATATGCGGAGATGCCAGACTTCTACAATGCCAGCAACGTATTCTTCCTCGATGAAATCTCGCGCTGGAGCTACATCATCAAAAACGCTAAGCAGAGCGACATCGCATTAAAGATTGACACTGCCCTGCACAATATTGAGAAGAACAATAAAGCATTGAAAGGCGCCTTGCCCGACAATTACTTTTCTCGTTTGGGTTTGGACATCACCAAACTCGCTTCTTTGCTTGATACCATCAATGATATTGATACTATCAAAGACAAAGCGCAGGATATTGTTGGCCGTGTGTATGAATACTTCCTCAGCAAGTTTGCATTGGCCGAAGGCAAGGGTAAAGGAGAATTTTACACGCCCAAAAGCATTGTAAACCTCATTGCCGAAATGATTGAGCCGTATAAAGGCATTATCTACGACCCTGCCTGTGGCTCAGGCGGTATGTTTGTACAGTCCATTAAGTTTATTGAAAACCACCACGGCAACAAAAAAGAGATTTCCATCTACGGGCAGGAATACACCAACACCACCTACAAACTGGCAAAGATGAATTTGGCCATCCGCGGCATAAGCGGCAACCTGGGTGAGAAGGCAGCCGATACTTTTCAGGACGACCAGCACAAAGACCTGAAGGCTGATTACATTATGGCCAACCCACCTTTTAACCAAAAAGACTGGCGGGCAGAAAATGAATTGAAAGACGACCCGCGCTGGAAAGGCTATGACGTGCCACCCAAGAGCAACGCCAATTATGCTTGGATATTGAATATTGTTTCCAAGCTATCCGATAATGGTGTGGCGGGCTTCATTCTGGCCAACGGTGCGTTAAGTGGCGGGGGCGAAGAATACAAAATCCGCAGAAAGCTGATTGAAAATAATTTGGTGGAAGCTATTTTGATTTTCCCTAGTTCAATGTTTTACACTACCGACATTAGTGTTTCACTATGGATTATTAATAAAAACAAGAAAGAGCAGGTAAGAGCAGTCGGAAGTGAAAAGCGTCATTTCAGAAACAGAGAGAAGGAAATCCTGTTCTTTGATTTAAGAAAATCGGGTGTGCCATTTGAGAAAAAGTTCGTTCAGTTTTCAGATGAAACAATACAGCATATTGCAAATACTTTCCACAAGTGGCAACAAACCGAAATAGAGAGCATTCCTGAATTCTGTTATTCAGCAAAAATTGAGGAAATTGAGAAAAAGGACTTTTCACTCGTTCCAAGTAAATACATAGAGTTTGTAAACCGTGATGAGAACATTGACTTTGACGACAAAATGAACCTCTTGAAAAGCGAGTTCGCCAACTTGCTGAAAGCAGAAACTCAGAGCAGAAATGATTTACTAACCGTATTTAAAGAGTTGGGTTATGAAATCAAGTTATAAGCTACTTGGAACATACATTGAGCCAGCCAATCAGTTAAATGATGGAATGGAAGTCAAAGAACTTTTGGGTATCAGCAACCAAAAGTTTTTTCAAAATTCGCATACAAATACAATTGATATTGATTTACAAACCTACCGAATTGTGCGAACCAATCAGTTTGCATATAACAGAGCAACCACTCGAAACGGAGACAAAATTTCAATTGCTCTAAGGCAAGGGAATGATTGTATTGTTTCTCCTTCATATCGTATTTTCAGAAGCAAGGATGAAAACATATTGAACTCGGAATATTTAATGATGTGGTTTCGCAGACCTGAGTTTGACCGATATGCAAGGTTAAAAAGTCATGGTAGTGCTCACGAATTCTTTGAATACGAACAAATGTGTCAGGTGGCATTACCGATACCCTCCATCACCAAACAAAGAGAGATTGTAAAAGAATATAATGTTATCCAAAACCGCATAGCCCTAAACCAACAATTGATACAAAAACTTGAAGAAACGGCACAAGCTATTTACAAGCAGTGGTTTGTGGAGGGTATTGATTTGGAGAAGTTGCCTGAGGGTTGGAGTTTTGAAAAGTTAGAGAAATTCACCAAGATGAAGTATGGAAAAATGCTTGACTCAGAGTTGTTTTTAGAAAAAGGATATCCAGTATTCTCTGGATACGGAGTTCGTGGATATTATTCAGAGTATATGTATGAAGAGCCACAAATTTTAGTTTTATGTCGAGGTGTAAGCGGAACAGGTGAAGTAAGATTATCTCCCAGATTTTCATACATCACAAATCTTAGTATTGTAGTTGAAGTAGATAAACCTACCATTTCAAAAATGTATCTCTATTACTATTTAAGGAATTCAGATTTGAAATCGTTAGATAGTGGTTCTGCACAATCTATGATTACAACTGGTGATTTATACTTTCAAGACGCATTACTGCCACCATCAGAATTGCAAATGAAGTTTGATAAAGTTGCAAAAACGATAATGAAAGAAATTGAAATTAAGAACCAAGAAAACCAAAAGCTAACGGAACTTAAAGATTTGCTTCTTTCAAAATTAGCGACCATAGAAGGTTAATGATGTCAAGTTTTCGGCTCCATAAACTTGACATTAGCGAATAAGTGTTACCTTTGCATTTATGGCATTGGCAACAGAAATACGCAAGATAATCAGGCAGTTACCTGAAGGAAAAACTTTTGGGTATGTTGATTTACGCATTGCCAAAGCGGAGTACACCACGGCTGCCAAGGCATTGGAGCGACTGCAAAAAGAGGGAGTTCTGAAAAAGGTTTCAAAAGGTATTTTTTACAAGCCAGAACAAACGGTTTTCGGAGAATTAAAACCCGACTACAGAGAATTGTTACGCCCCTATTTGTTTGAAAACGGTAAGCGGGTGGCATACGAAACGGGTACTTCATTGTATAATCGGTTGGGCCTAACAACCCAAATGGCTTTTCATATTAAAATTGCAAGCAGAGGCAAACGTATTGCCATCAACAGAGGCTCACTCAAAGCCACACCGGTAAAAAGCTATACCGAAGTAACAGACAACAACTATGAAATTTTAGAAATTCTGGATGCGCTTAAAGACATCAAACGTATTCCGGATTGTCCGGTGGCTCAGGCCGTTCGCAGGTTAAGCGTTATCTTGAAGAAGCTCAACGAAAAGCAAACCGACTTCCTGATGAAGTATGCCTTACTTTATCCTTCCCGAGTAAGAGCATTAGTGGGTGCCATACTGCAAAACAACGGCTATGAAGAGAAACGATTGGATAAATTAAAAGAGAGTTTAAATCCACTCACTACTATAAAACTGGCAATAAAAGACAGTGAGTTACCCACAAAAAGCAATTGGTACATCAGATGAAGCTACACGAAAATACAGCGTTATTTCGTGATGCGATTCGATTTACCGCACAGCGAATGAACTTGCCTCCGGAATATATCGAGAAAGATTATTGGGTTACCCATGTACTCCATACTCTTTTCATTCATGAAATCGGAGCAGATACCGTATTCAAAGGAGGTACAGCTTTATCAAAGTGTTACAAAACGATAGATCGCTTTTCAGAAGACATTGACTTGGTTGTAGTAAGACGTGAAGGTGAGTCAAATAACAAGATGACTACCAAAATCAAAACCATCAGTGACGTGGTGAGTGCCGTTCTTCCAGAAGTTGATATCGAAGGGCTCACTCAAAAAATGGGAATGAACCGGAAAACCGCACATACTTACAATAAGGAATTCAAAGGCAGTTATGGTCAGGTGCGCGATGTGATTGTAGTGGAGGCAACTTGGTTAGGCTATTTTGAACCCTACACCACTAAGCAACTGAATTCGTTTGTAGGTGAAATGATGCTGACAAATAATCAAGCAGCTATGGCCGAAGCGAATGGATTAATGCCTTTTGATGTGCGAGTGTTGGAACCAGTAAGAACATTATGTGAAAAGATCATGAGCTTAGTAAGGTTTTCGTATGTCGAAGACCCTATTGATGATTTGAAGAACAAGATAAGACATACCTACGATTTACATCAGTTATTACTGCAGCAAGAGTTTTTAAGCTATTTTCAATCAAATGAATTTCCAAAACTACTGCTAAAGGTGGCCAACGATGATGTTGTTAGTTACAAAAACAGTAATGAGTGGTTAGCTCATCATCCTAATGAGGCCTTAATATTTAAAGATTTAGATAATGTTTGGAATGAGCTAAAAGCCACTTACAACAATGATTTTAAAACGTTGGTATATGGTATTTTGCCACCAGATGATTCTGTGTTAGAAATTTTAAAAATGATTAGAGAACGATTAGTGGGGATTGAGTAGAACATTAAAATACCCAATAAATGAAGTTCACCGAGGAAAAATTGGAAAATGCCTGAGAGCCAAAACATAGAATACAAGCAAAGCTGGGATGATGATTATCTGAAGTGGGTATGTGGCTTTGCCAACGCGATTGGTGGCATAATCTATATTGGTAAAGATGATAATGGAAATGTTGTTGGCCTGGCAGATTGCAAATTGTTGCTAGAAAGCATTCCGCAAAAAATACGCAACACCATGGGCATCATTTGCGATGTGCAGTTGCAAGAAGAAGCGGGTAGCAAATACATTGAAATAAAGGTAAATCCTTACTCGGTGCCGGTTTCACTTCGGGGTCGTTATTACTATCGTTCAGGCAGCACGAAGCTGGAATTAACAGGAGTTTAACTGAATGAATTCCTGTTAAAGAAAGCCGGTAAAACCTGGGATGATGTGATAGAGGAAGGTGCCTCCATTAATGACGTTGACGAAGACATCCTTCAAAAATTTATTCAGGAAGGCAAGGCACTAGGCCGCACGCCAGAAACAGAGGGCTTGACTACACTGCAAGTTTTAGAAAAGCTTCGCCTTACTGAAGGCAACAAACTGAAGAGAGCTGCACTTATTCTTTTTGGAAAAGACCCCAACCAGTTTTATCCAAACATACAAGTTAAGATTGGTCGCTTTGGCAACGATGCTGCTGATTTAAAATTTCAGGAAGTGATTGAGGGTAACCTGGTGCACTTGCTTAACGAAGTACCCGTACAACTCAACTACAAATTCTTAACAAGGTCTATTGACTTTGCGGGTTTGCAACGGATAGAAAAAGGAGAATACCCTGTAGCCGCGCTGCGCGAAATGCTTTTGAACGCATTGGTTCACCGCACCTACATGGGCGCGTCAGTTCAGATTCGTGTATTTGATAATAAGCTATCCATTTGGAATGAAGGCCTATTGCCTAATGGTCTTAGTCTGGAAGATTTAAAAAGCGAGCACAACTCACGCCCACGAAATCCGAAGATTGCTGAGGCTTGCTTTAAAGCCGGATACATTGATACATGGGGACGAGGAACATTGAAGATCATTAACTCGTGCAAAGAAGCTGAGTTGCCAGAGCCGGAAATTAAAGAAGCAAGCGGAGGCGTTTCTGTTACTATATTTAAGATTACCAACCCCGAGGGTTCGGGAGAGATTCGGAAAGAATTCGGAAAGAATTCGGAAAGAATTCGGAAGGAATTCGGAAAAGAGGTAGCCCGAGCTTTTGATGTCATTGTTGCCCATCCAGAATTCACTTCAGAGCAAATTGCCGAAGAAGTAGGAAAAACATCGAGAACAGTAGAGAAATATATCGCCAAATTAAAAGAAGCCGGAATAATAGAGAGAAAAGGCCCTAAGCTTGGTGGGCATTGGGAAATAATGGATAGCAAATGAAATTCACAGAAGAAAAATTAGAGCAAACTTTCATTGAACTGCTGGCGCAGGAAGGCTATCCGCACTACTTCGGTGAGTCCATTGTGCGCAAGCCGGATGAGGTGCTGATCGAAGAAGACTTGAGAGGTTTTCTACTTTCCCAATATGAAGAGGAAAGTATCACATTCAACGAAGCTAACTCCATTATTCTTCAACTCAAATCGTTATCAGCTTCTGATCTTTACGAGAGCAACAAAACATTTTTAAAAATGCTTTCGGATGGGTTTATACTCAAAAGAGAAAACCGAAACGATAAGGATATTTACATTCAGCTCATCGATTATACTGGCTTAAACAAACACAAACAACCAGACTTGTCTGCAAGAACTTCAGCGCAGGCAGAAGCAGATCACCTAATAACGATAGCCGCAGAAGCCGAAGAGAAATATGGTAAAGACAACAACATTTATAAGTTTGTAAACCAACTTGAAATTGTAGGTTCAGAAAAGCGCATACCTGATGGTATCGTTTATATCAATGGTATGCCACTCGTGGTATTTGAATTTAAAAGTGCCGTGCGCGAAGAAGCCATCATTTTTGATGCCTTCAATCAACTGACCCTACGCTATCACAGAGATATACCCGAACTGTTTAAATACAATACGTTTTGTGTAATCAGCGATGGCGTCAACAATAAAGCAGGTTCGTTCTTTGCGCCTTATGATTTCTTTTATGCCTGGAGACGAGTGGCAGGATTAGCCAAAGACGTAGATGGCATTGATAGCATGTTCACCTTGGTACAGGGAATGTTTCATAAGAACAGGCTGCGTGACATTATCCGCAATTTCATTTACATACCTGATAGCAGTAAGAAAGATGAAAAGATTGTGTGCCGGTATCCGCAGTACTATGCCGCAAGGAGTCTGTATGAAAACATAAAGAAGGCTCAAAAGCCAGAAGGAAGCGGAAAAGGAGGGACTTACTTTGGAGCCACTGGCTGTGGTAAGAGTTTCACTATGCTCTATCTCACACGGCTGTTAATGAAAAGTGAGTATTTCGAAAGCCCAACGATTGTATTAATTACCGACCGCACTGACCTGGATGATCAGCTTTCGGGTCAGTTTACAAATGCCAAGAGCTTCATAGGTGATAATACAGTAATAAGTGTCGAGAGTCGCGCCCAACTGCGAGAACTTTTACAAGGCAGACAAAGCGGAGGAGTTTTTCTTACTACTATTCATAAGTTTACCGAAGACACAGAGCTACTCACAAATCGTAGCAATGTTATTTGTATCTCAGACGAAGCACATCGAAGTCAGGTAAACCTCGATCAGAAAGTGAAGGTTACTGAAAAAGATGTAACCAAAACCTATGGGTTTGCTCACTATCTACTCAAGTCATTGCCCGAAGCAACATTTGTAGGTTTCACTGGTACGCCAATTGATGCGACCCTTGATGTGTTCGGCAAGGTAGTAGATACCTACACCATGACTGAATCCGTTAGGGATGAAATTACGGTTCGAATCGTATATGAAGGAAGGGCGGCAAAAGTCGCTTTAAAAAATAGTGAGTTAGAGAAAATTGAAAAGTATTACGAAGAAGCTGCTGAGGCAGGAGCGAACGAATATCAGGTTGAGCAAAGCAAAGAACAAACTGCCAACATGTACGCCATCCTTGGCGATCCTAAACGGCTGAAAGCCGTAGCCGAAGACTTTGTAACCCACTATGACAATAGAGTTTCCGAAGGTGCTACCGTGAAAGGTAAAGCCATGTTTGTATGCAGCACACGCGAAATCGCTTATGAGCTTTACAAGAACATCGTTGATTTGCGTCCGTTATGGAATGAAGTACGAGCAGCCGAAGAAGGCGTTGAGCTTACAGATAAGGACAAGCGTGAATTAAAACCCATCGAGAGAATAAAAATGATTATGACACGCGGTCAAGACGATCCGAAGGTGTTATACGATCTGTTGGGTACAAAAGAATACCGCAAAGAACTGGACAGGCAATTCAAAAACGAGAAGTCCAATTTTAAAATCGCTATTGTAGTAGATATGTGGCTAACGGGCTTTGATGTGCCGTTCCTTGATTCCATCTACATTGATAAGCCGATACAGCAACACAACTTAATTCAAACCATCTCGCGGGTAAACAGAAAGTTTGAAGGTAAGAACAAGGGATTGGTAGTGGACTATATCGGCATAAAGAAGCAGATGAATCTTGCTTTGAAGAAATACAGCGAAGGAGATAAAAATAATTTTGAAGACATTGCTGAATCGATCTCCGTTGTTAGGAACCATTTAGACTTGCTGGCGAAATTGTTTCATACATTCGACAACTCAAAATATTTCAAAGGCACCACCCTTCAACAATTGAATACTTTAAACTTTGCTGCCGAGTATGTGCAACAGACGAAAGACCTTGAAACCCGGTTTATGGGCTTGGTGAAGCGACTAAAAGCCGCTTATGATATTTGTGCTGGAAGCGAGCAACTAACGCAGTCGGAAAGAGACTACACACATTTTTATCTGGCCGTTCGTTCCATTGTTTTCAAACTCACCAAGGGCAACGCTCCAGATACTGCCCAGATGAATGCCCGAGTACGCGAGATGATAAAGGACGCTCTGCAAAGTGATGGGGTAGAGGAGATTTTCAAAATGGGTGACGAGGCCGAAACGGAACAAGACATTTTTGATGAAGACTATCTAGCAAAGATTGATAAGATCAAGTTACCCAACACTAAAATCAAATTGCTTCAACAACTACTTGCCAAAGTGATCGGAGAGATGCGCAAAGTGAATAGGGTACGAGGAATTGACTTCACCAAGAAAATGCAAGCCTTGGTAGAACGCTACAACCAACGTGACGAAAGCGATATTCTACGAAGTGAAGTGTATGAAGAAATGGCTGAGCAACTCACCAACTTAATCTGGGAAGTACACAAAGAGTTTTCAGCGGGCGATGCCCTCGGTATCGGCTTTGAAGAAAAGGCATTTTACGACATCCTCAAAGACCTCTGCATCAAATACGATTTCAACTATCCAGAAGATAAATTAATTGAACTGGCAAAAGCAGTTAAAGACCTTGTTGACGCTCAAGCCAAATTCCCGGATTGGAATAAAAGAGACGACATCAAATCCGCATTAAAAGTAGGTTTGATCCTGCTCTTAGATGAGTTTGGTTACCCACCAGTGGAAAGAGATGAGGTGTATGTAGAGATATTTGAGCAGGCAGAGAATTTTAAGAGGAATAGCACAAAATGAATTCTGTTTTAAAATTCAGTGATAAATTGAGATCTCAATCACCCGAAAAACAAAATGCATTTCCCTTATAAAACAATTGTGTATGCTTTTGTGTAAACCGAATTCATAAAAAAAAGCCATTACTTTTTGTAACGGCTTCATTTTCAGTGTGGGAACTGAGGGGTTCGTACCCCCGACCCTCTCGCCTAAGAGGCGGGATGCTTTGAACCATCAATGAGTTTTTGAATTCGCAGTCTACTTTTCCACGATTTCACTTCTCGCTCCCTCGCATAGACCAGTTGTTTAGATGGAAAAGTTTCTTGATAGACCAAGGTCCAATCTTGATATCTCCCTGTAAAGCCCTTGTGATTTGAATTGTGTTTTCTTGTGCGTTCCTCGGTTGACTCTGTGGTATGGCCAACATAGAATTTGTTGGCTTTAGGAGAAAACAGGATATAGAAATAGGCATCCATCGAAATAAAAAAGAGGCTGTCTCAAAAGTCAATTTTTTGAAAAATTAGCTTCGAATTTGAGTCAAAAACGAAGAAAAAAATTGAGAGGCTGCCCTTTTGAGACAGCCTCTTTTTTAGTGGGAGCTGAGGGGTTCGAACCCCCGACCCTCTGCTTGTAAGGCAGATGCTCTGAACCAGCTGAGCTAAGCTCCCTTTTTGTTTTTACTCTTTCCATCCGACCCTTCCGCCAGAAGCGGAATGCTCTGAACCAGCTGAGCTAAGCTCCCTTTTTGTTTTTACTCTTTCCATCCGACCCTTCCGCCAGAAGCGGAATGCTCTGAACCAGCTGAGCTAAGCTCCCTTTTTGTTTTTACTCTTTCC
>JADBYQ010000016.1 GCA_020402945.1 Cytophagales bacterium | reverse complement strand
ATGAAAATTTACTCTCTTAACACTGTTATTATTATTGAAATCAATACCGAACCCACTTTGGGTAAGGGAGACTACGTCAGAACCATAACAAATTGAACCGAAAACGAAAAAATCAAAACAAAGAAATACACATGAAAAAAATCGATAAACTCCTGATCGCAAATCGTGGAGAAATAGCGCTTCGGATTATGCGAAGCGCCAAAGAAATGGGCATCAAAACCGTGGCCGTGTTTAGCGAGGCCGACCGCAATGCCATGCATGTGCGTTTTGCTGATGAAGCGTTCTGTATCGGCCCACCACCCTCCTCGGAATCTTATTTGAGAAAGGACAAGATTATAGCCGTTGCAAAAAAATCTGGAGCAGACGCCATTCATCCTGGGTATGGATTCCTTTCGGAGAATGAAGAATTTGCTGATTTGGTAAAAAAGGAGGGTCTCATCTTTATCGGACCCTCGGCCAAATCCATGGAAACCATGGGCGACAAATTGGCGGCAAAGGAGGCTGTTTCAAAATTCAATGTGCCGTTGGTACCCGGTACCAAAACAGCAATTACAGATATCGCGGAAGCAAAAGACATTGCAAAAAAGATTGGTTATCCGATTCTAATTAAAGCCAGCGCGGGTGGCGGTGGTAAAGGGATGCGGGTAGTAGAGAATGAGGCGGATTTTCAAAATCAAATGGAACGAGCCATCAGCGAAGCAACCTCTGCGTTCGGGGATGGATCCGTGTTTATCGAGAAGTATATTATGAAACCCCGCCATATTGAATTCCAGATTTTTGGAGATCAACATGGAAATGTGGTTCATTTATTTGATCGCGAGTGTTCCATCCAACGAAGACATCAGAAAGTAGTTGAGGAAGCGCCCTCTTCTGTGTTGACTCCAGAGCTTAGAAAAAAAATGGGAGAGGCAGCCGTAAACGCAGCAAAAGCGGCCAACTATTACAATGCGGGCACCATCGAGTTTATTCTTGATGAAGACATGAGCTTCTATTTCTTAGAGATGAACACGCGCCTCCAGGTAGAACACCCCGTCACCGAAATGATCACCGGATTGGATCTCGTAAAGTTGCAAATCAAAATAGCAGAAGGAGAGAAACTCCCATTCACGCAAGAAGACCTGGCCATCCACGGACACGCCATTGAAGTGCGGGTGTGTGCAGAAGACCCTACGAATAATTTTTTGCCCGATATAGGAACATTGCAAACCTATCGCGTGCCGCAAGGACATGGTGTACGAGTAGATGGAGGTTTTGAAGAGGGGATGACTATTCCGGTCCAGTATGATCCGTTGTTGGCCAAACTTGTCGTACACGCAGAAACACGCGAATTGGCCATGGATAAAATGAAACGAGCCATAGAGGATTTTGAAATAAGCGGGGTTGCCACTACACTGGGCTTTGGTCATTTTGTGATGGGGCATGAGGCTTTCCGTTCTGGCAACTTCAATACCCGATTTATTGAAAATCATTTCAAACCTGAATATTTGAACACTAAGGAAGACCCTGTTGAGGAACTTCTTGCTGCGGCCTTTGCTGTCGAGGTAATCAATGCATCTAAAGCTGAAGTGTCTACCGAGGCAACGCAATCAACCACTACCAGCAAATGGAGAAAAAATAGGTTGTAGAGATGGCAGAAATAAAACCTATTCGGGCTTGGCGATATGCGTCAACACTCGGTATCAACATAGAAGACGTAACCGCGCCCTTGTTTGATGTAGTCTCTGACAAACAGCGAGAAAAACTCTACGAAAATCCACTTAACTCTATTCACCTGTCGGTACCACAGGGTTCACATCCTGCTGAAAAAGCAAAACAATTGCTCAGCCGATGGAAAACAAATGGAACAATCCAGCAAGATGTGATTCCAGGAATTTATGTGTACTACCAATATTTTAAGTTGGCAGGCTCGTCAAAAGATTTTTGCCGAAAAGGGTTTGTTAGTCACATCCGGGCATACGACTGGAAGGAGAATGTTATTCTTCGCCATGAGAACACTATACCTAAAGCGGTCAATGACCGAGTCGAACTGCTAGAAAAAACAGATCTACATGTAAGTCCTACGCATGGGCTCTATACTGAACCTACGTTTGAACTTGAAAAATACATGGACGAGGCAATACAGATGCCGATCTATGAAACCGAAGACTATCAGGGTGTGCGTGATGTGTTAGCAGTAATACAGGATGCAAAAATTATCCAACGGTTCATCGATGTGATCGCTCCGTTAAAAATCATTTTAGCTGATGGTCATCATCGATATGAGAGCTCATTGGAACTAAAACATCGGCTCGAAAAAATAAATCCGCATCCGACAGGAAAAGAAGGTTATCATTTTCATTTGATGTACTTGACTAATACGGAAGCGGGCGACCTGCGCATTCTGCCCACCCATCGGCTGATCAATGGAATAAAAGATTTTAATGAAACTGAGGTTATCAATAAATTATCGACAGACTTTGAAGTCAAAGTAATTGAAAACCCAGATTCGCTGAATGAAATCATCACGGGAAAAAAATGGGCGTTTGGTATCATTCTAAAAAATCATGCATTGAAAATTCGGCTGAAGCCCGAAGTCATCCATCGAATGACGTGGCATTTTCCGGATGAAATAAAGAACCTTGATCTGACAGTACTGCATTATTTCATTATCGAACGGATTCTTGGGATTCCTGGTAAAGACCAACGCGGTTCTGACAACATTTCCTTTGAGCGGAATTTTTCGGTTTGTCTGGCAAAAGTGAATCAAGGTGAGCAACAAATGGCTATCATCACACAAGAAGTGAGCATCGAAGAGATCAAGAAAGTGTGTGCCAGTAGATATACAATGCCTCAAAAGTCAACCTATTTCTATCCTAAAGTGATTAGCGGTTTCCTGTTTAGTTCTATTAAAGAAGATGAATTTCAAACCACCTCTTATTGTCCGTTTTGAACTTATAGATCAAAATTTCTATTTTTAGGTATATGGAAACAAATCTACTTTCAAGGATTACATTAAATCCTGCAGTTTGTCACGGTAAACCAACTATCAGAAACACTCGATACATGGTAGAAAGTATATTAGAGTATTTGGCTGGTGGAGACACGATTAGTGACCTGATTAAGTCTTTCCCAGATCTCAATGAATCCGATATTCTTGCATGCATTGCTTATGCAAATCGAGTTATGAAAATGAAGGGAGCGATTCCAGAAGCTGAATGAAAAGATGAATTTTTTAGTTGACGCCCAACTTCCTTTTGGTTTGAGTGTTTTGTTCACCGAGAAAGGACATGACTCAGTACATACTTCTCAGCTACCCGACAAAAATCTGACTACTGACAATACTATTCGAATCTTATCGATACAAGAAAAGCGAATTGTAATTACTAAGGATAGTGACTTTTTCGATTCTTATATCTTGAAAAAAGAGCCGTTCAAAGTTGTTTTTGTAAGAACTGGAAATCAAAAAACAAGTGTACTCACCAATCTATTTGCGCGCAAATTTGATCAAATTATAAAAAGCTTGGAACATGGTGGGTTGGTCGAAGTGACCATGGAACATGTAAAAATTCTTTACTAGTCAATGAACGCTCCAAAACGCCCCCTTATTCTCGCTTCTAGTTCACCACGCAGGCAATTTCTTCTGAAAGAAGCTGGTTTTGTGTTCACCATTGATTCGCCCGATATCGATGAATCATTTCCAGCTTCAATGCCACATGACCAGGTACCTATCTATTTGGCGGAAAAAAAAGCGAGAGCACTTTCAGCCAAAATCAATGATGAGATTGTCATTGCTGCAGATACAGTTGTGATACTGGGTGATCAAATACTCAACAAGCCAGCAAATAGAGAAGACGCAATCCAAATGGTAAGCCTCTTGAGTGGTGCAACCCATCGAGTTATCACAGCTGTCTGCTTGTTAAGCCAAACCAAAATGGTGTCATTTGACGACCGTACAGAAGTAAGTTTTGCGAAGCTGACCGCTGATGAGATTGAATTTTATATTGACACCTATAAACCTTTTGACAAAGCAGGATCTTATGGTGCACAAGACTGGTTGGGAATGGTGGGTATAGAAAGAATCAATGGAAGCTACTTCAATGTAATGGGTCTTCCCATGCATAAAGTCTACCAGCAGCTTATCCAATTCTAAAACTCATTGCAGCAGTTTTTGTCCATTCGCAAAAGGCATCAGAACTTGTTAACTTTGCTCATTCAATTTTTGTAGACAAGAAAGATGAGAAGAATCAGGAAAGTACATTTTGCGCTAATGGCATTGGTTTTACTTTGTGTATTGGCTTTTTCTCCTGCCGACCGCTATTTCGAAATCGCCAAGAACATTGACATTTTCGCCTCCTTGTTTAAGGAAGTAAACAAGCTTTACGTAGACGACATCAGTCCAACGAAAATCGCTCACACCGGAATCGATCAAATGCTCAATTCGCTTGATCCCTATACCAATTACATCTCTGAGGATCAAGTAGAAGACTATCGAACCCAGAACACAGGACAGTATGGCGGAATTGGAGCCTTGACTAGGGTATTTAACAAAAAGACTATGGTAACCATGGTGTACGCAGACTACCCAGCGTACAAAAACGGTCTTCGAATAGGAGATGAAGTGATAAAAATGGATGATATAGAGCTTTCCAAGTTATCTCTGGAAGAAGCGAATCACCTCATGCGAGGACAAGTGGGGACGCCTGTTAAACTTTCGATTAAAAGGTACGGACAAGATCAGCCATTCGATCTTGAGTTTAAGAGAGAAAAAATAAAGATCAACAATGTCCCTTACTCAGGCATGCTGGCCGATGATGTGGGTTATATCCAACTGACCGAATTTACACCTGATGCTGGTAAAGAAGTAAAAACTGCACTGGTCAGTTTAAAAGAAAAAGGCGCAAAAAATATCATACTCGACTTGCGAGGAAATCCAGGCGGTCTTCTGTTTGAAGCGGTCAATATCTGTAATCTCTTTGTGCCCAAAGGCAAAAAAATTGTCGACACAAAGGGCAAGCTGGCAGAACACAATGTGACGTACGAAACCTTAAATAACCCTGTGGATACTGAGATCCCAGTTGTAGTATTGATTAATCGTGGTAGTGCTTCAGCCTCTGAGATTGTGGCGGGTACACTACAGGACTACGACAGGGCTGTCATAGTCGGTGAACGGTCATTTGGAAAAGGTCTGGTTCAACTGAGCAGACCACTCCCTTATCATGCGCAGGTAAAAATTACCACTGCCAAATATTATACTCCTACGGGCAGGTGCATTCAAGTTTTAGACTATACACACCGGAGAGAAGATGGCAGTGCGGGGTCTGTTCCAGATTCGTTAAAAAAGGAATTCAAAACCTCTAAAGGAAGAAAAGTGTATGACGGTGGAGGCATTGATCCGGACGTCAAATTGCCAGCCCAAGAAGCCTCTTCGATTACTCAGGCGCTTCATGTAAGTGGTTTTATCTTTGACTATGCGACACAATACGCGTTTAGCCATTCGACTATTCAAGATCCAAAAACTTTTGCATTGACCGATAAGGAGTATGACAATTTTGTTCAATGGATGAAGGATAAAAACTATACTTACCATACTGCGCTTCAAAGCGAATTGACTGCCTTGGAGGAAGAGGCTAAGAGAGAAAAGTACTTCGATCAACTAAAGCCATCAATCGAAACGCTACAAGCAAAATTAAAAGAAAGTCGAAAAAACGATCTGATGAACTTTAAAGATCAAATCAAAACTTTACTAGAAGAGGAAATTGCTGCTCGCTACTATTTAGAAAAAGGCGCTGTCGAGGCAAGATTCAAATATGATCTTGAAATTAAAAAGGCGGTGGATATTTTTCATGATCAATCCTTCTACAAAAAAATTCTTGGCAGCAATTAATCGATGCGGATAGCTGGTTTATTCTCTTATAAGTTTGGTGTAATTTCTGTAGTTGGGTCACTGATCCTAATCGTGCTGATGGATTCTTGCCTGCAGTTTCGAATGAGCAAGAAAGAGATTAACTCCTATTTCGAAAAGAAAGAAAAAAAAGGAACGCTTCACCAATATGAATTTGATCACCAGAAAATAAACTATTTAGAGGTCGGTGACGAGGAATTGCCACTCGTAGTGTTTGTGCATGGGTCACCTGGCTCATTGAGTGCGTTCATCGATTTTATGGCCGATACGGTTTTGCTTTCCAAAGCGCAGTTAATAACCGTTGATCGCCCCGGATTTGGTGAATCTAATTTTGGATATGGAGAAAAATCAATGGCGAGGCAATCATCTGTTTTAAAACCATTGATAGAAAAAAACAAGCTAAGCAGACGTGTCATTCTGGTCGGTCACTCAATGGGCGGTCCTGTTATTTCTCGCATGGCAATGGATTATCCCGAGCTCATCGATGGCCTCGTGATTGTAGCCGGATCGATAGATCCGGATCTGGAGCCAAATGAAACCTGGTTCAGGGCTCCGTTAGCAACGCCTTTTTTGCGTTGGATATTACCGAGATCTTTTCGCGCATCAAATCAGGAAATCTACCATTTGAAGCCCGAACTCCAAGAGATGCTTCCTTTATGGGAAAAAATTAAAGCATCTACCATTATCATTCAAGGAAAAAAAGACGTGCTTGTCGACCCTTCGAATGCCTACTTCGCAAAGAAAATGATCGTCAACGCGCCTTTGGAATTAGTGATGGTTGATGAGATGAATCACTTTGTACCATGGAGTAATCCGGAACTCATCCGGAGTGCCATTATCAAGCTGATCCATTCAACTCGCTAATACATTTCTAACTCGTTCTGTACATTTACTCAACCCGAAGAGTCTTCGTTGGATTCAACATCGCAGTACTAATGGTTTTATAGCCTACAGCTGCAACTGCTATTATAACCATCACTGTAACTGACAGTAGAAGAGTTAGTACGTTCAGTTTCATGTAGTATTCCCATATGGAATCCATTAAGGCATCTGCTGCAAAATAGCCAGCCGCGCCACCTATCACTGTGGCGACACCTAAATTGACAACAAACTCAAAATTGATAACACCTGAAATGTTAGCAACAGAAGCACCGAGTACTTTACGCACTCCAATCTCTTTCATTTTCTTTTCGATATTAAGTGATACAAGCGTGTAAAGGCCTATGCCTGTCATCAATGCGGCAAAAAAACCAAGGAAACCAAACATCACAGAAACGTTTTTATTGATCTCATTTGTCTCTTGTAATTCCTGATCAATCCACTGACCTGTGTATAATGTGTTTGGAAACACCTCTTTCCACTTCTTCTCCATGTAATCATTGACAGACGCGATCTTCGTTGGTTCCACCTTTACCAACAATTGTTGGTATTTATCCTTGTTTGCGTAGCGTAGCATCAGCGGTTGAATGGGACCCCATAAGGCCTGCGTATAAACATTTTTTACAACACCTATCACATACAACTGCACTGTATCCATCCACACCACCCGTTTCCCTACTGCGCTGTCTTTCCATCCATACTGTTTCACAAACTCCTCTGTTACGAGAATAGATTCCTTTCTATCGGTTTCAGAATCCTTTTGAAATTTTCGGCCAGACAACAACGTCATATCCATCACCTCCAGGTAGTTATCGCCTATATCCATGATGTCAACTTCTCGTTCAATTGATTCATACTTAACGGGATCATTGTAACGCGAATTTGCTACATGATGTCGTGTGCCGGCAATCAACTGAATATCCTTATTAGAAGAGAGTGCATCGCGATAGGTATTAAAGGAATTCTCATTGTTAACCCAAGCTGAAATGACACCGTGAGTGACAAAGCCTAAATCATAATTTTTTTGGTACTCACCGTTCTGATAAAAGGCAACTCCCATGATGATTGCTAATAACGAAATGACAAACTGACCTCCCAACAAAATACGCGTAAACCAATTGGTGCCTCCAAACTTTGCTTTGCCTTTTAGAATGCTTACCGGCTCGAATGACGTGATGTAAAATGCCGGGTAGGAACCAGCAATGAGTGCAGTGGCAACTAAGAGCAGTATCAAGAACAAAAGGAATCCTACATTCTCGGTGTAACTTAGATTAAGATCCAACCAGGTCCACATATTATCATAGGCTGGCACTAGCCATTCGGCCATGAGCAGCCCTGCAAGCAAACCGAGAAAACAAAGAATTAAATTCTCTCCGAGAAATTGCATGATCAATTGCTTGCGAAGGCTACCCATTACCTTTCGTATGCCAATTTCTTTCAAACGCTTGCCCGAAATGGCGATAGATGTATTGGTAAAATTGAAACAAGCTAACAATAACAGTAAGACCGCCATAATAGCTGGCGCTGTAATAGCTTCATCTGGAATTCCGCCACCGAGGTAATCACTATCCAAGCGTGGGTTTGCTCTGTTGCGCTGCATCAAGCCTACGAAATTTTCAAGATAGTATTCGGAGATCTTAAAGTCTTCGCGTACTTTATTTTGAGGTTCAATGTATTGTTGCAATTGCTTCGTGACAATAGCAACTTTAGCGGGATCTTCGATTTTCAAGAACAGCACGTGCGCCCAACGCTTCCAGTTTGATTCGCTCAACTCTTTGTCCAAATTTACATCCCAAAAATTATCAAACAGGGTAATCACATCAAAACCAAAACTGTTGTTTTGTGGAGGTTTTTTGAAGACACCACCTATTTCAAACTCCTTCGGTCGTCTCACACCATCAGCACCCAATACAATTTGCGTCATCGATTGACCTACTACATCTTCTTTGTTAAAATAGTTTTTCGCAATCTTGTCGCTAATAAAAACTTTACCCTTATCATAAAAATTTGAGTAGGATCCGTATTTGAGTTGGAAAGTAAACAAATCAAAAAACGCAGAGTCTGCATAGGCCATTTGATCACCAAATACTTCTTCGCCAATCCGCATATCGCAATACGAAGACATGTAGCGAACCGTCTTATCTACCTCTTTTATATTCTGCTTGATGAAACTGCCCAAAGGCATGGGGGCCATTCCAAAACGATTCTTCTTCCCCTGAAACTCTCTCCAAAACTGAACGCGATAAACGCTTTGTGCTTTATCATGTGTTTTGTCCCAGTTAGAACTATAGCCCCAGTTTAGGTACGCTGTAATGCAACAAGCGATGGCAAGGCCCATCCCGAAAACGTTGATGAAAATAAACAACTTGTTCTTCATCAAATTGCGGAAAGTAATGAGGAGGTAATTTTTTATCATAGTGATTATATTGAATAAACTAAAAATGCAATGTTCTTCTGCTTGTTTGTTAAAATTTCTAAACTATTCATCTCTTAATACAAGAGCCGGATTCAATCGGGTTGTTTTAAAGAGTTTATAGCCAATGGATAGAACAGAAGCAACTATAAGAATGGCTGCTGCAATGATCATTGACCCAATACTTACCGTTTGATAATAGTCCCAAATGCTCTCCATGAATATAGAGGATAACCAATAGCCCAAAAATCCACCACCTACACTAGCGATCAATAAAATGATAACAAATTCACGATTGACAACAGCTGTAATATTCCAGGTAGAAGCACCCAGCACCTTCCGAACACCAATTTCTTTCATCTTTTTTATGATGTTTAATGACACCAATGTGAATAATCCAGTCACCGAAAGCATAAGCGCAACCAAGCCCAAGAAGCTAAACATCTTGACCAGGTTCTTATTGACCGTATCTGCTTCTACCATTTCGTCATCCATATAATTACCATCATACATTTTTTCTGGAAAAAGAACCTTCCATTTTGCTTCCATGAATTTGTTGATATCGACCAGTTTGTCAGCATTTGCCTTTACCAAAATATGATTCACATTATCTTTTGGTGCATATCGAAACATCACTGGATCCATCTTTTCCCATAGCCCGTTGGTGTATATGTCTTTTACCACACCTACTACATAATACTTGACAGTATCCAGCCAAATAATTTCTTTGCCTATTGGATTTACTAAACCGAGTTTACCAGCAAGACCTTCGGTGATAATCACAGATTCTTTTCGATCTGTGGCAGATTCAGACTCAAAATTTCTTCCCTCTTTTAATGTAATTCCTATGGTAGGAATATATTCCGCACTTACATCCAAAATATCTACTTCAATTTCTTTGTCCTCGTGCTTTATAGGATCGTTAAAACCAGAGGCATACAAATGGGTTTGAGAGCCAGTGATTGAAAGAATATCAGGATTTTCAGCGAGTGCATTACGATAGGTTTCATATTCCGAACGTCCATTTACATTCGTGTAAACCACACCCTTTCTATCAAAACCCATGTCAAAGTTACGCTGAAAGGTGGCGTTATCAGTAAATGCGAAACTACATACTATACCAGCCAGTGAAATTGAAAATTGAAGACACAACAACACACGTGTAAATGCATTGGTACCCCCGAATTTTAATGCGCCCTTTAATATGCTGGCCGGCTCAAACTTGCTGATATAAAAGGCAGGATAACTTCCAGCAAGCAAACTGGTAAAGATCAATGTGAGGACCATGAAGATCAAAAAGTTGGGTCGTCCAAAGTAATTTGTAGCCATATCAAAATCCGGCCAGAGCTTATTGAATGCGGGGAGTAGAAGAAACTCACCAATAAGTATTCCTAAGATTAAAGCAAAAAAACATATCAAGGTAGTTTCACCAATAAACTGAGCGATCAAATCCTTTCGCGTGCTGCCCATTACCTTTCGAATTCCAATCTCTTTCAATCTACGAGATGAAATGGCAACAGCCGTATTGGTAAGATTGAAGATGGCAATTAACAAAACAAATAAACCCATCAGACCAATACCAATAACAGCGGCTAAAGGTGATCCATCGCGCGTCCATGTTCCGTTTTTATCCGCATAGCTATCGCGCACTGCCATCCCAACAAAAGGCTCTACCAGAAAATATTTAATCATAAAATCTTCTCTGATTTTATTATTGTTTTCAGTGTACTGTTTCAACTGCTCTTGAACAGCAGCTACCCTGGCGGGGTCCTTTATCTGAACAAATAGATTGTTTCTGTATTTCCAGCTATTTTCATTGAAGTCACCTTTTGCAAATTCAAACATATTGTCGTAGTGAGAATACGCCTGCCCACCAAAACTTGAATTACTCGGTTGCTTTTTGAAAACGCCTGCCACTACATACTCTTTCTTTTTACCGCTGTCAAGTAACTGAGTCATTGGCTTGCCAAGGGCTTGTTCGTCACCAAAATACTTCCTGGCTAGCTCATCACTTATGCAAATCTCATTGCGATTCTTTAGTTCTCCGTTGCCGGCTACAAACTCGAATGTAAAAAGTTTGAAGAAACCCGAGTCCACATAAGTGAGGTTGCTATTAAACAGCTCTTCCTTGATACGGAAGTTACCCCCGTCAGGAGAAAACCGAACAACGTTATCAACATCCGGCACATTCTTTTTGATGGCGTTGCCAAGCGCAATTGGTGCATGACCAAATTCAGTTAATTCGTTTTGAAATTCGCGAACAGAACCCACTCGATAAATGGATGATGCATTTTTATGCATTTCATCAAATCCTGCGTTGTGATCGTAGTTAAAAAAACCAATAATACAGCAGGCAATGGAGATAGCCATGCCAAAGATGTTGATGAACAAGTATAACTTGTTCTTCATCATACTTCGAAGGGTAATCAATAAAAAATTCTTAATCATGGGGGTAGCTTGGGTGCGTTTGATAGACGACTCTAATAAAACAAAGGTTGCTTCGCGATGCCAATAAATATGCCAATAGAAAAAATGCGGTATTGGTCTGCTTCTCTCATCTTCTCGTTCTTTCGATGTTCAATTTTGAACAGAGAACTGTACGAAACTATTCCTCAAAAAGAAAACCCACTTCAATGAAAATCGAAGTGGGTTTCTTAACCTAAACCTATGAAATTAAATATGGAATTGCTCCTTGATATTCTCGGTTACTACCTTACCATCAAACAAGTTAACGATCCGGTGTGCGTAGTTGGCATCATAAGGAGAGTGCGTCACCATGATGATCGTAGTACCCTCCGCATTCAATTCTGAGAGTAACTTCATCACCTCTTCGCCATTGGCGGAGTCCAAGTTACCAGTAGGCTCATCGGCCAATATCACCTTAGGTTTAGCAACAATGGCACGAGATATCGCCACGCGCTGCTGCTGACCACCTGATAACTGCTGAGGAAAATGATTTCTGCGGTGCATAATATTCATGCGTTCCAGCACTTGTTCCACTCTTTTCTTGCGCTCGTCAGAGGGAACTTTCATGTACAACAAGGGAAGTTCTACATTTTCAAAAACGGTCAATTCATCGATCAAGTTGAAGCTCTGGAATACAAAGCCGATAGAACCTTTACGCAATTGTGCACGCTGACGTTCAGAGTATTTGGCCACTTCACTTTCGCCAAAATAGTACTCACCACCCGATGGATTATCCAACAGCCCAAGGATATTCAACAAAGTAGACTTGCCACAACCGGATGGACCCATGATAGCCACGAACTCACCATCTTTGATCTCCATGTTGATGCTGTTCAAAGCAGTGGTTTCCACTTCTTCGGTGGTGTAGACTTTTTCGAGATTCTTTAGTTTGATCATGTGGGGTATGATTTTAAGTGTGATGGTTCTGTTTATGATATAGTTTTATTGGATACTTTTTTTTTCTAAGATGGTTGCATCATTAGACGCTAAATTTTTTAATTAGTTGCATTAATCTAAAAGTAATACTTCGTTGTTGCCAAAATTTTCATAAGAAGAAGTAATTACACGATCCCCCGGCTTCAAACCTTCCAACACCTCAAAAAATTCGGAGCCCATTTTTCTACCCAACTTCACATCTCGCTTAACTGCCTTACCCTCTCCATCCATAATGAAAACCCAATTACCACCAGTGTCTTTGTAAAATCCACCGATAGGGAGCAAGAGTTCTTGAGACGGTTGTCCAAGCTCAACTCGCATTCGCAGGGACTGGCCTCTTCTTATACCTTGAGGTGTTTCTCCAACAAAATTCATATCCACTTCAAATCTTCCGTTTGTAATGTTTGGATAAATGTAGGTGATCGATAGCTGGTAGGTCTTTCCCGCGAAGTCTGTGGTTGCCGGAAGGCCAGCCGAAATTTTTGGCAGGTACAATTCATCAATCGGAACTCGTACTTTAAAACTACCTACAATATCTACCTGCCCGAGGCGCTGCGCTGTACTTACTGCCTGCCCAATTTCCCAATGCGGAGTTGAAAGTTGCCCATCAATTGGAGACTTAATCAACAGGTTATCCAGAATCTTGCTAACTCCGTCTAAACTCAACGTCATTTGCTGTTCGGACTTTGTTACTGCTTTTAATTGTCTAATACGATCGATCGAGTCATTTCTGTACACTTCATATGTTATTCGCTTACGCTCAATATTGTATTTGTAGTCCGCTTCAGTTCTTTCAAAGTCTTGTTTGGCAATCAGCTTCTTTTCAAACAACTGTTTCTGCCTCCGGTATTGTGGCTCGAGAATTTGAAGTTGATTATCAATCAACGCAAGTTGTTGACGTTGATCTAAATCGTTTCGCATGATATTTAGTTTTGTCTCGCGTGCACGGTTAATGCTCTCATTAAACGAAGCTTCTTGCTGCAATACTGATAACTCGCGATTCAAGTTTGTGAGCTCCAATATTACATCTCCCTTTTTCAGCATCGCTCCGCTTTCACGAACGATATTTCTAATGTTACCCCCTTCAATGGCATCCAGGTAAACGGTGCGGCTGGGCTCAACTATTCCGGTTTGAGGAATGTATTCTTTGAACTGCCCCATTTTCACTTCCGAAATCGTGATCTTATCTTTTTCGATTTTTAATTTCGAACGCCTGTCAGCAAAAATGAATTGATATCCAATGAACCCTACCAATAGCGCAGCACCTGCAAAGGTTCCAATACGCTTTAATGTCCAGTACTTCTTCTTTATCTGTTTGTCCATTGTTTCCTATCCATTTCGGTCACCTATTGCCAACAAGTGTGCCAACGACCCTTTTCACGACTTCAGGGCCTATTTGAAGCTTTTTGAGCAAAATATCCGTTCACATGTGAACTTAACTGTTCGATTGCGGACGATAATTAATACATTTGAATGCATTAATTGAGCAAATTAGAGCATTTGAAAGGTATTGGCCTTTCGGTATCAATATTGTGTTTGATAGGCCGAACAAAGGCTTCAGACCTCACGCTACTGGCCACAAGCTATTAATCAGAACTGAAACGGCTTGTACCATGAAGCCTGTGGCCTAAATCTTAATAGAAAAAATATGTCTGAATCTAAGCACGGGAAAATTCTTATCGTAGATGACAACGAAGATCTGTTGAAGGCAGCCAAGATGTATCTCAAGAGGCATTTTGCCCAAGTCGATATCGAAAAAAATCCAGAGGCACTGCCAGGCTTGATGAATCAGGAAGACTACGATGTGATCTTATTGGACATGAACTTTACGAAAGACGTAAGCAGTGGAAGCGAAGGGTACTATTGGTTGGAGAAAATCCTAAGTATCGATCCCTCGGCAGTAGTCGTTCTCATTACCGCCTATGGCGATGTGCAGATGGCCGTGAAGGCGATTAAAGCAGGCGCCACTGATTTTGTATTGAAGCCATGGGAAAATGAAAAACTGCTCGCAACCCTGTATTCCTCTATGCGCTTGCGCGAATCGCGAGATGAAATTGAGACGCTAAAGATTAAGAACCACGAAATCAATAACACCATCAACGAAAAGTTTCGCGACATCATAGGGCAAAGCCAATCCATGCAGCGCATCTTTCAAACGATTGAGCGGGTGGCTCAAACAGATGCGAACGTTCTAATACTAGGTGAAAATGGAACCGGAAAAGAATTGATTGCTCGCGCCATTCACAGCAATTCCGTTCGAAAAAGTGAATCATTTATCGGGGTTGATCTCGGTTCAATCACCGAAACACTTTTTGAGAGTGAACTTTTTGGTCATAAAAAAGGATCTTTTACTGATGCAAAAGAAGATCGCCCCGGGAGATTTGAGTTAGCAAACAAGGGCACTTTATTTTTAGACGAGATTGGGAATCTCTCGATGCCTTTGCAAGCCAAGCTGCTCAGTGTTTTACAAAATAGAAAAGTAAGCCGTGTAGGATCCAATAAAGACACCGCCATAGATTTACGATTGATCTGCGCCACCAACATGCCGCTTTACGACATGGTAAAAGAGAATCGCTTTCGGCAAGATTTGCTCTATCGTATCAACACCATTGAAATACAAATTCCTTCGCTCCGCGACCGTCTGGAAGATATTCCGTTGCTGGCCAATCATTTTTTAAAGCACTATTCTGTCAAATATGGAAAGAGTGTGAGCAAAATCAGTGAAGCGGCCATGACGAGGATGAACAAACACCCTTGGCCTGGAAATATCAGAGAACTGCAACATTCACTAGAACGTGCGATCATTCTAAGCAACTCCACGGTATTGCAACCAGAAGATTTCAACTTCACCGTTTCGAGCAACAAAGAAACCGAACAATCCATGAATCTGGATCAATACAATCTGGATGAAGTTGAAAAACTGCTGATCCGAAAAGTATTAAAGAAATACAACGGCAATATCACACAAGCCGCCTCTGAATTAGGATTGACACGATCATCACTCTATCGCAGACTTGAAAAACATGGGCTTTAAATCAATGGTTGATTCGGTGATTTGCTGATTTGTAGATTTTAACTTCATACCACATCAACGAATTACCGAATCAACAAATCACCAAATATAGAAATCAGCAAATCAACAAATTAATGTTCAACGACTTTCGTTTTCGAGTAGCTTTTCGCGTAGGCCTACTGGCATTTTCGGTTGGGCTGGTGATGTTTATGGTAAGTCGTCCCAATATGTTTTTTGCGGCCGGACTTACCGTTTTGATTATCGTTTTTCAGCTGCTGGAGTTATACCGTTTTACTTCACAAACCAATCGCAAGCTTACACGCTTTCTGGAATCTGTTAAGTATTCTGATTTTATTTCCGGATTCGCTAACGATAATAAATTAGGCAAAAGCTTTCGTGAGTTAAATACGGCTTTCAACGAAGTGCTTGAGGCCTTCAGAAAAGCGCGATCAGAGAAAGAGGAAAGTTGGCAATACCTAAACACTGTGGTGCAGCAGGTACGAACAGGTATTTTATCATTTGACGCGGATGGCGATGTACAATTGATGAATGCCAATGCCAAACGGTTTATTGGTGTGAGTAATCTGAAGAACCTAAAAGAACTCCAGGCCATCAACCCCAAACTGTATGAATCCCTGAGCGAAGCTGAACCGGGGAAAAGTACATTGTACAAATCCGGAAACGAATTTCAATTGACGATACAAGCAACTGAACTTCGTATTCGAGGAAACACCGTTAAGTTGGTGACGTTACAAAACATTCAGACTGAATTACAAAAGCAAGAGCTGGAGGCGTGGCAAAACCTCACCCGTGTACTTCGCCATGAAATTATGAACTCGATCACTCCCATCTCTTCACTTACCTCCACGATGAGAGAAATACTAGAAGAAGATTTGGTAAAAAAAGAAAGTCATTATGAATTAAAAGGAGAAGCTGCCGATGATTTGCGTGAAGGTCTAGGCACTATTGAAAACAGAAGCAAGGGCTTGATCCAATTCATCGATGCGTATAGAGAATACACTTCCTTGCCACAGCCGAAACTTAAGACCGTAAAATTAAAAGAGCTGCTTGAAAATGTTGCCAATCTGATGAAGCCCGAAATAAAAAAATCAGCTATTCAGTTTTCGCTTATCTGCCAATCCGATTACTTGACCGTAGAAATAGATGAAGAAATGATTAGTCAGGTTTTAATCAACCTTCTTAAAAACGCATTTGAAGCGCTCTATCAAACAGAAAATCCAAAAGTAGAGTTGATCGGATTATATACTGGAAACTCGATAATTGTTCAAGTGACCGATAACGGGCCGGGTATCATTCCAGAAGCCATCCAGCGGATTTTTGTTCCCTTCTTCACCACCAAAAAAACAGGGTCTGGAATTGGGTTAGCGCTTTCTCGACAAATCATGCAAATGCACAATGGCTCGTTAAGTGTGGAATCAGAGCTGGATGTAAAAACAGTTTTTACACTTCGTTTCTAATTCATTCATCACCGTACTCCAATTTCATCTTTTTGATTCTGTCTTCTAGCTTTTCAGAAGTCAGCTTCTCTCTTGTTCTATCTACCATGATTGGAAAAGCAAATGGAGTTGGCTTTTCTGGTTCTGTAATGATTATCTTTTGCGTAGCAATTCTTTCCAGCGCTTGCCGCAATCGTGCTTCCTCTAATTGAAAGTCCATGACCTCGCCCATTGACTGAAGGAGCAGCAGATTATCCGATTCATACTCGTGAAACACATTGAAAAAAAGTTGTGACGAGGATTGAAGGTGTTTATCCTTCATTCTTTTGCCGGGCATTCCTTTAAATATTAATCCGGAAATTGCTGCGATATCTCGGAATTTCCTTTTTGCCATTTCTGTGGAGTTGATACTCGCATAGATGTCGGTAGACAAATTTTCAATTCCTAAAACATTGGTTTCAACGGCTTCAAAAATGGGAATGGGTTGATCTGACAGCAACTCAAAACCATAGTCATTCATCGCAATCGAAAAGGTGATGGGAAGAATTTTAGCTATGCGGTACGCTACCAACGCGCCCAGTCCTTCATGTACATTTCGCCCTTCAAAAGGATACATCAGCACGTGATACCCTTCACTGCTTTGAAAATATTCAATGAGAAATTCACTTTTGGTGGGAAGATGCGAACGATTCTTTTGCAGATCCATCAACGGTTTTAAGAAAAGCATCTCTTCATCCGATTCTTTATTGCTGGCAGACTCATCTATTTTCAATCGGATCATTTCGCTCAGCTGAGATGAAAGCGGCATCCTCCCTCCTTGCCATGAGGGAACTTTGCCCGACTTGCGTTTTGATTTTCGCACATGCGCTTCCATTTCTTTGATGCGAACCAATTCTAAACATTGCCCCGCAAACCAAAATACATCACCGATGTGCAAACTGGAAATAAAATACTCTTCGATAGTGCCCAGGTATTTTCCGGTAGCATATTTTACGTGCATCAGTGTGTCGCCAACAATGGTTCCAATACTTAACCGATGCTTATGGGCAATCTGTTTGCTCTCTACTTTATACACACCATCCTGCACCATCACTTTCCGATATTCGTCATAGGCCGTAAGCGCCTCACCCCCCGAAGTGATGAAATTCAAACACCATATCCATTCCTCATCTGTAATCGATGAATAACTAACCGTGCCTCTTAGCTCACTCAAAATTTCTTCAGGCCTGAATCCATCTCCCACCGCAAGCGTCACAAGGTATTGCACCAGCACATCAAACGATCGAATGTATGGGAAACGATCTTCTACAATTTTTTGATGGATCGCTTCGCGTAAAGCTGCTGCTTCCGTCAATTCAAGTGAGTTGGTTGGTAGAAAATAAATTCTACTAGTAGCCCCGGGCTGATGCCCACTCCTACCAGCCCGTTGTAAAAACCGGGCAACACCTTTTGGGCTTCCCACTTGTATGATCGTTTCTACGGGACGAAAATCAACGCCCAAATCTAAACTAGAAGTGCAAACTACTGCTTTTAGTTTTCCTTCATGCAGTTGATCTTCCACCCAATTTCGGGTGACAGCACTAATTGACCCATGATGCATGGCTAGTATACCCGACAGTTCAGGGGCTTTGGCTAATAGTTTCTGATACCAGATCTCTGCAAAAGAACGCGTGTTGGTAAATATCAAAGTACTCTTGCTGTTGTTAATGATAGGAATGACTTTGTCAAGCAACTGAATACCCAGATGACCCGACCAGGGCATTCGCTCCAATTCATCCGGAAAAATGGAAATGATCTCAACCTTCTTTTCAATCTGCGCTTTTATTACTTTGAACCGATTTGCTTCATAAAAATTTCCTAGTAATACCTGCAACGATTGATCCATGTTGCCGATGGTGGCTGAAATACCCCATACTTTGAGTGAAGGGCAAATTCCTTTCAATCGAGAGAGTGCCAACTCCATCAATACGCCACGCTTAGAGCCAATGAGTTCGTGCCATTCATCAACCACAATGGCGCGTAAGTTTTCGAAATAAGCAGTGCCTCCTTTTTGCGAAAGGAGTAGGTGTAAACTCTCAGGCGTTGTGATGAGAAACTCTGGAGGGTTTTCCTTCTGCTTGGCTCTTTCCTTTGTAGATGTATCGCCTGAGCGAACGCCCACTCGCCATTTGGTGCCCAGCCCCTTAGTCGCCTTGTTAGCTGAGAGTTCAATTTCTTTCGCCAGTGCACGAATGGGCGTTATCCAAATTGCACGAGGGCCTTTTGACTTGCTGTTTGCGCTAGGCTCCAATAAAATAGGAATAAGAAGCGAGTATGTTTTCCCGCTGCCGGTTGGGGCGTTCACTAGCCCGCAATAACCGTCCGAGTAGGCTTTCCATGCCTCCCGTTGAAATCCGAATGAACTCCACCCCTGGCTGTTAAACCAGCTCTCCCCTTTTTCCCAAATAATAGGATCCATTCAATTATTAATCACTTCAAAGTAACAATTTATATTTTTGGGTGTTTCTGTTTAGAGTTTGGCAGGAAAATATGGGCAAATATTCAATAAAAGAGTTAGAACAGCTTTCTGGGATTAAAGCTCACACCATTCGTATCTGGGAAAAACGGCATCGACTTATCGAACCCAAGCGGTCCACCACCAACATCCGGTCCTACTCAGATGATGACCTTAAGAAAATTATCAACGTAGCTGTACTCAATAATAACGGAGTAAAAATTTCTAAAATAGTGCAGTTGAGCCTTGCCGAAATAAATCAGCAAGTGGTAGATCTGAGCGAGTCTAAAAATGATATCGACATCTTTATTGAGCAGCTGATCGTGGCTATGATTGACATGGAAGAAGAGGTGTTTGAGAAGCTGTTGGGGTCGCTAACACTTAAATACGGTTTCGAAAAAACCATGTTAGAGATTGTCTATCCCTTTATGGAAAAGATAGGTGTTCTTTGGTTGACCGACAATATTACACCGGCTCAGGAGCACTTTATCTCACACTTGATCCGTCAAAAAATAATCGTAGCCATTGATGCGCTGCCCCTAGCGCCAAAAACCGAAAGGAAAGCAGTGTTGTTTTTGCGAGAGACTGAAATTCACGAGTTAGGTCTGCTTTTCTATCATTACATGATCAAAAAGATGGGAATACGGACTTACTATTTGGGGCAAACAGTACCACACAAATCACTAATATCGGCTTGTGGAGAGCATCAACCCGACTTGATAATAACAGCTCTAACGGCTGGACCAAAACCGTCTGAAATGCAAAAGTACCTCGACCAACTTTCGGCCGATTTCCCAAATTCCAGGATCTTAATTACGGGTTATGCATTGAAAAAAGCGGATGTTAGCCCGCCAAAAAACATATCTATCTTTCCTAACGTGCTGGTTCTTAAAGATTTACTTGGCAAAAATTAGGTGTTTATTCTTTTGTATAATTAATTAAACAAAATGTTGCCTGAGTCATTTAAATAAGTAATTTTGTTCATCTTTTCACATAAATAAATGAACAAAATGACAGCAATTGACTTCGATCAGCAGCTTGCCAGCATGAGGCCGACACTTAGAAGTTTCACGCACCGCTTCACTCGTGATAGAGAGGAGTCGCTGGATTTAGTACAAGACACCATCCTGAAAGCATTAACCTACCGTAAAAAGTTTCGAGAAGACACTAACCTAAAAGGTTGGCTCTTCACGATCATGCGAAATACATACATCAATAATTATCGCAAGTCAAAGAGAGAAAGAACTTCCACTGACAGTACCAAAGAACTATACCACCTGAATGTGGAAGACATTCATACCTTCAACCGTCCGGAAGGTAGCATTGAGTTCAAGGAAGTGTGGAGAAATGTCAATTCGGTGAAGGATGAGTTGTTGATTCCTTTTAAAATGCACACGACAGGTTATAAGTACCATGAAATTGCAGAGCATTTGAAACTTCCGATTGGAACTGTAAAAAACAGAATTTTTCATGCCCGCAAAGAGATTCAAAAAAAATTAACGGGCTACGAATAGGATAAAATCTGTTCTCATTTTTAAAGTCCTTTCAACACTGAAAGGATTTTTGTGTTTTAAGGGGTATTATTGACGATGAAAAAAGTAGCAGTCATTGGTTCAGGATTCGCAGGGTTGGCAGCTGCATCGTGCCTTGCCAAAAATAAATATGATGTAACCGTCTTTGAAAAAAATGCATCGGCTGGTGGCCGAGCACGTAAGTTTGAAACCGATGGCTTTGTTTTTGACATGGGACCTAGTTGGTACTGGATGCCGGATGTATTTGAAAAGTACTTCGCCTTGTTCGGGAAAACGCCTGCTGATTACTATGAGCTGAAACGGCTTGATCCCTCCTACCGCGTATTTTTTTCCGAGACCGATCACAAAGACATTCCTGCTGGAGAAAAAGCATTATTAGATTTTTTTGAAAGTATTGAGAAAGGAAGCAGCGTTCACCTAACTCAATTTTTGAAGGAAGGAAAATACAAATATGAAATTGGAGTCAATAAGCTGGTTTACAAACCTGGATTGTCCATTTTGGAACTTGCTGATCTTGAATTACTAAAGGGTGCATTTAAGCTACATGTTTTTGAATCTGTTACAGCCTACGTAAAAAAGTACTTCAAAGATCCTCGGCTTATTCAATTATTGGAATTTCCGGTTTTGTTTTTGGGCGCACCTGCGGATAAAACTCCGGCACTCTACACCTTAATGAACTATGCAGACATGGCATTAGGCACTTGGTACCCGATGGATGGTATGCATAAAATTGTCGAAGGAATGGTAAAGGTAGCAGAGGATTTGGGGGTGAAATTTGCGTTCAACAGCGAAGTAGAAAAGATTAATGTAAGTGGAACCAAGGCCCAAAGCATTGTTGTGAATGGCATTCAACACGAGTTTGATTATGTGGTGGCCGGTGGAGACTACCACCATATTGAACAGAATTTGTTGCCAGCAACACATCGCAGGTACACTGAAAGCTATTGGCAAAATAGAGTGATGGCGCCTTCCAGCTTGATTTACTATTTGGGCGTTTGTAAGAAAGTCAAAAATCTGTTACATCATAATTTATTTTTTGACCGCGATTTTGGTAAGCACGCCAAGGAAATATATACTAGTCCACAATGGCCAACCGATCCCTTATTTTATGTATCGGTACCTTCCAAAACCGACCCTTCTGTTGCCCCGGAAGGGCATGAAAATATTTTCTTGTTGATGCCAGTTGCACCCGGTCTGCAAGACGATGAAACAACTCGAGAAAAATATTTCAATGTCATGATGGATCGAATTGAAAAGCTAACAGGCGACAGCTGGCGACAGCACATTGTCTTTAAAAGAAGCTATGCTCATTCAGATTTTGTGTCTGACTACCACGCATTTAAAGGAAATGCCTACGGTTTGGCGAACACCATTCTTCAAACGGCCAACCTCAAGCCCTCCATGATAAACAAAAAGGTTAAAAACCTGTTTTATACGGGACAATTGACTGTGCCAGGTCCTGGTGTTCCGCCTTCGTTGATTTCGGGGCAGGTTGTAGCCAGCGAATTGATGAAAGCGGACGATCAACTAGCAAAGCAAAATGGTTAATTTTGCTGTTTACGTCTCCGTAAAAACCGAAGACCATGAGTAAGGAATTATTTGATAAGGTATCAGCACAGTGTAGCCGTGTAACAACTCGCGCTTATAGCACCTCCTTCTCACTAGGCATTAAATGTTTAGAGAAAGAATTTCGTGAACCAATTTATGCGATTTATGGATTTGTTCGTTTTGCTGATGAAATAGTGGATACGTTCCATGATTACAATAAAGAATTGCTACTCTCTCGTTTCAAAACAGAAACATACCAAGCCATCGAAGAGAAAATTAGTCTCAATCCAATTCTAAATAGCTTTCAAAAAACAGTTAATTTTTACGGAATAGAGCCAGCCCTTTATAACCAGTTCCTGAAAAGTATGGAAATGGATTTGAAGAATACCTCGTACGATGAACAAGGTATTAATGAATATATCTTAGGTTCCGCAGAAGTGGTAGGTCTGATGTCATTGCGCGTATTTTGTAAAAATGATAGGGAAATGTATGAGCGCTTGAAGCCTTCCGCAATGAAGTTAGGTTCGGCTTTCCAAAAAATCAATTTTCTACGTGATTTGAATGCAGATTACAATCAAATGGGTCGCACCTATTTCCCTGGTGTTGACTTGTCTCGCTTCGATGAATCAACTAAAAAGCAAATCGAACAAGATGTTGCAGCTGATTTCAAAGAAGGGTATGAAGGCATTAAACAGCTTCCAAAGTCAGCTCGGTTTGGCGTTTATGTTGCCTATGTCTATTACCTAGCACTATTTGAAAAAATTAAAAATACATCTAGCAGCACGGTGTTGACAAAACGAATCAGGGTAAGAAATAGAAGGAAGCTATCGATTCTGGCCTATTCCTACGTCAAACATCAGCTAAATCTCATTTGATGGACTCGGTGATACTTGTGGATAAGGAAGACAACGCCATCGGTATCATGGAAAAAATGGAGGCGCACGAAAAAGGGCAATTGCACAGAGCCTTTTCGATAGTCGTTTTTAATTCGCAAGGCGAAATGCTCATTCAGAAAAGGGCAGCGAAAAAATATCATAGCGGAGGCTTATGGACAAACGCCTGCTGCAGCCATCCCACACCAACTGAAGAAATTGAATTGACGGTCAAAAAGCGACTTCGTTATGAAATGGGCATCGAACTTTCTCCTCAATTTATCTACAAATTCGTGTACCAAACAAATCTCGATCAGAACCTGATTGAGCACGAAGTCGACTATGTCTTCAAGGGTATTTATGATGGAGTGCCCAGTGTTAACGCTGAGGAAGTAGAAGATTGGAGATTTATTTCAATAGCCGATTTGGTAAATGAAATGGCAGCAAATCCTGATCAATACACGTATTGGTTCAAATTAATTGTTAACCATCCCGAGTTTCAGTGTTTGGCATCCTATGCGAGTAAATAGCAAGGGTTTGCCGCTAAAATAAAACTGATTCGCTCTCTAAAAATGTTCAGATAAAAGTCAAATCTCTTTTCTATCTTTTGCTCAAGCAACCGATAAAAACCATGAGATACTTACTAGTCGTACTGTGTTGGTTTACAACCACAACACTATTCTGCCAGTCCTTCGACCCTAAAACATTTTCTAATCTCAAATTCCGTTTCATTGGGCCTGACGGCAATCGCATGATTTCGGTCGTAGGTGAACCAGGAAACCCGATGGTATCGTATGCAGGTGCCGCTAGTGGTGGCGTTTGGAAAACTGAAGACATGGGTACTACCTGGAAGTCGATTTTTGATGACACTGAGGATTCGTCCATCGGAGCGTTAGCTATCGCGCCCTCCAACCATAAACAAATTTGGGCGGGCACAGGTGAAACTTTTTTGATCCGCCCCGCTCATGCCGTGGGCAATGGCGTTTACAAATCTTCTGACGCGGGGAAGACGTGGAAAAATCTCGGCTTAGAAAAAACATTTCGGATCAGCCGTGTCATTGTTCATCCGACCGATACGAACACCGTTTATGTCGCATCACTGGGTCACACACATGGCACCCAGCAAGAACGTGGTGTTTACAAAACAGTAGATGGTGGAAAAAATTGGGAGCGTGTTTTCTTCGTGAATGAGAATACGGGCTGCTCAGATTTGTCTATTGATCCTCAAAACCCAGATGTGTTATATGCAGCGATGTGGGAGGTGGAAATAAAAACATGGAAGTTAAATAGTGGTGGCGCAGGCAGCGGCATCTATCGCACCAAAGATGGTGGTAAGACGTGGCAACCGCTGCGCAATGGATTAGAAAGTGGACCCACACACCCTGTTGGAAAAACATCGGTAGACGTAGCCTACTCCAATCCAAAAGTGGTGTACGCATTGGTGGAAGATAAAGAACCAAGGCTGTATCGGTCGGAAGATGGCGGAGACAGTTGGAAGTTAATGCATCAACACCACGGCATGGGGCAACGCGCTGGCTATTATACGCGATTGCGCGTTTCGACCGCTGATGAAAACACCGTCTACACCATTTCAGTAGGCATCATGAAAACTACAGACGGGGGTAAAACATTCGATAAGAAATTCAATCAGTGGGCGCCTGGTGGCGATAATCATGACATGTGGTTTGATCCCAAGAATGGTAAACGTATTTTATGTGCGCATGATGGTTGTCTCAACATGACCTTCAATGAAGGTAAAACCTGGAGCAATATTAACCTGCCCATAGCTCAGATGTATCACGTGGCCGTTGACAATCAGATTCCCTACAATGTATATTCCAATCGACAAGACGGATGGAGCTATCGAGGGCCGAGTAGATATTTGGGCGGCAACAACATTCCATTGGGCGCATGGCATGGAGTAGGCGGTTGTGAAAGTGGATTTGCACAACCCGACCCGTTTGACAACTCGATAGTATGGAGTGGCTGTTACGATGGAGGGCTGGATGTGTTTGATTTAAAAACGATGCACCCACGCGATGTGCGCGTGTGGCCACAAACGCAAATTGGTTCTAAGCCGGCAGATGCAAAGTATCGTTGGCATTGGAATTTTCCGATGGTTCTTTCCAAACACGTGAAAGGTCGCGTGTGGGTGGGCAGTCAGTTTGTCCATGAGACAAATAGCATTGGCCAAAATTGGCAAGTGATCAGTCCTGATTTGACGACCAATGATAAAACGCATCAGCAAAACTCGGGAGGAATTGCCAATGATAATTTAATGACCTGGGATGGATGCACGCTGTATTCGATGTCGGAATCTCCTGTGAAGGAAGGAGTGTTGTGGACAGGTAGCAACGATGGTCAAGTGAACGTAACACAAGATGGCGGTAAAACATGGACAAATGTTTCTGCCAATATTTCAGGCTTACCCAAGTGGAGCACTATTCGAAATATCGATGCCTCTAATTTTGATGCAGGCACTTGCTACCTGTCGGTAGACGCGCATCACGTCAATGATTTTGGCTCTTATGTTTTTAAAACTACCGATTTTGGAAAATCATGGACGCGACTAAAAATAGATCTGCCCACTTCTAATTCAAATTTCGTGAATCAGATCAAAGAAGATCCAGCACAGGCCGGGCTTTTGTGGTTGGGCACCGACAAGTCTTTGTATTTTTCACCCGATGATGGAAAAAAATGGATTCATTTGAAAAACAATTTACCTCCCGTTCCTATTTACGGAATTGAAATCCAAAAGAATTTTAGAGATCTGGTGATCGGTACTTATGGACGAGGCATTTACATTTTGGATGACATCACACCCATTCGTGAGTTTAGCGAGCAAGTAAAAAATGGAGAGGCTCATTTATTTTCGCTGCGACCCACCTATCGTTTTCAAGATGTAAACGGAATAAAAACAGATCGGAGCTTTGTGAATGGACAAAATCCACCTGATGGCGCAGCTATTTCTTACTACCTGAAAGAAAAATCAAAAGACAGTGTAGAACTTTTGGTGTACCGTTCGAGCGGTGAACTTGTTCAGAAATTGAAGGCTAAGAATCAACCCGGCATCCAACGGGTGTGGTGGAACCTGAGACTGCAAGAACACACTATGCCCAAGTTGCGCACAAAACCACGGGGTAAAGACTGGGTAGCATTAGATGAGAAAGGAGAACGCAATTTGTTTATACCTGATTTGGATATTGGCCCGGGATTAACACCTCCCATGGCTCCGGTAGGTAACTACACCATTGTATTAAAAGCAAATGGAAAAGAATATAAACAAGTGCTGCCTCTACTAAAAGATCCCAACACGCCATCTACTGACGAGCATATGGCGAAGCAGTATGCACTTGGAGTAAAACTCTATACCGCCACCAAGACAGCTCTGCAGCTGATTGACGAAATGGAAAAAATGCGAAGTGTTTTGCTGGCAAAAAAGGGCGACCGCAAAGCAGCAGCATTGGAAGAAAAAATCTATCAGCTCGAAGCTGTGTTGTTTGACATTAATCAAACCGGTGCGAGATGGGATATTTTTAGAAGTGGTGCACAGGTGCTGGAGCGTTTGCTTGCGCTTGGCAAAGAAAGCCAGGTGTTTAGTGCCGATGCCCCACCCACCGACCAGCAGGGAGAAGTTTACGAACTCACTGTAAAAAGACTAGAAGAAGTGCAAAGTCAATTTGAATTGATCCGAAAAAACCCTGAAATCAAGCGAATTGAGCAGAAAAAGTAATCCAATGTTAAGTTTTTTTAACTTTTTGGTAATATTTGGGTAACATTCTACTTTCGTGTTCACACAAGCCAAAAACGTTATGGAAAAACTCATTTTAAAAGGAAAAAAAGAAGTAAAAAATTTATTGGTTGACTCTTTACACCAAACTATTCAAACACTTGGAGTTTCTAAAGCCACTAAAAAGACTGACAAATTAGTCGAGCGCAGCGCGAAGAAAATTGCGGCTGTCGTAGGCAAGCAAATAAAAAAGGACTCGAAGAAAACCAACAAAATGAAAAAGAACGTGGAGTCTAAAAAATCAACCAAAGGTGCGGTAGCTGCCTAATCTGAGAAGCACCCAAATAACTTAGAACGCGTCAGGAATTAGTCTTGACGCTTTTTTTTTGAAAGAACTCGAATAGGCTAATATTCAGCAGTACCAGCAGCATGCCATAGAAAATATCCTCAATTGGAATGGTGCCGATTCGAATGCCCAGGTTCTCATCATTGTTATACCAAATGATTGGTTCTTCAATACCTGTCCCTGTCAAGACACCGTTCACAATAAAAAAAGGAATTAAAATAAAAGAGAACGCTAAGTAGAACCGTCCTAAGAAAATTGGTTTCCAAATCCATTGGACAAAAAAGAGAAAAATCGAAAGCGCAAAGAAAGTAACAGACGTATATAGTCTACCATAATTTAACGAGCCAACGACTGCCAGAAAAAAAATAATCACGACTGAAAAAAAAACTGACTTCTTGTTTAGTATATCCTCTCTGAAATAATAGTTAACAGCCTCGTAGGAAAAAATACAGGCATACGGAATACATATAAACCAAAGCACCTCCTCTAAAGGTAGATGAAAGAAATATATGCCAACGATGTATTTCGGATTGAATCCCCAAATACCCCAAGAGGCAAACAAATTATCCCAAAACAAAAAAAGGATACCCGGAATTAGAATGGCTGGTACTATCGCTCTCCATTTTTTGTAGACGGGATTGATCGGTAAAAAACTTAGAAAAAGTGGAAAAATGATCGTTAGAAAATCAACGATAGCGTAGAGGTATATGTCTGGGATCATTTCTTTAAATGGCTATACGCCTCAGGCTACGCGCCACAAGCTAGCAGCCTGTAGCTTGCGGCTTAAAGCTTATGGTTTACTGCGTTTCAGTACGCTCCTTTTTTAAAACAAATTTCTTGGGCTCAAATTTTTTGGGCGCATACAAAAACCCGAACGCTTCACAATTCTCTTTGGTGTGCTTGCTGTGATGGATGTAATGGGCGTGAATCATCCGCTGCAGGTAATTTCCTCTTTTTTTGGGAAGCCATTTAATGCGCTGGTGAACAATTACATCATGAAAAACAAAATAAAAAATGCCATAGCAAATAATACCAATGCCTATGGAGAAAACATAAACACTGTGAAACAGCGTGGTAGACATAACCATCAACGTCATGGCAGGAATACTGAACACGACCGCAAACAAATCATTCCTTTCAAACGTGTGCGTGTGTACGCGGTGGTGTGATCGGTGCCATGTCCACAAAAATCCGTGCATGATGTATTTATGGGAAAACCAAGCCACACCCTCCATCGCTAGGAATGTGCCGATGATGATTATCGCACAAAAAAGAATTGAGAGACCGTTCATTACCGCTTAAAGTGGCGCTCCAAAACTTGGTAGCGATGGTCAAAAATACGATTTACCTCTTTGCCAACAAAAAGCCAGTGAGCCAGCCTACCAATAAAACCGTAGCCTATCGCGTAGTTCACTTCGTCTGTCATTTCTACTCCTCCGTCTACCTCTTTGAAATGGTGCTGATGGTGCCAAAGTGCGTAAGGCCCGAAGCGCTGCTCGTCAATAAAATGAAGGGGCTCTTTTACTTGGGTAATCTCAGTAACCCAATGAAGTTTAATACCCGGCAATACACTCACATTGTATCTGATAATCTGCCCCGCATAGGCTTTTTCACCTCCGGAAACGTATAAAATTTCAAACCCCATATGCTTAGGAGTGATCTTCGAAAGATTTTTGGGAGTAGAAAAAAAATCCCAAGCTTCTGTCAATGATATCGGCAATAGCTGCTTTCTCTGGAGGTTGTATATTCTCATCACTTGGGAAACAGCAAAAATGAAAATTTGTTTTGATGCGGAAAAAGTAGATAATCATCATTAACTTTACCCTCATAATATTATCTGATGACCGAACGAGAGCTCATTAAATTGGAAGCCACTATACGGAATAAAATGGAGGAAATCAGAAAACAGCGCGTGAGCCTAAAAGACTCGGGCATTGGTGGACTCATGAATTCGCTGAAGAAAGTAGACGAAGCACTTTACGAGAGAATACTGCCGGAGTATAAAAAAATGGCGATCGAAAGTAATATTTTTAAAAAGTGACTTTGTAAGCTCTTTCAAGCTAGCCGGTTTCAAATTACCCAGTAATCAATACTTTGCAAGTCTTGGCATGGGCAAGGAACTCTTTCCTCCAACCTTCTCTCACCCCCCTTCTATTTTAATTACAACAGGAATTCAATACTTTGGCAGCCCTTTTTAACGAACCGTTGAAATAATGGCCAATGCCGGAGATTCGCATAGAATAACCTTCAAACTACAATTTCACTATTGGTTTAGCGATAAATCACATACGATGGACGCCCTGATCCACAACAAGTGCGAGCGTGAACTACTTGAGTTGACGAAAGCAGTGGCAAAAATCTGTGGGGTGAACATAAAAATGGAGACCGAACCTTCGGGCAAGGGCGGGTTAAAAAGTTGGCTAACTATAACAGCAAAATCTCCCAAAAAAACAGCCCCAGCTAAAATCGCATTGGTCAATACGGTGGTGGCCGCATGTGTTGTTACGCCAGGCCAAAAATCAATGAGTGAGATGGGCAATGCCCTTTTGGATTCGCTTGCCGATAAAGTATCCGAAGAAGCCCGAAAGGAACAGCTTCAAAAAGACATTCATGTGTTGAAGATCGAGTTCGCCAACCTGTTGCCGTCACTAGATCAAAGCAGTGTGGTAAAGAAACGCAGATCGACCTTTTATGATTTGCTACGCAAATATCAAAAAGTGAAAAGCATCTCTGTAGCGTTGACTGATGAAACCAAGAAACCCATCACAGAAGAGCAATTGGTAGCTAGGGAAGAGTTTAAGGCATTTATTGTTAGTTCAAATACGGTAGCTCCGCAAGTGATTGAGAACGCAGAGATTGAAATCATATCGCCAGTATTGATGAAAGGCAAACACAAATGGAGAGGTATGTACAAAGGTGAGCCTATTTCTTTTGTGATGAAGTCAGATGACTTTATGACCCTTGTGCAATCTGGTAAGGTAGAATTCAAGAGTGGCTCAACTATTTCATGCACATTGCAAATAGAAAAGAAGATAAACGGTGTTGGTGTGGAAAAAATTATGGGATACAACATTCTTGGCGTTGCCAGTTATTCTGAAAATGGAAAAATAATCGAAACGCCTGAGGCTAAGCAAAAACAAAAGCAAGCGGTCGTGAGCAAAAGGCAATTGGACCTTTTTGGGTAAAATACATAAAGCAGTTCCCACTAATCGATATTTTTCATTTCATTCCACAACTTATCAAATTCGTTGGAAAATGATTTGATTACGTTTGCCTCTCGCGTCAACAAAATATTTTCATGATTGTACTTGGCCGCGCTTAATGTCCAGTTGTAACTACCTGTAATCAACGTATGCATATCCGCAATCATGAATTTATGGTGCATGTGATTTGAAGAGACGTCCATTTTAACAGGTATGCCCGCTCGCGCCAGTTGCTCGATATCAGAACCCTGGTCTAAACTTTTGTCATTGTCTGTAATCACCTTGATCTGGATTTTTCTTCGATGGGCCGCCAGCAGGCTCTTGGTGATGCTATCGTCACTAATGGTAAATACACAAATTTGCAATTGTTTGATCGCACCGTCAATGCGCTGGATGATTGTATTGCGACATGCATCGCCCGGGCTAAAAAAAGCATCAGTAGTTGAAGTTGTTGGTAGCACCAATGCACTGGTTGCTGTTTTTATCCAATCCATAATAAATGGATAGTTGGCGGGAGTGATCTTTGCATTGGCCAATTCAAATACTTTGCCGCGCAGCGTGTTCAATTGATTTATATCCAATGCTCTTTCCTCCACCATCGATTTGAGAGTTCGCTTTTCCTCCTTTGAAAGGATTTCATCAGCAATAGTTCGTTGAAGGTAATCGATCAATTCATCCATGCCTCTAAGCTAACGAGTTGCTTGACTTTGTGCAAGCACCCATTCATGCAGGCAAATTTCGATGCTTTCGTATACGCCCCACAAATAAAAAAAACCGTCCGTCAATTTTTTTGATTTTAAACGTCCGTTTTTTCACCATAGACGTATACCCAGATCACCTGTAAATTATCCATCCACTAAATCATACTATTATGAAAATCAAAGTTACCAATTGCTTATTGCTCGTTGGCCTGGTAGGATTGATCCACCTCAATTCATTTGGGCAACAATTACAACTGCCTGATGACGGAGTAAATCTAAAGCGAAAAACAGGGACCCGAGTGGGGATGACAGATATTGAAATTAACTGGTTTGCTCCGGCCGTACGCGGGCGCGAAGGAGCGATCTGGGGAACGGGCGTTGCACCCTATGGCTTTACAGTATTAGGTTTTGGGTCATTTGTTGCTTCCCCGTGGAGAGCCGGAGCGAATGAAAGCACAACAATCTCGTTCTCAACTGACGTTACGATTAATGGCAAGCCATTGGCTGCCGGCAAATATGGGTTCTTCATCGCGCTGTATGCAGACTCAAGTACTCTCATTTTTAACAAGAACACGGCAGGCTGGGGAAGTTATTTTTACAAAAGTGAAATGGATGTCGCACGAATTGGTACACGTCAGCAAAAAGAGATGAAGGAAAGCAAGGAACGACTGGACTTTGTTTTCTCTAATCAAACCGACCGAGCGGTGGAGGTTGCCCTAGAGTGGGAACATTGGAGAATTCCATTTAAGGTAGAAACTGATTTAACAAAAAATACGTTGGCATCTATCCGTTCTCAAATGAGCGGTGCATTAGGTTTTGATCCACCAAGCCTGGAGGCGGCTGCCGCGTGGTGCTTACGAAACAACGTTAACTACGAAGAAGCGTTAGCATGGATCAATGTGGCGGTAGATCCAAGCATGGGTGGTGTCAAAACGTTCAACGCACTTTCAACAAAGGCCGGCTTGCTCGGAAAATTAAACAAGAAAGAAGAAGCAGAGCAAATGATGCAAGAAGCATTGCTCAATGCCAGTGCCATGGAGATGCATGTTTACGGTCGTCAATTGCTCGCTGAGAAAAAAGTAAAAGAAGCCATGGCCATTTTTGAGAAGAACTACAAAAAGAATAAAGGCATATGGCCGACTAATGGAGGAATGATGCGCGGCTATTCTGCAATGGGTGACTTGAAAAAAGCACTAGAACATGCCAAGCTTGCACTGGCTCAAGCGCCAAATCCAGAAACTAAAAAATTGATTGAGCAGGCGATCAAAACACTGGAGTCAGGCAAGCCGCTGTAGGTTTTTGTGAAAGCCATTAACTCGCCCTTGTTGACGGGAAATCAACAAGGGTATTTTATTTTCCAGAGTTAAAACGATAATTTAAATGAAGGCTAAATACCTTTCCAAATATCAAATTCCCTGCGCGCAGCTATGCATTTTCGTTATCTTTCGCTAAATACAAAAAGTCTCAGACATGCAAAAAATAACTAAGCCCCTCCTATTGTTCTTTCTTTTTATTGTGATCGCTTCATGCGAGCAAAAAAGAGAAGAAACCAAAGCCACCGCTGACTACCTGGAAGAAATCACTGTCCTGCAACTGCAAGACGGTTACACCAAAGGAACCTTTACAGCGGAGCAAGTGGTGAAAGACTACCTGGCCAGGATCGAAGCGATTGATAAAAAAGGACCGGGTATTAATTCAATTTTGTTTGTTAATCCTAAAGCCATTGAACTGGCAAAGGAATTAGACAAAGAACGGAAAGAAGGAAAAATACGTGGGCCACTCCATGGAATTCCCGTAATCCTTAAAGACAATATTGATACGCAAGACCTGCCCACCACAGCAGGGGCTACTGTGTTGCGAAACTCTTATCCACCAAAAGACAGCTATATTACCACTCAACTGAAAAATGCTGGTGCCATTATTATCGCTAAAGCAAACCTTAGCGAGTGGGCCAATTTCAGGGGAGATATGTCATCAAGTGGATGGAGCGGTGTAGGAGGTCAAACAAAAAATCCTTATGTACTTGATCGCAATCCTTGTGGCTCCAGTGCCGGATCGGGTGCCTCCATTGCTGCTAGCCTGGCTGCGTTTGCAATTGGCACAGAAACAAATGGATCTATTGTTTGTCCATCCAATAACAATGGCCTCGTAGGACTGAAGCCAACAGTGGGTTTGCTAAGCCGAAGTGGTATTATTCCAATATCATTTACACAAGATACACCCGGGCCAATGGCACGCTCAGTGGAAGATGTTGCTGTCAGCCTTGGCGTGTTGGTGGGCGTAGATTCATCGGATAGTAAAACACTGGCCTCTGCAGGAAAATACCTTACAGACTATACCAAATCTCTGAAAAAAGACGGATTAAAAGGAAAGCGATTGGGATTGTTGAAAAGCAGCCTCGGCTATCATGCAAAAGTGGATACCTTAATGAAGCAAGCTGTTGCACAGTTGAAAAGTCAGGGCGCAGAAATTATAGAACTTGACTTTAGCATGGATCGTGCAGCCAATGGTTCTTCTTTTCAAGTGTTGCTCTACGAATTCAACGATGGACTTACGAAGTACTTTGCAAGCTTGGGCGAAAAGACACTAGTAAAAAATCTAAAGGAATTGATCGAGTTTAATAAAAAAGATTCCATCGAGCTTCGCTACTTTGATCAGAAACTTCTAGAAATGGCAGCTGCCAAAGGTGATCTCACCACCAAAGAATATGTCGATGCACTGGCACTCATGTGGAAAGCCACTCGTGAAAATGGCATAGACAAATTGTTAAAGGAAAATTCTTTGGATGCGTTGATTGCCCCAACTGGATCACCGGCTTGGAAAACAGATTTAATCGATGGCGATCATTTTATTGGGGGAAGTTCTTCTATGGCTGCCATTTCGGGCTACCCCTCGATCACGGTTCCTATGGGTTTCATTGACGAGTTGCCAGTGGGTATCTCCTTTTTTAGTACCGCTTGGACGGAATCACTTTTGTTGGAGATCGCATACGGATATGAGCAAAGTACAAAGCATCGAAAAGCGCCTAAGTACATTCCGTCCAATTAGTCAGTTTTTTAGTTTTTAAATTATGATTCGCATTTCAAATAAATCAAACTGGCAATTTTTGCAAATTGTTAGCGCATTGATTTTTATCAACGGTTGCACAACTTCTTCAACAGAAAAGAATGTACGTACCCTTGGCGAGATTGCTGCTATCAGTGAAATGGTTGAAGCGGGGGTAAAAAAAATAGGACTTAGCGCTCCTATGACTTCATCAGAAATGAATTCCATTTTTGCCAAAGCAGAGCAAATAGCCGCGGGCTATGGTGTACAAGTCTACCGAGAGCCGCAATTTGTAGAAACAGATTTATTCTCAATCGAAAAAACAAAAGGGAAAGAAGTGTTGATCATCTATCGCGGCACAACCAAAGACGAATATCTCCAGCTAAAAAACGATAAGAAAAAACTGGAAGCCGAAGGGCTATACCAAGGAAAAGCACGCGAGGAAATAGCGAGGCGAATGGGAAGATTGCTGAGCTATCCCACTCAAAGAATTAACCAGTTGTTGGCTAGCAATACTTCTTTTCGCACACTTCCTGATTTTGGAATAAGGGCATCCAATCTCTATTTGTACTACAACGATCTTCCAACAGCAACTGAATTTTATGCAAAAACGCTGGGCATGGAAATGGTAGCTGACTACAAAACTTCGAAGGTGTTCCGCATGACTTCTGATTCCTATCTGGTACTATCTGATGCAGCAAGCAGTATGCACAAAGCCGAGGAACCAAAAACGGTTGCATTGGCACTGTTGACCGATCAATTAGATGAATGGTACACCTACTTAAAAACAACAAACACTCCATTCAAATATGAGTACAACCTAAAACCCAATCGACCCCACGATGGCTTTGTGGTCATTGATCCCGAAGGGTATCTGTTAGAATTCGAACGCTTTAACCCGGATGTTGAGAATGAAGATTTTTTACCTCAATTGAATTTATTAAAGACGATCTCTGCAACAACACCATCGCAAGGTTTAGGGTTTAAAGCAACCATTACGTGGTTGTATTACAAAGACATGGTGGCTATGGAACGGTTTTACCAACAGACGCTCGGCCTCACGCGAGTGGTTGATCAAGGTTGGGCAAAAGTATATCAAAGCTCAAAAAGTGGCTACATCGGATTAGTAGACGAGCGAAGAGGTATGCATCATTTCACTGAAAAAAAAGCCGTTGATGTGTCGTTCGTTATGAACGACCTCGAAGGCTGGTTTACCTATGCTAAAAAGAATCGAATCCTCATCTTCAGGGCTGATAGCACGGTAGTTACCACTGACCCACGTTTTCATACCTTTTCCGGATACGATCCGGAAGGCTACGTGTTTGAGTTTGATACATTTCTTCCTCATCCAGCGAACACACAATTACTTAACTATTTATCGGATAACTAATTAATAGAAACGAAAAGGAAGATTTTAGTCTTTTGGTACAGGGCTAAAACCATCAATGCCCATACCCCATTCGGTTTTTTTTGTATTTTAGTATTTTGAAATAAGCATGAAAACACTACGAAAAATTGGATTCTTTACGGCTTTTGTTCTTCCGACATTGGTGATGATCGGTTTCTATGCCGGTGGAGGTTGGAATTTTTTGGCTCTCGTTTTTGTGTTCGGATTTATCACGGTGATTGATCACTTCACCGGTATCGACAAAGAAAACATCGAAGAAACAGAAGCCAAAGTAGTGGGTGACGAATTTTATTACCGCTTCGTTACCTATATCTGGACTTTCGTGCAAGTAGCTTTCGTGGTGTGGGGAGCTTTTGCCGTTACAACTGGGCGGCTTACAACAACCCTTGAATGGGTTGGGTTCGTAATAGGGTTTAGTTTGGTTACAGGTGGCATAGGCATCACAGTCGCACATGAGTTGGGGCATAAAAAATCAAAATTGGAGCAATTCTACAGCAAGCTGATTTTGATGACCGTCTGCTACATGCACTTTTTCATTGAACACAACCGCGGTCACCATGTGCAAGTGGCCACACCCGATGACCCTGCCACTTCACGGCACAATGAAAGTTTTTATGTGTTCTGGTTCCGTTCCGTTTTTCATGGATATGCACATGCCTGGCAGCTGGAAAAAGAAAGTTTACATCGAAAAGGCTTTTCTACATGGAGCTTGAAAAACGAGATGATTTGGTTTGCCCTTCTCCCAATTCTCTTTTGTATTGCGTTAACCATCATCGGCACTATTTCAACAGGAAGAATCGTTTGGGAAATTCCTGTTTTCTTTTTTACCCAGAGCTTTTTTGCGTTTACATTGCTCGAACTCGTCAATTACATCGAACACTATGGCATCGTAAGAAATCAAAGTGTGGAAGGGAAATATGAACGAGTCAATCCGTTGCATTCCTGGAACGCTAGTCACCTTGTTAGTAACTTCTTCTTGTTTCAACTGCAGCGCCATTCCGATCATCATGCAAATGCGATCAAACGCTACCAAGTATTGAATCACTATGATGATAGTCCGCAACTACCCTTCGGATACCCCACGATGATATTGATTGCGCTTCTACCTCCTCTTTGGTTTGCAAAGATGAACCCACTATTACAAGAGTGGAAAGAAAAAGTTTACCTCCCACAGTCAGCCGCCTAAAAACTTCCTGATGAAAAATTTTAAAAGAGCCCTATTGCTATTGGTGATAGCAATTGTTGGTTACGCAAGCTACTATTTGTCACAAGCACTTCCTATAATTGCCGGGTATGGCGCAAAAAATCTATGTTCGTGTGTGTTTGTTGCCGGGCGCGATCCGCAGCAGGTGATTGACCAAGAATTAGGTGCCTCACTTATCAATCTGGGAAGTCCGAAAATTCACTATGAAGATTCTTCTGCTACAAGTTCCGTTTTCGGATTGAGCACACGTAAAGCAATCTATCGAAAAGGGTTAGGCTGCACGTTGGTTTCTGAAATAAGTGAAGAAGAACTACGCAAACAAGCAATCAACCTGCCTGGCAAACCACAGATAGATCAGGATTCAATGGCGTGGCCAAATGGAAACAAACTAACGGATTCGCTCTTCAACAAAGTTGAAAAAATAAATGCTGTGGTCGAAACAGCTTTTGTAGAATTGGACAAAGCTAATCCAGTAAACACCCGTGCAGTAATAATTGTTCACCACGGACAGATCATCGCAGAAAAATATGCAGCAGGATTTAACGAGCATACCAAACTGATTGGCTGGAGCATGACCAAAACAATTACCAACGCAATTGTAGGTGTGTTGGTGAAACAGGGTAAACTAAAAATAGACTCAACTGCCCCCGTTGCCGAATGGGCAAACGATGACAGAAATAAAATCTCGCTAAATAATTTAATGCAAGCCAGCAGCGGATTAGCCTGGCAAGAGATTTACGCTGGTGCCAGCACTGCCACAAATATGCTCTTCAGAAAAAAAGATGCCGGGGCATTTGCTGCTGCATCAAAAGTAGAAACAGCACCCAATACAAAATGGTATTATAGCAGTGGAACTACCAATATTATTTCCCGCATTACCAAGCAAACGATTGGCGAAGCCGACTATCATGTGTTTCCTTATCGGGAAATTTTCAATAAGATCGGAACTTACAGCATGACAATAGAGCCCGATCCGTCTGGAACGTTTATAGGTTCTTCTTTCAGCTATGCCACAGCCCGCGACTGGGCGAGATTTGGTTTATTGTATTTGAATGACGGTGTTTGGAATAACGAACGGATTCTGCCGGAGGGATGGGTAAAATATTCGACCACACCAGCGGATGCTGCCCCGCAAGGAGAGTATGGCGCACAAATCTGGCTTAATGCAGGAAATAAGAAAAATCCAAATGACAAACGTTTTCCTGATGTGCCTAACGATATGTACCTGATGGATGGCTTTGAAGGACAGAATGTGGTGATGGTGCCTTCAAAAGATGTTGTCATCGTACGGCTTGGGCTTAGCCAAAAGCGTGAGTTTGATACGAATGCTTTTGTGCGAGATATACTAAAAACGTTAGATTAATTGATAGCCTTCATCGATGCTAAATCCATTTGTTAGCTTTCAACCAATTTTTCAATCGATCCATCCACAGATCAGAAGTAGTTGGGTTTATAAGTCCAAAACCATGTCCTCCGTGTTGGTAGAGATGTAACTCAGCAGGAACTTTGTTTTTCAGCAACGCTTCATAAAAAACAATGCTGTTCAGTGGGCTCACGCCCCCGTCATCAGACGCATGTACTAGAAAGGTTGGTGGTGTATTTTTCGAAACATGTTTATCACCTGAATACTCCAACCGTGTTTCGGTCGTATTAGCTACTCCCAATAACTTCTCAAACGAACCGCCATGATAAATAGCCGTGTCAGAACTGATCACAGGATAAATGAGAACCATAAAATCAGGACGTACACTAGTTTGTTTACTATTCTCAATCACAGGCTTGCCAAATTTTGTACCTGCTGTGCTCGCTAAATGTCCACCCGCTGAAAAACCCAGGATGCCGATCTTCTTTGGATCGACTTTCCAATCCTTGGCTCTTTCTCGTATCAATTGAATCGCGCGCTGCGCATCCTGAAGTGGCGCGATCGCTGGGCTGAGTTGAAGGCGTACGTCAGGCAAACGATACTTTAACACAAATGCAGTAACCCCATCTTGACAAACTCTTTCGCCACATCCGCGCCCTCATGACCTGATGCTAAAATCGAATATCCACCACCAGGGCAAATGATGACAGCCGTGCCATTTCCTTTTCCATTCTCCGGTTGAAAAACAGTGAGAGTAGGTTCTATTACATTACTGATTCGTAAAATTCCATCTTCCCCAACTTCCGATTTTTCATTTACAGAAATATCCACCTTCGAATTTGGGATCGTTGTTTCGTACAACTCAGTAATCTGTGGTTCCATAGTTGTGCAAGAAAGTAGAAGAAGTAAGAAAACGTAATATTTCAAGTGTTAATTTTTAGTTTTTAAGGTCACATGCCTGCATGCCGTAGTGGCATTTCGGCACGTAGGCATGGAATGGCCGGGATTATCATAGTAAAGATCTACTTAACTTAATGGCCATCTCATGTCGTTTTGTTGGGGATGTATTTCGATCGATGAATCCGAAAAATGTTTACTTCATTTTCGTTATAAACGGTTTGCTTTTCAATTCGCATTCCGTTTTTTATCGCCACGTTCGCTGACGGCACATTCGTAAGACTGATTATTGAAATCAGCGAAGGCGCGAGCTCTTTTTCAAAAGCGTATTCCTTACATTTTCTAGCAGCCTCAGTGGCAAAGCCTTTTTCCCGGAACTTCGATAAAAGCGAATAAGCCACTTCTAATTCGGTAAGACCATCCACCGTCTGCACGAGTAGTCCGGCATGACCAATTAGTTTTCCCGTTGCCTTTTCAATCAAGGCATTCATACCACCGCGGTTTTCAGTCAGTCTTTTAAACTGCTTGACATACCAATTCTCACATTCTACCGCAGGTGTCTCTCGCGCACCTTTCCAGTATTGAAAAGATGCAGGATCTTCGAAAAAAGGGAGCCAATCGTCAGTATCATCCAAGCTGATTGGCCTGAACTTCAAACGTTCCGTCTCGACCCGGTTCATCAAATAATCGGATGGCATTTTTTCGTGGCTACAATCCCGAAGAGTTTGTATTAACTTGATAGTTCGTTTAGTCTAGACTTATAATTGGTAAAATAGAACAATCTTAGGAAGATAGTCAAAAGCGTCTACTTTGTAATATTCTCAGCCATCTTTGGAAATATCAGTCCGTGAAACGGTAATACCGAATACCAATACAGGCGACCCCATAGTCCCAGTGGACGATAGGTGGCCGTTTGAAATAATGTCTTTCTTCCGTCACTTTCCTTTACTCTGAATTCCAGCCATGCCTCACCAGGTAATTTCATTTCAGCGTAGAGTAGCAGCCTGCCATTTGGTTTATCTGCCACCAACACACGCCAGAAATCAAGGGCATCACCTGCTTTTAAATCAGTTTCGCTTCTTCGTCCCCTTCGCAAACCGACTCCACCTATCATTTTATCCATGACTCCGCGAATGCGCCACATCCAATTGCCAAAATACCAACCGCGATTACCGCCAATGCGCCAAATATTTTCGATGACCTCTTCCCTATTTCTAACAAATTCAATTTGTCTTTTGTCAGTGAATACTCCATGTTCAGGCACTTGAACATTGTTGAGAAAATTCTTATCCATTGTAGAAAGTGAAATCGCATCTTTCCAGCTAGAGATCACGCTTTTCTGACTAATCTTGTCAAAGGCTAACTGCAACGACTCTTCGTAGGAAAGAATTTTCGTTGGTACGATTTGCTGTATCCGCCTATCATTGCAAATTACTTCATTGCGCATGCTATTCACAAGGCTTCGCGCCAACGAATAGGTAGTCGAGGTAACAAACACCAACCAGAGTGAAGAAAGTTTGGGTGTCAGGACAGGTATAGTGATGATCAGTCTCTTCAAGCCACGCATCTTCGCAAAGCCATAAAGCATTTGCTTGTAGGTAAGTATCTCAGTGCCGCCAATATCAAATGTCTGATGAAAACTTTCCTGTTTTAATAGCACGCCCTGCAAATACTCAATCACATTTCGAATCCCAATCGGTTGGCAGCGAGTCTTCAACCATTTAGGAGCTACCATGACGGGCAATTTTTCTACCAGATCGCGAATGATTTCGAAAGAAGCGCTGCCAGAGCCAATAATAATGGCTGCACGCAAAACGGTCAAAGGAGCAGTGGCGCTCTTTAAAATATCTTCTACATTTTTGCGAGATAGTAAATGGGCAGATAAATCTGCATCATTAACAATTCCGCTTAAATAAATGGTTTGTTTCGCTGTGGTAGTATTGATGAAGGCTACAAAATTTTGCGCAGAGATTGCTTCCATTTTTGTGAAATCCAAGTTAGAAGAGCTCATGGAGTGAACAAGATAATAGACAACATCTATATCTGTGGGCACTAAGCCAAATGATTTCGAATCGCTTAGATCTACTTCTATGACCGAAACTTGTTTTAGGAAATCTTCTGAAAAATCATCCCAATCAAACCTACGCTGGTCGCGCACTAAACAGATGACGTGGTGACCTGCCCCTACCAAAACGGGCAAAAGCCTTCGGCCGATGTAACCTGTAGAGCCAGTGAGGAGTATTTTCATAGACTTTATTTTATCAGTTTTTGACACTTTTTCCAATACGAAAAAAAAGAATTATAATACCCGTTTATTTCGGGGTATAGCCAATCGCGTGCGTCTCTTTGTCCGGGATAATAATTAAATGCCGGGTGTTCTTTCGAAATCAGCCATTTGGTACTCACTTCGGAAGCTACGTAAAGTTTTTCTAACTCAGAAACTTCGCCTACCATCAATTGAATATTGGGGATGCTTTTGGAAAGATTTAAAATAAATGCAATCACCTTTTCACTAACCGGAAATTTTTGAAAGTGTGATGGCTCTAGCAATAGAATACGATTTACTTTTTCATCCTTCCTCCAAAGTGGGTCGAGATTGTAGGAATTATAGATTAACGTTGGCTTTGTAGTATCAACAGAAGGCCTTTTAGAATCAGGAAGCAACGTTTTTAAACTCAAAGGTCTAGTCGACTTCAGTGTATCAGGTAATGTGGCTTTGTATAGGTCCTCTACAGGCAAATCCAAAAATGTGTCATGTTGGTGGCCGTTGGTAAAACGATTGATATTTTCCTGATTACAATAATACTTTTTAGAAGAGAATGCCCCGGCAACCCATTGCCAACTGCAGGTGTTGCTGGCCAAGTCGCCATCCAACAAATTATAGTACATCCATTGCGCGGGTGCCGACCAATGTGCCTTACCCATGTTGCACGCGATGCTGGCCACATACATACGAACATGGTTATGCAGATAGCCTGTATTGTAAAATTCACGAATTGATTTGTCAATAGCGTCAATGCCAGTTGTTGCTTCTACCAATGCGTGAACCATTTGATGATGCAATACATCTGCTTGGGGATGTTTCAAATCTTGAAAAAGTAAATCTCCTTTTGCTTGCCACACGCGCTGAAAATACTCGCGCCAGGCAAGTTCTTGTAAAAACTTCTCAATCGTGGGAGGAGGATATCCTTTGGCCAACACAGATTTTTGCACTTGTTTAACGCTGATAACCCCGCGGGAGATATAGGGTGATAGACACGTTACTGCTCCATCGATAAAATTCCTAGTCTTGCCATATCTTAATGGATCAATACCATCGACTCGTTCTATAATCGCGCTGTAGTCAGTGGGAAATGAAACTTCATTTTTGCTACGCGTAAACAACTCATTCATCGTTTACTGATTTTGTTTCCTGAGATCGACTTTTGTAATGTAGACTTAAACCTGCCTTTATCCAGTTGACTGAGAGATTGGTGCTTCGTTCCTCTGCCATTGGTGCGCTTGCGCCACATTCTAAAACTGCTTGCCTTCATCTGCGCACGCATGAGCGCAATCACTTCCTTTTCAAGCAAGCCAAATTGAAGTTCGATGGCCTCAAATGGAGTTCTATCCTCCCAAGCCATTTCAATGATACGGTCAATGTCTGCGATAGTAAGTTCTTCCCTTTTCATCTTAGTATGGCGATCAACATCTTGTTAACGCATTAATTTCCATTCGAGTTTAACTCGATGCCTTTTGCTCACTTGTTTTATGGTATAACCGATGCATCACAAGTACGTGTGGGAGTGTGATCATCGACAATAAGATAAATGCCTCTGCGATTTGAAAACCTCTGAAGTAGACATATACCGCAAATGAAACCAAGGCCAAGAGACTAAATGGCAGCATCGCTTTAAGAAATTCCATTAAAGTGCCACCTGCTGATTGCTTGAAGTACATAGCTTGATGCCTCATCGACTGCAATGCGTGCCACAAACAAAAAAAGATAATAAATCCAGACAAAAGCGGAGTAACTAAATACCAAATCGTGATCAAAATAAACTGTCCAGAGTAGTGAATTATATTTCTGCGCTCATAAATTATCAGGCTTAGTAAATAAAGCATAGCCAAGGAGATCATTACCCACAACGGCCAATTGAAATCGGCTATCGCGCTCTGGTCAACAAAGGAACTTGGAGTAAACAAACTATTCGATGAAAGCATCTGTTGAAAAATACCTGATGCCTCATTCCAATGAAGCAGCACAGGAAAAACTAATACCCATATTCCCCAAAGCCATGAGGGCAAATAGTTAATTGAGTCATTCTCAAAATTCGATTGGCCGAAATGATGAAAGGAGATAACAAAGAAGAGTATCAATGCCAGTAAGGGCGCTATCCACCAAAGCCCGAGATAAAGAAACATGGTTCCCAAATAAACGCCCAAAAACTTTAGCATTCCAAAATTCGACTTATCAGGTCGATACAAATGATCGTTTGAGCCGTGTGGAATTCCAACCGTACATAATAGTATTCCGCAAAAAATGGCTTGTACGTCTGCCGCAAACGAAAACAAATAAACAATCACTATCAAAATCAATTGCAGTGCTATTTGCGTTTGAAATAGTTTGGATTGGCAATACATCAACGTCCGGACAAATGATCTAATAGTGATCTCAAAAATAGTCGAATAGGCAATCTGGAAAAAATAGCAATTTCCTCCACAAATGTGGTTTCTTCATCTAGAAATCGAAGAATGCGGTGAATCGGCTGGGTTCGAAACAATTGCTCGAAAATTTCCTTTCCACGATGGGGTTGATTTTGCAAAATCCGCAATAACAACACATCGTACAGCCGAAATCGATATGGCCGGTGCATAGTGGGGAGAGTGCTACCTTCTTTTAACGCCTTGGCTAGTTTTTCACTATAAGCATGCATACGCTTAAAGCCAAAACCGGTAGTTGGTTTGATAGCTCCGCCCAATGTGCCGATATAAATGATTCTTTCTTTTGGTGATAGGTACTTTCGATGCATATCAAATTGAGGGGTCATTGGAATCGCCCCGATTTCGACCTCATTGATTTTATAACTGCACCCTTTCCGATCCATGTAATTCCTGAGTTCTTCTTCTGCCTCCGGAATGGATAACTTTTTCTCTCCAAATCTTGTCATTTCAACAAGCGCCTCGGTAGACGAATAAGGTAACTCGTACATGAATTGAGTATAGTTCCCTTGTGCAACGTTAAAATCCATCATCGACATGCTCGATTCATCAAACACCTTTTGTGCAGTTTCAACTCGCCATCCCACAAATGACTGCCAAAGAAATAATTCAGGTTTTGCGGACAAAGGTGTTTTCAAATAACGCTGCTGCGCAAGTTTGTAATCAGCCTGATTAAAAGATGATGGAGGAAGTGCGGATAAAAAAATACGATCCGATTGCCAGGTTTCCGTTGCTGTTTTTACTTCTACCTGCGCTGTTAGATCATTAACTTCGATGACTTCTTCATCATGCCAATATATGGCAGGGCACTCACTTAATTTACTTTTTAATTGCGAATAAAAATCTGCACTGCGCACATGATAGTAACTATACGGAGTCAAGCTTTTCGCATGGCTAGACATATTGAGCTGAAAGATCGACCGCCATGCTTTGCTAACCGTTTCAACGGGTGAAATCGGTTCAGTTGCCCAGTAACACCAGGTTCGATCGTTAGCCTTGTGCGCATCTGACTCTACAATACATAGAGTGTTGGCTTCGAGAAGACCTTGTTTCAACAAAGCATTCGCTAGCCAGAGCCCCGAAGCGCCTGCGCCAACAATGGTGTAGTTATATGAAGATTGTTTTTCCATTGAAAGACCAAAAAAAACGGAGCTCATTTACGAGCTCCGCCTTTCTAATTTGATACCTTGAATTCGGTTTATTTTCCTTTACTAGTAACGGCAATATTGTAAACTACTAAACCAAAGCCAATCTTATTAATTGCATCTGCAATATTGTAGAACAAATCTACATTCGATGCACTCCAACCTAGTCCGACATTAAGCCATCCTCCAGGCATACACATATACCCAATCGGATAGACAGCCCAACCTACTAATACGAACCAAGCTAATGTTTGAATACCTCTTACGACCACTGGATCGCCAGAGTTCTTTGCCAATTGAGCAACTTCGCCAAGCCATGCAGTGTACAAAATATACACGTAACCAACAGTTGAAATCACACCCCACAATACACTGTGGAAGGTAGATCCGTCAGTGAACGCCTCACCTATGTAGCCAGTAACCAACATTAAAACGGAAGCAGCGATCAACTTCCAAAGCAAACTTTTCTTTGCACCTGCAGCTTTCGTCAATAAATAAAACTCAACGCACATCAAGGGAACTGTCAAAGTCCAGTCGATGTAACGAAGGGCAGTTGGTGTTTGACCAGTTGCCAAATAGTAATCGCGCATGTAATAATAGTGTACTGCTGCGATACCGGTGATAAGACCGGAAACTAAAAGAGAAAGTTTCCACTTGCCTTCTACACTGCTTCTTTCCATGAAGAAGAAAACAGCAGAAGCGAGCATGGCCATGTAGCCGGTGAAGAATGTGAATGCGATCGGATCATCCACTGGGATTTTCACGATGTCGGTTAGTAATGTGTTCATATTATTTGTGTTTAAGGGTTTATTGTACAAATTAAACACAGCTTACTATCGCTTGTTTCAATCGTTTGAAAAAATTGTTAAATATTTTTATTTCTGTTTAATTTATTTGACATTTATATATATAATTTATGAACAAAAAGAATAAAATATGAAAATAGTCAGCTAAAAGGCTCAAAAAAATGAGACCCGCTTCAATTGGGTTGTTTAGCATTGTCTAGTTTTATGCCCCAATAACTAAACAAAGCTAAAGTTGTGAATCTTCATTTTCGGCTTTTTGACAGTCGTCAGATCGTTTAGAACATTAAAGAAATTGGTTTGTTGAAAGGACATCACTCTTCAACAAAAATAGTCTATGGTCACTTCGAGTAAATTTTTGGACAGTCAACGCTTGCACGGAGATCCTGAAGCAGATGCTCTCATCGATGCGACTTTTGCAGCCAATCAACAGATCGTATTGTATGGACTATTCAAATTGGACGAAAAGTCAATTGAATCTCAGCCTGATTCTGAGCTGAAGAAATTCTTGATAAATCAAAAGCCGAAACCAGCTTGGTTTAATCAAAAACGATTGCAAAAGGGGCAACAAATTTTCAAACAGTATGCTTTGGAGATGATGGCTTTGCTTGGCGCAATGTCACTACCCTATTGCTATGCGGCATCCCCCGGAAATAAAGCACTTTATTTATCAGACAAGATGCGCAATTCGCCCGGGAAGCGATTGCTAGATACCGCATCGTTCGTTATTTCAGTCTTAACTCCAGGAACTCTAGAAAATGGAGAGACGGGTCACATCCACATTAACAAAGTGCGGCTGATTCATGCACTCTCAAGGTACTATTTAAGAAAGCAACCGACTTGGAATATGGAGTGGGGCGTGCCCATTAATCAAGAAGACATGGCGGGTACGAATTTGGCTTTCTCTTATGTGATTCTGCTGGGCATGCAGCAATCGGGTTATATTCTCTCCGACAAAGAGAAAGAAGATTTTCTTTTTACCTGGCGATACATTGGCTATCAGATGAATATCGATGAGGCACTACTACCATCGTCCTTTCTAGAGGCACGGCAATTAGCGACTACCATTAAGATCAGGAATTTCAAAAAGACAGAAGAGGGGATCATCCTAACCAAAGAATTATTGAGTTACTATAAAGTGAGTGTTCCCCGTGACCAGTCAGACTTGGTGTCTTCTCAAATTCGATTTTATCTGGGGAATGAAGTGGCAGAATACATTGGAATTGTAAGCGATCCTATTCGAGACAAGTTAGCTGCAACGGTAAGTACAATTAAGTCCTTGCAAAGCCTGCTATCTGTGAAACCTGATAGTTATCAAAAAATGCTTTCGCAGCACTCACTACTGAAGAAGAAGTTTATCGCGTAAACCTACAGCGGCTTTGGCTTCAGCCTATCAAATTGATTATGAATCGCCAAAATAATCACCCCAAATAATACTGCCACCACAATCAAGATAATGTTTAACAAGCCTTCAATTCCAAAGGAAAGTTTTATCAGAATAGTGGAAATAATAAAGCCTGAATTTCGAATGACTCTATTGAATTTATCGGTGTGCAAAAAGGAGATCAATAGTAGTAGTACATCTGTTAAAATCAAGATGGTAAAGCAGTTATCAAAAAATATTTTATTCACATCTTGAATAGATGTCATATGGTGGTTTGGCGAGAAAAAACTATCATAGATCCACTCGCCCAGACTAAAGATGGCTAGTAGCACAAAGATGGGCACAAGGCACTTAGCGATAATCGTTTTCATCTTGATGAACTGGGCTATTTCCGATGAAAGTTCGCCTGGCTCCGAATCGACTGCACTTTTTCGATTAAGCCGATAGAACAAAAGAATTAACAAAAAGAGAACCATAGTTGCTATTAAATCATAAGTCAGTAGAAGATCGCTGGGTACTTTAAACCAATCGGGTGTCAGCTGCAATTGAGATAAGTCTTTAAAAATTCTTCTGATCACAATTAGCGTCATGATCTCGTATTGTTTCCCGATGTAGGTAGTGGTTGATTTGGGGAGATAGTAAATGAGCAGATAAACTTCATAAATCAAAATGAAAGAAAATGGCGTATAGATTGCTGCAATGGGATTATTAAAAAGTTCTTTGTATCCATCGAAGGCGACCACTTTTAAATCAACTAGAAAGATCAGTAAAAGATGAAGCAAGAAGCTGACAATAGCGATAATCACAATGACGACTTCACTTTTTTTGCGAGCTTCTTCGGATAGTATTTTTGAATACACTGAGTTGAATACGGTAGAAATTGTTGTCATGGCAAACTTTTACACCCTGCTTTATAAACACAATTAATGCGTTTTTGTCTTTTAAGCAAGCAAAAACAAATCAATAGCGATAGAATCGCACATTTTTGTTGGCTATCAAAAGAATCTTGGCGGACTCTATTTCGCTAACGTTTCGGGTTTTACCCCGGGCTTAGCATACTCATAGCGATCAATCAATTGAGTTGAATAATAAGCGTCTATTCCGTTGCTGCATATTGATGAGGCCTTATCAAGCTCGAGAAAACCATCCGATAAAAGAATATTCTCACCTATTGCTACGTGTTGTAGTTTTCCAATTACCAAAAACGTATTGTTGACTTTTATGGGAATGATTTGTTCCAACGTTAAGGCATACTTTACTTTACTCTCTTTTACAAAAGGTGCCGCTGTAGCATCAAAAAATTCCTGTGTAAGACCAAGTTCGTCAAACTCACTTACCTCCTCGGGGTATTTGGCACTTGTTTGATGTGCCAATTCTAAAAAGGATGGATGAACGTGATTAATCGTATAAGTCCCAGTTGATTGAATATTGGCAAGTGTATGCGGAGCTGCTTTGATGGGCCGATTGATAAACCCAATAAGTGCAGGATCTGAACCCAAATGTACCACGCTACTAAAGATGGCAAGATTAGTTTGCCCACTTTGACTAATTGTACCAATCAAGCTAACTGATTTGAAACCGGTGAGACTATTAACAAAGTTGGCGCGATAAAACCGTTCCCAGGTTTGGATCGAGGAAATCGAAAAATGTTGCATTACTTGTTGTTTGTATTGAGAATATGAATTGAAATGTTTGTAAACGCTACTTCTCGTCTAGTCCAGCTAAAAAAGCGCTTGCATTTTGTATATGCGTTTCCTGCTTTGCCGATGGCATCTTATCAAATGTTTTCACCAACATGCCCAATCGCGGGTTCTTTAAAAAGAAATCTCTGTGCGTATGCATGAAGCGCCAGAACAATGCATCCCATATCGGTTGCCAATCTCCTTTCTGGTAGTCACTCATTTTCATGAGGTAGTTGCTTCCGCTGATGTAGGGTTTGGTGGCCATCAAGCCGCCATCGGCAAATTGGCTCATGCCATACACATTGGGAACCATCACCCAATCATAGGCATCTATAAAGAGTTCCATAAACCATTTGTATACTTCGTCCGGGTCAAACTCGCACAGCAACATAAAATTGCCAAGCACCATCAGCCGTTCAATATGATGGCAGTATCCAGTGGTAAGTACTTTTTTTATAGTGTGATCAATAGGAAGAATACCTGTAGTCCCATTCCAAAATGATTTTGGAATTTTCCGTTTGAACTTCCAATAATTAGTAGTGCGTTCTTGCGTGCCTTTGGTTTGATATACGCCACGAATAAATTCACGCCAACCTAAAATTTGCCGAACGAAGCCTTCGCACGAGTTAAGTGGGATATTATTTTCGGTGGCATGGGTAACCGCTTCATCCAGTATTTCTTGTGGAGTGAGCAATCCTACATTCAGCATGGGCGTCAATACACTGTGGTGCAAAATGCTTTCGCTAGTGACTACTGCATCTTCGTATGCGCCAAACTCATCAAACCGCTTTTGCAAAAACTGCTTTAGCCACGCACGGCTTTCGGCAAACGTGGTGGGATAGATAAATGATTTACTGATCTCTCCATAATTTTTGGAGAATTTTTCAGTTACATAGCAAGCTGCCTCGTTCCAATATTCATTTGGTTTTGGAAATTTTATTTCCGGTGGCCTTTTTCCTTTTGGATATTTTAACCGGTTTTCTGTGTCAAACGTCCACTTTCCCCCTTCTGGTTGCTGCTTCTCATCGACTAAAATTTTAAAGTGTTTGCGTTGCTGGGTATAGAAGTCCGTTTGATAGAATCGCTTTTTACCTACAAAATAGTGATCCACTTGCTGAGCGGTAAGTAGGAATAGCGGAGAATCACTTTTAATAACTTTGATTTTTAACTTAAGCGAGAGTTCAGCTATTCTCTTCTCTAATAAATAGTCTGTCACATTGGCATAGTGTATTTCAGAAATACCCTTTTGCTTGAGATCTGTAAGCAGAACTCTTATGTCGGAAACTTTTTCCCTTGCTTCAATATAGTTCACTGTAAACCCTTTACCCTCCAGAAAATGTTGGTATGCTTTCATGCTGGCGCGATGAAAGACCAGCTTTTGTTTGTGAAAATTGTATTGGGTAAAGAAGAGGAGTTCCTCTATAAGAAAAATAGACCGATTATTCGAAATAGCTGGATGCTTCTCAAAAAGCTGATGGGGAAAGACAAACGAAACTGCACTCATACTACTTCTTCGATTTATTTATGCGACATCTATCGCTACAGTACTTTACCTCTTCCCACACCTTCTCCCATTTTTTGCGCCACGCAAATGGCCTCCCGCACACGGTGCAAGTTTTGGTGGGGAGGTTTTGTTTTTTGTGCATGGGTGATGTTGATTGCAATTAGGCTGCAAGCCTCACGCCACAAGCTTGTAGCCTGTGGCTTGCGGCCAGATTTGCTGGTGTCAAATTCTGATTAAACCCTTCTCGCGTAAATCATCCAGCATCAAAACGTTTTCGTGATTAGTTTGAAATCTCTTTACGTCAAACAGAAACAAAACATGATCGCCTGCATCTTTCGACCATAATTTTTCTAACTCAATTAATCCCGCGCAATTGGTCAACACTTTCTTATCATTCCACAGTTCGAGGCATTTCTTTTTATTCAGGTACGATTCTTTATCGTAACTCAGTCCACTTTTTTTCCCCAACACATTGACCAGGTTGACGTGTTGTTTGCCCAATACTTGAAGGATCGCGTTTTTGCTATGGAGAATGTTATGAAGTGACTGGGTATCGTGATAGACAGCAACCATGTACCGTTTAGGTTTCATGCTTACAGCTGAAACATACGTGCAGATATTCATGTTGACATTTTGTTCATCATACGTGGCAAGGCTATATACCGGAATGTTCGGTAGATTCCAGGGACGCTTCATAAATACCGGACTACACTTTCAAACTCGACATGCCACCATCGGCATGTATCACTTGTCCTGTTATCCAGCTTGATTTTTCAGAAAGTAAGAAAGAAGCAAGGTTGGCAAGATCTTCGGGCTTACCAATTTTCTTTAGCGGATGGCGCTGTGCATTGGCATCTTTCTTCTCATCAGTATTGAGGAGAGTTCCGGCAAGAGGAGTATCAGTTATTGAGGGGGCAATACAATTCACCCGAATCTTAGGTGCAAACTCTGCCGCGAGTGCCTTGGTCAATCCTTCTACAGCTCCTTTGGAGGAAGCCACCAGCGAATGGAAATTGAAGCCCATTTGCATGGCCACCGTAGAAAACAATACGATGGAGGGACTATTCGCATTTTTTAGTTTAGGAAGGCAGGCTTGAATGACTTTGACTGCACCTACCAGTTGCAATTGAAAATCAGAAACAAAATCTTCCGGTTTGACACGTGCGAACGGTTTTAAATTCACCGCACCAGGGCAATACACCAACCCATCCAGCGCATCCGGCAAGAAAGTGAAGTCAGGATTTTCATCCAAAACATTTAGTGACTGGAATTTAGTAAAGCCATCGTCCGATGTACCTGTCGTTTTATTGAATGTGCCGTATACCTGATGCCCTTCTGCTATCAGTTGTTTTGCGAGAGAGGCGCCAATTCCTGAAGAGGCGCCAATGATTAATATGTTTGCCATGCCATACAAACCAAAGACGGTCTATTTTGTTCTCGACCGGCTCTTAGTTTTATCGGATCATGGGAAAGTACTTTTCACGGTTCTCGTAGATGACCCACACATTGATTGCAAAAAATACAGCAGCAATGGGCAATCCAGCTGGCAGGTTGATAATATTTGTTAGTACAATCCCTACGATAACAGGAAAAACTACGATAGCGCCCAGTGCCCGCACTTTTGGAATAATGAACAAAATGCCGCCCACTACTTCGGCTGCGCCCACCAATGGCATCACCCATCCGATGGTCGCAAATGCACTCATTAACTTCGTGATGTCTTCATCGGGAGGAGGCGGCATATAGTTGAAAAATTTGTTCAATCCGGCATTGATTAAAAACAATCCGAAAAGCAAGGACAGCACAAACAGAATTTTGTTTTTCATAAGCACAATTTTAGGTTAGTCCACCGAAGGTATAAAATCGTAGCAGGATTGCAATGTCATGAGCCCCAATGCTTACTTCTCCTTCGCACCCTGGGCTGCTTAATTTCCTACCATCGATTTTAGCTACTTGGTCGTCTGTTGCTGCATTTTGATATAACATCTTTAGGTAGAGGTTTGAATCAAATAAAAATTGTGACCCGATATTTGTTATTGGCGGCTAAACAGATTGGTGCTCCTCAATTTCTGCATATACTTGTTTCAAGGCGTTATCTAAATCCTCAATGAGATCCTCCGCATCTTCCAAGCCAACCGACAAGCGGATCAGGCCATCGGAAATGCCAAAGTCAGCATGGCGATCTTTAGGGATGGAAGCGTGGGTCATGGTAGCTGGGTGATTAATGAGGCTTTTAATTCCTCCCAAACTCTCGGCCAGTTTAAATAGTTTTGTGGAAGTAACCACGCGAGCAGCTGTCTTCTGATCATCATCTTTCAATCGAAAGGACACAACACCACTAAAATATTTTTGTTGTGATTTGGCCAGCGCATGGTGCGGATGACTTTTTAATCCAGGGTAGAAAACTTCCTTTACGTCAGAGTGTGTTTCCAGAAATTTAGCTACCGCTAGCGCATTCTCTGAATGTTGCTTCACACGAAGTTCCAATGTTTCTAATCCCCGTATCAGCAACCAGCTTTCAAAGGGGCTCAGTACTCCACCCGAAGCATTTTGTACAAAGAGAATCTCCTTGCCCAACTCTTCTGTTTTTGTTACCACCAATCCTGAAATGACATCGCTATGTCCACCAATATATTTGGTAGCACTGTGCACCACAATATCAGCACCTAACGCTAGTGGTTTTTGACCAACAGGCGAGGCAAACGTGTTATCAGCAGCCAGCAATATGTTGTGCTTCTTGGTGATCTTGGAGACAGCCGCGATGTCAATGATGCGCAAGAGCGGATTCGAGGGTGTTTCCAACCACAACAATTTTGTATTATTTTGAATGGCATCTTCAATAGCATCTGGATCGTGCAAATCCACGAAGGTAGTCTCAACACCTGCGCGTTTGGCCAAGGTTGTCAATAGCCTATACGTTCCTCCATAAATATCATTTCCTGCAATAACATGATCACCTAGGTGCAACAAGCGAAGCACAGCATCAATGGCAGCCATGCCACTGGCAAATGCAGCACCCGTGGTACCCTGCTCTAGTTCGGCAATCAATTTCTCTAACACCTGACGTGTAGGATTACCAGAGCGGGTGTAATCATAGCCCTTGTGCTGACCGGGATAATCGTGAACGAACGTTGTGGTTTGATAAATAGGAACAGATACCGCGCCTGTGGTTTCATCTACCGGGATGCTTTGAAGAATTCTGGTTTGCTCTTTCATAAAATAGAATAGGTTTAAGGGTTTAACTTTTTGTTCGTAAACCTTAAACCAGGCAAGCCGGAGAGCAATAAAAAGCTCTTCCGACAAGTCAGAAGAGCTTTTGATATTTTCAATTTAACCAAAGGCTGTTTCAAACTTATCTTTCCTCGCGTAAGCAAGGATGGAATTGGCACCATACCTCATTGCTGAAGCGGTTGCCAAGACATCATAGGGCCACTACCCTCCGTCTTTCTGGATAAGATTTTAAAGAACGCGCTACAAAGATAAAAAAGGAATTTAATTAACCTACTAATTCAGTAGATTGTTTTTCAAAAATCAATCTTTCGGTAAAATAAGAAGCCATCTACTTTGACAACGAATGATTGCTAGTACTTTTTTGTTTGCGGAAAAGAATGAACAAAAGTGTGCTGATTCCAATCAAGTACGGGTAGTAAAGGTATCTCATAATTCCAACTGCCGTTACCTGATTGTTAGCAATTGCAACAGCGGCTAACAACTGTGCTCCATAAGGTAGCGCACCCTGAACAAAGCATGATGTGGTATCTAAAACACTTGCACTTCTCCGTGGGTCAATATTGTTTTTATCGGAAATGGTTTTTGCCAGCGGCCCCACAATTAGAATTGTAATCGTATTGTTTGCCAACGCAATATTGACCAATGTAGTCAAAGAAAAAATTCCCAGTTCACCACCCCTTGCGCTTTTTACTTTACGGGAAACATGATGCAGTATAAAATCAATCCCACCATAGTATCGAATGAGGCCGACTATACCTCCAATCAAAATGCAGATAATGCTCAATTCAAACATAGAGGCCATTCCGGAATTGAGTGCTCCCAATGCCGGCCAGAATTCAAGATTAAAATAAAGGCCAATAAACAGCGTGAGCACTATTCCCAAAATCAGCACCCAGATGACATTCAAACCTAGTAAGGCTGCTACGAAAATGAAAACATAAGGCAATACTTTAATGATCGAATAGTCGTAGGTCGCATTATTCATGGTTTGGGTCGCATCGCTGCTGAACACATAGAGGAGAAATGTGAGGATGGCTGCCGGCAGAACAATTAAAAAATTGACTTTAAATTTATCCAGCATTTCCACGCCTTGTGTTCGGGTAGCGGCAATGGTTGTGTCTGAGATCATGGAAAGGTTATCGCCAAACATAGCACCTCCCACTACCGCTGCAAGATAGACCGCAAGGTTGCCCGAGATGGTTTCGTGAAGCCCAACAGCAATGGGTGCAAGTGCCACGACAGTGCCAACCGATGTGCCCAGCGACAGCGAAATAAAACAGGCTGTAAGAAACAAACCGGCTATCAATAAGTTGGGTGATAAATAAGACAAAGCAAAGTTGATGGTCGATTGCACGGCCCCAATGGCTTTACTCAATTCTGCGAAAGCACCGGCCAGTAAAAAAATAAGAATCATTAACATGATCCCTGGATCTCCGGCACCCTTTGAAAACTCTTCCGTCTTGTGGGAAAATGAAAGCTTTGGATATTGAAGAAACCCAACGATGGCGGAAAACAGAAACGCCACAAGTATTGGCATTTTATAAAAATCGTTGAGCACTAAAGAAGTGACCAAATAGACAACCAGAAATATAATCAATGGGAGTAGTGCCCAAAAGCGACCCGTTTCATTTTTTGTCATGTTGCCCGCCAAAATGTTTTATAAACCAGAAATTTTATCAAAGGTATAGCCATGTTTGGCAGGTCCCCAGGCCAATTGGCCATCGGCTTTCCAGCCACGATCCCAACTCTTTAAACTCCTTTCCGTCAATGCGCTCTCATTGGTAAAATAACTGGCACCCTTGTATTGGTTGGGGCAGCCCCCCTGAGTGGTGCCACCCACAAAAGTTTTCTTACTTATTCGGGTGAATACAATGTTGCAAGTATTGATGGAATCAATATCGGCCTTGGTAAGTCTTTGCAACAGGGCAGCATCTTTCCAGGCGCCCGCAAAGCTCAATCTGTTTTTGATGGCCAGATTGGCGCTCATCACACTTTTATTGTTTGCGGTAATATGCAGGATGACCTGGCGATAGGGTCGTTGTAAACTTTTTACTTCGGCCTGTTCGAGGTAAAACCAAAAGCCTTCTTTGCTCTCTTGCCAGATCGGAACGATATGGAGTTGAACATTGGAAAAAGTGGAGTCCTTTTTCCACATGGCTTCGGTACTATAAAAGCCGGGGATTAGTTTGCTGAACTCTTTTACTTCGGAAGTGATTTGCGCCTGCAAACTGGTAAGCTGAAATAAAAAAACGGCCATGTAGGAGGCGTGTTGCATCATCAGGAAATTTTAAGGTTTGTCGGGATCTATGGATTGAACTTCTACGTCCCAATGTGCTAACAAAATCTCAAACCTGCGCTGTTCGTCTTTCTTTAATTTGTCAAGGTCGGGATAGAGCGCCTTTTTGTAGGGCTCTGTCAGGTTTGGGTCAAAGGCTGCCTGAACATTCTTGAAGACTAAAGTTACCCGGTAGTCCCATCGGCTTTCTTCTGAAGCATGTTGCCTGGACTTCTCGATTTGAATGGCGATAAGATCGCCCTTTTCCTGTGCCTTTTTCAAAAGCTGGTAGTGGTTTTTCTTATAGAGCGAAAGAAATTCCTCAGCGAAGCCCCACTTTACTTTATAGTAGTTTTCGATAGTGAACGTTTCGTCTTTGGGATTCTGTGCGCTACTGTTGTAATGCAATCCAAAGGAAAAAAAGCAAAAAATAAATAGTATCTGTTTCATGATTGTACGGATTAGATTGATGGGAACTAGTTAAGTTACAAGGTCTTCCTGGTGGTAAATAAATCGAAAATAAAAAACCTTTACGGACTCAAGCATGGAAACGAATAGCACGGCCGCTGATCCGAAAATAAAAAACCACAAATTTTGCTGTGTTATGCAAACGAAGGCTATCAGGATAAATAGTCTACCAATTTCAATTTGGTAAACCCACTTTTGTTGCTCTAAAAGAGCCCCACAATTGATAAGCGTAGTTAAAATGAAAGAAACAAAGAATGTCTTTTCATAAATGTTCAAAGTGCCAAATAGCAAAGTAAATACGAAAAGCATTGTAAGGCTGGTTACTAGTTGCGCATTTAAATAAATTTTGAAACGGAGTGAAGATTTAAACGCAACTTTTTTGGGAAGCCATTTCCTCTCCAAAAATGGACGTAAGTCTGGATTCAGATGAGCGGGCTTGCCGAGGATGATTTTTACAGCCTGCCAAATGGATCCACAGCGCCTACACGCCTCAGCCAATTCGAAATAATAATGAAAATGTTGCCATAAGAAACTTTTGCTTTTCAACGGATGGGTAAGGCCATATACAGGTTTCTCCACTTCAGCCTGAAACGTTCCGAACAGTTTGTCCCAAAAAACAAAAATGTCACCGTAGTTTTTATCCAGGTATTTTTCGTTGGATGCGTGGTGTACACCGTGGTGCGATGGTGTAATAAAGATATGTTCTGCCCAGCCTAATTTCCCAACCATCTGGGTATGTGTGAAAAATGAATAGGTACCATGTACTACCAAAATAGCTATCACCATCGCGGGATGAAAACCAACAAGCGGCAAAACAATCCAGAACGTATTGCGAATGAAGGACTGTAGTGTGGTAATGCGAGCTGAGACGGTGTAATTGAATTCTTCGCTTTGGTGGTGGACGATATGTGCACCCCAGAAAAGATTCACTTCATGACCCAATCGATGATACCAATACCACACAAAATCAGTTGCTAAAAATAAAATGACCCACATCCACCAGCTAGTTGACAATTTGAAAAACGAAAAATGTTCATACACATAATAATACAGGGAATAGAAACTTCCTGTGATAAACAGGTTCAACAAACGCTCGGCAATCCCAACCGACAGGTTGGCGATGGAACCCTCATAATTGAAAAGCATTTCCTTTTTTCGCTGCTTGGCAATTAAATATTCTAGACCAAAGAAGGCAAAGAAGGCAGGGATAATAAAGGCGATGGGATTTAAATAAGTCGGCATCGAAATAATACAATTTTTAAAAAGTAATTATCAATTTGACGTCTCGAGCGGATTCGAACCGCTGTAAGAGCTTTTGCAGAGCTCTGCCTCGCCTCTCGGCCACGAGACTAAATCTTCGTTATTTCACAAGGCCAGCAAAGCGTTGGTAAAGCTGCGTAGGACTGTTTTCATTTTTTGGCTCGTACTTGCCGGTCACTATAGGGATATAGATCACGCGCCTTCTGCTTTCTTCACCTATTACCGATGACTTTGCCACGCGATGCCAAAGTCGTCCATCATGAATGGTTAGGTCACCGGCCTTTGGAATGACGGCTACCTCTTCTGAGTCTACTTCATTGTTTATGAAATGAGCTTTCCGGAATAACATGCTTTTCAGCCCCTGTTTATGGGTTCCAGGTATCAGCCTCAGCCCCCCATTTTCTGGCTTAAGGTTGCTCAGGTGGATGCCTACATTGAGCATCGGACTTAGTTTTAATCCATAAAAAATATCGCGCAGTCCGTCTACATGCCAACCCATTTGGGTGAATTGGCTTCCTTCGCTGTTTACATAATGATTAAATACCATTCCATCTTTCTCTTCTGTTCCAAGTCGTGCCCCGGGGCCAGCCAGTTCCAACAACGTAGAAAATCGAGGATCCAACAAAAACTCTGAAAGTGTTGCATGGTGCTGGTTGATAAAAGCAAAGCGTTGCACAATCGGTGAGCCATCCAAGTCAACTCCATATTTAATGGGCACGCCATTGATCTTAGTAATTCCTTGACTGACCCACTTTTGTTGTACTTCCAGCGAGGCTTGTATAATTGTTTCTACCGCATGCGCTGGAATGAAATTCTCAAAGTGAATAAATCCAAACTGGTTGAAAAATTCCTGTTGCTCTATTGTAATAGTGTCTCCTATTAGGAATTTTTTGTAGTCATTTAACATAACGATGCCGTATTAAATCTTATAAATCCTCTTAATAATATCAGTAGAGCCACTTTTGAAGCGGTTCAAAAATATTTTTACAAATATAGTCTATAATTTTGGTAGAGTAATAAAAATGTTCCATGTTTGCATCAGATTTATAAAGAAGGGGGGAGAGACAGGCTCGAAGAACCTCTGGCAACTTTTAAAAATTCAATTTTTTGAATAAGTGCCAAAAGCTGTCCGTCAATAGACGGGAACTATAAATGAAATGAATATGAAAAAAAGAAACACATCTCTCTTCATTCTGATTCTCAACCGGAATTTCAGCTTAGCACAAACTCTTGTTTGTGAGGCCACTTCTGCTAAGCAGAAGTGTTGCTGTTGCTAATACCCTTTGCAGTACTACTTCTGTAAGCAGATTCTCCAAAGCGATTTGGAAGAATATCGTAACCAATTTTTAACCAATTATATATTTCTAAACTCAAACAATTAAAAACCATGAAAACAAAAATCAATCTCAATTACGTTCCGCTGGCCATGGCCGCTACCTTCGCTTTACTCGCTTTTGTTGTGCCGCCCCCGGCTTCCAAATTTAAAGTAGACACGAAGGCGAGTACTCTTACTTGGGTTGGCAAAAAAATCACAGGGCAACACGCGGGTGCAGTACCAATTTCCGCTGGTGAGTTGGTCAGCGATGGTAAATTACTGAAAGAAGGAAGTTTCGAAATTGACCTAAACGCACTAACTGTCACCGACATCGCTGACAGGGACGGCAATGCCAAATTGGTCGGTCATTTGAAGTCTGATGATTTCTTTGGAACTACCAAGTTTCCGCAAGCAACATTTGTTATCAGTTCGGTAACTCCTAAATCAGGCAACGACTTCACCGTAAAAGGCAAGCTCACGATCAAAGGCAAGACCAATGAAATAGAGTTCCCGGCAACCATCGTTCACGATTCAAAGAAACTGACTGCAACCGCCAAGATTGTGGTGGATCGTACCAAGTTTGACATCCGCTATGGCTCCAAATCTTTTTTCGACAACCTGGGCGACAAGGCTATTTACGATGATTTTGAATTGGATTTGAAGTTAGTGGCCGCTTTACAAACAGGAGCTTAAAAAATAGTTGAACGCCAGCGTCAGACAGATGTTTGGCATAGATGATAAAACGATAAGTAAATTGAAGAGTGCACTTACTCGAATGTTCTTAGCGACTAAGTCAACTTTTCGAGCGAAGTATGGCTATGGTCATCTATTAATTTATTTAATGAGACAGCTAAAAAAGGATTTGAGGTTAGTTTGATTTTTGATGTCTCGATCAAACCGCACAGGTATTTGTATTCTTCAGACTTATCGACCATTAAAAAAATTAAATAATTCAAACATGAAAACCATTTTACATTCTTATCGGGCTAGTCTTCAGGCCTACCTGCCTTACTTTATTTTGTTTTTAGCCACGATTCTTTCGCTATTGGTGCAATCTTAACGAAGAACTACCGCAGACACTACGTGCTGGCTTCGAGACCACACTGAAAAAAATTGAATATGAAAACGATCAAAAATCTTCTTTTAGGAATCACAGCTGTAGCATTGGCAGCTTCATGCTCTTCACCAGAAAATCATGAACTACAAGAAGGAAAATGGCGCGGAGAATTTGCGTTGGAGACGCATCGGGTGCCGTTCAACTTTGTGGTAGAAGATGACACGGCAGCATTGGTGCGCGTTTCGCTACTTAATGCAGATGAAAAAGCGTCACTCGATAGCGTTTATTATAAAGGTGATTCGGTCGTTATTCCGATCAACGTGTATGATGCCGTGCTTATTGGTAAGGCAAAAGGCGATTCACTGAAAGGATATTTGAGAAAAAATCAAAGTGCAAAACAAGGTGTTCCATTCAGTGCGGCACGCAATCAAACCTACCGTTTTTCGGTTGGTGACTCCACGTCAACGCACACTGTAAATGGCAAATGGTCGGTAAATTTAATTAGTGAGAGGGATGGCAAGCCATCGACACGCTACACCGTTGGTTTATTGGAACAAAAGGGCAACCGGGTAACGGGAACAATTCTCACAACCACAGGCGATTACCGTTACCTGGAAGGTGTACTTGATGGAACAAATTTAAAATTATCTGCCTTCAGCGGATCGAATCCATCTTTAATTGAAGCCTCTCTTATCGATAGCGTGCATCTAAAAGGTGAGTTTATCTCACCCGGAGGTAAAGTTATTTTAGAAGCGACAAAGAGCGACACCGCTCATCTGCCAGACCCTTACGCACTCACATTTTTAAAGCCCGGGTTTGAGCGGTTGACATTTTCATTCCCCAATTTGAAAGGCGAACCCGTTTCGTTGACCGATGAAAGATACAAAGGGAAAGTAGTGGTGCTGAATGTTTCGGGAAGCTGGTGCCCCAACTGCGTGGATGAAGCGTCATTCTTATCTCCCTGGTATAACGAAAACAAAAGCAAAGGCGTGGAGGTGCTGACACTTTCGTTTGAACGCAAAGATGATTTTAACTTTGCAAAAGAACGTATCGGCACTTTCAAGAAACGATTTGGGATAGAATATGAAGTATTGTTTGCCGGCATTGCTGATAAGAAAATAGTGGCTGAGAAATTGCCGCAGTTAAATACATTTCTTTCATTTCCCACAACAATTTTTATAGATAAAAATGGAAGAGTACGAAAGGTGCATACGGGTTATAGTGGCCCTGCTACCGGAAAATACTATCAGGAATTTTTAAAAGAATTTAATGATACGGTGGATGGTTTATTGAGTGAACCCATTGGCAAACAAAATGGAATTTGATCTTGATAGACTTGGACAGTTGAATAAAAAATACATTTAATATGAGTAGCATAAAAAATATTGAGCACTCGTTGACACCAGTCTATAGTCAGGCCTATGTGGACAAAGGTGAAGGTGCTCCCGTGATTTTGCTAAATGGTCTGTTTGGCAATTTGAAAATTTGGGCACCAGTGGTCGAAGCACTATCCAAAGAATACCGTGTGATTGTCCCTCGGCTTCCTTTATTTGACTCTCACATGTCGATGACCAGTATCAAACAATTGGTGAGAGTGCTGCACGACTTCGTAGAATGGCATCAGCTTTCTGGCGTAACTTTGGTCGGTCATGCGTTGGGAGGGCAGACCGCCTTATTCTATGCCAACCAACACCCCGAAGTTGTTGATAAACTCGTGTTGGTAAGTAGTTCAGGCCTGTTGGACAAGGATATCACTTCAGATTCTGGTACCATTTCTCCTTTCAGTTTTGATTTTATCAACGACAAGGTACGTACTGCTTTTCATCATCCTGATGAAGTCGCCACAGGTCTGGCAAAGGAAATTTATCAGTTCGTTCAAGATGCGCCAAAACGGTTTGCGCTCACCTCGCTGCTGCAATCATCTCTTCATAGCAACGTATCATCCTTTGTTGCACGGTTGCAGTTACCTGTCTTGTTGGTATGGGGTTTACAAGATAAGATCAGCTCGCCAGAGGTCGCTCTTCATTTCCATGACCTGCTTCCCAATAGTCAAGTCAAATTTATTGACCAATGTGGCCATGTACCCATGATCGAAAAGCCGGAGGAATTTGAGGGCCATATCAAATCTTTTTTGAAAGGAAAGTAGTAGAGTGAAGTTGATTGTTCAGAGGTTTCTTGAGGCAATTATCTATGCGTTCATCTTTATGTTTGTTACCGATGTCTTCAATGTTTGAAATTCGATGTATACTAGTCCCACTATTACGGCTATCTCAGCCAAGAAGTATGTTAACCCAAGAATCGCAAGTGTTGAATAGTAAAAAATGATTAACCCTGCTGTCAAGCAACAATAAAGCAAATTGGCAGTTATGATTGCCTTCAAAAATATTCGCCAGTTCTTATTTAGAAACAAAAAGCAAGAAATAGAATAGACCGCAAAAATGAACGCAATCATGGAGAGCAAAGAAAGCACCTCCCAAGGCATCCCAAAATATTCCCGGAACCGCCATTGCACTAAAAACAAGATTGAGGCAGTCGCAAATGCACCTAGTGCATCAACTAAGAAAATTGCTTTGGGCTTTCGGATGAACTGAACAAAAATTGGTGACATAACTCAATCTAGAAGAATTCTCTAACATATGTTTACTATCGCGGTATAACCAAGGTTGTACGGATTTTTTTAGACTCAAGTTAAAATCTCCTCTACCGCATACAGGGGTATATTCGTGAGCCACTCTTGCTCTCGGTACTTGTTCATGGAAGTACGGAAGGCAGTTTTGATTTTGAATTTCTCTACGAATATTTTTAAGCTTTTGGCTTTCAAATTTTCTTCTGCTTTAACTTCGATAGGTATTGCTTCGTTCTTGTATTGCAGCACAAAATCAATCTCGGCAGTGGAAGATTCGGCTGTCCAGTAAAATAGTTGGTGTGCCATGGTAAGCTGTTGAGATACGAATTGCTCGGTCAGCGCGCCTTTGTACTCTTTGAGGATGCTATTTTTCTCGAGTAATATTCTGGCGTCTAAGTTGCCCATCGCGTTGAGTAGACCAATATCAACAAGGAATAGTTTAAATGCATCCATGTCCATATATGCATTTAGTGGAAGTGTTGGTTTTGTTATTCTGTTTACTTTTAAAATAAGCCCTGCATCTACTAACCAATTTATGGCCATTTCAAAATCTTTGGCTCTTGCGCCCTTTTTTATTTGTCCATACATAAACTTCCTGTTCTCCATGGCCAATTGGCTGAGAATAGAATTCCATACTAGTTTTATTCTGGGGATGATTTCATGAGGGGCATGTTTTGCAAAATCGTTTTCATAACCTATCAGTATTTTTTGCTGAATGTCCCGAACTGCTGCTATATTTTTATGTTCGATGTAGTGAGCAACCACCTCGGGCATTCCTCCAATAAAGTAGTAGAGGCGCAAATACTCTACTAGTTTCTGGTGAAACAACGTCAATACTTCGAAGTTTCTTGCTGCTAACTGTTCATAAAGTTTCTCTTCTCCAAGGTTTAACAGAAACTCTTTAAAACTTAGTGGATGCAATTTTATAAAATCAACTTTGCCCACTGGAAAGGAGTTCAGCTTCTGCATCGAAACACCCAACAGAGAACCTGCTGCTATAATGTAGTATTCGGGTGCCTGCTCATAGAAATATTTTAAAGCGGTGAGCCCCTTTTCGGCCTCTTGCACTTCATCAAAGAGAAGCAACGTTTTGCTTGGGATGATTTTTTGATTTGCCTCTATCTCGATGCTGGTAATGATTCGTTCGATATCAAAATCTGCAACAAACAATTCCCTTAGTCGGCTACTGCTTTCGAAATTCAAATAAACCACCGTTTCAAATTCGCGCCTTCCAAATTCCTTCATCAACCATGTTTTGCCTACCTGTCGGGCCCCCTGTATGACAAGAGGCTTCCGCTTTTTGCTTTTCTTCCACTCTTTCAATTTTTCAAAGTATAATCTGTTCACAATCATAGGGATTCATCAAAATTACACTTTTTCATACGTATAAATGAGATAAATTACACTTTATCATACGTATAAGTGCATAAGATCACACTTTTCGTAACGAAATTGTTAAATCGGACGACCCTATTGGACTAACAGGCAGGCAATTATTGGGTACTTCCCAACGCCTCTTTATAAACCTTCAACACTCTTTCTCTAGCCAATTTATGATCAACAATCGGCTTTGGGTAGGACGTTGTTCCAAACTCATGGATCCATTTTTTTATGTACTCCATTTTCGGGTCAAACTTTTCAGTTTGCAACTCGGGATTGAACACTCTGAAGTAGGGAGCGGCATCGCACCCCGAACTTGCTGCCCACTGCCAGCCACCGTTGTTTGCCGCTAAATCGAAGTCTAATAACTTCTTTGCGAAATATGCTTCGCCCCAGCGCCAATCAATCAGTAAGTGTTTGGTAAGAAAACTGGCGGTAATCATGCGTACACGGTTGTGCATAAAGCCCGTAGTGTTCAGTTCACGCATGCCAGCATCAACAATCGGATAACCTGTCTTTCCTTCGCACCAGGCTGCAAATTCTCTTTCATTGTTGCGCCACTCGATTTTATCGTAGGCAGGTTTGAACGCTTGTGTTTCTACCTGAGGAAAATGCCACAAGATCATATGGTAAAAGTCTCTCCAGATTAATTCGTTCAGCCATGTTTCGTTTTTCTTTACTGCTATTTGCGCCAGTTTACGAATACTGACGGTCCCAAACCGTAGGTGAACGCTTAATTTGGTGGTGCCGGCAACAGCAGGGAAGTTTCGTTGTTTGTCGTATTGCTCAACAATGGATTGCTTCACCAATCGTTCAGGAAAATTGAATAAAGTTTCTTGAAAGCCTATATCTTTCAAAGTCGGCAAAGCGATCGGAGCTATTTTCTTGAAATGGTCAAAATACTTTTCAGTTGCAAAACTCTTTAAAGTAGACTCCTCCAATTTACTTTTCCACTTTCTGCTGTAAGGTGTAAAGACGGTGTAAGGCTTCCCATCGTCTTTGGTTATTTCGTCTTTTTCAAAAATGACTTGGTCTTTGAATGTTTTGAAGGTCACGCCTTTACTTTCTAAAATCTCTTTCACCTGTGTATCGCGGGCCTGAGCGTAGGGTTCGTAATCGTGATTGGTGTAAACGGACTTCGGAGTTAGCTCCTTAAAAATCACAATCGGATTGCCATGAAGAACCAGCAATGAACTGCCCATTTCTTCAAATTTCTTTTGGATCAGTGCAAGCGATTGATGAATGAAGTTAACCCGCAAATCGGCTTTATCCTCCAACTTATTTAGAATCTCTGAATCAAAGATGAAAACAGGGACAACATCTTTGTTTTCTTTCAACGAATAGAAAAGACCTGCATTGTCTTGCAGCCGCAAATCACGTCTGAACCAGAAAAGCGTTGTGCTTTTGTCTACCAATTCACTTAGCTTACTTTGTCCGAAGGTCTTCAATTTCTTTCTCGAGTTTGTCGATGGCCTCCATTTTTGCAGCATACAGCTTCAAATCACCTGAGCGCTGAACGTGCATGGCTTCTTCTAATAGCTTTTTACGCTTTTTTTCGAGCGTCTGTATCGGATCTTTTTTTAAAAATGAGAACATAGTGGTGCTTTTAATTCATGTACACAAAACACCTACATCCTGATAATGTTAAGCGGTAGCTTCAAAATTATAATAATCTCGCTTGTACTGATAAAAACCCATAGCACTTAATGCAATGGCCTCCAACCAATACAGTTTAAATAACACCAGCATAAACGAAATGAGAAACAGACCAAAAGTAAACGTGGTATGAGCGTCAATCGTCAAACTCCCTCGAAACAGTCGAGTATGCTGATAAACCAAATAGAAAACGGCAAAAAGAGTAATGATCAGAAGATCGAACCAAACAATATGGTTTATTGCCAGTAACACCAGTTCCGGTATAAGCAGAACTCCATAAAACAAGCCGAGAAAAAGAAACCGTTTGATCATTGATATCGGCAATCCCCTGACAAAAGTTAGGTAGGTTTCTTCCAATCGCCTGCTTTCGAAAATAAAGACGGAGTGAGCCATTAGCCCAAAAAGTAAGCCCATCAGTGCCGTTCGGATTTCGTAGTGGTCGGTTGTGATTTGCATGAAGCCAATGATGGCAAAAAGTGAAAATGCCTTTGTGAATAAAAGCGCGAGCGGTAACTGATTGGTAAAATGCCCCAGGTAGAAAAAGGGAAAGTATTTTTTCCATGGCCATTGAATGGACCGTAATAGCTTTGTTGCCTTTCGTTCGTGCAATGAATTGACTCTTCTCAACACGATCCAGGTACAACCAACCAACTTTGCAAAATGAAAAACAAAAACCAAAAACACTGCGACATACTGATGGCTGAAAGTACCTACGCCTACAATGAATACGGAATAAAGCAGCACAGGCTGATCCACCATAACAATAGAGAGCAACATCGGCCAAAATTGTTGCCGTTTAGTTAGTCGCGAATAATCCTTTAAAAATTGATTGTGAGGTTCGGCCAGTTCAGAAAGAACTAATTGTAAATACTTTCCGCTATACAACAACCAAACACCCATTACGCCTGCTAAAAAAACTGGCGAAGTTAGTATACCATAAATTAATGAACAGTGGTAGTTAATGAGTTGGTTGGATTCGACTACACCAAACATCAAAAAGAAGACAAAGAACAGCAACCCTACGTTGCGTTCGTAGAATTTTTTGACCAACACCTTATTGAGCACTCGAACTACAGCACCCATACTGTGTGGTCTTTTACTTCCAATTCTTTCACCGCAATATCCGCTAGTTCAAACGCTTGATGTGAGGTAAAAATAAAATTTACCCCCCTATTGAAATAGAGTTTCACTAAATCGTAGAGTATGGGTACGCTTTCTTTGTCGATGGTGACCAATGGTTCATCGAGTAAAATGTACTTTGGTTTCCCAATGAAGGCCAATACCAATGAGAGTTTTTTCACCATACCACTTGAATAAGTACCAATAGGATTTTTGATGAATGGCTCAATATTGAATTTCTGAATCAACGCTTCTACTTCTTCCTTTTTGGCCTTCCGGGTAGAAGAGAAAAATAAAATCAGATCGTTACCTGTGAGGTAAGTTGGGAAAAGAGGCTCAGCCTCCACATAGTTGACTAACCTTCTGTAGTCGGTAGGTTGTTTTTTCAAACCTACTCCATCAATAGTCACGTCTCCTTCAAAAGGAATCATCCCGCTTATAATCTTTAGCAACGTTGATTTACCCGAGCCATTGGCGCCCTTTATCCAAAACAACCCATTTTCAAATTGTAAATGATGTATGTCAAGTATTAGATGATCACCGTATTCTTTTCTTACATTTTTGATGGAAAGCATGCCGTGATTACGTTAAACATAAATTTTCGGTTTTAAAGTATGTAGAACTTTCCACCAACGGTGAATGAATGGGATGACCCCTTACCTTGGCCGGTTTACAATTTAGGTAGACTTTAAAATAAGAACTATCTTTGAGCCACGAGGGTGCAAGGTCGCTTCTTAGCGGTCTTGCACTCTTTTTTTTACTACTACACCATTAGAATTCAGCATGGCTTTTATCGACAATGTACTACAAGTGCCCTCTTATGGCTGGGCCGATCAGCAAGGTAAGTTAGTAAAGCCCACCGTTGGCCGACTGTACCGCGAAGCATTTTCACGAATCAATATTTTCAAAACCAAAAAGAATTGGATTCCATTTATCAATTGGTTTATGGCCATCACGATGTTGCCATTTTTATACTTTTTTTTATTCAAGTTTTTTTCGTGGCAACTGCTAATTGCATTTATTGTATACAGCATGGTAATCATGAGTACCGCGGCAACCGTATGGTTTCATCGATACAGCACGCACCGTGCGTTTACGTTTAGCAATCCGGTTTGGCGGTTTATCACACAAAATTTAACACTTCGCACTTTTCCGGAAGAGGTTTATGTAGTGTCTCACCACGTACACCATTTGAAAGTAGAAAAGCCTGGAGACCCCTACAATGCGCATGCGGGTCTAATGTATTGCATGCTTTCAGATGTTAATCATCAGGCCATCGCAAAAGATTTGACAGAGGATGAATACAAAAAGGTTTCCCACTTTATCAGCCACACGGGTGTGCAACTCAATACGTATCAGCAATACCTGAAGTGGGGTTCTATCGCAACGCCTTGGTACACGGTAGGACTATGGATTCTGAACTGGTCGTTTTGGTATGGAATGTTTTTTTTGATGGGTGGACATGCGTTGGCGTGTGCGTTGTTCAGTGCCGCTTTATTTTGGTTCGTGTTGGTACGTGCCTTTAACTATACAGGCCATGGCCGTGGAAAAGTAAAGCATGTCGATGGTATTGATTTCGATAGAAGCAATTTATCCATCAATCAATCGCGCCCCGGATGGTTCTCTGGCGAGTGGCACAACAATCATCATCTTTACCCAGACAGTGCACGAGCAGGATTTCTACCCTACCAAATTGACTTAGCGTGGGTCTACATTTATATTCTTCATAAAATTGGCGGCATATCAACATATCGCGATTTCAAGAAACAGTTTCTGGAAAAATATTTTTTGGAGGCGAAGAAAGTCGGTTCGGCTCAGCAAGCAGGAGTACTTTAGATAGCTAGCTCTTTATCAAAAATCCTTCTCACACCGTGGCAAAAAGGTTCTTTTTATTTCAACGATTGGTAGATCGTTGCTGCTTGTGATCTCTATACAAATCTAGCTAGGCTAATCTAAAAAACGTAAGCAAAATTCAGCGAATGACCTTCGCCTTCATTGCTGCTCTACCTCTTTGCCAACGCAGCAAATAACTTATCAAGATCTTCCGCAAATTGCTGTTGGCCTCCTAAATACTTTTTTATGTCCTTAGTAAGGTAATTCGGCAAAATCTCATTTCGGCCTACCTTCGATCGTAAGTCTTTCAACAAGTCTAAGACATCTGTTTTTTCAGCGAAATCTGAAGCTGCTTCCACTTTTGAAATCATCGAATTTACAGCTACCATTTTCTCGGTTTCAACTGCAGTTGGAGCTGCTATTGTTTCAATCTTTTGCTCTGTCTTAAATTGCAGGCAGCTGTTGTAGCGATCGATAATTTGATCCATATCTCGCTTTCCCAAATCACCGTTTTTGATTCTCTCAGTAACCTCTGCGCAGTCTGCTAAAAAGTTGCCCATACTCTTTTTAAATGTGAGGTTGGGCACTTCCATGCTTTTGCCATTCTTCATCACCAAGAACTGCCCATCGTAAGCTGACTGATTAGGCTGCCTAAATCCATATAGACTCAAAAAGCCGGCTTTGATCAGCTTCATATACCTAAATCCTTTGTCATACTTGACTGTGTGATAGATTACCCCATCAATAAAAACAGCCTTTACCTCGAGTGCGGTATAAACCTTTTTCTTCTTGTTTATTTTCACCTGCACCCGATCGAGCAAGTCGTAGGTTAGTATTTTGGTCGCGCCTCTTAGGGTATCTCCCTTTGAAGTAACCGCATAATCTGCTTGAGCAAGCAAGTCAGCAGCGCAAAAAACAAAGAATAATAGGAATAAATATCTCATTGGATTAAAATAAAACCGTGTAAAAGTAAGAAATGATGTGTGATATTGGTAAAAAAAGAGGCTGTTTCAAAAGACCATCCTGTTTTTACTTTCTAAAATGTAAATAACATTAAGTCAATTAAAATTTCAACCTGCAGCTAGTGTCCAAATAGCATAAATAATAATCATCAAAATCATGACGGTATACATGATCAAATCTACGCGAACGTAGTCTTTGTATTTCTGATACATAGCCACCCATCTCTTGAATATAGATTCCATTCTTCGTCCCCAAAAGTAGCCATTTGCTTTCAATCGGTTATCAAGCTATTTTTACAGACAAAAGGGGAAATGAAACTGATTATTGAAGTGGCCGATAAAAGAGCCGATTTTGTAAAAGAATTACTTGATAGTCTTCCGTTCGTCAAAACAAAAACAATCACGCCTCAAAAGGCACAGTTCTTAGAGGAGCTGAAAAAATCCGTGGCCGAAGTGTCTCTCGCAAAAAAAGGAAAGCTAAAGCTCCAATCGGCTCGAGAATTCTTAAATGAACTTTGAGGTTGAAGTAACACTTTGTTTCAAAAAGCAAGCCAAAAGACTCGCTAAGAAATACCCATCGCTCCCTAGTGAACTCAGAGAACTCATTTCCTCTCTAGAAAAATCTCCGACTCAGGGAACCATGATCGGGAGAGGCTGCTATAAAATTCGTCTTTCCATTGCTTCTAAATCAAAAGGGAAATCGGGAGGCGGCAGAGTGATCACACATGTGCAAGTTTCCAAGAATACGGTTTATTTGGTTTCTATTTATGACAAGTCAGAAATGGAGAGCATCCAGCCTTCCGATCTGAGTGGTCTACTCAATCTTATACCCTAATCATGAGAGTATTTTATCTGTTCGTAGTTTTTGTCAGTTTTACTTCTCTCGCACAAGAAACACTCGTCAACGATAATAACCCTCCTTCGCTAAAATGGTATCAACTCAACACGAAGCATTTTCGTGTATTGTACCCTACTGGATTCGATGCTCAGGCGCAACGGATGGCCAACACGCTAGAACATATTCATGAACCCGAGTCGCGCACGATGGGTGGAAGAGCCAAAAAAATTTCTGTCATTCTGCAGAACCAATCCTCGGTATCTAATGGCTTTGTCTCGATCACGCCACGCAGGTCTGAGTTTTACGGGATGCCTTCGCAGAACTATAACTTTCAGGGAAACAACGATTGGCTGGATCTGTTGGCTACGCACGAATATCGACACATGGTTCAGTTTCAGCATGCCACCAGAGGCTTCAACCGCCTGTTTTACTATGCCTTTGGAAACAATGTGGTTGCCGCTATGAGTTATGTGGCAGCGCCTCAGTGGTTTTGGGAGGGCGATGCGGTCGCCACTGAAACGGCTTTTACGCAGAGTGGAAGAGGGCGCATACCCAATTTTGACTTGGTGTTTCGTACCAACCTGATGGAAGGGCGCACCTTCAATTACCACAAACAATATTTGCGTTCGTATAAACACTATATGCCTGATCACTATGTACTAGGCTATCAAATGATTTCGCATTTGCGAAAAAAAACCGGTAACCCTGAAGTATGGGAAAATATTACGAAGCGCGCCTGGAACGTGCCTTTTATACCATTCACCTTCTCTACTTCTTTGAAAAAAGAAAGCGGCATGTATTTAATGAGTTATTACCGTGATATGGCCGCTCAACTAAAGAAAGATTGGCAAGCCCAGTTAGACACTCTTCAATTAACATCTTTTGAACGAGTCAACCCACGAACCACCAATGCCTACACCGATTATAAATTTCCACAAGTGCTGGAAGACGGCAGCCTATTGGCTCAAAAATCTGGCATCGGAGATATCGAGACACTAGTGGTGATAAAAAATGGCCGGGAGAAAAAAGCCTTTGTTCAAGGCCCCATGAATTCCACAGGAATGATGTCTGTTGCACATAACAGGGTGGTGTGGAATGAATACCGTTTTGATCCACGTTGGAGAGTAAAAAATTATTCTGCCATAGTAGGTTATGATGTTGATTCCAAGATCAAATTGGTGGTCGCCAACAAAGGTAGATATGCCTCCGCGGCTCTCTCGCCAGATGGCTATCAAGTGGCTACTGTTGAGACAACCACCGACTATCAAACTAAATTAATTGTACTCGACTACTTCAGCGGAAAAGTGCTGAAAGAATTCAGCAATCCTGGCAACGATTTTATCTCTATGCCCCGCTGGTCAACCGATGGAAAATCCATAGTCGCCCTCAAAACAAATAAGCAAGGCAAAGCCATCAGTCAATTCGATGTTTCATCTGGGCAATCCAACGATCTTACTGATTTTTCCAATGAGAATTATGGTCACCCTGTTCCGTTTGGGAAATATGTCTTATACAACTCGCCTACAAGTGGTATTGATAACATTTATGCATTAGATGTTGAAACCAAAATGCGCTACCAAATTACCTGTAGTAAATATGCTGCTTACAACCCCTGCGTTTCAGCCGATGGAAAAACAATTTACTATAATAACCAAGGCAAAAACGGACTCGACATTGTGAAAATCAACTTTGACCCCTCGCAGTGGAAGCCTTGGACCAAGGGGGAACAACCCGGTTATTCGTTTGCCCACTTGGTAGAGCAAGAAGGTGTGCCTGATTTATTAAAGACCATACCGGAAGAAACACTGAAAATAAAAAAATACTCGCGGCTGAAAGGAATCATTAACCCGTATAGTTGGGGAACCTATTTTAGTAATAGCCTGTCGCAGGCAAATATTGGTGTTTCGTCCAAGGACATTTTAAGCACCACCAATATCAACGCAGGATATACGTATGATTTAAATGAACGTACTGGCTCTTGGACAGCGGGTGTGAGCTACCAAGGTTTTTATCCGATTATCGATGCACAAGTTTTCACCGGAACCAGAGAAGTCAAAACAAGTGTGTTTAGTAGAGATGTAAAATTCAATTGGTCAGAGACTGGCTTCGTAGGGGGTTTGCGCTTACCGTTTCTTTTGACCCGGTCGAAATATTTTTCTGAAATCGATATTTCCAATTCGATTGGATTAACACAAGTTTCCTCGTTTAAAAATGAAGTGAGTCAAAATGGAACGATCATCACTACTGGCACCAGCCGGTTTGTGCCGGCCAACGATTCCCTCTTTTTTGGCTTCAACGACAGAGTTAGCAGTGGGCAGCTAATTTCTAATCAATTTACGATCTCCTATTCACATTCGTTGAAAACCAGTAGAAGAGATTTCAATCCGAAATGGGCACAGTTTCTAACCTTCGAAAATTATTCAACTCCATTTGGCGGAGACCTTCGCGGAGGATTGACTGCTATTCGTGCAGCTCTGTATTTTCCTGGCCTATTCAAACACCATTCACTCTACTTTCGAGGTGGCTATCAAAGTTCTATCAACAGCACAGACTTAAATATTTATCAGTTTAGAAATCGAATATTCAAACCACGTGGTTATGCTTACCCTCGCGATAATGAGTTTATAATGTTTTCAGCCAATTACGCACTTCCACTTGTTTACCCGGATTTGGCGATTGGTCCACTGTTGAACATTCAGCGTATCAAAACCAATCTGTTTTTGGATGGCGGAATTGGAAAAGGTCGCTCCTATTTTTATCAACCACTGAACAACAATACAACAAGAATCTATTTCTCCGATGCTACAGCCAACTATCTTTCTCTGGGAGCAGAGCTGACTTTTGACGTCAATATAATGCGATTCTTACCACAATTTGAGTTAGGAGTACGAGCCACTTATATCACTAAAAATAGCTTTAATAACAGCGGCTCTGTCATTGAATTCCTAATCGGGAACATACCTTTTTAATGCTACGGCTCTTGCCGTATTGACGTTTTGCACTTAGCTATTAACGCAAATTAATGCCATATTGGCTTAATTTGTTGTTAAACACTGTGAAAATAAGACAATATGGCTATTTATGCTGATCGGCACATTTTTTCATGGAAGGGTTAGCATGGAATTAAAATCAATGTCAAACCAAAAACAAACAAATACTATGAGCATCATCCGTTACAATGCGAATGATTTCGTACCGACATCATTCAGCAACCTAGTAGACCGCTTCTTCAATGAATCTGTAGCACGTAGTGGCGGCAGCACCTTCGTACCTAAAGTGGACATCATCGAAAATGAAGCTTCGTATGAAATTCATTTCGCTGTGCCCGGTCTTAACAAAGAAGATTTCAACATCGAATTGAAAGACAACTATTTAACTGTAAGTGGCGAGCGTAAACTTTCCAATGAAAAAAAGGAAAAGAATTTCCACACCATTGAAATCAACTACGGATCCTTTAGCCGTGCATTTGCATTGCCAGAAAATGTAGACGCCTCCAAAGCGAATGCAAAATATGATAAAGGTATTTTGGAATTAACGATTCCAAAAGACGAAAAGAAAACACTAAAGCAAACTATCAAAGTAATTTAATCAGTTTAGGTGGTGGGGTAAGGCGTTCCTCGAAAGGGGGCGCCTTTTTGCTTTTAATTATTCATAGAAGAGAGTACCTTCCTGAAAATATTTTTTATGAAGCGTTCATTGCTCGTGTTGGTGGTAATTGTTTCGGCATTTATAGGCGCAATTGCAGGCACCCTGTTTACAATAAACTACCTGGCGCAAGCGCCCGCCTATCAATCCATAGAGCAACGACAAAATGTGAAATCGGTTCGTTTTTCGAAAGATACTTCTTACCGTGTTCCATCCGCATTAAATTTTGAATCAGCGGCCAAGTCTGTGATTCCAGCTGTCGTCCATATTCGAACCTCTTATGGATTAACCGGTTTCAGCCTGAATGCGCTAGACAATTACTTAAATCCACATGCCCAATCATCTGGTTCTGGTGTAGTCATCTCAGATGATGGTTACATTGTTACCAACCATCATGTGATTGAAGATGCCAACTCTATCGAAGTGGTGATGAGTAACAACCAGCGCTTCTTCGCGAAATTGATTGGCCAGGATCCCAGTACTGATCTGGCCTTACTAAAAATAAAGGCTAAAAATCTTCTCTTCGTGAAATATGGAAATTCCGATCAGATTAAATTAGGCGAGTGGGTACTTGCTATTGGCAACCCGTTCGATTTGAATTCAACCGTAACAGCAGGAATCGTAAGTGCACGCGCCAGAAACATTGGTATTCTCCGCGACAAAAACAATCTGCAAATCGAATCATTCATCCAGACCGATGCGGCTGTCAACCCTGGAAACAGTGGTGGTGCCTTGGTCAACCTCCAAGGTGAGTTGATCGGAATCAATTCTGCCATTGCCACCGCAACCGGAAGTTACTCAGGATATTCATTCGCAATCCCTGTCAGTCTTGTAAAAAAGATCATGGATGATTTGTTAGAATTCGGACAGGTACAACGTGGCTTATTGGGAGTGCAGATCGCAGATGTCACGGCCGATCTTGCGGAAAATGAAAAACTGGATTTGTTGCAGGGTGTATTTGTTCGATCTGTGAACAAAGGCAGTGCCGCAGAAAAATCAGGCATCAAAGAGGGAGATGTGATCACCGCGATCAACGGTCACGAGGTGGCTGGTGTTTCTGAGATGCAAGAATGGGTGGCGAGAAACCGTCCAGGACAATCTATTCAAGTTACCTATCGTAGAAAAGGAGAGAACCATCTGGTAGATGCAATTCTAAAAAAGATAGATGGCTCTCAAGAGATGAATAAGCGAGAGGTGAGCTACCAACTCGAAGGGGCAGAGTTTGAAGATGTGCCTTACCCAAAACTTACGCTTCTTGGGTTAGAGGGGGGCGTTAGATTAAAAAAATTGAGCAATGGAAAGTGGAAAAAAGCCGGTGCAGAAGAAGAGCAGATTATCACACACATCGACAAACTCTCGATTGACAACGTAGCCGACCTAAACCGAATACTTGAAATGAAGAAAGGTGGCATTTTGGTGGAAGGCGTAAACCAACATGGAGAAAAGAAGATTTTTGGCATGGACTGGTAGCACGCTTGCCTATTCGGCTACCAAAAAAACTGTTTAGCTTTGCGACCACTACAAAAACAACTATGCAAAACTTCGGCATTCAGGAAGCCCTTACCAAACTTGGGGTCAATTCAACTAATCTAGGTGCGTCTACCGGAAAGAAATGGTTGCGATCTGCTGGGTCGTCCATTATCTCGTATTCGCCCGTTGATGGAAAAATCATCGGTCGTGTTCAGGCAACGGACGAAAAAACCTTTCATAAAATAGTAACGCAGGCACAAATTGCATTCAAAGAATGGCGACAGGTACCCGCCCCGAAACGTGGTGAAGTGGTGCGGCAAATTGGAGATGCACTGCGCAGGAATAAAGAAGATCTTGGAAAATTAGTTTCCTACGAAATGGGGAAATCCTACCAAGAAGGATTGGGAGAAGTACAAGAAATGATCGACATCTGCGATTTTGCAGTTGGGCTATCTCGTCAACTCAATGGATTGACTATGCATTCTGAACGGCCGTTGCACCGTATGTACGAGCAATACCATCCATTGGGAATTGTGGGGATTATTTCCGCATTTAATTTTCCGGTAGCCGTCTGGGCATGGAACTCAATGCTTGCCTGGGTTTGTGGTGATGTGTGTATTTGGAAGCCCTCTGAAAAAACACCACTGTGTAGCATCGCTTGTCAAAACATCGTTGCAAAAGTTTTTGCGAAAAACAATGTGCCTGAAGGCGTTTCATGCATTGTAAACGGAGACTATAAAATTGGCCAGGTAATGTGTGCGAACGAAAACATCGCACTGGTTTCTGCCACTGGATCTGTTCGAATGGGTAAAGCGGTTGGTAAAACGGTAAGTGAACGTTTGGGGCGGGCGTTGCTAGAGCTTGGCGGCAACAATGCGATCATCATTACTGCCAATGCTAATCTGGATATCGCTATCCGGGGGGCCCTGTTTGGTGCAGTAGGAACAGCCGGACAACGTTGCACGTCTACTCGCAGGTTGATTATTGATGAGACGATCTATGAGGAAGTGAAGGTTCGTCTCAAAAAAGCATATGCACAACTTCAAATTGGCAATCCACTTGATTCATCCAATCATGTCGGTCCATTGATCGATCAATTGGCCGTTGAGACTTACAGAAGTGCGCTGCGAAAAGTGAAAGACGAAGGTGGCAGTTTCGTGGTCGATGGTGGTGTTTTAACTGGCAAAGGCTTTACATCCGGGTGTTATGTAAAGCCGGCTATCGCAGAAGTAAAAAATCATTTTACTATTGTGCAGCAAGAGACCTTTGCTCCCATACTCTACTTGATCAAATATAAAACGATAGAAGAAGCGATTGAGCTTCAGAACGGGGTGAAGCAGGGATTGTCCTCATCCATTATGACGAACCACATGCAAGAAATGGAAAAATTTCTTTCTCATGGCGGCTCGGACTGCGGCATTGCTAACGTCAACATTGGCACATCTGGAGCTGAAATTGGAGGCGCTTTTGGTGGCGAAAAAGAAACTGGAGGAGGTCGCGAATCGGGTTCGGACTCATGGAAAGTCTATATGAGACGCCAAACCAATACCATTAACTTTGGAGAGACTCTTCCTTTGGCGCAGGGGATCAGATTTGATATCTAACCATTTTTGGAAAACATCAACAATACCCTTAATTTCACCTAACTAAAACAACACTATGGCTGCCCCGAAATACAAAACAATTATGTTGATCGATGATAATGAAATCGATAACCTGATCAACCAAAAAATGATTGAGGCCGCCTCCATCACCGAAAACATTTACACGCACACGGGAGCAAAAAGTGCTATTGAATTCTTGAAAAATATGGAAAAGATAGACGAGGCCGCTAAGGTGCTTCCTGATATCATTTTTCTTGACATCGACATGCCGCTGATGGATGGGTTTCAATTTTTAGATGAGTTTGAAAAATTGACGAACGTTACCAAGACGAAGTGCAAAATCATTATGCTCACTTCGTCCATCAATCCACAAGATTTCAGTAGATCAAAAAAGTATACCAACGTACGGCTCTACTTAAACAAGCCATTGTCTCACGACAGCATCATTAACCTAGCGGTCTAATCCGTTTCGATTGCCGTCAGTTTCTTAACAAACTCCTCGTCCATATTGATGAGGGAGGTGGGCGCAAAATAAGCCACTTTGATTTCCTTAAGTTTTGGAATAAGGGCAGCAATCTTCTTTGGCTTATCTTTTTTAGCCTCGCTCGTTGCAATTTTTAAAATCTTTAAGAACAGGAGTACATTCTCGCATTCGTCCTTGCCGAACAGTCGAATCTGTCTTTGAATACTATTTGAATGCTGGTTAAACAACTCGAAATCCCGAAGCAAACAATACTGCAAGGCCAACAATGCCTTAACCTCCATTTGTGCAAACGGGTACTTTTTCAAACTCACATCATTGATCAGACTATTGATCAGCTTCGCAGCTTCTTCATATTTTTCTACATAATAGCAACTTAATGCACGATACGTAATGTAAATCAAATGCTTTGGAATGTCCATCGTGTCTGGCTCGATATCTGAAAATATCCGCTCATTTTCGGAATACAATTCCTTTTCGGTTCCTAATCGCAGATTTCGCTCAAGCTTGGAAACAAAAAACTGGACTGAAAAAGTAAGCGTTGGGTAGTTGACTAACAAATTGGCGGCAGCATCATTTACCTCCTCAAAATACTTCTCTGCCTGCCGATATACTTTGTAATGATTGTAGTATTCCAGTCTCAAAAACTCAAACACCAAATTGAGATGGAAATAAAGGGGATCGAGGTTATAGGTTTCAAATATCTTCTGTGTGTGCGCAAAAATATCTTCAATCGATTCTCCCTCCTGATGTAGGTTATCATCCGTCTCTACAAAAAGACGATGATAAATCACCATCAAGCTTTGATAAGTGTATAGTCGGTGCGACTCGTAAAGTTTTGCTACATTTTGCATCTCCTTGAGCAATAATGTCAGTCCCAATTTCTCTGTTTCGTCAGCAGTCAAGTAAAAACTTCCATACTTTCTAAAGTAGTCTGCTAACAGATCCTCCGCTTTGTCTACTGCCAGCATATATGCTACGTGCCTGTTGTAAAGCTGCGAATAGGTGAAATAGTCGGGCGTGTTGATATGCAACTTCTTCAAAGACTTATAAACCACAGTCAACTCGTTGGCCAAATCGTAGTCCAACAGCTCCTTCTCTAGCTTTTTTAGTGTCGCAATGGAGATGGTTCTTTTTTTAGAGAACAGCATCTCATTTAAATTAGCCACTTTTCGCAGAATATCCGTTCTGGGACTCTCCATTTGTTGAAGAAGATGTTCTTCAATTTTTTGATTCAAACGAGATCGAAGTGTGTAGTAGGCATTGGCATTTACGTCCAATTCTACCATGATCTTGCTATCGGACAATTGCCGTTCGCGCAAGGCCTTTAATAGATAAGCTGACTTTTCAGCATTACTTTCCATTAGAGAATCGTAAATCTCTTTGAAATCCTTTTCAGAAAGCTGTTTAATGATGTTTTTTAACTTAGCCATACACAGACATTAACTTATAAAGATTATGAATTTATCAAATCAAAGCAATAAAACCCTAGCAGGCAAACCGAATTGGCAGGGAAAAATTGTCAATTTTTCCGAATTTCAGCCTCGGAGGGATTTTTGATTACATATGGTAAAAGTAAGTTATGGACTCGTTCTCGCAAATGATTATTGATGCTGTTGGATCGATTAAGAATTCGGTTGTCAAAATTGACGTTTACAAAACCACCAACGGAAAGCTTCGTGCTGCAGGGTCAGGGTCTGGCTTCATTTTTTCCTCGGATGGCCTGATTTTCACCAACTGTCATGTAATCAATGATGCCGAAAAAATCATGGTCTCATTGCTGAACGAAAACGAAATTGAGGCCACCTTGCTCGGAAAAGACCCGGATACAGATCTCGCGATTCTTAAAATTTACGCAGATGGGTACTCGACATCAAAATTGGGGGATTCTGAGCAACTACAAATTGGCCAATTCGTCATTGCCATCGGCAATCCGCTAGGCTATCAACATACCGTTACCACCGGAGTTGTGAGCGCGCTGGGTAGAACCCTAAGATCACAAAATGGGATGCTGGTTGATAACGTCATTCAATCGGATGCTGCACTAAATCCTGGGAACTCGGGTGGGCCACTGATCAACACCGAGGGGGAAGTGGTGGGTGTAAATACAGCCATCATTCAAGGGGCCAATGGCCTCAGTTTTTCGGTAGACATCAACACCGCCAAAGAAATTGGAAGTCAATTGGTAAAAAACGGAAAAGTATTTAAGGCCTATTTGGGTTTTCAACTACAAGAGGTGACCATCAACCCAAAAGTGAAGAGGCACTACCACCTGCCTAATGAAAAAGCTCTTTTCGTTGTCAGTATTGAGGAAAATTCACCCGGCTCGAGATCACAAATAAAAGCAGGCGATTTAATTATTTCGTTCAACAATAAACCAGTTAACACGCTCAATCAACTTTTTAAGGAACTGACCAAGAAAGAGATATTAACGATGATTGATATATCGGTAGTCAGGCATACTGAGTTATTGAATGTCGGGATTTTCCCCGTGGAAAGAACAAGGTAAAATAAAAAAGTCTGCACAAAGCAGACTGGAGGTTGGTGGAGAATATCGGAGTCGAACCGATGACCTCTTCCATGCCATGGAAGCGCTCTAGCCAGCTGAGCTAATCCCCCAAAGGGACTGCAAATATATTTCAATTTAAGAAACGCGCAAACCTTCAGCACTTTCGGCCAACTTACGCATAATCCTCACACGTTGCGGATCAACCGTTCGCAATTTAAACTCACTCCCCTCGTCCGATCCCATTCCAGCTATTTGCTGATTCTTGAATGCCATGCCGCTTTCCCTAAAAGCTGTGGCAGAGAAATGGATCTCCTTTGCACCGGATTTTTTGATGATCTCTTCAACCGTTTCTTCATTGACACCCGATCCGGGCATTATAGCAATCCGTCCATTGGCTTTGTCAATCAGTTGGCCGATCAGTTCGGCTCCTTGTGATGCCTTTGCTTGTTGCCCTGCCGTTAAAATTCGATCAAAGCCCACTTCAATACAATCTTCTAATGCTTCAAATGGATCGCGCGTCATATCAAAAGCACGGTGACATGTAACTTTCAGCGGACGGGCTTTATCGATCAACTCTTTGCAGCGCTTTTTGTCGATTGTACCATCTGGATTTAATATCCCAAAAACAATTCCATCTACACTTAACTTCTGGCATTGCAATATGTCGCGCTTCATGGAATGGAATTCATAATTGGAATACAGAAAATCACCACCACGAGGGCGGATCATAACGTACACGTCCATGCTTACATTTTGGCGGACCGATTCAATCGTTGCAAAGGAAGGCGTGGTTCCGCCTTCGCTGGGGTTATCGCACAATTCAATACGATCGGCACCACCTTCTTGGGCTTTCAATGCCGACTCGATGTTATAGACAACAACTTCGATCGTCATGGTCAAAATCTACTAGTCGAGTTGTACAATTTATTTTCATTTACATCATGAACCGCAAACGTAAATCCCTTTTGTAAACAATACGCTCCAAATTCTCCATTCTTGCTCAACGCCAAAAAGCCAACCTGAATAACTTTTACCTTTTCTGGATTTTTTTGAATGATTCGCTCGACCGCTAGTTTACACGCTTGTTCGGGTGAATTTCCTTGTCGCATTAGCTCAACGACTAGATGGCAGCCCACAATACGGATAACTTCTTCACCAACGCCCGTAGAAGTGGCTGCACCAATTTCATTGTCCACATACAATCCTGCTCCAATGATCGGTGAGTCTCCTACCCTGCCGCGCATTTTGTAAGCCATTCCACTGGTAGTGCATGCACCTGAAAGATTCCCTTTTTCATCTAAAGCCAGAATCCCTATTGTATCATGATTTTCAATATTAGCAATAGGCTTGTACTTACCTTCTTTCAACCATTCTTTCCAGGCTTTCTCAGATTCTTTGGTTAACAATTTTTCCTTTTTGAATCCATTTGCGAGCGCAAATTGCAGCGCACCCTCTCCCACTAACATGACATGTTGTGTCTTTTCCATCACCATTCGTGCGACTGACACCGGATGAACGACATGCTCCAAAAATGCCACTGATCCTATATTTCCATTCTCATCCATGATGCAGGCATCTAACGTAACCTTGCCATCGCGATCAGGTAGGCCGCCTAGCCCGACCGAGGTTTCCTTAGGGTCTCCCTCCGGAACCCTCGCCCCAGCCTCGACAGCATCTAATGATCTTCCACCCTTGGCTAAAATTTTCCATGCTTCTTCGTTTGCTCGCAAACCGAAGTTCCAAGTAGAAATCACGATGGGCTTCGTCACTCTCGCTTGTTTAGCAAAAGCAGATGCAATGGGCAATGCGGATGCTGCTGCGCTGAGTTGTAAAAATTTTCTACGGGTCGTCTTCACTTAAAATGGTTTAGTCAATAATCCGCCTAGCGGAGCGAAATCTTTTGATGTAATAGTCCGAAAACAAATTAGTCTCTACCACGCCCAGCGAAGTAGACGCATGTATAAACTTAACTTCTTCTTTTCCCTTTATGGCAGTCACAATACCCACATGGGTAATCTCTCTTTTCTTCTTTCCTGTTGCAAAAAAAACAAGATCTCCAGGCCGAAGATCTTTAATCTTAATTTTCTCTCCTACTAGTGCTTGTGCATCAGCCGTTCGCGGCAGTGTTAAATCAATTTTCCGATAGGCATTGGTGGTTAACCCCGAACAATCAATGCCGGAGCGTGTCGTACCACCCCATTTATAAGGCGTTCCAGTGAAGGCTCTTGCGGCACGAATTACTTCATCTACTTGTTTGTCGCGTATTTTGGCTTTTCTAGATGCTGCACAGCCACTTAGCAACACCAAAATCAAGACAAAAATACCAAGCCTTTGAAAAGTTACAACTACGCCAGAGCTACGTAGTACAAGTAATTGCCTAATTTTGCGGTTTGGTAAAACATTCATATTCAAATCAAAGTTAGTAATTCATGGCATACGTAAAAGAAATGGAGGCAATAGAAACACTACCCATCGAAGAATTAATCATTGATAAATTTAAATCAATTGTGGGCGAAGATCATGTGATCGAAGACACCGAGCGAAGAACCGATTATGGACATGATAAAACGGAAGACTACCAGTTCATGCCAGATGTCGTTCTGCGTCCAGCGAATACAAATGAAGTGAGCGAGTTATTAAAAATTTGCAATCAGTATAAACTCCCCACCACACCTCGTGGAGCGGGAACAGGGTTGAGTGGTGGCGCGTTACCAGTGAAAAAAGGAGTTGTGATCTCCATGGAACGGTTCAATAAAATCATTCAGATTGATGAATTGAATTTACAAGCTACGGTAGAGCCTGGTGTAATTACTGAAGTATTCCAAAATGCAGTAAAAGAAAAAGGATTGTTCTATCCACCCGACCCTGCCAGTGGAGGCTCTTGCTTTTTGGGCGGAAATCTTGCCAATAACTCGGGTGGGCCTAAGGCGGTAAAATATGGCGTTACGCGTGACTATGTGTTGAACATGGAGATGGTGTTGCCCACTGGAGAAATCATTTGGACTGCAGCCAATGTCCTGAAGAATTCAACGGGCTACAATTTGACACAATTAATGTGTGGAAGTGAAGGCACTTTGGGCATCATCACCAAAATAGTTTTCAAACTACGCGGCTATCCCAAGAAGAACGTGTTGATGATGATTCCTCTCAGCAGTAATGAGGAAGCCTGTAAGGCCATTGCCGCAATTTATGTGGAGGGTATCACTCCATCAGGAATGGAATTCTTCGAAAAAGAAGCAGCAGCAAAAACATTTGACTATTGCGAAAAGGTGTTGAACCGCCCTGTGACAACTAAACTCACCGAAGGCATGAACGCCTACTTGCTTTGTGAATTGGACGGCAACGATGAAGAAGTGTTGATGCGAGATGCTGAACGAGTGATGGGTGTGGTAGAGAAATTTGAAAGCGGTGAAATTCTATTTGCCGATACAGATGCGCAAAAAGCCGAGCTTTGGAAAATTAGAAAGAATATTTCTCCTGCTGTTAACTGGTATACGTTGACCAAATCAGATGACGTGGTAGTGCCTCGGGCGAATTTGCCGAAGCTCATCAATGGTATTAAAGAAATCGGTAAGCGCTATAACTTTAATACCGTTTGTTTTGGCCATTTAGGCGATGGCAACTTGCACGTAAACATTTTAAAAGAAGGATTGAGTGAAGAATATTGGAATACGAAAGTCAACGAAGGCATTGGAGAAATCTTTAAACTCACAGTAAGTTTAGGCGGAACACTTTCTGGAGAACATGGGATTGGCATTGCGAAGAGACCCTACATGTCCATTGCTATGAGTGAAGTAAATTTGAATCTCATGCGGGGGATTAAAAAAGTATTTGATCCCAATGGGATTTTAAATCCGGGGAAGATTTTTTAACATCAGCAATGAAACTAACATCGAATCAACTTTTCAAAAAAATAGTCGAAGATTATCACCTGATCGGCCAAACTGGAATTATCCAGTTTACCTTAAAGGATTTGACCATTAAGATTGAAACGAAGGACACAATAGGAAATCTCATACAAGAGTGGTTGAAGGAATGGATGAAGAAAGAGAAAATTGAATTTGAAGAAAACAAAAATTCACAAGCCTTTCCCGATATCTATCTCAACGTGGAGGATAAAACGAAAGGATTGCTTGAGATCAAAACTTTCGATTTCAATAGAGGTCCCGGATTTGATCTTGCTAATTTTGATTCTTACTGTAATTCTCTTCTTGAAAATGCACATCGGCTGGATTCAGATTATCTAATAATCGCCTACCAAATGAATGGCTCCGAGATAACCATTAAAGATATTTGGCTAAAGAAAATCTGGGAACTTGCCGGTGGTAGCTCTACTTATCCTCTCAAAGTACAAGAGAAAAAAAAAGTGATTTACAACATACGACCAATCATCTGGTACTCTGAGAAATCAAAATTCAAAGCCTTTGCATCAAAAAGCGATTTTGTTTCGGCACTGAATGAAACGAGGTATCAGTACCCAAAAACACACCACTACAATGCGCATTGGTTAAAAAAAATATTAAAAAATTACAAAGAAAAAACTGGTTCTGATTTCATAATTGCATAGTCAGGCAGATAGATTTCTGCTAGTCTCTCTCCAATTGCTTGTACCACATTCACAGCTACAGTATTTCCAAGCAGGTCGAAGCCTTCTTCCAATTTTACAGGCATTTGATACCACTCAGGGTAGCCGAAAAGTCGAAGCCCTTCGCGTAAAGTCATTCTTCTTAAGCCCTCTCCATCAGGTACAACTAAACGAGCCATGTCGGTTGCAACTAGTGTTGGTGCAATTCCATCCGGATCCAGAATTTTATTGATTTCAAAACTAAGTTTACCTGTTACAATGTTATACCCAGGTTTTAAAGCTTTGTTTTCCAACCTATAATTTTTTGAGCCAAAGATAGTCTCTTCACTGATTAAACTTTTGGGATGCTCAAATTTGAGATATCCCTTTTGAACCAAATCATCCAACATCTCTTTCAGCTTTGGTGACTCATGGAACGTTTTGATCTGCTTTAGGGTCAACGTCATACCATCCATCCACTTGATACCAATTTCTTTTGCCCAGTGTTTTCTTCTTCTCTCTCTAAACAACTTACTCAACAAAATGGACTGTTCTTTAGAGACAACTCCCTTCAAACCAATATCCCAACTGTGAATGTTGTCATCTCCTCCACGCTTATCCTTAATAGATTTACCAAATAGATCGGGTAAAGAGAAATGTTTCAATAGCAGTTTTGTAAATTTTGTCTGCATCGTTGGTAAACCCTTCTCGAGAATTGCGCTAAGCGATTGATGCTTTTTTTCAAATCCTACCAAATTAACTTCGCGATCCAACGTACCAACTATAAAAACCCTTTTCCGTGCTTGAGGCAAACCAAAATTGGCGGAATTTAAAACCTTCCACGTAACACAATATCCTAAAGCCTGTAGCTTTTCTAAAATCACACGCAACGTTTTCCCAATCGGTTCATTTTTTTCCTCCAGGTCATGTTTAACAAGACCCTCTACGTTTTCAAGAACAAAACCATACGGTTTTTTTGCCGCAATAATTCGTTCAATTTCAAAAAATAAAGTACCTCTCGTGTCAATAAAGCCATGTCTTTTTCCGCCCGCACTAAACGGCTGACAGGGGAATCCGCCAAGCAGAAAATCAAAATCGGGTATTTGGTTGTTCTTCACTTTTGTGATATCGCCCACCAAAAAGTCGTGGGAAAAATTGTGTTGTAGCACTTTCAGCGCATGCGGCTTTATTTCTGAGGTCATGACACATACTGGTTTCAAGCCCTTTGATTTAAAAGCCTCCTCAAATCCCAAACGCAAGCCGCCTATGCCGGCAAATAGATCAATGAACCTAACTTCTTGCATACTCTTTAACTTTATTCTTCTTTGCTTTCTTGTAAACTGACTCGGGTTCCGCAGCGATGATCATACTTGCCTCCACTTCAGGAACAAAATTTTTGCACCCAATTGCTTGAAGGCATTGAATCAAAAAAGTTGCACCGAAAGTGCCTCGACTAATCTTGCTATCAATACTCGCTTTAGTCTCCTTTACCCCAATATGGTTCAGCAGATCAACCAAATTTTCTGTAGTGATGCCTCTCTTTACCAATTCTGATTTGAGAAGTCGCTTTACTTTCTCATTCCAATCTGTTTGCTTCATCATTCAAATATATGACAAAATATTGTCATATATGCAAATAAAATGTCGTTAATGCCAATAATTTAAATTTCGGTTTTTGTCATAGTTTATTGACAATAAGCGGTTTAGATTTGTTTTCTAAAGTGAAGAATTACAAACAAAAAGCGATCAAAGTCCCTCGATTTGAAGAGGCAGCGGGTTTCTACACCACAGAAAATCGATCAAGGCTTATGGGTACGATTAAGTCTCGGAACACTAAGCCAGAAATCCTGCTTCGGAAAGAATTGTGGAAACGCGGCTATCGCTATCGCATTGACGTAAAAGCACTACCCGGTCGGCCCGACATTGTGATCTCAAAATATCAATTAGTTATTTTTGTAGACGGAGAATTCTGGCACGGCCATCGTTGGGATGAAAAGAAACAAAAAATAAAAACTAACCGCGGCTTCTGGCTGCCCAAAATTGAACGGAATATACAGCGCGATGATGAAGTCAATGAACGACTGGAGGAACTCGGTTGGACTGTAGTACGATTTTGGGAACATAAAATTACCAAGGATCTCAAAGGCTCGGCCCTGGTCGTTGAGGCAATCGCGCGAACTCCCTTCCTCAAAAGAAACAATTTTGAACCCGACCAAGATTTTGCCAACTTTACCCAATGAGAAAACTACGACACCATCCATCGATCCTGCTGGTTGGCACAATTCTTTTTTGCTGCCAGCCAAAAGCTACAGAAAACGAAAACGCGGCTAACCTATTCAACGGCAGAAATTTAGACGGTTGGCGATTCTTCAAATACAAAGAGAACAATAGCTGGGAAGTGGCAGCCGATGGCACACTCCATTGCAAGCCATTTGACGGGAATGAAAAACGTGCTAACTTGATCTCAGTTGATCAATATGAAAACTTTGAACTCAATTGGGAGTGGAAGATCTCGCCACAGGGAAACAGTGGCGTGATGTTTCGGGTGACAGAAGAATTTGACGAACCCTATTTGAGTGGGCCTGAGTATCAACTGCTAGATGATATCGGATACCCTGGTAAAATCGAAGATTGGCAAAAAACTGCAGCTGACTATGGAATGTACACGGCACCTGATGCAAAGCCGAAGCCGGTGGGCGAATGGAACTCTTCAAAGATCATCGCCAACGGTAACCATGTTGAATATTGGCTGAACGCTACAAAAGTGGTCGAATACGAAATCGGTTCGGAAGATTGGAAAAAACGAAAAACAACCAGCAAATGGAACGAAGCGATCGGCTATGGCGCTGCCAAGAAAGGTCACATTTGTTTGCAAGATCACGGTGGCGAAGTATGGTTTAAAAATATTTACATTGCAAAACTTCCCTAATCGTTTTGTGAACGTACTTGGTTTCATTCTTGAATTTTGAATCAGCGTGTGCGGCATTACCGGAATATTTGCATTCAACCTAGTCGGCAAATTCAATCTTATCAATGTCACAGCTGCCACGGCTGCATTAAGTAAACGCGGGCCTGATCATCAGGGACTTTATACTGATCAATTTGTTGGGCTTGGGCACCGCAGGCTTTCAATCATTGATACGAGTGCCGCGGCTCACCAACCGATGTGGGATGAAAATCAGAGATACAGCATCATATTCAATGGAGAGATCTTTAATTTTCAAGAATTAAAAAAAGAACTCGAGGCAAAAGGTGTAACCTTCACTACACAGTCAGATACTGAAGTTTTATTGAAGCTCTACCTAGCAGAAAAAGAAAAGTGTCTTAACAAACTGAATGGGTTCTTTGCATTTTGTATCTATGATAAGCAAGAACAAACTTTTTTCGTAGCGCGTGATCGCTACGGCATCAAGCCATTGCTCTATTTGTTTGACGAAGACAAATTCATCTTCGCTTCGGAAATGAAATCCATGCTAGCGTATGGAATTGAAAAGACATTAGACTATTCTTCCCTGAATACCTATCTGCAATTGAACTACATTCCCGCTCCAGACACCATTTTTACAAATGTCAAAAAATTAATGCCGGGGCACTATGCGACTATCGGCAAAAAGCATTTCACCGTTGGTTGCTACTACCAAATTCCCTACGAAAGAAATTCGCTTAGCCACATTTCTTACGATGACGCCAAGAAAAATCTTCAATCGTTGCTGGAGGCATCCGTACAACGAAGATTGATTGCTGATGTTCCGCTGGGTGCCTTTCTAAGTGGAGGGATTGATTCATCTGTGATTGTGGGTTTGGCAAGTAGACACAAACCTGATCTGCACACATACTCTATCGGGTTTCGTGACGAAGCCTTTTTTGATGAAACCGAGTATGCCCGTCTGGTGGCCAAGCATTTCAACACCGAACACACGGTTTTCTCATTGACGAATGACGATTTATATCGCCATGTGCATTCCATATTAGATTATATCGATGAGCCCTTTGCAGATTCGTCTGCCATAGCGGTTTATATTCTAAGTCAGGAAACACGCAAGCATACTACTGTTGCATTATCAGGCGATGGAGCCGATGAGCTACTGGCCGGCTACAATAAGCATGAGGCTTTTCTAAAATCATTTAAACCCGGATTAAAAGAAAATATTGCCAAGCATTTATTACCCGTTTGGAACGCCTTTCCTTCGTCCCGTAATAGTCCCATCTCCAATAAAATTCGTCAACTAAAAAGATTTGGTGAAGGCATGAAGCTGCCTCCCGCGCATCGGTATTGGCATTGGGCACGGTTCGCCAACGAGAACGAAGTCCACTCATTGCTCAGCAGTGCAAGCAAGGAAAAATTTCAAAGTGAGGAATATAATGGCCGCAAACTAGAAATACTGAAAACAATTTCTTCAGATGCGGGCATTAATGATGTCCTACTAACGGACGTGAATCTGGTCTTGCCAAATGATATGCTTACCAAAGTTGATATGATGAGCATGGGCAACGCTTTAGAAGTGCGTGTTCCCTTTCTTGACTACGAGGTGGTTAACTTTATATTCTCACTTCCCGGAGATTTTAAAATTAACTCAAAAATTCGAAAACGAATTTTACAAGATACCTTCGAAGAGCTATTGCCATCTCAACTTTACAATCGGCCTAAAAAGGGATTTGAAGTGCCCTTGCTGAAATGGTTTAGAAATGAAATGAAATCATTGATAGTGGATGATTTACTTTCGAAGAAACTCATTGAAGAGCAGGGTATTTTCAACTACGCAGAAATCGAAAAACTGAAAAACCAATTGTTTTCTTCGAACCCCGGTGACATCCATGCACGGATTTGGGGGCTCATCGTGTTTCAATGGTGGTGGAAGAAAAATGTTAAAGTCTGAATGTTGAAATAGCAAATTTTGAATATTGAATCACCTGAGTGAATCAATATACAAATCCTCCACTTTCTTGCGCGCCCAGGGCGTCTTTCTTAAAAATGTCAAACTGGATTTGATGCTGGGATCAAAATTAAAGCAGTTGATTTTAACAATGCTCCCTAGGTCTTCCCACCCGTAGAGATCTACCAAATGCTGTAGAATCATCTCTAATGTTTTACCGTGTAACGGGTTATTCTTTTGTTCCATGCTAAGCCCTAAAAAATCCTACATTCTATTGGCATGACGAGAAGTCAATAGCCATTTCTCTCCTTTTTTCACGTATACTTCGGTATACAATAGTTCCATAGAAAATAGATTCGCATTAACAATGCCCGAAAACTTTCCTTTCCCAAGCAAAATGGCCAGACCCGGATACACTCGTACGTTTGCTTCGCTTACAATCACTTCCCGATAGTCAAGTTTACCGCTGACTACATCATCTAACACCTCCTGCTTCGTTTGAATCCATCCGTTGGAATGCACATACTTAGCTTGATCATCCAATATCATTTTTAACGAATCAATATTTTTAGTGACTAACCATTCAAATTTCCGTTTTGAAAGTTGAATAACTTGTTGTTCTTGGTTTGGCCGTTGCGCAAAGGCAAGGTTGGAAAGTTGAAAAATAGCAAACGTGAAAAGGCACAACTTCTTCATTTTTTCTATTTGTAAATTTCGTTCAAAACGCCAGCCAATCGAATACCGGCTTGCTCAAGGCGAAGTTTCACTGCATCTAAGTTTTTAAAAGAATATTTAAAACTCAAATTGCCATCGCCAACTGCGTACACTTGCTTTCTGTAAGTCATCGACTCTGTTGCCCAGTCTCTCACGCTTGCCTTTTGCCACCGCGCTAACACCTCCGCAGTTGGTTCTTCTAGCGCGCCTGCCAATTCGGTATAACTTAGCTTAGTATCATCAATCATATTACTGTCCCAGACACTATGCAGGTTGGTCTCATTCCGAAACCATTTTACTTTCACGCTGTTGCCCCCGCGGTCGTCACAGCAACCTACATGCAAAGGCTGATGAATGTCTCCCACGAGATGAACTATCATTTTGATATACTCAATTTCCCTTTTTCGATCCAGCTTTTTGGTTTTCAATTCGGCAATCAATCGTTCCAATGTCATAATCACATCACCATTCGGGTTCTTAGGCGAGTCCGAATAGTTTTTTCCCGTTTCAATGGTTACCCAATGCCAGTCTGCTGTGTAATTATACGTTGAATCAGATCTAACTTCGTCCATCCAGGTACTCATCATTGCCAGGGATTCCTGTCCCATGAGTAGTTTCAACTTCTTCTTCGCCTTTGCCGAAAGGTGTTTTTCAGCCACTAGTCCAATCGCACGGTGCCCCGTTACCCCCCAACCAAAAGATTGGGTAAACACCAAACAACTCGTTAACATCAATACAAAAAACTGTTTCATAGATATCTACATTTTACCTCAAAGATGCTCAATTTAGGTTCATGCCCCGATTTCTTGGCTAAGATTTAACGCAAATTTCGCATTAGCACAATTAGCTCTTCGAGCAGATGAAAGCAAAGCTTTGTCAGGGTTAAACCTACCCAATTCGCTCCTTTGGCAGTATGCTTCGCACGGTTCATAAAATCATCGTAACTTTGATTTACTTGTTATGGAGAAGACTATAAAACTGTCAGCCCTTTTGGTGGCCAACCAGCTTGACATCAAAGGCATCAAAGCATTTTTGGAGGTAAAAACGGCTTCCGAATCCTCCACCGAATTACTCTACGCATTTGGCAATGATCGCTATCAATACTACTTCAATTTTGGAGTGATCGTTTTCTCGGGGCATTCGGAAGAAGAGATTAAAATTGCCGTAAAAGCAATTCAGCCTTACCTCAAAGACCCCAACAACAACTGGCTGCGTGATGACCACGAGATCAGTGTGCAGGAGGGAGAAATGGAGTTTGAGTTTAACCAATTGATTGTCGATCGGCTAGATGTAAAAGTGGTTCGGATTGCCATGTTTAACTTAGCACAGTCCGTAGCGCTAGACTACTACCACAACATAACCGAAAATCTGCTAACCGAAATAAAAGGCTTTACCCGCGACCTTGAGCGCACCGGCAAATTAAGCATCAATCGCAAAGACATGATCAAGTTCATCGGCAAAGCCCTGAACACCCAAAATGATATTGCCGATAACATCTACATTTTTGATGCCCCCGAACAAGTTTGGGATGATGAATACCTCGATAAACTCCACAAAGGCCTGATGAAACACTTCGACTTGCGTGTTCGTTTTAGTGAGATCGAATACACGCTACGAATTATTGAAGATAACTTGAGTGTGTTTCGAGAGATTTCGAACCAGAGAGAAAGTAGCATCCTCGAATGGATTATCATTGCACTTATTTTAGTAGAAGTATTTGACTTGCTGATCACCAAACTTTTTAAATATGTCTGATCGGCAGGCCCTGTTTCTTAATTTTGATATAAAGGCTCAGCCGGATGACATTACTTGTGGCCCCACTTGTCTACATGCCATCTACCAATATTATCATGACGATATTCCTTTGAAGGACGTAGTCAATGAGGTTAAAAGCTTAAAAACCGGAGGCACGCTGGCCGTTATGCTCGGCAATCATGCGTTGAAACGCGGCTATAAAGCACATATTTATACTTACAATTTGAATGTGTTCGATCCTTCCTGGTTCTCACTTTCACAAAACAAAATGATCGACAACCTCAAAAAACAAATGAGGTATAAGTTTCGCAGTAAAAAATTACTAGTGGCCTCAAAAGCCTATATCAAGTTTATTGAATCAGGTGGCACCATTCAGCAAACAGAATTGGATCACCACCTATTGAAAAAGTATCTTAAAAAATCAACTCCTATACTTACTGGATTAAGCGCTACTTATTTGTACGGAACACAGCGTGAGATACCTGCCACTAATAAATACGATAGCATCAAAGGCGAGCCTGTGGGACATTTTGTAATCATCAACGGTTACGAAGAAGCTACTAATACGATTTATCTGGCAGATCCCATGAACCCCAATCCATTACAAAGCCAGTATTATAGCGTCAGCTTTGATCGACTGATCAACAGCATTATGCTGGGGATTGTTACCTATGATGCTAACTTACTAGTCATTGAACCAAAAAAATGATCCCGGGATTTGAAAATTTGAAAATTTGTAAATTTGAAAATGATACGAGGCGTAATTGCTCAATTTTCAAATTAGTCTTTTCAAAAGAATGCCCTGCTAATTTTAACCAAGTCAATTTTCAAATCTTCAACTCATCACATTTTCAAATTTGAACTATGCCCAAGCTCATTGTAGTTGAAAAACCAGAGTCGTGGAAGTTTAATGTGGAAGATGTGGAAGTAATAACGCCTGATAAATATATTTCTGAGGAGGCCTATCAATCGGTAAAAAATCTAAAGGTCATTAACCTATGTAAGTCGTATCAATACCAAAGCGAAGGCTACTATGTTTCCCTTCTGGCAGAAGCTCGAAATCACAAAGTACTTCCTGGCGTATCAACCATTCAGGATCTTCGCTTTCCATCTATCTTGCGCGATGACTCTCAGGATTTTGACGAGTTGATTCAAAGTACATTTAAAAATGAACCTTACCAGCAAGTAGAATTTAATATCTATTTTGGGAATGCACAGGCCGAGCACTTAAACCGACTGGCCTTGCAACTCTTTCAGTTGGTACAAGCCCCCTCGCTACGCGCATCTTTCGCCCGAAAACACAAATGGGTGTTGCACAATATTAAGCCCATCAGCATCAAAGAAGTACCTGAGTCTGACAAGCCTTTGTTGGCACAAGCACTGGAAAAATACCTGCATCGCAAACGCGATTATAAACCGGATAAAAAGAAATACGATCTCGCTATTCTCGTCAACCCGGACGACAAGAATCCTCCCTCCGATGACCGGGCATTGAAAAGATTTTACAAAGCCGCACTGGAATCAGGGTTCAATACCGAGTTCATCACCAAAAATGATTTCGATCAGCTGATCCAGTACGATGCACTTTTTATCAGAGAGACAACCAACGTCAATCATCACACCTTTCGATTTGCCAAGAAAGCAGAATCGCTTGGATTAGTAGTCATGGATGACCCTCAGTCGATTTTGAAATGTACCAACAAGGTATATATGCATGAATTATTGAGCGCGCACAAAATTCTCACACCAAAGTCTTTCGTAATTTCTGAAGAAAACTGCGACAAACTATCAGAAAAGATGGCTTTCCCCTTTATCCTGAAACAGCCGGATGGCGCATTCTCGAAAGGCGTTTTTAAAATTGAGTCATTGGAAGAGTTCAAGAACGTGAGAGAAAGCATGTTTGAAAAATCAGACTTGCTCATTGCCCAGGAATTTTTACCAACCCCATTTGACTGGCGAGTTGGGATCATTGATGGCCAGGTTATTTATGTGTGTAAATACTTTATGGCTTCGCACCACTGGCAGATTGTTAACTGGAATGCGAACAAAGAAAAATCGAGAGATGGCGAAGTAGAGTGTATTGCCATTGACCAAGCACCTTCCGGCTTATTAAAGACAGCCCTGAAGGCCACTTCACTCATTGGCAAAAGCCTGTACGGAGTTGACATGAAAGAAATTGATGACAAATTTTATGTAATTGAGATCAATGACAATCCGAATATCGATGCAGGCATTGAAGACAAAATACTGAAAGACAAATTGTACGATACAATTATGGAAGTATTTTTGAACAAAATAAAAGCTGACAAATGACCCAACCCTCTCGCATTCACTTATTCCAAGGCTACGGCATCGAACTGGAGTACATGATGGTAGACAAAGATACATTGGCCGTGAAGCCCATCACCGATGAAGTGCTCAAACATGAATTGGGTGAGTATGGCAGCGACTTTGAGAATGGGATCGTTACGTGGTCAAACGAATTGGTACTGCATGTGATTGAACTAAAATCCACCAGGCCAGAGTTAAATTTCAATGCACTGGAAAATGGTTTCGCAGACGACATCAAAAAAATCAACGCCATACTCGGACAGCACAATGCCATGCTGATGCCCACAGCAGCCCATCCGTTTATGGATCCACTAAAGGAAACAAAACTGTGGCCACACGACAGTAACGAAGTGTATGAATTGTATGACACCATCTTCGATACCAAAGGGCATGGTTGGTCAAACCTACAAAGCACTCATCTAAACTTACCGTTTTACGATGACGAAGAATTCGCAAAGCTACATGCAGCCGTTCGATTAATCTTGCCACTGCTGCCTGCCTTGTGCGCCAGTTCGCCCATATTTGATGGGAAATTGACAGGCGTGCTTGATACACGTTTGAATTTTTATAAAACGAATCAAGCCAAAATTCCATCCATCACAGGCAAAGTAATACCCGAAGCCATTTTTTCGAAAAGAAATTATTTGAACTCAATCTACGAGAAGATCAAATCCGATATTGCCGTGTATGACAAGGCAAACATCTTAAATCCGATTTGGGTAAACTCCAGGGGTGCAATTCCTCGTTTTGATCGAGGTTCCATTGAAATCCGAGTAATGGATGTACAAGAATGTCCCTCGGCAGACATGGCCATCATTGAATTAGTGATCGAAACATTGAAGGCGCTAGTGAACGAAAAATTCATTTCACTCGAAGAGCAGATGAAGTTTAAGACCGATTCCCTGGTAACTATTTTTGATCGGGCTATCACTCATGGATTAAAAACTCAAATCGATTCGCTGGAATATCTTCATGCTTTTGGAATTACCACCCCAAGCACTACAAAAGATGTTTGGCAGAAGATCATTGACCGACTGATTGCTTCTGGAAATACAGCTTTAGAAAAATGGAAGCCTGAGCTATCCGTTATTCTAACAGAGGGTTCTCTCTCCGATCGTATTATTAAATCCTTGAATGGAGATCATTCGCAGGAAGCCGTCAAAAAAGTCTATCGCCAATTGAGCGGATGCCTGGCGCAGAATAAGATGTTTATTCCTTAACGAAAAACGACAGATTCAATAAAATAGAAACCCCGTAATCTCAAAATGGCATTTTGATATTACGGGGTTAAATTTTTACTTTTGTAGCATGATCAAAAGAAAGTTAGAAAAGCAATTGCTGCAACTGATAAAGCATTTTCCGGCAGTTTGTGTGCTAGGGCCGAGGCAAGTGGGCAAAACTACTTTAGTAAAGCGGCTCGCCCTTATTGTCAAAAAGCCGATTCTTTATCTAGACCTAGAGAGGCCAACCGATAGGCTTAAGTTACAAGATGCCGAATCATACTTGGCTCAACATCATGATAAATGTATTATCGTTGATGAAGTACAATTTATGCCAGAACTCTTTCAACTACTTCGTCCGTTGATTGACGAAAAGCGGATGGCAGGTCGGTTTATATTAACAGGCTCTGCCTCTCCGGAACTAATTAAAGGTGCCTCTGAATCGCTTGCCGGAAGAATTGCATATGTTGAACTATCTCCCTTTTCGCTTTTAGAAACAGGTACTAAGCCTATGTTAGAAAGACATTGGTTCAGGGGTGGTTTTCCCTCTGCTTATTCGCCACGGCAAGCGGTTAGCGCAAAGCAATGGTTAGATTTTTTTATCAAGTCCTATTTAGAAAGAGACTTAAACTTGATTTACAACATCAATTTTACGAGAAGCGTCATGCAAAAAATGTGGACGATGATTGCTCACTTTCATGGTAATATTTTACAGGTTGAGAATTTCAGTCGGTCATTGGGTGTTACGGGCCCGACAGCCTCGCGGTATTTTGATTTTTTGGAGGGCGCATTCATCATCCATCGGTTGCCAGCTTACTCGCATAATTCAAAAAAGAGACTGATCAAGTCGCCAAAGCTATACTTAAGAGATTCCGGAGTGCTACACCGGCTGTTGCATTTTGACGATATCGAAGATTTAAAATCAAATGTAATTATAGGTAACTCCTGGGAAGGATATGTGATTGAGCAAATCTACAATTCAAAACCTGACCAATTGAGGATGTACTATTACCGGACGCACGATGGCGCAGAGACGGATGTAGTTCTAGAGAAAGGCAACAAGGTAGTGGCATGCGTAGAAATAAAATTCAGCAACGCGCCTATACTATCAAAAGGATTTTACATTGGCTTGCAAGATCTGAAATGTAAAAACGGGTTTGTGATCACGCCTTCGTCCGAAAACTATTTGAATGGACAGGGTGTGAGAATTTGTTCCTTAACAACCTTCTTGAAAATGTTTTTACCTAATTTGTAAAAGGAAACCCAGTAATTTCGAAATTCAATTTTGAAATAACGGGGTTTATTTTGGATTAAAAACTTAACACTCTACCAAAAGGAAAGATAACAGTTCGCTTTTAATAGCAAAAATCCACTAACCATACACCCACCTCATCAACGTAACCGAAGCCAAATAAATTAGTGCAATTGAAATAATATTGAGCCAAATGCCGGCCTTCATCATGTGCTTCATTTTCATGTGACCGCTACTAAATACGATGGCATTCGGTGGAGTCGCTACCGGAAACATAAACGCCATGCTGGCGCCAATAGTCACGGGCATACCCATCAAAATAGGGTCGATGCCAAGGTTGGTAGCGATACCAAACACCACAGGTAAAAAGATTTGGACCAGTGCCACGTTGCTCATGAGCTCGGTAATAAAAACAGCAGCTACAATCAACCCAAAAATTAACCAATTAACAGAAGGACTGCTCGCGGCAATTTTTGCGCCCACCGCTTGTATGATACCCGCACTTGACAAACCTTGAGCCAGACACAAACCACCTCCAAATAAAATCAAAATGCCCCAAGCCATCTTCTCTGTGTCGGTCCACTTCAACAAAAAACTCATCTGCTTCCAATCTACCGGCACAATAAACATTAGAATACCTCCCATCATGGCTACGTTCGTGTCGTTCAGCATTTCTTTTTTCAAAAGAATATTGATCGGCTGCTGAAAAATCCAAAGCAGACAGGTGATGCCAAAAATCGCCATTACCAGTTTTTCTTCCTTACGCAATCTGCCTAATTCCAGTAATTTTGATTTGATCAGTTCATCGCTGCCTCTCACTTTGTTGATTCCATTTTTAAACAAAATTCTCGTGATCAAGAAATACATAGAAGTCAGTAACAGAACCATGATGGGTACACCCACGAGCATCCATTTTCCAAAATCCAGTTTCCGATGATAGAATTGGTCAAGCAACCCCGCAAACACCACATTGGGTGGCGTGCCGATGATGGTGCCGATGCCGCCAATACTAGAACCATAGCCTACAATCAACAACAACCCAATTGCAAAATTTCGTTCGCCCTTTGGAAGTAACTCGTGCGAGGCGGAAGGTTCACTCTTTAATAAGTTAATGACTGAAAGCACAATGGGCAGCATCATCATGGCGGTAGCGGTGTTGCTTATCCACATGCTAATAAAAGCCGTAGAAATCATAAACCCTAAAATTATTCCGTTACCCGAAGTACCAGTGATCTTAATCAAGTTGAGGGCTACCCGTTCGTGCAGCCGATGTTTTTCTAAACCGAGGGCAATCATAAATCCACCCATAAATAAAAACACAATCGGATTTGCATAGGGTGCTGCAGCCTCACTCATCTTCATCACTCCCATAAACGGAAACAACACCAACGGCAACAAAGCTGTAATGGCAATGGGTACTGCTTCCGTCATCCACCAAATGATAATCCAAGCAGCCAGCGACAGAACTTTACCTGCTGAGGGCGATATAAATGAATCGGGAATGATGGGCAACAAAATAAAAAAGACAAGTGGGCCAGCTATAAAGCCAATCAATTTTTGCCGGTCGATAGTAAACGATTTTGTCATAGTTGTCTAAGAAAAATAAAACACCGAAGGCTTCCCCTCGCTTCAAATATAACTGTTAAGGTTGTCAGGATTGTTGTGCCTGGGTTGCTCCCCCGCCTTCGGTTTTCGGATTGGCGGGTTTTACCGCTATCGCTCGGCCATCCAGTTCTGTTTCGTTAAGTGCGGCAATAGCAGCTTGGGCTTCTGCATCGTTTGCCATTTCTACAAAACCAAAACCTTTCGATCGGCCAGTGTCACGATCTTTAATAATTTTTGCGGAGGTTACCTGACCAAATTTTGCAAAAGCTGCCTCCAGATCTTCGCGTCTGGTTTTAAAATTTAAACGGGCTACAAAAATGTTCATAGTATAAAAATGCTACGTGAATACTAAACAGGGTTGTCTGAACCAATACAAAATAGGAAATTATTCGCAACAATTTCAACCCAAATCATGCAATAGAATTACTGTCATCCGACTAAAATTAAGCTTTTGAAAAATATTGGTATTCTGACTCATTCAAGAGGATTTTTTTGGACTCTCAAAGCCACCCCCTCCGCGCTTTCCCTCTCTCAATTTATAATTTACTCGGATGACAATGCAACAAAGCTCGTTTATACAACGAGGCGTACTTTGTCCTACCTGCTCTACTGCTTGGTACCAGGCTTTTTTCGGATATCGATTTTAAGTCGCCCCTCGGCAATGTCAATGATAGCATTGAGCAACTTGTTGTGCAGCTTTGCTTTGCGAAGTTCTTCCTGTAATTGCTTTAAATTAGTAGGCAAATCATCCTGAGCAAGTTCATCAGCTGATTTGATTTTGGGGTTTATTTTCTTCATTGGTTTTCCTTGAAATCTTGTTACCCAATGATAGATGGCTCTGAAGTCAACCCCATATTTGACCCCTAATTTACGATACGTGGTATCGCCCAACAAATACGCTGCTATCATAGCTTCTCGCTCTTAAACAGTTTTTTCTGATTTTCTCATCTTGTTTACACATTAAATCGTGTAAATCTATTGCAGGACGAGACAATCTGACGTTGTATAATTGCTTTAATCTGACTGACATAACCAATTAATTGAGTTAAAATATACCCAATCCCAGCGAATGGGCTCGCCAAAATTTGGCAGGGTGTAATTAAAGCTAAGCGTTCAAACTTTCAATAAGTGCGAGTAGAGCAAAACAAGTTTATCAAACTCCTGCATTATCGTTTTGCTAATGTTGTCCGAACTAATGGCCGGATCGCCCGGTGAATATTTTTTACCAACATTAAAAGCGTAATACCGCCAATCATCAGACTTTGTAAACTCCGCCAGCATCTCTGCCTGTTGAAAGGTTTCGACTTTTCGCTTCTCCCCCATCACTTCAATCCAATACCCTGCACCTAACCCAGTTGATAATTTAAAGAACTGATTCCGGTATTCCTCTTCCAACATCTTGTCCTTCACATATTCGCGATCTACTTTGCCTTTTCCTATTCCACAATACAACGATACTTCTATCGATTGTAGCTTGATGCTTAGTTGAAACTGAACTACATCCTCCAACTTAATCTCTTGACTGATCTTTTTCAACTCAGCTTCTCCCCTTCCATAACTAATCGAAAGGCTCCTTACCTTTTTGTTAGAGTAGTGAGTTGGATCAACACTGCTGACAAGACAATTAATATCTGCGTTTTCAAACAAATTCAGTTTATGCACATGCTCTTTGACGGAATCATGCAATTGAACCAGTTTGTTTCGCGCCTCTTCGCGCTGCGCAACCACCTCTTGTGTAGTCAGTTTCGCTCTGTCATTGGCAAACGTGAGGTAATGTGCCTTTTGAAAAAATTGGTTTTTAAACTTGATGGTCTCCCAATTAAATCCAGCAGTGGTAAGCGAAATGAATTCCTCTTTCTCTTGCCGCGAAGCTATCTCTCGCTGCTTGAAGGAAGGATAAAGCAATTCATACTCCTGCATCAGCGCTTCTGTCAATGGCTCCGCAAACTCGAAGTAGCCGGTAAACCACGACTTCAGTTCTTCGATCTGCTTGGCATCGGTGATCTTATAAAAAAGTTCTTCCCGATCCTTGATGCCGTCCAGCGTAAAATCTCCGGAGCCAATAAAAGCCACCGCTTTGCGAAAGGGCAAATCGAAAATGTACACGTTCGAGTGAAATACATTGTGGGTATACACGTTCAGCGTAATTCTCCCTTGATAGTTTCTCCAAATCCGTCTGAGTACTTGTGGTGACGTAGGCACATCCAATCCTGTCACTATATCCATTTTACATTTGGGCGGAATCCGGCTACGGACAAAATCAAATCCTGCCTCTGAGATAGAAGCCGAAGCGATGTAGCAATGCTCTGCCTGTTGCAGTAACTTCTCGTTGATTAAAGGTGCTGCGAGTTTTTTAACAAGCATAGTTAAACTAACACTTACAATGCAATCCCTACCTTAACCCCCTGCTCAATCGCCCGTTTCGCATCTAACTCTCCGGCTTCCAACGCGCCACCAATCAGATGAACGTTGGTGTGTGTTTCCTTCAGCTTGTTATAAAGTTGATTGTTCGAAACCTGGCCCGCGCAAATGATCACGTTGTCAACTTCCAATAATTGAGCTACGCCATGTACAGCTATGTGCAACCCAGCATCATCTATTTTTTGATAGGTTACATCGTCCATCATTTTTACCTTTTTCATTTTCAACGCAGAGCGATGAATCCAACCGGTGGTTTTTCCCAAGCGCTCACCGAGTTTACCTTTCTTGCGTTGCAACAAAAATACTTCCCTTGGGGTTTTCACCGATGCACCTTTTAAAAGGGCACCACCCGATTGATAATCCATATCGACTCCCCACTCTTTCATAAAGGTCTTCACGTCCATTGTTTCCGAATGGGTGAGAAACTCGGCCACATCAAAACCAATTCCACCCGCACCAATTATAGCGGCTCTCTTGCCCACCGGCTTTTTGTGTAACACTACATCTGTGTAACTCAATACTTTCGGATGCTTAATCCCTTCAATGTTTATGCTCCGGCCAGTGACACCTGTGGCTACCACAATTTCTGCAAAGTCGTTAGCCTGCGATTCATTGAACAAAGTATTCAAATGAATCTGCACCTTGTTCAGCTCCATCTGCTTTTTATAGTATCGCAGCGTCTCGTGAAACTCTTCTTTACCCGGAATTTCTTTTGCAATGTTAAACTGCCCACCAATGGAAGCTTGGACCTCAAACAAATGTACTTCGTGGCCGCGTTGTGCAAGGGTAACCGCACAAGACAAGCCCGCAGGCCCGGCACCCACTACGGCAATTTTCTTCTTCACTAGAGCTGGTGTTATTGAAAACATAGTTTCATTGCAAGCTCTTGGGTTCACCATGCAGCTGGCTGTCTTCCGCTTAAACACGTGATCTAAACAAGCTTGATTACAAGCGATGCAGGTGTTGATTTCATCTGCTCTTCCCTCCATAGCCTTCTTTGGAAATTCTGGATCAGCTAAGAATGGCCGCGCCATCGATACTATATTGGCATGCCCATCCGATAGAATTTTCTCTGCCACGTCCGGCATATTGATTCTGTTAGTAGTGATTAACGGAATAGATAGTTTACCCATCAATCGTTTTGTCACCCAACTAAAACCACCGCGGGGTACCATCGTGGCAATCGTGGGTACGCGTGCTTCGTGCCAGCCAATGCCGGTATTGATAATGGTAGCTCCAGCCTTCTCTATCTCTTTGGCCAAATACTCTATCTCTTCCCAAGTAGAACCATCTTCTACTAAATCTAACATAGACAACCGGTAGATGATAATAAAATTCTTTCCAACTGCTGCGCGTGTATTTCGTACAATCTCCAGCGCAAACCGGATTCTGTTTTCGTATGCACCACCCCACTCATCAGTTCGGTTGTTCGTCTTTGATACAATAAATTGATTGATCAAATAACCTTCCGAGCCCATGATCTCTACGCCATCATATCCGGCTTCTTGTGCAAGCTTCGCACAATTGACAAAATCATTGATGGTTCTTCGAATGCCGCCTTGCGTAAGCTTCCAGGGCTTAAAAGGAGAAATTGGAGACTTAATGGCCGATGGCCCGACCGCCAGCGGATGATACCCGTAACGACCAGCATGTAATATCTGCATACAAATCTTCCCGCCTTCGGCATGAACGGCATCGGTGATGAGCTTGTGTTGCCTTGCTTCTGACTTCGTTGAAAGCTTACTGGCAAACGGGCTCGTCCAGCCTGCACGATTTGGCGCCACGCCACCAGTAACAATAAGCCCCACTCCTCCCTTTGCTCGTTCTGCAAAATAAGCGGCTTGACGCTGAAAACCATTTTTGCTTTCCTCTAACCCGGTATGCATAGAACCCATAAGGATTCTATTTTTCAAGGTGGTGAATCCTAAATCGAGCGGTTGAAAAAGATGTGGGTATTGCATAGAATTTGTTGTTGCAAACGAAGATACAATTTATAGAAAGTTCTGATTATAATTATTTTAAATAGTTTGTGACGATAGCAAAGGCTACTAATTTTTTAGGAATATCTTAAAGACTGTTCCTTCATTCACCTTGCTTTGCACCTCCAGCGTTCCACCCATAGCATCAACATGGGTTTTCACCAGAAACAATCCTTTGCCCTTGCCTTCCACATGAAAATGAAATCGGTTGTATAGCTTAAAAAGCTTTTCTCCGTATTGCGGCAAGTCTATACCCAACCCATTGTCGCGGAAATCAATTTCTACTTTATTGTCTACAATAGCTGAAGAAATTTGTATGTGAGGAGGTCGATCAGGATGACGATACTTGATGGCATTGCTCAATAGGTTTAGCAGGATGCTTTGCAAATAGGGGCGGATCGTATGCACCGTATCAACCTTTTCAAAGTTGATGTCTATCACGGCCTTGGATTGCAGAATATCATTCTCAAGACCATTTAATGTGATAACTAACTCCTTCTGGAGATTAACTTCCGTTATTGTTTGGCTGAGGTTTTCGCGTATCTCCAAGATTTGTCCAAGGTCTTTGACGATCGTGTCCAACTCAGCACAACTGAAAATCATTTTCTGTATGATCAATTCTTTTTCCGTCAGATTTACCTGTTGCAGTGTAAGCAAATGTGATAAGCCTAGAATCCTTGCTACAGGCGCACGAAGGTTATGCGATGCAATAAAAGCAAATTGCTCTAATTGAAGATTGTAGTCGGTAAGTTCCCTTGTTCTCTTTTTTACTTCCTCCTCCAAATTCACATTTCTTAAAAGAATATCCTGATTCTGTTCTTCAATAATAGTCTGGGCCTCTTTCAGTTGCACATTTTGATAGGCCATTTGGTCACGCTGGGCGGCTATCTCTTCTTGCCCTTGTATTAGTTCCTCGTTTTGCGCAGCAATTTCTTCGCGTTGACTGATTAACTCCTCGTTCTGTGTAACTATCTCTTCTTTCTGCTCTTGAATCTGACGTGTCCGTTGCAATACCTGCTCCTCCAGTTCCTGGTTAAATTTAACCTGCTGATCTATTCTTGCCCGTGATTCTAGCTGCAACTTGTACCCGATACCCAAAGCGAAAATTAGGATTTCGACAATTGTCCCATAAGCGATGATCAGAAAAATATCGGTATAGAATTCTTTGTAAAGAATATATATGCCAAACAGTATGCTGCTCCACAGCACTAAGGAGCCAATAAGTAGAAAATAATCTGCTCTTACGTTTTTTCTAAACGCAACAAAGAGAAAGGCAGTTATTGTAGTAAACGAGAGAAGACAAAACCCAACAGTAATGTCGCGTGAAATGAAAAAAGCATTGTATCGAACCTGAATGTAAATAATTAGTAAGGTGGACAAGATGGTTAAAATAAGAAATCCTGAATGCCATTTCCGCAATTGGGGGAACCGGGTCTTTGCATCTAAGAAAACGTAAACAAATTCCCCGTAAGCGCCAAGCACAAGTACCGAAGAAATGAGATTGATATCAAATAGCAATTTGATACTAAAAACGCTGCTTACCCAATAATACAGCCACGGGTTTGTAGTGACCATAAATACAACAAAAAGAATTGAGTAGAGCGCATGAATGATGTACATTCTCACTTTGCTGAGCAGATAGATGGCAAAATGATAAAGGGCTATCATGGTCAGGGCAATGGCAAGAAAAATTGAAATGTGGTTCTTGCCGCCATCATACTGTAAATGGAAAGGAATAACAGCTAGGTAGGTAATATTTTCATATGGGTTTCTGGCGAACCTCAGCAGAAATTGCCGGGTAGTTCCCTTAGGCACCACAACCGCCCTTCCGAATACATTAACAGGAAAACGAACGTGGCCATTGTTTGAAATAGGAAGCCACAAGTCAGCATCAACACTTTTTTGATAAAGACTAAAGATGGGATTATTATTAGCCCGATCCTGTAGAATAAAAACAGAATCCTTCACATCTTTATTTGAAATACTAAATCTTAACCAGCCGTTAAAATCTTTAAACGTTTCATCATTAAGCTTTGAAAAACTCAGGCTTGCTGCTTTGGCCGGATCAGGTTCTTGCGATTGAACCACTTCGGCTGCGTTTAAGATATCTGTAATTCCGTTCCGTTGGGAAACCACAACACCAGCTGCTCCTTGTGCCAAAAGAAGTGTGGGAAACAACAACAGTAAACCCACGAAGATCGATCTTGAAATACCTAACATTATTCGAAATATACCAAATAGTACAAACTTGTTGAAAGTATTATAGCTGTGTCATCAGGTCTTCCGACCTGACGTTTTGAAAATGCAAATCCAGGCACCAAATTTCTCATGCCAAAATCAAAAACTCAATTCCTCGGGCAATTAAAGCAAACTCATTTAGACCCAGATTATGCAATAGAAATTCTATTGCATAATTGACGAATGAAAATCAACGATTTAGCCCCAGTTAAGAAAACCAAGTTGGTGATTTTCATTGTCAGGGTTTAACCTTGACAAAACATTGGAAACCAATGTTTTCGTCAACCCGCTGGGCAAACTATGCATTCCTAATGCATAGTTTGGGTTGAAGAGTCAGGTCAGAATATCTGACCGAACATAAAAGACGCGGAGTCCTCGGGGCGCGAGAACAAACTGCGAAGGCGTGAAGCTACATCTACAAACAGAATAAACATTAAACCCAGATTATGCATTAGAGAATCTCAATCACCCCGTAAATCATTGAAAATGTACGCCTTGCATCAAGTTTTATTCTAAACCTTTCTAATGCTAGGCTTTAGAACCTAAGTCGTTGATTCTCTGGAAGAAAAAAGTTATCAATGCCATCTAATGCATAATCTGGGTTAAAACAAAAAATAGGGATTAAAGAAACAAGGTTATTTTCATCGATCACACATCGCACCACTGTCTTAAATAAGCGGGGCTTTTTTGTATTTACCAAGATTATACTTTAGAGAAACCAATTACTTGGTACAGTGACAAAAATCAGCATATGGTGTAAGTCTTATTTCAAACATTTCTTATGATGTGGTGTAGAACTTAAGTCACTGATTTTCTAGAAGGAAAAAGTCATCAACGTAGTCTGATGTATAAATTGGGTTTAACCAGCCTCAATCAATTTATGCTTCACTGCAAAGTTGACCAAGCCAACGGAGTTGTGGCAGCCTATTTTTTGTAGCAAGCTGTTTCGATGGCTGTTCACTGTTTTTACGCTGATAAAAAGTTTTTCGGCAATCTCTTCGGTGGTAAACTCTTGGCATACCAGCCGCAGTATTTCTACCTCGCGCTTGGTAAGTTGTATGTTACCATCAAGCTTTGCCTTGTCGCCTTTGTTTCCGGAAGCTCTTTTCTGCAACGCAGTAAGCGACCGTTTATTGATGTAAGAACCTTGCGTGTGTGCAGCAACAATCGCATCGTGTACTTCTTGCGGATCGCTATTCTTTACCAAGTATCCGTGCGCACCACTCAAAATTAATTCGGCAATGAAGTTATCATCGTCATGCACCGAAAGGATTATGATTTTGATGGATGGATAATGTGCTTTGATGGCGTTGGTAACTTCGAGGCCACCAAAGAGTTTGCCTTCTTTAGTGGCCGGTAGCGACAAATCTACTAACAATACGTGCGGCAGCGTATCGGTATTGGCTAGCAACGGTAAGATAGCATAACCTTCAGATGCTTCTAGCACAACTTCAAATTCTGGCCAACTTTCTAAAATGGCTTTCATGCCTTTCCTGAAAAGAAATTGGTCTTCAATTAATCCGATCGAAATCTTTTCTTGCATCGTCATGTGAGGTTGATGGGGATGTGTACGATACAATTAAAACCGGGATCGTTATCAGAAACAATAAACTTTCCACCCAACGCTTCAGCCCTTGCGTGCAGGCTGCGCATACCTAACCCTTTGGTGCTTGCTCCAGCTTTTATCCCAATGCCATTGTCGCGATATTTGCACGTAATCTCATCCACGGAAGTGCTAAAATACACGTTGAGTTCAGTTGCGCCCGAATGCTTTAATGTATTGTTTGCAAGCTCGCTAACAATTCTATAAAGCCCCAATTCAATGGCATTAGGAAAGCGCGGAAAGTTATCACCAATGGTTATAAAAGCCTGTGTTTTTTCAACGGCATTGATTTGTTCAGCCAGCGCTTCGAGTGAAGTTTCCAAGCCATACCGTTCCAATTGAGGCGGCATGAGTTGGTAGCAAATTCGTTTTGTGGAGGCCAGAGATGTTTCAACAATCTCTTGCAAATTTTCCAGCGAAGAATTAGCTAGTGAGCCCGGTCGCTTTTGCAACTGCTTGATTTGCATACGCGCCATGGAGAGCATGGCACCCAGTTCATCGTGCAGATCGTTGGCAATGCGCTGGCGCTCCTGCTCCTGGGCGCCAATGGTTGACCTGAGCAACTCCTGCTGGTGCCGGATTTTTATTTCTTCTTGTTCTAGTTTTTGTTCATAAAGATTTTTGCGGAAGTGTTGGTTGAGTAAAATAACCCCGACCGAAATAATTGAGATAACACTTGCCAGAGGAACAAGTATGGTAAGCAGTGTTACTTCTGTGGTCGTTTCCATAAGCCTATAAAAAAACAGATGTGCATTGCCATGGATGCAACGGACGGTATCACCCAAAGATATTGACTTATTTCCACGGAAAAAGAACCCGTGATAACATTACCAAAATAAAAAATAAGCAAGCTGGACGAGTAATAAATGAACAAACCTGAATTTATCCAATTAAGGGTAACCGCCAGCTTCCCTTTGGTTTCTTTCACGATATCGTCCAGCAGGAACATAAAAGTGGACAACGAAAGAATGATTATTAAAATAGATTCGACAACAACCGCGTATGAATTATAGGTGTTGATGGGCTGGATGAAGATCGTGTTGATGACGGTGAAACTTGTGAAGCCTGCCAGCACGCCCCAAATTATTTTTTTGCTGATAAATCCATCAAGCAATTGCTGGTAAAACAAACAAATAAACAAAAAGCCACCTGCCACATATAAATGCAGCAGGGGCATGTTGTTGATTGAATTATACCAACTGTAGGTTGAGATTAATTGAATAACGCCCGAGAAAACAAGAAATGCACCAACAATTTTCAGTTCTTTGAATAAACTTTTGTAAATAATCAAACTATAAATGCACGTGATCCACACTGGTAGCGAAGAAATTTGAAGTATGGCACTTGCAAGCTGGTTCATTTAGTTAGATTATTCAATTACAAAATCGGATCCTTCGGACACGTGCTCGGGCAAGGCTGATTTACATCCAAAACGAATTCGGAACCTACTCCTTTTCCTTTCGCGCCAGACTGCGCACCCTCAATAAAAGGTAGATCTTTGCCCATATTTCCTTCTCTAAAATTCACACCTGAAACTTTGACCACAAAAAGCTTGAATCTTAAGGAATCGTCCAAGCCAAGGTAAACCCTAAAAGCAAGGGTATTGGCGAGGAAATCCAGTGAGTCCGCTGGTAAATACTTCCTTCTCCCCAATACTTCTAGAGCGTCTATGCCACGCATGGTAAAGGAATTTATAGGTGCCGCAGCTTTGAAAGCTTTTTGGTACTCTGAGCGAAACCTTTGAGTTGCTGCTTTTGCTGAATCCAATGCAAACGTCTCCATAAGAGGAGGCCTAGTATTCCCAGATGGTGTGTTGTTACTTTGCCGAGTTATCACAAGCAAAATAATAGCGATTGCAAGGAGGACGATGATTACATTTTTTACCATAATTTTGAGTTAAGTTGGTTAGTGTATACAAATAAAGTAAATCGTTTTACAAGGCAAAGCGTCCTTGCTTTAAATTCAATATTTCTACTTAGGCCAAAATAAAAAATCAATAGTATTACCTAGTTTTCAGCTTTAGGTATTTCTATTGGCGCTTCTTTATTTAACATGGTCATACTTTCGTTCTCTTTTTTAGTCTTTCGGTAATAGTACCGAGATCATATCTACTTACCGTCCGGCTAAATAATTGCCTACCATTCAATCCACAGTTACTCCAGTAGCTACTGCATTTTGTTCATTTTTAAAAATGGGTATTTCTGTTCTTATCGTTACGCTTTCACGGCTGCACTTTTGCCTTATCAAATGCGCATTGATAAGTGGAGCAGAACCCACTCAAAAAAACGAACCTGCTTGCATGGGTGTTTAGTGTAAGGGCGGTTTCCGAAAAGCCTGATGAGTAGGAGAAATCAATTTAAAATTATGGCAATTAATGTTTTGAGCGCAGTTTATGCAAGTCCTAATAAGGGAGTTGACGTAACCGAACAGTGTATTGATCTTATGTCAAACGGAACTACTTCTTTTAAAATAGATCCGACATCTTTCTCAATTCAAGATCCAGACCCATATGTCGTAAAAGGGTTCACAATAAAATATCGAATCAATGGTACAACTAAATGCAAAGGTGGTAAAGATGGTGACAGCATAACCTTAAATTAAACTACCTGAAGCACTATCTTAAAAGAGACTGTCGCAAAAGCGCAGTCTCTTTTTTTGATTTATTGACATATCAGAGAGAGCTAAAGTTCTCTAAAAAACTTACGAAAACATCTCCTTCCAACTCTCACAGCATTTCTCTTGGTTGGCCATGGTTTGCATCATAAAGTCTAGTCCATAAACTGTGCTGCCGGCTCCTTCGACCTGACGTTTTGAAAGCGCAAATCCAGGCCACCAAATTTCTCAAGACAAAATCAACAACTCAATTCCTCGGGCAATTAAAGCAAACTCTTTTAAAGAGTCAGGTCAGAAGACCTGTCCACACAAAATACTTACTAACAAAAACCAAAGTCGTCCGACTGCCTTTTCGCTCGGATCTTTAGCGATCTGGCGACTGTGGACAAGTCCAACTTCGCCACCATCTTCGCTTAAGCTACGGTGGCTAAAAAGGCTACGTTAGACAGGCTACCACCCGTTAGCTAAATAAACACGTAATCCGTACTTTTGAGGCCTAAAACCGCTTTCCGATGGCTGCTGCTACTTCTGAGAAAAAAGAAAAATCCGTTTCCATGGCCGGGCATACCCCTTGTTATTGTTGGTCTCCCGACCAACAATCTTAAATTTCTGAATGATGTGTAAGAAACCCAAATCTGTCTTCACCAGTGTCATAGAAACTTGCAGAGCTATACTTGTAATCTTCAGATAGTGTTTCCAGCTGCCAATGCGGCTGGCAAGGATTGTTGTGAAGATACTCAAACTTTTGCTTGAAGAACCAATCGTGTATTAAATCAATGCTCATAGAATTCCGCTTCCAAATCTGAAATGTCCTGTCCTTCAGCAACACCAAGATTGTTGGTCGGGAGACCAACAATAACAAAATATTTTGACCAACGACAACTAAGGTGTCATATAAGGAGTAAGGATTTTAATTCGCTGCTCGAAAGGCTGAATTGTTTTGATTTTAATATCACCAAGAATCATTTGTCCTAGTCCCCCTTGTTATTGTTGGTCTCCCGACCAACAATTTTAAATTTCTGAATAATGCGTAAGAAACCCAAATCTGTCTTCACCAGTGTCATAGAAACTTGCAGAGCTATACTTGTAATCTTCAGATAGT
>JADBYQ010000015.1 GCA_020402945.1 Cytophagales bacterium | reverse complement strand
GGCTTCGAAAGCCCCGCTCGAACGCAAATACTCACGTTATGCGGCAGCTTAAAAAACGATACCGCAAAAAATTAAGAGAAAGGAAAAAATGAAAATTAAACTTTTGACATATTTACTAATCGGACTTCTTTTTTTGATTTTAGGTGGAATTTGGACTTTTAAAAAGTTCAAATTCAATAGTGGCTTTTTGGTTGGACAACAAAATAAAATGAAAAATATGATAAATTGGGAAACAGACAACGAAGATATTATTATAGTTACCTCAGAGGCAACGGACCTTATTCATTTAGAAAATGAACTTACAGAGACAATTGCTAAAATAATAGAACTAAAATTATTCCGTAGGAAGTTCGTTGAGTTCTATTTAGATGCAACGAATGGAAGTTTTTTCGTTTATGAGTTAGATGAAAACAAAGAACGAACAGATGATTCAAAGACTGTGCATTTTTGTGCTTTAAAAATATGGGAGGATTATGAGGACTCTAATGAATTTAATTCTGATATGAAGACAACTCTTTATAAATCAATTGAAAATCTGAAAAACGGAAAAATAGAAATTTCTTTTAAAATTATCTTAATAGACGAGCTTGGTGACGAGGAAGAAATATAAAAGATGACAAACTCACAACTATTGAAATTATGACAGCAAAAGAACGAGACAGCCGACCGCATAACAATGTATTTGCGTCAAGCGGGGTTGACGCGTAATCCAACGTTTCGTATCTTTAGTGCGTTCGTTGTCGGGGACAAGGCGTGGCTTCGGAAGCCCCGCTCGAACGCAAATACTAACGTTGGCAGCCATAATTTCGGGACAGTGACGACTATGAATTGGGCGAAATTACTATTGATAAACTTAGGGGCTGGACTGCTTGTTCTTTCTCCTTTCGTTCCAGGACCACCCAACGGACTTGTTAACTTTTTTTACAACGCTGGACAAATTTTAGGACTCCTTGGAGTATTTGCTATTCCCATTGGACTAATCTGGACGACAAAGGAATTGAAAAGAAAAAGAAACGACAAACAATATCAAGTTGACTTAAAAGCTATCCTCCTTCTAACGCTCCCCCTGACTCTTTTTCTAACATCAATTTTTATATCTGGACGTGTAAGAAATTTTAGCAGGGACTTTGCAATCAATAGAACTGAGGACTTAATAGAATCAATTGAAAAGTTCAAAGCCACCAAAGGACAATATCCTGACTCGTTAACTGATTTGACCCCTGAATACATTTCTGCCATTCCTTCACCCTACATTATGGGCATAGACAAATATCACTATCAAAAACAAGGTGACATATTTACGGTTTCATTCCAGCAGAACGTCATATTGAGTTTTAACTTTGAGGTGGTGACATTTGACCCTACCGACAATCATAAAACTGACGGACAACTCACGGACATTTATGACACCGGAAAAAGTCATTGGAAGTATTATGTGTACGACTAGAAATTACGGCTGCCAACAATGTATTTGCGTCAAGCGGGGTTGACGCGTAATCCAACGTTTTCGTATCTTTAGTGCGTTCGCTGTCGGGGACAGGGCGTGGCTTCGGAAGCCCCGCTCGAACGCAAATACTCACGTTGGTGGCAATTAATTTTTTATGAAGATACTCCTACTAATTAGTTGTTTGACGAGTTTTACTTTTCAAAGTCAGGGACAGACAGACAATTCAAAAATTGATAAGAAAGATCTAAAAAAATTTGTAAATATATTAACCTCTGACTCACTTGAAGGTAGGGGGACAGGAACTGACGGACAAATAAAAGCCGAAAGATTTATTTCTGAAAAATTTAAGGAGCTAGGATTAAAGAAATTTGACCAAAACGGTTATCTCGAAAAGTTTAAGCTAAACCAAACATACTGGGGACAAGTATACATAAAGACACAGAGCAGGACTCTTGAGAATTTTGAGAATATAGTATTCCAAGGAAGCGACATCCAAAATGATGAAATAGAGAGGGAAGTTGTCTTTGCTGGGTTGGGAACGGAAAAAGAATTAAATCAAATAAATGTAGAGGGCCGACTAGTATTAGTTTTTATAAAAAATCTAAGGGCAAATTATGACATTGGCACGACCTTAGAAAAGAGGAACGCTTACGGGGTGATTGTAGCAAATCCCGAGAATGAAAAACAATTTGAATCAATAAAAAGGACGTATAAAGACTACGTACTTCAAAAACGACTTTCTTTCCCACAAAACGACACTATAAAAAACTTCCTTTTTGCCAAGTGGGACAGGATAAAAACTGTGAACGTAATCACTATATCCAATTCGGAGATAAAAGGCATCATTGGCCTTTCACAAAGGGAACTAATTAAGTTAATTGAAGAAAAGAGAATCAATGAGGCTCCAATCAAAAAAGTTAAAGTAAAGTTTGAGAAAATTGTGAATGAAATTGAGACGGCCAATGTCATAGGGCTGATTCAAGGAAAAACTAATAAGACTATAGTTGTTTCTGCACATTACGACCATTTAGGCAAATCAGATAAAGAATATTTTCCAGGAGCTGACGACAATGCTTCGGGAACAGCTGCCTTATTAGAACTTGCCGAGGAATTTTCTAACAAAAAGAATTTGGAATACAATATTATGTTCCTTGCAACTTCAGGAGAAGAAGCAGGGCTATTAGGTTCTTTCTACCATGTCAATAATCCAGATTTCAATCCGGATAACATCATTTGTGATTTAAACTTAGACATGATTTCAAGAATTGATGATAAACATTCCAATGGCAAATACCTTTACTGCATCGGGACAGACCAATCAATAGAACTTGACACTATTATTAAAAAGGCTGACGGACTTTTCGATAAATGTTCATTTGACTTCTCATTAAACAACTCAAAAGACCCAACTGGACTATTTACAAGGTCAGACAACTATAATTTTTACAAAAAAGGGGTGCCTGCAATCCAATTTTTCTCAGGCTTGCATCTGGACTATCATAAACCGACAGACACAGTGGATAAAATTGATTTTGAAAATTTAGAAAATCGTGTTCGGCAAATAAGTTTAGTAATTGAGTTATTGCAAAGTGCGGGACTGAAAAATTAACAGCCACCAACAAAATGCTTCTGCAATAGCGCGGTGACGTGTAAGCTATAAGTGCTATCTTCGTTCCACGTTTGGTGTCGGGGACAGGACGCGGCTTCGGAAGCGCGCTACTGCAGAAGCACAAACGTTACCACCAATGCTAAAAAGACAATGACACCACTAATAAGTATTAATGAATATGCAAACAATAAAAAAATCATTTTTACCAATCCTACTTGCGACAATCTGGATTAGCTTATCCGAATTTATCCGTAACACTTTTCTATTACACAATCATTGGATAGAGCATTACCAAGGTTTAGGACTGACGTTTCCTGAACAACCTGTCAACGGTGCAGTTTGGGGCATATGGTCTTTATGCTTCGCTATCGCAATTTTCATTTTCAGTAAAAAATATACGCTTATTCAAACTACACTTTTATCTTGGTTTGTTGGTTTTGTATTTATGTGGTTGGTTGTAGCAAATTTGGGAGTACTTCCATTGGAGATTTTATTTTATGCAATTCCACTAAGCATATTAGAAGCCTTTTTGGCAACATACATTATCTTCAAGTTTAACGAATCAAGCAATTGAAATTATTTTTAATAACATTAGCATTGGCCGGTTCAAGAATCGTATTTGGACAAGTTGAAAACAAGAGTAATAAAATGGTAACAGATAATTCTTTCCAAACTATTTTAGATAAAACGGTTGACAATAAAAAGGTTTTTGGTGCGTCTTTCGCCATAAAAAAAGACACAATAGTTTGGAAGGGAGCATCGGGCAATTTGTCAATAGACCAACCTTATTTCATTGCAAGCACAACCAAACTTTTTACCACTTCAATCATTGTGAAACTAAGTGGAGAAAATAAACTAAGTCTTGATGATAAAATCAACAAATACATTGATAAGTCAATTTTAACGGGACTGCACATTTACAAAGGGAGAGATTATTCAGAAGAACTCACTATTAAACACTTACTTTCTCATACTTCAGGTCTACCTGACTACTTCCAAGGCAAAGGAACAAGTGGTAAAAGTTTAGAAAATGAAATAACAGAAGGTAACGACCAATTTTGGACTTTTGAACAAGCAATTGAAAGGACAAAAAAAATGCCACCGCTTTTTGCGCCTGGTACAAAGAGGAAAGCAAACTATTCGGATGCCAATTTTCAACTTTTAGGAAAAATAATTGAAAGAATAACACATAAATCGTATGCCGAAAATTGTCAAGAATTTATCATCCATCCACTTGGCTTGACAAAGACCTATCTCTATCAAGACTCAACTGACCAAACACCAAAGACACTTTTTTACAAGAGTAACGAGTTGAACATACCCCAAGCAATGACATCTTTTGGGGCAGATGGCGGAATGGTTTCAACTTCAATTGATATGCTTATTTTTATTGAAGCATTTTTTACTGGAAAGTTATTCCCAAATGAATACATCAATGAATTGCAAGAATGGAATAAAATATTTTTTCCTATGAAATCAGGAATTGGAATTCACTTGTTTAAACTTCCTTGGATTTTTAACCCGACAGGTGCTGTGCCTTATTTTATTGGACATTCAGGACTTTCTGGAGCATTAGCATATTACAGTCCAAAAGAAAATATCTTTGTAGTTGGGACAGTTAATCAAGTTGCACATCCTGACATTTCCTTTAAGACAATGATTAAACTAACTCAACTAATAATGAAAAAATGAGTGGCACTGGTGGTAACAAAATGTTTGCGCAATGGTGGGGTGACGTGAAAGTTCAAAGTGTTATCTTCGTTCAACGTTTGCCCACGCGGACAGTGGCGGCTTCGAAAGCCCACCACTGCGCAAACACAAACGTTGGTAGCAATGCGACACGACAACCCGCTAAAATTAAATGTAGCAAATGATGTTAGATCAAATGACTAACTATTTACTTGT
>JADBYQ010000014.1 GCA_020402945.1 Cytophagales bacterium | reverse complement strand
TATCTCAATGTTCAAAAGTTGAGCAGGATAAAACAAAAAATTTATGAAAAAGGTTAAAAATTATTTCATGGTTTTGATCGCAGCTATCGCGACTCTGGGTGTTGTTACGTCAACAACTCAAAAAGCGCAGGCGAAGGGTGGTGTAGAAGATACTTGGTCCGCTTCAGCTGGGGACTGTGTTGGATCTCCCACCGATTGTTTAGATACCATAGTTATAAGTTTTCAATGATTTTGATTGGCTCTTGGTATCCAAGAGCCAATTTACTTTCCGTTTGGCATGAAAATCGTCAACCTCTCCGTCTTCTACCTGAGTATTTTAGCATTTGCGTGTTCTTCAAAAAATAATGAGAAACAAATCACAGTAAGTGAAATTGATTCCGTACACTTAGTTAAGGCATCTACGAAAATCTTTGCTCTTGACTCAGCCACTAGTTATCAAACCCTGTTCATGTCCGTTTATAAGGACGGCATCAATGGTAAGCAATATTTGCTTTATGAAAACAGGATAAAATCAACCATTCAGTTTTATGATTACAATACCGGTGTTTTGTTCAAAGAAATAGCCTTGAAAAAAGAAGGGCCGGACGGGGTAGGCAACATAAGGGGCTTCTATGTGAAAACGATGGATTCTATCTATGTCATGAGCTCAAAGTCATATCAATATATTTTGATCAGTGGTAGAGGAACCGTCTTGAAGCGATATAAGCTTATAAACGGAAGAAATGTAAATGATTGGTCAATGCCTGCAATCTATACTTCAACACCGCCAATCTTGCGCGATAACAAGTTTTATTTTGTGGCGTACCCTGAATCGAAGCCATATGAGAAAAATAAGCCTGTCTTAACGCTCGATCTTAAGGATACAACAACTAGCCTTTTAGGAAACTATCCAGATGTTTACCAAAACGGTGGCTATTGGGGTCTATTCGTAATCGTTGCTGTTTCGCAAACTTACACACCTCAGCACACGATACTTTATTCATTCGGAGCTGATCCATATTTATATGAGACTGATTATGGTAGCCTTAAAAAAAAGCATTTTGCAGGGAGTAGGTATTTTAATAAAACGCAACCTTGGGATAAAAAATTTTCTGATGGCTCCGAAGCTGGCGATGTGGTTACCGATGGTTTTAAAAATATTCTTTACGATCCCTATAGAAAGGTTTACTATCGAAGTACTTGGTTGAAGTTGCCTGAGTTGAACAGTAAAAATGAGCGTAACACTCTTTGGAACAAACCAATCAGCGTTATCATCCTTGACAAGAATTTTAAGAAAGTGGGCGAAACACTGTTGGAAGAAAATCTCTATGACTTTAGGAACTGGATTGTGACCGAAGAGGGTCTTCTGATCTGCAACTCCAACCCTAACAACCCCGATATTGAGGAGAGCAAACTTAAGTTTTCGGTTCTCAAATTAGTTCCCCAAGAAGAATGAAACGAGTATGCTACTGCTGCCTCCTTGTCCTGCTACTCGTATCTTGCAGCCATTTGCAACAGCGAAATTTTGAGGAACAAGACGAGGCACTTTCAAAAGCATTGAAGACGTTAGGAAAGGAAGGATTAACGGCCACGACCACCCACGTGTTGGTAGTTACCTTGCAAGGATGTGGTGGGTGCACGTCACAGATGCTTTCGCACTACAAACAAATAGTAACTTCAACATGGCTGGTGGTTTTTTGCGCCAATGACCCCGTTATTGCGCGGGGCTTGCTTAGCAGTCACGGTATTACGGTATCTGGTGCTGTTATTGATACTCGGGACGTAATGATCAAGAACAGATTGGTAGACCACGCACCGGTAGTTTTTAGGGTAAAAGATAAAAGGATTGTTTACCGCTATGATTTAGACCTTGAAAACTTTGCCGAAAGCATAGAACATATCAAACATGATAGTTGGTGATAGGTACGAACTAAGGCCGGAGCAAGGGATAAAAAAAGGGAGATACTCTAAACTTTACAAAGCAAAGGATAAAAAAACTGGCCTGTGGGTGACAGTAAAGTTTATAGATGAAAACCTAAGCGGACTTCATTCAGAAACTTTTAAGGGAAAATGGAATCTTATTAAACACCCCAATTTGTTACATTGCCTCAGCAGTTTTAATGTAGTGATTGATCTGGGTGATGGGAACCGGGAGTATCTTGTTATAGTAAATGAATATCTGGCAGGTGCACCAATTAGCCATCATTATGCTAAGTTTGAAAACGAAGCTTTTTTTAAGGAAATCGTATCAGAGATTCTCGCGGGCTTTGACTTTCTCCACGGCCTAAATCTGGTTCATCGAGATATTAAATGCAGTAATATTTTTTTGTGCAATGAGGGGCGTGGATTATGTGTAAAACTTACCGATATGGACATGGTAGGCGAACAAGGGCAAAAGCCGACACACTTTATTGGCACGCCCGAGTACAGTGCCCCAGAAGTTTTTTTGATGAAGCCTCTAAATGAAGGCAGCGATTTTTGGTCCTTAGGTTGCGTGCTGTATGAATTATTCACCAAGGGCCTTTTGCCATTCGGCTCACGTTTGGATGTTGGTGGCCTGGATATGCTCAAAGAAAGAATTTTGGGCGGTACCTACAACAAAGGTACCTTATCGTCTCGTCAAATTGCGTTGACCGATTTGCTCTTAGGCAAAGATGTGGCTATAAGAATAACGGATTCAAAGAAGATCATCGCGCAGTTTGAATATCTCTTTATTACCCGTTAAGACCACAAAAATTTTGAAAATTCGTTGAGTGTAAAAGACGTGAGTGGCGTCATGCTTGCGGCAATGGGGCGTTGTAGCAGGTAGCGGAGCATGGCGCGAAGGTATTGATAAAATGGAGATCATATTAATCTTCAATTTGGCTGTGAAAAGTGCCTTTCACCGAAACCCGAAAATATTTAC
>JADBYQ010000136.1 GCA_020402945.1 Cytophagales bacterium | reverse complement strand
GCGGGTACCATCAGTTATGCTGCCAAAGTGGATTTTGCCACTGGTTCAGGTTCACGTCCTTTCTCTGTTTCTATTGGGGACTTAGACGGAGATGGCAAGGCAGACCTGGCAGTAGCGAATTATGTCAGCAGTACGGTCTCTGTCATTAGGAATAATTTGGTTTCTCCTCAGACTATTACATTTCCTGCCCTTTCAAATAAAACCTTTGGCGATGCACCGTTTACTTTGTCAGCCACCGCGAGTTCAGGACTGGCGGTAAGCTACGCGAGTAGCAATACATCTGTTGCCACGGTGAGCGGCAGCATGGTGACGATTGTAGGAGCGGGAACTACCACGATCACCGCCAGTCAGGCAGGCAACACAGGCTTTGCAGCAGCTACCAGCGTGCCGCAAACCCTCACGGTGAATCAGGCGAGCCAGACCATTACGTTTGCAGCGCTGGCTGCAAAAACTTTTGGTGATGCACCGTTCCCTCTATCGGCCACAGCCTCTTCGAGTTTAACAGTCAGCTTCGCGAGCAGCAATACATCTGTTGCCACGGTGAGCGGCAGCACGGTGACGATTGTAGGAGCGGGAACTACCACGATCACCGCCAGTCAGGCAGGCAATGCAAACTTCGCGGCTGCCACTGCTGTGCCGCAGTTACTCACAATCAATAAGGCTTCGCAGACCATTACATTCAATACACTGCCAGACCGAACCTTGGGAGATGCTGCGTTCACACTGACGGCCGTGGCCTCCTCTTCTTTAGCGGTGAGCTATTCAACCACATCAGATAAAATTACTATCAGCGGTAGTCAGGTGACGTTGGTCAAAGCGGGTCGTGCTACCATTATAGCTAATCAGGCTGGCAATGCATCATTCAATCCAGCACCTGGTGTAGAGAGAAATTTCTGCATCAAGCCAGCCAAGCCGATCATCACAGCCAGTGGCTTAAATACGGAAACCATTACCCTTACTTCCAGTGCCACCGCAGGCAACCAATGGTTTAAAGATGGCACCGCGATAGCTAATGCTACTAACACAACGCTTACTGTTACCACACTGGGCGTGTACAAAGTACAAGCAAAAGCAGATGATTGCTTGAGCGAGTTCTCGACTGATTACCCCATCATCGTTACGGGTGATGTGCCCACCACACAATCGGGTATTTATGTTTTGCCTAACCCGGTGGATGCTGAACTTGAATTGCAGGGCATTGTTGGTCAACTGAAAAACTATCAACTTTTCGACATGACGGGTCGTTCAGTCGGGATAGTTCTTGACAAGCAAACTTCTACGTATACCGCATCTGTTCAGCATCTGCTCCAAGGAATGTATGTGTTGCGAGTGCAGCAGGGAGACCAAATTCATCAGATCAAGTTTGTAAAGAAATAGAAGCAATGATAACATCCATGAATACAAGCACCATGAAAAAACGAATATACACTACTGCATTCCCTACTTTGATGGCGAGTTTAGCCACCCTGATTTTGCTCGTTCAACTTGCGGCCTGTGGAGGAGGGGGTGATCCTGCGCCTACTCCATCGGCACAAGATGGAGTGAAGGCAAAACTGACATCAGGTAAATGGAATATGCAAACCGCACAAGTAGATGGTGTAGATAAAACGGCCACCTATTCGGGCTTGTCTGTCACTTTCAGTGCTTCTGGTTACACTACCACCAATGGCAAAGGCCTATGGCCCGCATCGGGCGGTTGGTCTTTTGTAGATACAGAGGGCAAGAAGATTAAGCGTGAAGATGGAACGGAGATGACCGTAGAAGTAACCGATACCTCTCTTAAGCTAAGTTTCAATTGGACGAAGGCAACTATTGGAGGTGGCCGCGCAGAATCATTACCTGGGCAGCATGTGTTGAGTTTTGCAAAATAGCGTTAACTCTACTTTGCAAAAGAGTACTGGTTTTAAAAGGCAGTTTTGAACTCTCTTTCCAAGTAACGATTCTAGCGGTTTGGGCTATTGAATGTGCCGAGGCACTCGGCAACATCATCCATATTGTCGTCTTTATAAACCACTTCCACAATGAAGTCCTTGATCATATACAAGAATAATTTTCGTTCATCGCGCATTCTTGTACCAATCATCACACCGTGATCCCGCACATAGCTTAGTTTTTTAGACTGAGAAAGGTGTTTAAAGAAGAGTTTGAAGCACATAAACCCAGATTATGCAATGCTGACGGTACTGTCAGCATTGCATAATTGACGATTGAAAATCAACGATTTAGCCCCAAGTAAGAAAACCAAGTTGGTGATTTTCATTGTCAGGTCAGACGATAAATGTCTGACTCTGACCGCAAGCATCACGAGGTTTAACCTTGACATCCGCCTCAGGCGGATCGTCAACCCCCTGGGCAAACTATGCATTCCTAACGCATAATTTGGGTTTATGCACCTTAATCACAATAGCTCATTCGCCAAATTGGCCAGTTCTGAACGCTCACCTTTCTCAAGGGTAATGTGGGCATACAACTCATGGTCTTTGAGTCGGTCGATGATATAAGACAGCCCATTACTTTGCGAATCCAGATAAGGCGTATCAATTTGATGGATGTCACCTGTGAAAATAATCTTTGTGTTTTCACCCGCCCGAGTGATGATGGTTTTTACTTCGTGCGGTGTCAGGTTTTGAGCCTCGTCTACAATGAAAATGATATTTGAAAGACTGCGGCCGCGTATGTAAGCCAATGGAGTAATTACCAGCTTTTCATTTTGCACCATCTCGGTAATCTTGGCGTATTCTTTATCGCTTTCGCTGTATTGATTTTGGATAAACTTTAAGTTATCCCACAACGGCTCCATATAGGGATTCAACTTCGATTTGATATCTCCGGGTAGATAACCAATATCCTTATTGCTGAGAGGCACGATAGGTCGGGCGAGATAAATTTGCTTGTATTCTCTTTTTTGCTCGAGTGCCGCAGCCAACGCGATCAGTGTTTTCCCTGTACCCGCTACACCTTGTATCGAAACTAACTTGATCTCTGGTTTTAGAACCGCATGAATAGCGAATGCCTGTTCTGCATTTCGTGGTTTTACGCCATATGCAGTTCTCTTTTCTACTTGCTCTACCATGCCATTGGCAGAATTGTAAAACGCCAGCACTGATTTTTTTCCGTTGCGCAAAATATAGTAGTGGTTTTTCAGCGGCTTTTGCTTCCCCAACACTTCGTCCGGGGGGCAATACCCTTTTTCATAAATAAGATCAATCGCTTCAGAGGTAGCATTGTCCAGCGTGGTGCGTCCTGTGTGGAGCGAACTGATATTCTGAATTTTACCGGTGGTGTAATCCTCCGCTGTCAACCCAAGCGCTTTTGCCTTTAGGCGGAGGTTAATGTCTTTAGAGACTAGAATTACTTTGCGCCCCTTTTCTTCTTTTTGTAATACAAGGGCTGCATTTAATATTCTATGATCAGGCTTGTCTTCATTAAATACTTTGTTGGCGTCTAGCGAGCCCGTGCCGCCTGTATCCATCACCACTTTAAAGTTTCCTTTTCCCTTTCCGTTGATCGGATTCCACTGGTGTAGCATTTGGTCCTTCGCCAACTTATCAATGAGACGGATAAACTCCCTGGCTTCAAAATTCTTAGTGTCGTTTCCCTTTTTGAAGTTGTCCAATTCTTCTAAAACCGTTATGGGAATACCAATATCATGTTCATCAAAGTTGAGGATGCTATTGTGTTCGAAAATAATAACAGAAGTGTCGAGAACGAAAATCTTTTTTCCTGCATTGCCTGCCCTCCGAACATCTTCGGTAGGCGGGCCGGCAGGCTGGTCCTTGTCTTTCTTTAGTTTGCTCATGGAAGGGGATGTACTGGCTTAGTTTTCAATTAAAATACAATACTCCTTCGCTAAAGCTACGGAGTATAAATAAAAATCGCGGAGATACGTTTCTCACAATGGTATTGAAAAGACCTTGTAAGTTTACCTGCCGGTGAGGTAGGTATGAAACGTTTCTTCGCGACATCAGTTCAATGCGATAAACTAAACAAAGCGGACGGAGAAAAGCAAAGATTTGGGTTGATCTTTTTGTTATCAAACAGATTCTTTATGCTCTTGCGTACAGATCACCTTTCTCGGTAGCTTCGATTTTTAGTACGTCTGCCAATACCAGCAAGATAAGTTTGCGAGAGGCTTTAAAGCGATTCAAACCCGTTAGCTCACGAAATTGAGGTAGCGTAATCGTTTTTTGATCAGCCAGGTATTTCATCAACTGTTGTTCATGTTCCCCGTACACAAACTTGATATCTTTTTTCTTTTTTTGTCTCCGTACAATTTCTTCCATTTCTGTGCTAGCCTTGATGCTCATATCTCTCACGCGAACATATGTTTCTGCTAAGCCGTCACTGCCGCTGTAAAGATGGGGGCGCCTGTCGCTTTCTGAAACATCAAGTCGAATAATGAAACGATGGTCGGGAATAGCTACTAGCGAGAGATGGTAAGGGATGGGGGGCTTGCAGGTTGCCAGTAACGTGGAGACACCCATCCATTCTTCTTCAGGATACTTTAATCCAGAAATATTGCCATCATCATCTACGCCAATAAGAATAGTTCCTCCATGTGTGTTGGCGAAAGCGATCATTTCCCGAACAATTTTTTCGGGATGGGTTGCTCTTTTTTTGAATTCCAAATGGAGGCCTTCACTCTGGCACGTCAATCTCTTTAATTGGAGGAGCTGATCCTCATCCATTTTTACAGCTTCCCAATTCTTCATATCTACCCAGCTAACTAATTATTCTGAAAGAAAGTTATATTTTTTAAATTTGATGTATGGATGCTCTTACCCTTATTATTCCAAAAGAGGATAGCTTAACAGACGATGAGTTATTCAGAATTTGTTCAGCCAATAAAGAATTGCGAATTGAAAGAGATGAACTTGGCCAACTTATCATTATGTCTCCCGCAGGAAGCTTTTCAAGCAATAAAAATTTTATTTTAAACAGCATTTTTGGAGCTTGGGTAGAAGCCCATTCCAACTTGGGCGTGGGTTTTGACTCATCGGGTGGTTTTATTTTGCCCGATCGATCAATGCGCTCGCCAGACGCAGCTTGGATTAAAAAGGATCGATGGGAAGCATTGACCTTAGAATCGCAGGAAAAATTTGCCCCTATTTGTCCGGACTTTATCATCGAACTGCGTTCTAAATCAGATAAGTTAAGCCAATTGAAAGACAAAATGGAAAAATGGCTTTCCAATGGTTGCTCATTAGCTTGGTTGATAGACCCTATCGAGCAAAAATCCTATATCTATATGCCCAATGAGCCGGTCACAGAGATCATAGGCTTTCACAATAAATTATACGGGGACAAGGTGCTTCCAGAATTTGAGCTTCCATTGGCAAGGCTCATCTAGAGTTCAATTTTGCTTTCCTCCAAGCATTTCATCGTCTTCATCGGTGTCTTCCTTATCAAACTTGGGCATGGTGAACATACTGCTCAATAAATCTTTGAATTGAAGACCGCTAGATAAATTGTGTTTACTAATCAGGCTAAATTCGGCCAACCCATGTAACGCGAACTCCATTAAGAATAGTTTCAGTGGCGCTTCTTGGCCTTTGTGAAACTCATTGATCAAATCAGCTAAACCGGGTATCGCCTTTAGCGATTTTTCGTACTCGGCATTGCCCATGTCGTGAAGCAGATCAATCGTATTCCCGTCACCAAACCAATTGGTGATTTTTTTATAAGGACTCTTTTCCTTCTGCTTTCGGAATTTATCCGGGTCAGGGAAGTAATTGAGAAATTGAGAACGAATCGCCTTGCCCACTAAATTCTGAGCAACGATGCCTGGTCCCTCTTGTTGGCCTTCATACACTAATTCTACCTTGCCGGTAATAGATGGTACCACTCCAACAAAGTCAGAGATCCGAATATTGGTATTTTTTTCCTGGTTGATAATTGCTCTACGCTCGGCAGCTGCCACTAAACTCTCATAAGCTGAGATGGTGAGCCGGGCAGAAACCCCGCTCTTCGCATCAACAAATTCGCTCTTGCGCGCCTCAATCGCAATTTGTTCTACCAGATCTTTGGTAATCTCTACGCCTGACACGATCCTACTTTGCTCTTCGCGGATGTTAGCTTCTTGTTGGGTGATCTTCTTTCCTATTTCAAGTGTTTTTGGATAGTGGGTGATGATTTGACTGTCAATTCGATCTTTCAGTGGTGTCACAATGCTGCCTCGGTTGGTATAATCTTCTGGATTGGCCGTAAACACAAATTGAATGGCCAGTGGCAAGCGAAGTTTAAAACCACGGATTTGAATGTCGCCTTCTTGCAAAATATTGAAGAGTGCCACTTGGATGCGCGCCTGTAAATCGGGTAGTTCGTTGATCACAAAGATACAGCGGTGCGAACGAGGTATCAGTCCAAAGTGTATCACACGCTCGTCAGAGTAGGGTAGCTTCAAGGAGGCTGCTTTGATCGGGTCTACGTCACCGATCAAATCGGCAATCGAAACATCAGGCGTTGCCAACTTTTCGGTATAGCGCTCATCGCGATGCAGCCACGTTATGGGTGTTTGTTCACCCAGCTCCGCTATTTTGTCTTTTCCGAATCGGGAGATCGGGTGCAATGGATCATCGTTCAACTCTGAGCCTTCAATCACTGGCACGTACTCGTCCAGCAGATTTACCATTAGCCGCGCCAAACGTGTTTTTGCTTGTCCGCGCAGACCTAGCAAATTTACATCGTGCCCTGCTAAAATGGCCCTTTCCAAATCAGGAATTACAGTTTCTTCGTAGCCCCAGATGCCTTCAAACACGCTTTCTTTGTTTTTTAATTTTGCGATCAGATTAGCACGCAGTTCGTCTTTGATCGTTTTGAATTTATAGCCAGCTGATTTTAATTGAGCGAGCGTTTTAATGTTTTTGTGGTCTTTCATTGAAAATAGAAGTCAGAAGATAGAAGGTGGAATTTAGAATGCGTGATAGCTATTTTAAAGATTTTTGGTACGGTTCTTTTTGAAATCCTCAAATACCAGGTTGCCTAAACCTTGCAAGCTGCTATAATAGGCATTGCCATTATTGGCTTTGGTGAATTCACGAACAAAGGCTTTAAGGTAGGGATCGGTGGCGATCATAAATGTGGTGACGGGCACTTTTATTTTTCGAAGCTGTGAAGCGAGACTTAGCGTTTGATTTAGTATTTTCTGATCCAGGCCGAAACTGTTTTTGTAATACTTGATGCCTTGCTTAATGCAAGTTGGTTTGCCATCGGTAATCATGAAAATCTGCTTGTTGGCATTTTTCTTTCTTCTTAAAATGTCCATGGCCAGTTCAAGACCAGCCACCGTATTGGTGTGGTAAGGGCCGACTTGCAAATAGGGCAGATCCTTTATTTCGATTTGCCAAGCATCATCGCCAAACACTAAAATATCCAGTGTGTCTTTGGGATATTTTTTCTTGATCAATTCTGAGAGGGCCATGGCCACTTTTTTAGCGGGTGTGATCCGGTCTTCGCCATACAAGATCATGGAGTGAGAAATGTCTATCATCAGCACGGTAGAGGTCTGTGTTTTGAATTCGCTTTCCAATACCTCCAGATCACCTTCCGTCATCCTGAAATCGTCTAAGCCGTGATTGATCTGAGCATTTCGCAATGAGTCGGTCATTGAAATTTGTTCTACTGAATCCCCAAATTCATAATCGCGCCTGTCGGTAGTGGCCTCATCACCTCGTCCGCTATGGTGTGTTTTGTGTTCACCACCTTTGGACTTTTTTAACTTGCCAAAAATCTCTTCCAAAGCAGACTGCCGCAGGTTTTGTTCGCCCTTGGCTTTCAGTTTGAATTCGCCATCCGGGCCGGCATCTGAGATGTACCCATTCTTTTTTAAATCCTCAATAAAATCACCGATGCCATATTGGTCGTTCGAAAGGCCATATTGCTTATCGACTTCGGTCAGCCATTGAAGTGCCTCACCCACGTTGCCGGCAGTAATCAACACCAACTGCATGAAAACTTTTAACAGGCGCTCAAAGTCGCTTTTTTCGCTATCTGGAGGCGGGGTGTACTTAGAGAAACGATGGCCGAGCATGCAGTGATTTGAGGATTTAAAATATACAATTTACGATTTTAGATTTTTGCTCTTTGATTTTCCAATCTTAAACCTTGAGTCTTACAGTTTAATTTTGAACCTTGAATTTTAACTTTTGAATATTGAACCTTGAATTACATCTGTTCGATGGCTAATTAACCAAATAATTGTCTATTCTGTTTCCATCTTGCTAAACTTTGTTTTGCAGATGTCTCTTGCCCGAAAAAATAGTTGGTTTATGGAACTGGGCTAGGGATCTAGCCGTTAATGACCATATTTTAACTCGGAGATTGTCTGCATTTGTGTAAGCTTTAATCAAATTCAAAATGAAAAAATCAACTTTGTTATTATTAGTGGTAGTTGTAGCAGCAATGCTTGTTTCTGCTTGTAGCTCTTACACTTGCCCTACTTATTCAAAGGCACACCAAACAAAAGAGGTGAAACCTTCCAGAATCTAAATTCTTTCTTTTTTGAAGGGTTTATCCAGCCGCTTGATGTGGCTTTTTTTGTTTACGATTCTACCCACTTTTAGAATTACGCGGCTTTTTTAGAATCAGATTCAGCAATCCGATCTGTTTGGGCTCGTCTGTCATCGATTTTCATTGTTCCATATAAATAATCCCATAAGGGTGAGCTTACGCCAAAAACGCCTGTGCCATTCTTATAGTGATGTATGCTGTGATTGATCCACCATATTCTTAAAAAATTATTGGGAGGAGGGTAAGCGTGAATCAGATAATGAACCCACAGATAGCTGGCATAACTTACCATAAAACCAGCCATAAACGTAAACCCATAATCGCCCATCAGCCAGCGGCAGAGCAATAGAAGCAACGTAGCAATAGTAAGGCTGGCGAGAGGTGGCATGGCCAGTCGATCCTTGTCTTTTGGGAATTCGTGATGCACACCGTGAATTAGGTACTGCGCTTTTTTACGCCAAGTGGTGTGAGTACCCATGTGGAAAATATGTCGGTGCACCTGATACTCAACCCAGGTGAAAACAAAAAATCCTATAGCAAACATCCCTACGGAAATGCCCAGCGAAAGACTTGTTTGTTGCGCACTCCAATAGAGTAGAACAGCTGAGTAAACAAAAAAAAGCAGGAGTGGTACAGCAATATGGGTCCGGCTTAATTTCTCTATTACCGGATTGTTAAACAGCTTTTTAGTGCCTTTTTGTTGGGGTTTGGGAGCAGTTTCCATGACTACTGCGCTTGGTTTTCCCAAATTTAATTATCGTGCAAAAAAGAGTCAACAAAAATCGCTAAACCGTCTCTTTCTGCGCTGATTTTTCAAGAATTTTGTGGTAGTAATTTTCGTAGAGAGGTAGAATGTTGGAAATATCAAACTCCTTCGCTCTTGTTAGTGCATTCGCTTTAAAGGTGGGCAGGTTGTTTTTATCTAAAATATGCAGCGCATTTCGAGTCATGTCCTCAACATCGCCTACATTGCTCATGAAACCGGTAATGCCTTGAACATTCAGTTCTGGTAATCCTCCGGTATTAGAGGAAATAACCGGTACCTCGCAGGCCATTGCTTCTAAGGCTGCCAGGCCGAAGCTTTCTTTTTCTGAGGGCATCAGAAATAAATCGGCTACCGACAAAACTTCTTCTACAGCCTCTTGTTTACCCAAAAAACGGACATCGTGAGCTATGCCTAAATCATGCGCTTGTTTTTCAGCCTTGGCTCTTTCCGGGCCATCACCAATCATCAGTAGTTTGGCTGGAATCTCTTTTTGAATATTGTAAAAGATATCTAACACATCTTTGATGCGTTTTACCTTTCTGAAATTAGAAGTGTGCACGATCAGCGCTTCTCCGTTGGGGCAAATGGCCTTTTTAAAGTGATCTTTCTTTTGCTTTTTGAATTTTTCCAGATCGATAAAATTGGGGATCACTTCAATGTCTCGGGTGATTTTAAAAAACTCGTAGGTCTCTTTTTTCAAATCTTCGGATACAGATGTCACACCATCCGACTGATTGATGCTGAAGGTAACAACGGGTTCGTAGGAGGGATCTTTGCCCACCAGCGTTATGTCCGTTCCATGAAGAGTGGTGACGACTGGGATGTAGGTGCCTTCTGTTTTCAAGATCTGCTTCGCCATGTAGGCAGCGGAGGCATGTGGTATAGCGTAGTGGACGTGTAGTAAATCAAGTTTTTCATTTCTTACTACGCTCACCATTTTGCTCGCCAGTGCGAGTTCGTAAGGGGCATATTCAAAGAGGGGGTACGATCGAAAGTCTACCTCGTGGTAAAAAAGATTCTCGTTGAGAAAATCCAATCGGCTGGGCTGGCTGTACGTGATAAAGTGAATTTCGTGACCTTCCTTGGCCAGGGCCTTTCCTAACTCGGTGGCTACCACACCACTGCCGCCAAATGTCGGGTAACATACAATGCCTATTTTCATGGTCTTCATTTCAAGGTGGATTTGCCAAGGGTTAAATATAATAAACTCTTTAACCGAGTTGGCTGGCTAAAAGTTTCGGGTTCGGGCTTCGCCTTTGCGAGCACCGAGCGTTGGGTTTCTGTGCGGGTCGAAGTAATCTCCATTTTTGAAACTCAGGCTTCGAAAGGGAGATTGCCTGGCTAGCCGGACAGGCAGGCTTCACCCCATCACTGCCTGCCCGCAGTTGTTCGCATTGAACTGTTCGGGGATCGCTTCGTGCCGGTCCGCTTTCCATCGCAGGTACTCGGGATGATGATTTTGGGTTGGCGCCACCTCACTTGCCATCGCAAGTACTCGCAACGGCAGTTTATATTCTACTATTAAAGGCTATTGTTGATTTGCCGAATAGTTGAAGATCGACTGATAGATCAAATCCTGAATTCGGGGACGGATGTTCGCGTTGAGAATCTTGTTGTTGTTCATATCCGGGTAAACTCTGTTAGACAAAAACACATAGACCAAATCAAATTCCGGATCCACCCAGATACATGTGCCGGTAAAGCCTGTGTGGCCAAATGTTTGTGATGAGGCATAGATGGAAGTGGGGCCAGCAGGATCGCTTACCACAGGTTTATCCCAGCCCAAACCTCTTCGACTGTCTGCATATTGTTTGGCAGTGAATAGGTCGAGGGTTTCGGGTTTAAAAAACTGTTGCCCACCATACCTACCCTTTTGCAGCCACATTTGACCCAGCTTAGCCATATCATTAGCTGTGCCAAAAAGTCCCGCGTGACCTGCAACGCCACCGTGCATTGCCGCGCCCTGATCGTGCACATACCCCACCAACAATCTCTTTCTAAAAAGCTGATCGTTTTCAGTAGGGGCAATTCTCGAAGGAGGAAATTTTTCACGCGGCAAATACCCAACCGTATAGGCGCCCAACGGCTCGTAGATGTGCTGCTCTAAAAATTCTTCCATAGGTTGGTTCAATATTTTTTCGGCCAGGTGCTGCAGCATATAGAAGCCCATGTCACTATACCGGTAGTCATACGCAGTGCGTGGAATTTTTTCCCGCACTTTCGCATCGACAATCCACTGCCATAGTGAATCTTTCATCGATTTATGGGCGAACAAACTATCCGCTACAGGAAAAGGATACTCATCGCTCAGTTCTGTTTGGTAGTACGTGCTTTGCGAAGTTGAGTCTTTTATGGTCTGTGACCAAAAGGGCAAGAATGGCCATAGGCCCGCCTGATGAGTTAGGATGTCCTTGATTGTGAAGTCTTTCTTATTTGATTCTCTGAGTTCAGGGAGGTAGACCGATATTTTTTTGTTGATATCAATCAATCTTTTTTCGTGCATGAACATCACTGTCTGTAGTGTGGCGGAAACTTTGGTGACCGAGGCCAAATCGTAAATCGTCTCATCATTAACCGGCTCCTTTTTGTCATAAGTAAACCATCCTGCACTTTCTTCATATACGATCTTTCCATGGCGTGCAACCAGGACCTGGCAGCCAGGCGTGGCGCCAGCGTCAATGGCTTCTTTCATTATATTTTTGATCTTTTCCAATGCGCGGGTGTCCATTCCAACTTCTTCCGGTAAGGCAAAAGACAATCGGTCTAGTGTATCGGTAAGAATCCCGACATTAATTTTCAATTCTTCGCTTACGGTGATTGGCAATTGGCCTTTGGCAGGCAGGCCTCCAAAAATAACTTCTGCAGCCGCTTGCTGGGTCTGATCATCGTCAGTGTAGCCTGCGATCAAGGTGCCTTCTGATTGAATGAACTTCAAATCTTCGGGGTCACCAAAGCTACAAATGATCACTTCGTGGTTCAATGACAAACGCTGGATAATGGAAGCTAGCTGTAGGGTGATGCCTTTCGCAGGAGGGTACAAACTCACTACAATAATTGATGAGCCATTCACTTTCCGACCAAGACCCAGTGTGTCTTTCAAACTTAGCACCGCATGCTTAGTAAACTCAGCATATTTTGACAGGTAATGATTGAACTCATTGTTTTCATTTTTTCCAAAGCTCACCGATGCGAACGTGGCATTCTCCAACAGAGAAATGGGGATCAGAGACTTTTCATTTTTTAATAGCGTGATCGATGCTGCCGACAATTCTCGTTGCAAGATTCTGGCCTGTGATGAATGAAGTTTCAGCAGAAGATTGTCTTCTTCCAGAAGCGGCAGCTTGCGAAGTCCTGCGTCATATTTTGCAGCCAATATCTTTTTGACCGATTGGTCGAGTTGAAGCTGCAATCGCTTGTCCTTTTTGGTGGCAGTTGCGATCTGCTTGATGCTACGGCTAAGATCCATTGGATCAATCAGAACATCATGCCCCACTTCAAAGGCTAAGCGTTCGGCCACACCGGCTCTTTTCTTCCGAGAGGCCTTCCTGAAATAGGGCATCTCCACCATGGTTAAGCCCTCATACCCCAGTTTTTTCTGAATTACTTCAGCCACAAATAGATCGGAAACAGACGCTAGCAATGCTTTCTTTTTCCCCGGTAAGACGAAATCCAAATTAGATGTTACAATTCCATCCACCCCGTTTTGCAACAGCTTTTGAAAGGGATAGAATCCAACCGTATCAAGGTTATCTACATCCAATACTACCGAACTATCTTGGATGGCCAGATGTCGGTCTTTTTTTGGGTTGCCTAAATGGCTGGCACTGACTAGTACCCCCGACTTTTGCAGACCCGTCATTAGCGCGATCAACTTGCCGGTGGCTTGATGTTTGTTGTCGCTCATGTAACGGAGTGTGCCGGGGTACATGTCATCAGCGATATGGATGTCTGCGTTGAGAGATAAGTTCATGTGTAGACCAAGCCATTTCATTTGCTGTCCCATCTCTGCGCCTAGTTCAAAAATTTGATTTTCATTTCGAACAGCGCCCAGCTGCAAAGGTGGTGCGAAGCGTATGGTGCTATCTAAGCATGATGCAATGCCTTGCTCTGCACGAATGGCGGTCAACAATGGGACATTTGCCTGCGACTGCAATTTTTTCATAAGCCTGACGTGACGAATGGGGCTTCCGTGAGTTATAAGGAGGCTGCCCGGCTTGTATTTTTTGAGCTTTGCTGAGAGTAAACTAATTTCTTCGTTGGTTGCAGTCGAGGAAATGGGTATCATAAAAAGCTGCCCGATTTTTTCAGCAGTAGTCAGTCTTAGAAATACGCTGTCTACCCATTGTTGTTTACTCGCTTGCGCGGATGATTCGGGGGAGGCTAGCAAGAGGAAGAATGAAAGGATACAAATCGTCAGTTTGACGGGGAAAACCCTGCTCTGTTTTCTGAAACGATCGCTCCCATGCGCTGGTTCAACGAGGGTTGATGGGAAAACTTTTTTCACTGTTTGGCCGTTTGGATTTTGTAGCTTTGCCGTTGCGAAGCTACTCGTCATTTCGTTTAAATGAAAAGGCAATGAAAATAATCTCACTTTTTACTAAAGCACCTACTCACCAGCGGTTTACTTATCGCCCACGCTACTATGATCCGGCCAAGGATGAAATGTTGGAACGTGAAAATAGAATCAGAAAGGAAATTGAGAGGGAGCGAGGCCTCAGTCAGCCAGACTCGGATTACCGTTCACGAATAGCTGGTTCGTTTCATGCAGCACGAAAGAGATCAAAGCCTTCCGCTCAGACCAGCGAAGTGGTGATGCGCTTGGGTGTGTTGTTATTTATGACGCTGCTCCTTATTGCTTTTTTTCAATGGGGTAAATCGGCTCTTTACGTTGGGCTTGCGCTTGTACCCATCTACCTGTATTGGAAAATAAAGGGATGGAAGAGGCAAAACTAGGCAGGTTTTCAATACAGTTTTTTCTTGATGCTCAGAGAAGCTTGCGGCTTGCGGCTTGTAGCTTGTGGCCTTCTTAATCTTATCAATCGTCCATGCCCGATATTATTCGCCTACTCCCAGATTCTATTGCCAACCAAATTGCGGCAGGTGAGGTGGTGCAGCGTCCGGCATCCGCGGTGAAGGAATTGATTGAGAACGCCATTGATGCAGGTGCCACAGATATTAAATTGATTGTCAAGGAAGCCGGTAAAGTGTTGATTCAAGTGATCGACAACGGGAATGGTATGAGCGAAACAGATGCCCGTATGAGCTTGGAGCGTCATGCTACTTCCAAAATTCGTAAGGCGGAAGATTTGTTTACACTCCGCACGATGGGCTTTCGAGGTGAGGCGCTAGCATCTATTGCTGCTGTCTCGCAATTTGAAATGAAGACCCGACTCGCACAAAATGACTTGGGCACTTTGTTGGTCGTGGAGGGATCGGAAGTAAAAAGGCAAGAGGCGGTGGCATGTGAGAAGGGGACTAGCATTAGTGTCAAGAATCTATTTTTTAATATTCCTGCGAGGAGAAATTTTTTAAAATCCAATGCTGTGGAGATGCGCAATATTATCGATGAGTTTCATCGACTGGCGTTGGCTAATCCTGAGATTGCTTTCTCACTGCTACAGGGCGATGAAGTCGTCTATGAGTTACAGCCAGGCAAGCTCAGCCAACGCATTGTGGCTTTGTTCGGAAAAAATTATCAGCAGCAACTCGCACCCGCCAGCGAAGAAACAGCCCTTTTAAAAATTGCGGGATATGTAGGAAGGCCTGAGTCAGCCAGAAAAACGAGAGGCGAACAATTCATTTTTGTGAATCAACGATTCGTCCGCAATAATTACCTCGGCCACGCAATAACAAGTGCTTATGAGGGTCTACTTCCGGAGGGAAGTTTTCCATTTTATGTGTTGTTTATTGACATTGACCCAAAACATATCGATGTAAATGTGCACCCCACCAAAACAGAAATTAAATTTGATGACGAGCGAGCCGTTTATGGGGTGCTCTGGTCAGCTGTCAAGCAGGCATTGGGCGTGCACCATTTGGCGCCAGCGCTTGATTTTCAGGCAGACGTAAATTTGACCAGCAAATTGAGCAGTCAGTCGTTTACCAAGGAGCAATATTTTGACGAACAGTTTGCGACCTCTCTCAACCGATCGAACCTACAAAATTGGGAAAAGGTATTTGAGGAGGGCACGAACTCAAGGCTTTTTGACAAAGTAGAACCCCGACCCACCATGGAACTCCGTTTTGAGAGTTCTATGAATAAGCCGGTTGCGCCTAGTTCTGCCGAACCCGAAACGGGAACTTTTCAGTTGCATCAGAAATATATTATTCGCTCTGTGCGGCAGGGGTTACTAATTATAGATCAGCAAGCTGCCCATGAGCGGGTATTGTTTGAAAAATTTACCAATAACATTAAGGGGACGCCCGGTGCCAGTCAGCAAACCTTGTTCCCACAAACCGTCACATTTGGTGCAGCCGATTTTGCCTTGTTGATGGAGATGGAGAAGGAAATTCTGGCGCTAGGCTTTCGGTTCGAAATTTTTGGAAAAAATGCGCTGTTGGTAACGGGCACTCCCGCTGATGTACCCGGTGGTGAAATAGAATTATTGGAAGGTTTGTTGGAGCAGTTCAAGAAAAATCAACAGGAGCTACAGTTACCCGTCAATGAAAACCTTGCCATGGCATTTGCCAAGCGTACGTCCATCAAAGCAGGTCAAAAATTAACGATGGAAGAGATGAACGGATTAGCAGAACGAATTTTCGCCTGCCAGAATCCAAATTATTCTCCAGAGGGGAAGCCAACATTTTTTACTTTTGACTCGTCTAAGATAGAAAGTCATTTTAATCGTTAAGTCCTTCTCATGTTCAACGTTACGCCTCTCGTTCGCACACTCATTATCATCAATGTCGCTGTTTTTCTTTTGCAAAACTTATTCGCGAACCTTGGGGTAACCGAATTAATGTCATTGTGGGACATTCACTCGGGATATTTCAGACCCTATCAGTTTTTTACGTATATGTTTGCCCATGGCAGCTTCACGCATATTTTGTTTAATATGATCGCGTTTGCTTCGTTTGCGCCCATTCTGGAGGGATACTGGGGAGACAAGAAGTTCTTAACCTTTTATATAGCGACAGGTATGGGAGCTGGAGTGATATACGCAGCTTTCAATTATTTTTTTCCAGGCAATGGAGGATTTATGCTGGGTGCATCAGGCGCTATTTATGGCATACTGATGGCTTTTGGGATGTTGTTCCCCAATATGGAGTTAATGTTATTGTTTCCCCCTATCCCTATCAAGGCAAAATATATGGTCTTTTTGATGGGATTTATCACCTATGCGCTGGATCGCTCGGGCACTGTCGCTCATTTGGCGCATTTTGGTGGTGCATTTATTGCTTTTTTGTTGATCAGCTACTGGCGTACGCAGGGTAAGTAAAAACGCTGTAACTTTGTTTGATAAAATTTTGTTAGACAATTACCAATTTTTTTGTTGTGTTGAAAGAATTTAAGAACGCTTTTCAAAGACCCAATAACGCTCATGCGCAGTTGATCATCATCAACGTGGTGGTGTTCATTGTACTTGGAGTTATCCGAGTGATTTCAGAAATAGGTGGCTTTCCCGCATTCTTCGAAGCAATACACACCCAATTTCAAATCCCGGCTCGATTTACAGAATTCATAAGCCGGCCCTGGACATTGGTCACCTATTCGTTTGCTCATGATTTAACAGGCATTTTACACATCCTTTTCAATATGCTTACGCTGTATTGGTTTGGGAAGTTGTTTGTAGAGTACCTCGGTGGCGACAAACTCATCGCACTCTATGTGTTAGGAGCGATAGGTGGGGCTTTTTTCTATTTGTTGTCTTACAATCTCGTGCCTTATTTTGTTACTCAGTCCGTAGAGCGGTCAATAGTAAGGGTGGGTGCTTCGGCCAGTATCAATGCCATTGTGGTAGGTGCTGCTACGCTACTCCCGGATTACACATTCTTTCTGCTGTTTTTTGGTGCGGTTCGCATTAAGTACATCGCTGCGGTGATTGTGTTTCTTTCATTCCTTGGCACTATTGGATCAAATGCGGGCGGCAACATCGCACATTTAGGCGGAGCCCTGATGGGTTTTATTTACATTAAGCAATTGCAGGTCGGTGTGAATTGGGGTGGCTGGATTACTGCCACAGTAGATTGGGTAAAATCGTTGTTCGAATCTAGGCCAAAGGTAAAAGTAACGTATCGCAAAGACGAGCCAAAGCCAAAAAAGGCTTCTCCATCGGTGAGTAAAGCGTCCCAAGAGGAAATAGATTCAATTTTGGATAAGATTTCAGACCGCGGCTACGAGAGCCTTTCCAAAGAAGAAAAGGAAAAACTTTTCAACGCCAGTAAAAAATAATGACTTTTCTTTAGGCAATAGCTTTAGCAATCGCAAAAGCTGCCGCTGCCGCTGCGGCTCCAATCAGAGTAACACGCATGGCGCCTTTCAGTAGTGGTTGCCCCGTTAGTTTGCTTTTCACCAGACCAAATACAACCAAACATATTAGTGTAATAATGCTGGAGTAGATCAATCCCTCTTGTGCGCTCTCTGTAAAAAAATAAGCGCTCAGTGGAATCAAGCCACCCACGATGTAACTGATAGCGATGACTAACGCGCTGTGGTGAGCTCGGTTTTTGTCGGGGCGTTCTAAACCCAGTTCAAACCGCATCATAAAATCTACCCATTGCTTCGGCTTCTTAGCCATTTCCCGGGCTATCTTTTCCTGTAAATCTTCGCTGATCCCGTACTGGGCAAATATTTCTTTGGTCTCTGCGATTTCAATTTCGTGCTTGTTAATAATCTCATCGTATTCTCTTCGCTCCTCCGACTCGTAGTGTTCAATTTCGGTGCGCCCAGCCAAATAGCCCCCAAGTCCCATCGCAATAGAGCCAGCCGCAATTTCAGCCAATCCTGCTGTTATTACAATATCGGTTGAACTAACGGCTCCACTCAACCCGGCAGCTAATGCAAAGGGTACAGTAAGCCCATCGCTCATGCCAATGACAAAGTCCCTTACCTTTTCCGAGCTCTCAAAATGTTCTTCCATGCCTTCAAACTTTGGCGAAAGTTACAAAAAAGAAAACCCTTGATTGGCTCAAGGGTTTTCGTTTTATTTTAAATGTTCCGTTTAGTCGACAGTGATTGTATAAGTTCTACGGAAGGTGGTGATTGTAATGGTTTTATCGCAAGTCCCATCACCATAGTCAACCGTTCTTTTGCGGTCTCCAAAGCCGCCCACTTTTGTAGTTTCAACTACCCCTTGTATCCTCGCAAAATTGCCCAGTTTGGCACAAGCAAAATCTACGATAATGGGACTCGTTATTTCATGCGTAAATGTGCGTCCGTTGGACGAAATACCCGTCAGCGTTCCGGTAACTTTAAACTTGTTGTTTGTAGGATCGTTGTCTCCTCTGCCACCAATCCACTCACGGGTACGCGAGCCATTCATGGTCACCGATTTGCCGTTAGGGAATGTAATTTTCAGATTGGTCACCTTGCGGGTGGACTGCAGGTTGCCGGCTGGGTTGATCGAAATATCTCTCACCTCTACGGTGCCTTCCACGCTTTTATTGTTGACTTTGTAATTCTCAAACGTAATGATGCGATTAGACAAACTATCGCCCAGCGTGGTCGAATAAGCAATCAATATTTTTCCGCTACGTGTTCGGCCATAAGCGCCTACACATCCGGCTCCAAAATCGATGGTCAGAATCTTGGCCGTCTTGTCGTTCGTAACTACTGCACAGGCGGGAAGAGATTTTTCGGTTCTTCCACCCTTGTTTTCAAATTCGGCCGTGTAAGATATTTGTGAAGCATCGTCTGCCTCGTTATCGCCCACAGATGCATTTTCCATAATCGATTCTTCATCCGAGAAATCTTCCGATCTGTCTTTGCAGCTTACCATGCTTGCGGCAATGAAAGCCGCTGTAAAGGCTGCATTCTTCCAGGTTACCGAGTTCCAAATTGTTTTCATTAATCTTTCAATTTTGTTTGCCCCTTTGATGTGAAAGTTACGGGGTGGTTTAATAGTGGCACAAATTATTTTTTAAGGCCAGCATTTTCATAAAAGGAGAATAGTGAGTTCAAAATGAGAGCGGAGTTGGCAGAGTAGGTGATTTCCTTGTTCTTTGCGTTGAAAATAGCCAACAGCTCATAAAATCGATCTTCGGAGATGGTAAATCGATGGAGTATTTCTGCTTTTACATCAGGGTCATTGACCACATCCAGGTAGATTTTTACTTTTTCATTGTCGGCCATTATTCTAACAAGCTTCCTTTTTTCTTTTTCAAGTTTTGTGAAATAGGCAAAATTAACGCCACCACTTGACCCGGCTTTGAGTGGTTTTGTGGTGGTGAGGGTGGGCGACTTCACATACTTTTGATTAATTCGAAAACCCAGATCTTTGATGATAACCTCTCTGAGCAAAATGCTTTCCTCTCTCATCCGTACAAACATTGTCTCATCATCCAGGTAAACAGGTAGAATAACTTTAGCGTAGCCCACCGATGAAAAGATAAGGGTGTCACTTTCTGTGACCATCAGTGTAAAAATCCCGCTCGAGTTGGTTGATGTGCCCCTGTTGGTACTTTTTACTTTTACATTTACGCCAGATAGATTGATAAGTGAAGTCGAGTCTACCACAATACCTTTGATAAGTTTTTGGCTGTAACTGCTCGTGGCAACCGTAAACAGAACGGCAAATAGAAGAAACTTAAATAATCTCATTGACGGTTCGGAGGCCACCTATTTGATGAATGCCTTGGGTAAAAAGTTGAATACCCTTTACCTATTTAGAATTGGCTTTTTCAAAGAATTGCATCAATAACTGATTGGTGGTTCTTAATTGCTGAATTTCCTCTTGTAGTAATTGGAAGGTTTTTTCTAAAATAGGGTTAACCTGTTCGTTATTGTGTAGGATAAAATTCTTTTGATGTTCAGCATGGTTATTGAATGTATTGTTAAAGACGTGGCTCTCATCAAAATTAACAATATCAAGGGGTTCAATTTCCATCAACTTTGCAATTACCTCTATTCTATCAAAATCCAGTTTGGTTTCTTCACGCTCAAGTTTACCGTAGGCTTGAGGGCTGATATTTAATTGAGTTGCTAAGTATTCTTGAGAGATACCTTTCATTTCTCTAATCTTCCGTATTTTCTGGCCAATCTTCATAGTCAATAGTTTTAATATACAACTATACGGTTTTTAATTGAAACTTTAACAACGAGTTATTTCTGAACATAAGTAGGATATTTATCTAAAATTTATAATTTATGAAACAAAAAAGAACAACTATCGCCATTCTGCTTTTGATTCTCAGTTTCTCCCCGAATTCATTTATTTATAGCACTGGTGGAGGGGGAGGGGGTGGAAAAAAGGACCCTCCAGCCGATGATCGATGCTTATCTATCCAAGAGCAAAACGCATCAGTAACTTTGTTTTTCCCGTTTAGTTATACCGGAAGAACTTTTGCGGTCATACCAAATAATAATTCTGATCCGAATTTTGTCACAGGCGGCACATCTTTATTTAACAGCTCGTCTTCATTTTATTGCGTTGTAACTATTGTTGGGGGAAGCTGCACAAATTACAGTAAGACTTACGTTTGGAATGTTAAGTCAAGAACAATGACAATTCCAGTTCCGACAGGAGTCGATTATCAGCTATCTGTAGAGTTTTACGAGAGTTGTGGAGGATGGGATACAAATTCTTCTAGTTCAGGCAGACCATTCTATGCGTACAGTAGATATTTTACTTCGGCCCAAGCGAGCTATTCAATTGATTTGCGTTACACTAGAACCGAAAATTGCTAACGCTCCAAACCACACAAAATTTAAATTATCAATATGAAAAAATTAATAAACAAATGGACAATTGCGCTTTTCACAGCGATCACATTCATAGGATGTGCCGAAAGAGAAAGTGACAAACGCAATATCACAACTAAGAATTTACCAAGTTTCGCTGATTACTATAAGCTAGTTAGTCGAAAGACAGATGGGACGGTTATTATACAAAGTACTATAGGATTAGCATCACAAAATGAAGTACGCAATAATTATTTGGATGGTCATTTCGATTTGGGTGACTCCAAGATCGGAAGGACTGACGTACCAAACGTTACTGTTAGCGGAATAGATGTTAATCAAAAAAATAGTGGAAGGAAAGGCAGTCAAAATATAGAGTCTCTTTTTGGTAAAGTTGCTAAGATAGAAATTGGAGAGACTTTGAAAACAGGAAGAACGGGTTCGGCTGCGGGAGATGTTTATATTCCTCAATTGCTCACTATTCAGGGTTCTGTCGAGTCTTTGCGCAATGGTGATCAAATAATTTGGAATGCCGATCCGAAAAATACTAACGGGGTGACTTTTAAATTAGAGTACAAATCACACTCGCAATCAAATGGTTCTATTGCTAAAGAAAATGCTGACAACATTCTAAATGCATTTATTGTAGAGGATAATGGAAGTTTAATAATTTCTGAAGAAATGATTTCTAAATTCCCGAATGGCTCTGATGTTAACTTAACTATTGCTAGAGGGAATATGGATTTTATTTCGAATAATGAAAATAATTTAACCTACTCAGTTGGCGGAGTGACAGCAGTCTATACTAGAACCAAAATTCAAAAATAATATTGATCCCTTACCAAGTTAAAAGAGCAGGGATTAACGCCCTGCTTTTTTTATTAACTACTTATTTAATTTGGATTAGAGATCTCTACCCGCTGATTTTTATTTTCAGTGCAATTTTTTTTGCCATTCTGAATGATCTAAAAAATACCCATGCTGCGATAGCTATAATTTGCAGTTTCTTTTTGTTTCTTTCTCTTAATTTCCAAGCAACCCATTGGCTTCTAGATACCAAGTACGGAGAAAAGGCACTCCAAGTATATTTAGCCAACTCAGTACTAATGACAGTTCCTGTGACTATTTGGTACCTAGGAAACAAATATTTAAAATTCAGTTTATTCCACTTTATTCCAATATGGACTGCATTTGAATTCGTACACTTACACTGGTCTTTGAGTTGGCCATGGTTAACCCTTGGTCATACATTAAGTCGAGTACCAAGTATAATTCAATGGTATGAATATACAGGTGTACTTGGAGGAACAATCTGGATTTTATTGGTCGGGATATGCTTATTCAGGTTTTATAGCGATAGAGTTAAGTTCAAGAATAATATAGTTTTTGCTTGCTTATTAAGTATGCCATTAGTCCTGTCTTTTATTTTGAAAAGGGAAGAGAAAACTGAAGGAAGCCTTAAGGTTACTATTGTGCAGCCTAATCTGTCTCATGATTATTCATCTAATACTTCTCGAATTAATACTTTAATCAAAAATTTAAAAAATAACGTTCCACGAGAAACTAGTTACATCCTTCTACCCGAATATACCCTTAATGATTCAATTTATACTGATGACATTAAGAAATGTTTTGAGGTTAAAATTCTTCAAAATTACTTGAGGACTAATCTCAAATCCGGAACTCGAATAATTCTGGGACTTGAATTACTTGAAAGTAATCCTAACGAATCAATCATTAAAAAATTCAATGCATTAGCTGAAATTGACTCATCAGGCCTTAGGAGTCTTTATTTTAAAAATAAATATATCCCTTTTCAGGAAGTCATTCCAAAAGGTTTCGAATTTCTAGGTTTCACATCAGCCAATTACTCTTTAGCCAAAAACTCCAGTATAGACTTTGAAAATCAGAATAATAATTTTCTGCCCATTTTAGCAATTTGTTATGAGTCCATATATGGAGAATACTTGAGCTTGCAATCAACTAAGAAGCCAAGTGCAATATTCATGTTTTCAAATGAAGGATTTCTAAATCAATCTAAAGGCAAAGATCAATATTTTAGCTTCATTAGGCTAAGGGCTATTGAGTTGAGAAAGGAAATAGCGAGGACATCAAATCTTGGTTACGCAGCAATAATAGATCAAAACGGAATGCTGAGGAAAGTTTCCAGAAGCGATGAATTTACCATAATAAATGACAATCTTGCTTTAAATAAATACGAAACCTTTTATTCCAGGCATGGCGATTACCTTGGAGAAATATCATGTTTAATCATTGTAGTCTTGTTTTTTGTATCACTTTTGAAATTGATTACAAAGAAATGAAGTCTTTAGTGGTTTTCTCCTTGCTATTCTTTGTCCCTTTCTTTTGCAACTCTCAAATAGATAGTATTTCCAGCCAAAAGGAAAGAATAAGCGTTGAGGTTGTCTTTGGAGCAGATCGTTTCTTTCCATCTGATAACAAGCAGATTTATTTGCCAAAGAATATTCAAACTCTTCGCTCACTAAACTCGCCTTTGGGATTAAATTTTGATAAGTATACTGACATACCACAATTTCATGCGTCAGTGTTTGCAGGATTATTGACGAAAGTAAAATTTGCAAACGGTTATAGCTTAAATTTCGACATAATTTCGGAGGAAAGAGGCCAATCATTTGGTAGTCTCAACCTGAAAAATGTGCTTATTTACCCGAGAATTTGCGGCACGATAGAGGATGATTTTTCATTGTTTAAGCTACCTTTTTCTTTTGTTGCCCGAATAGGAGACCTTATTAAATATGAAAATAATTATGGTCTGACTTTCAATAACATAGATGTTCAAGGCCTGAATATAAAATTGAATCAGAAAAATTTGTGGTTTTCCTACTCATTGATTGGTGATATTTCTCAGCACATTGGTCTTAATATTAATGACGTTTACTCATTTAAGATCGGATACAACAAGAGAAAAAACAATGGTTATGAGATCGAATTGGGAGGTTCATTAGACCAATTGAGGATATTGAATATAAAATCAATCCCCTTAAAAAATGTGTTTTCTTTCTTCGGAAGCGTTAAGAAGAACAGGATTAAATTTTTTGCGGAATTAGGATACAGAATTCAGCCTCCAAGGGATACATTAAATTTCTATTCCCCCGCAGGAGGGTTGCTTGGTTTTGAATTTATGAGCTCAAGCAAAAAGATTAACTGGAATCTGAAATTCAAAACTCGATATTATGGAATTTCTTTCAATGACGATTTTATTAATTATGCGGTTAGATATCGTAGCCTCTCTAAACCGACTTTGAATGGCAATTTTGTTGGCGACTATCTTTATCCTTTAATAAACACATATAGGGATTTTGATCAGTGGTCAGTTTATACAGAATATCAAAGCGACCAGATCATCTCAGCTTCTTTTCGTTTAAAAGCTGAAAGGAAGTTATATCAAAATCTTTTTTACAAAATTGATTTTGAAGGGAATCTAATTGCAAGCAAGCGTCACAGTAGTGCCCTTTACACGTTTTATTCAACAGGATTCAAGTTTAAGATGCCAGGGGCCATCTTCTTTGAATTATATATTTCAAATAAGGTAATGAATTTGGATGTGCAGTATCAAACATTTTATCAGACACAACAGCCTATTTTTGGCTTTTCGATAAAAAGACTGGGTAGTATTGATAACTGATGTTACGCAAAATTGAGTTTGAGTTGAGTTCCAGCTTTTAGTTTTTTGAGTTCAGTTAGGGCTTTTTCCATAGCCTTTGTGTACAGGATTGCTTTCATGGCAAAATGGTTAAGTTTTTTGTTGACCTTCATTT
>JADBYQ010000135.1 GCA_020402945.1 Cytophagales bacterium | reverse complement strand
TTCCACTGGTAACTCAACACGCCCGCTCCGCTCGCTGTAACACTCACCGTCACATTGCTGCCCTCACAAACCGTCTGCGTTACGATAGGCTGGGTCGTCACCACAGGGGCCGAATTGATGTTCAATACCGCTCCGTTGCTAAAAGCCTTCGTACAATAAGGCGATGAACTTGTAATCGTAACACCTGTTACTTGCAGAAGTTGACCGTTGTTGGAAGATAACAGGCTTGCTGTCAAAAAGCTACCCGCGCCACCAACATTTGCTACTACACCAGTAGCGGAGATTTGTGCAACCCCGTTAATCGAGTAATCAACCGTGGAAGTACTTCCTGGAACGAGTCCTGTCAAATCAATCGTTGCACCGCCACCCTCACAAATACTGATAGACTGGCTAACACCAGAAAGGCTTGCAGCTGGGTTAGCAGTTAGCGAACCATATGAAATTCCACTACCTGGCTCAGCATCCCCTAACATTCCCAAGCCATTGGCATCAAACATTCCCGGATTCCCCAAAGTCCGAAAGATGTCGCCAGTCGAATTGGTACCAGTGGCTCTTACCTGTAAGTTTGTGATTGAAAAAGATGAGGGGATATTTAAAACATTGCTTGTGGAAATCAATAGCGTTAAGCTTGTTGACGTTAAGGACTGGACGCTAGCGGAAACCACATCACCTGAAAAACTAACAAAACCAAATGACACAAACTCAAAGCCTACTGGAGCAGTCAGTACAAAGGTTTGATTAGTCTGGGGTTTAGCAAAATCACCATTATTGCCCTCAGAAACAGTAATAATTGGCAACGTCTGCGTAGCACCTACACAAAATGTGACCGGTGTAGAAGCAGTTACAATGGTTTGAGAAAATGCGGGAAGATTAACGCCAGTTAAAAGAGCTAAGGACGCAACAACAATCAAAAAATTAGCTCTCAAAAACAAGATCATCGAGGGTTTTTAAACAGCAGATTTATGCATTTTTAACCTCAAAAGTAACCATTTACAACGAAAAAACACCGCTGCTTATGCTACTATTTTCCACACCGTCTTTGGATTCAATTCAAACGCGAAATCAGTGTAAAACACGATCCAACCTAAGGCGCTAATCTGCCTTCCGGATTTAGTTTTAGCAATGCGATTTTCGTTTGCCCTTCAACCCCACCAAGGGTCATGGTGCCAATAATAAGAATCCGACCATTTGGCAACTCAGTAACCGCCCCCACAAAATCATCTCCCACACCGCCAAATTCAGACTCAAACAATTTCTTCCCAGCGTTATCCAACTTTACCAAGTACATATCAGTTCCATTTGCGCCCGCCTTGTCTGAAGCAACAAAGTACCCATTCGTTAAAGACGAATAATTAACAGATCGCTGCTTTGCAGCCTTATCTAGAGGTAAAATCTGTCTAAAGGTAACGTCAGAATCATTCCAAGATAAAGGTGAGCCAAGTTTGACAAGATAAGAATAACCACCAGAACTAGTTTGAGAAATGCCACTTAACATAAACCCTAACCCTAACTGAGCAGAAGAAATCGACACGGAATTCAACTTCTCATCAAAATTCAAATTCCCTGTGTTCCGTGGAGATCCAAATCCATCGCCTTGGTCGGTTCTTCCGTACCTTAAAAAATTAAAATCCCCAACATTACCTGCGGGGGCTCCTGCATCATTATTCGAATAGCCAAAAACATAATACTCGTTACTACCCTGTTGAATCACTTTCACAGCAACCTCTTCCCCCACGAAACCCCCGGTAGTAAAAGTTGATCTATCAGACCAAGTAGGACTGCTAATTCTCACCAAACTATTGTTGAATCGCAAATGCATGGGATCGGTTTTATCTGTTGCTATTGTCGCAAAATTTAACCCTGTAGTAGCTCCTGCCACGATAAATCCTGCAGGATTGAAAAGACCCTGACTAATTTGCGTAACTGAATACGCATTGTCATCCGCTTCCTGTCCATTTGGAAGTTTCAAACCCTGCCTGGTGCTGTCGATAGCTACACCATCGAGTGTTAGCCGGATCAAAAAAATATCGCGTTCTCCTTCTGATTTTTCCGAGTTCCCCAAAACGATTAAACTGCTCTTATCAAAAGAAATCTCAATATCCTTCGCCTCCTCTTCTAATGAAAGGCCGAATGTCTTCTCCCAGACTATTCTTCCATTTATTCCAACTCTCGCCACGTAGATTTGTTGATTGGAAGAAGGTTCTCTGGAGTTGCCCAATATAAAAACCGTTCCATCATCATTCACTGCAAAATCGACCCCCTGTTGATTTCCTTCATTCCCAAAATACTTAACAAAGTAATTTTCATCGGGCGTTTCAAAGGATTTTTGAGAGTCGCACGAAATCAAAAAGGTAGTAAAAACATAAACTAAAAAAATAACTTTTACCCTCATTTCTTTTCCCCTTTTTGATGAAATAATCTTCGGAAAAAGCCTTTTGCGCCTAACTTCTTAATTTTTCGCGGATCATAAATAGGATAAATATATCCCACTGAGAACGCCAAATTGTCCAATCTAAAAAAATCACTTGAATACTGGTATTGAGTTACCGTGTTTGCCAATTTCATACCATCTGGTTTATAGAAATTTTTTTCAGGAATTGTGAGATTAGAAAGGCCAATCATATAGCGCGCATCGGCATAGATATAATTCTTTCCGATTTTATATTTTATTCCACCCCCAACTACAATTGACCGGTTCACGGAAAATCTCTTGTACGCTAAATCCTCATCGGCACCTTCAGAAATTTTTGAATTATCGATAAAGGCAAGTGATGCGCTGTTAGATAGCAGCAGATTCATAGCAAATCCAGCGTAGGCGAATGGCCTCCATTTTCCAGAGTCATCGGAATATTTGACAAGGATTGGAAAATCAATCCAAGTGCTTCGATCTGTTATTGTTAGCTTATCGTCTTTCGCTATATTCAACGCAGTCTCGGAATGCAATTTTGGAGCATAGTGTACTTCCGCACCAATACTCCAATTATCGTTGAGGTTCCAATCGACACCAACCCCCAATTGAGGAAACCCAACTTGTGGAGACCGATTAATTGATACGCCATCGGACGAAAAAGTATTGATATTGTAAATCACCTGCGGGATGGAAAGATTTGCTCCCATTCGGGCATGTGGTGTAAACTTTGGCCGCGTTGTAAATTTTCTACTCAGATACACCAAGTCGATCGGATCACTTTTTTCATTCGGAACAAACTCTGGATTTTCGCGTAAAAGCTTCAAATAACTATCCTCCGCTGCAATAGGATCGTCCAGCACTAAATAAGATTGAGCCAGTAAGTAATAAGCTCTAAAGCGTTGTTCTTGCGTGAACCCTCCCTCCAAACATGATTTCAATACGGCAGGCAAGCTATAAAATCGACCTGCCTCAAATTCAGTTGTCGCCAGATTCAACGTCTGCTCACACGTCTCTTGTGAGAAAGACGTAATAGCAAATTGCACCATCAGCAATAGAAACAAAGCAAATCGTCTGACTAATCGAAACATCAAAAATCTTTGATTAGCAAGCTTCTACATGTCGATTGGTATTTAATGTCTGATCCAACATAAATCCGCCACTCTTCTTTTGTCATATTTCGGGTGAGGCCTGGACAAACCTTATCGGCCAACATGCGAATATCAGTTGGGTACACTCTGATTTCTCCTTCGTTGCAAGAGGCCACCAAGAAATTAGTGTCGCTCGCAAACGCAACGTGCCACACATTACCGTTATTGTTATCCATTACAATCGGAAGATCCTCTTCGTGATCTACCACCCACATTTGTAACCTGCGATCTAATCCGGCACTGGCTAGCAGTTTGCCATCAGGACTAAACTCTACGTCAATTACACCAGCTTTGTGCCCTGACAGCTCTTTTACCTTTTGAGTGTTCAGGTCAATGATTTTTACCGTTCCCTTATTGATTTTTTTCGCCTCCCCAAGCACCTCAGAGCCGACAGCAATAAGATTTGGTCTTGCTGGATTAAAGGCAACAGATAAAATACGGTTAGATGGCTCCTTGAGCAGTTCTTTGAATGTGTAATCTGAAGTATTTATAAGCAGTAAAACCCCCGAGGTGGAGCCACCAATAATCCATTTTCCATCCGGGCTAATATCGATGGATTTAAGGTCAAATGGTAAATTCAAAACATTTCTGCTTTGGCCTGTCACTTGGTTTGTTAGACGCATGGTGCGATCGGCCGAAATAGAAATGAAACCCGAATTATCCGGCAAAAATTTGATATCCAGAATTGAAGCACGATGCCCTTTTACCTTCTTTGGTGCCCGATCAGGAAACTCTAAGTCAAAAATTTCAACATTGCTAGAGTCACTTCCATTAACCAAATATTTTTCATCCTTGCTAAGTGCTAATACCCTATTGGCATATCCTTTATTTGAAGCGAAGGGCGCATCTGTTTTTAGGTCAACGAAACTGCCTCGCATGATTCGGCCGTCATTTCCCGTGGTAAAAAACTTATCGGTTTTTTGAGAAACCGCAAGCGCAAACATTTTATTTTTCAAGCCGCCCGGAACTTTTGCAGCATTGTAGTTTTTCCCGGCCAGTTTTGTTAACGCATAGTAGAGACCTCTAAAAACGTAGGGATCGTACTTTGGCCCATTATATTCTGTGTGAAATAAGTAACCTTGCATGGCTGTCAAACCCGCCAATTCTTTGTCATCAATACCTTCCGATTTCGCTTCTAGCGATTGAGCAACAGTCAAATGGTATAGACCATTGGCTCGCTCATATTGTTTTAACGCGTTTTGTTTCTGAACCTGAGCCTCCAAATTTGCAGCTATCGCCTTTTCTCCTGAAGCGATTGCTGCTTTTTCTGAGATCTGAGCCCTGATTGCTTGTTGTTGAGCAAATTCTTTGGACAACCTGGTCTCAACCAGCGCTTTTTCTAACTCTACGTTTTTTGACTTTAGTCTCTCCTCGGCCGCTAGTACTTCTCGTGTCTTGGCCTCTGCAAGCGCCCGTTGAATCTTTGCCTCCGCAAGTGCTGAATTTGCTTTCCTTGTTTGTTGTTGAGCAGTCTCTTTCTCTTTTTGTGCTTGAATCTTATTCATCAAACCGTAAACGAACAATCCAATAGAAAACAGTAATGCTATACCTAATACAATATTTACAATCCTGGCTCTGCGCAACATTCTTCGTTGCAGCATTTCCTGATTCTTCAGTTCGGCCTCAAAGGTAATTCGGCTGGTGTCCAAAAACACGATCGCTCGCTCGAAGGCGATGTCATACCGCTGTGCCCAGGCACGTGAGGGGTTCTGCTTCTTTTGCCAGTTCAGTGCTAGCTGAAGATCAGGGGGTCTCCAAAGGCTGGTTTTGCCTATCTGGTACATGGCAGCGGCTTCCGACACCCGCTTATACATGCGTGCGGATTCATTTTCCTCATTTACCCAGCCTGAAAGCCGATTCCAAATACGCATCAAACTCTCATGCGAGAGTTCAATTACAGAATCCGAGGTAAGTTCAACCTGATCACTAGGCATAAGGAAAGATCTTCCCGACTGCCGAAATTTGTCAACAACGGTGATTACTTCTCCTTCTGATACTTCTGCGAGTTCGGCAATCAAACCGATCTTTGATGGTCTTCTAGTACCTTGTGTCTCTTTCGATTTTTCAGTAATTGCTTTAAAAAGTGTTTCAGCTACAATCCGTTCATTAGTAGACAATTCATCGTATGCTTCATTCGCATGCAGGGAAAGGGCCCGCGAAACTTGCCCGATCGCGTTATAATGACGCAAGTCCATTGGTTCACCCGGCTCGCGGTATGCTAACCAATAGTTCCATGTCCGCATCAACGCATGTTGAAGAATAGGAAGTTGATCTTGGTCGTCACCAATGTCACTTAAAAGCCGCTTCACCAGACGTTTTGATATTCGACCGCCTCCTACTGCCACGGGTCCCTCTATCACCAATCGTTTTTGCTCGCGTGTCATCTGGGGCACGAGGTAATTACTGCTATTTACGAGCTCAGTCAAACCTCGAAACTCAGCACAATTTCCTATGAAGTCGGATCGCATACTCAGCGCAACGTATGCTGAAGAGTGGGACTGGGCGACTGTGTTCAAAATTAGATTTACATATTCAATCGACTCATTATGAGCATTTTCGGTTTTTGATTCCCTGTATTTAAAAAGCTCTTCAAATTGATCAATCAGAAAGAAAACATTTTCATTTAACTCCGTGCGAATATAATTACAAACCTCAACCAGCCCATTTGAACCACTCCTCAGCACTGAGCTGATAACCGCCTTATGAATTTGAATATCAGATTCATCTAACCTGCCATCAGCTGCCAATACAGCAATAATTGAATCGGTTAGATTTTCTATTGGAGCACTTCCAGGTCTTGAGATGACAACTTTCCAGAGCGGACTGTTCTGCGTCATGAATCCCCCGTACAGCATTGGGATAAGTCCGCAATACATTAGACTAGACTTTCCGCTTCCGGAATAACCAAGAACAGTAACAACTCTGTTATGGGCTAGTTTTTCGAGAATTTCGTCAGCGTGTCCTTCTCTGCCAAAAAAGAGATGGCACTCATCTAACGAAAACGGTCGCAACCCCGGAAAGGGATTAGGATCGAACTTTTCGTTAAACAGAGACGGAGTTAATTCTTCGTTCTCTGATTCGCCTACTTGCAGCGGATAGTTCACCATCTAAATCAAATCAAGTAAAAATTTTTCAAGATGATAGTTAATGGTTTTATGTGTATTAACAGTCTAAAAAATTGCGAATAACTCGCAGACCCTTAAAAAATCGTCAAAATATACGAGAAAATTAAATATATTCCAATATCTGACCTGTCAAACTAATGTTATCGGCCATTAGTTCGTAAAACTCGTCTTTGTTTACTTTCAAAAGGATGGTGTCGTTCTTAGCGATGATGATATTGGTGTTGGCAAATCCAACCGGGGCAATAATCTCTCCAATGAATTGGCCGCTGGTATAGTCCATTTCATAAACACCCTTCTCGTAATACTGCACGGTGCCAGTGTAAACGATGAAGAAATCATTGTTCGTCTTTTCGTCAATAGACATGAACTCGTTTTCAGCTAACCGAAGCTCTTTTGAAATATCTGACACGAACGATAGCGCCAAGCCCGAGACGCCCTCAAAAATGGCCAATGATTGAAAAAAGACGATCTTCTCAAAAAGTCTGAGTTTCAGTCGAGCATCAGGTATGACCGATCTGTCTAGCCATCGTTTTCCATCGGCCCCTAATCGTCTAGTGTTGATCTCATAAGCTTCGGGGTTGATCTCATAAAGTGCCCACCCACTCATCTCTCGAATCAATCGATCTGGGTTAAACAACTGTGCGATGAGGTCAAGTTTAAAATCAGCCATTTTTTGAATGCCAATTTGCTCGATAGCACACGCTCTTGTCCACCGGTTTGTTTGGGTAAAATCGCGATTTAATAAAAACTTTAATGTCAACTTACTATCCAATTTTAGCTTGGGATAGAACATCTCCAGGCGATTTATCTTTTCATTATTTGAAAGCTCATCTAACACTGGAACTATCTTTAACTTGAGCTGCTCAGAAAGGAAAACATCCAATAGTTCCAGCGCATAACTCGTTCCTTCTGAAGTGCCGCTCTCAATATTCTCTTTTACCAACTGAATAGAACGCGTATCGTACAACATCGCGAGCAGCATATAGATATGATCAATATCATTTCTATCTTCCTCTTCCAGTGCTTTCCAGATTCGCGAGGTTTGCAATCCGTTTCCGATTGTCTCCATGGCATTCAAATTCCAGGCGATGTCTGCTACGTCATTCTCGATTGCATATTTGATTCGTGTAATTTGAGAAATCCCGGCTTTAAATCCGCTTTCGCCAAGAGACAATAGAACTTGTGATACCACAACTTTATCGGGAAAATCTATTTTTCCCCATAATAAATCCTTCGCGCGCGGACCACCAATCCGACCAATCACCTGAACGATACGCAAAACCGTTTGAGTACTTTGACCTGATTGATAAAACGCAATCTCGAGGTAGGGTAACGCCTTGCCACCAATCAACACCAGAGAACTCATTGCCTGGTTGCTGTAGATTGGGCTAGCCAGATTCCCGATCAACGACATAATTATTTCCGGATTATTGATCTTAACACTCGTGGCAATAGCTGTTTTTCTAACTTTTGGTTCAGCATCCGATAAAAGATCTATTAAAAACGAAACATTCTCTTCTGCCGATGAATGGAGCAAAAGCTCAGCGGCATACTGTCTATCATCCGGTTGCTCCGACCTCGCTAGTTTCTGGATTCGTTGTTTACTGATATCCCCTCCGTGTGCCAGAATGGCCTGTAAATCAATTTTGTTCAATAGCTTTTTTTCATCACTGCCAGATATGTCTTTATCTACGCGGATCACATACTGATCTGACACAGAAAGGCCTTTTACTTCATTCATTCTTCGCTGCGCATAATCACGAACACTATCCACTTCATTCTTCATCAATCCATTGATCCAGACGCCTACCTGTGCAGGATTCAATTTTTCTAAAAGGCGAAAGGAAAATACTGCCTTTGTCGATTTACTATCTACCAACTGCCTTTCAAGTCTGTTCATTACTTTCACAAATCCAACATCTAGCTTTTCCTGGCTGTGATCGATGTTCTCCAATTTGGATCTGATCTTCGCCTTATAGCCACCATACAGCCGTTGAATAATCAACACATAACACAAGCAAAGCACTGCAATGATCACCGGAATCCACACCAGTTGGAAAAAGGGGATCATTGACAACCCGAATATAAAAAGACCAGCAACCATCCGTCCGGATTCACTTATGACTCCTTCCACTTTAACTTGAATACCAAACCTTGTGCGGTTGTCGAGCGGAACAAACATCAATTTATACACGGGGTTTTCGAGGGAATCTCTCAACATACTATTGAATAGTCGGCTGAGTGCGATGAACAAAAAGAAATAGATAAACGTATCTGGTTGACTTGCAATATCGAAACCGAAAAAAAGAGCAGCGAAAAATGAAACCACAGCAAAGAAACCAGTAACTATCGGAAGAATAAACAGCGAAAGTCGCAAGCCATAAGTGGTAATAATTCTATCATTAAAAAACGACTGCATTGCAAAACTTAGTAGGTAGATGGCTCCATTAAAATAAGCCAAGAAGTTTGTAAGATCACGCTGATTGGGATATTGCTCATTCAATAAATTCTGAAATATGAACTGATTAAAATTCAGTGTAACGACAGAGGTGATGAGAAAGAAGCTAAGCAGAACAACGTACTTATCTTTAAAAATCTTTGTAAACCCGGTTTCGCGCCTCGCCTCACTTGTGATTTTTGACTCTTTCTTAGCCAATCCAAATTGAATGGCAACAATTGCCAAACAAACAATGGCTCCAATAATGCTGATATCGCAAACGATCAAATAATCTGAGGTGTTTGGAAAAAACCTGGCTGACACGGGAATTAAAAAGTTGGTAAGAATGATCGCTAACAACTGACCCGTATCTATCCATCCGATAATCCGTTTCGATTGTTTAAAATCGAAGAGGCGGGCAAATAAACCCCAATAACACAAAAGCAGCAGAGCCGTTAATGGCCCCACTAGACAATACATCAAAAAGAGAATCTGATTTTGGAGATTTTCTGTTCCGAAATGGTAAAAATAATTGAGCGCAGAGGTGCAAATAAAAATCAGGACGAAGCTAAAAAAAACCAATGCAGAAAACCGAACTCGATTTTGAAAAAAAGAGAAGGTTACAGTGATCGCAATGCCCAGGCCACCTGAAATTAAAAACGCCTCATTGAGATGAGAACTTAACTTATTTAAAAAAAGCGATTCTGCTGTAACCTGATAAGTAGCTACGAAAATGCCTATGAAAAAACCCATTGAAAGCATAAGAACAACTTTCGTCTGTTCTTCTGGCTTTACATTCAAAAGGCGAAGAGCTCTTATATACACAGGTCTAAAATTACCATTAATTGCCAAAAACAAAAAAGCCAGAGATCATTTTCGATCACTGGCTTTGAAGCAAAAAAGAGCAAGTTATTTCTTCGCATCAACCGAATCTTTTTTAACAGTTTGACTCAATTGGAATGCCTCGTTCAGTCCTTTCACCACATCCTCGGTGATGTCGATACCTGCACTTCCGTATAAAAGATCACTAGAGGTGTCAAATTTTAGAACTGCTTGCAATCCTTTTTCAGCGCCATATTTTTTCAGGAATGTAGTGATGTTACCATACAATTCAGCATTTACTTTTGCCTGCTCATTTGCCAAGTCTTGTTCTATACTCTGCTGATAAAGGCGAAAATTTTGTTGCTTTTTTCCAAGATCCTCTTCCACCGCTTTTGCCTGGCCAATTGTCATTGTACTGATATTGCGCTGGTAGGCACCAATTTCGCTTTGCAGCGACTGAGCTCTGTTTTGAAGGTCTTGGTCTAATTTCTTTCCTTTGGCTTCAAAACGAACTCTAACTTCTTTGTAGTAATCATAATGCTTAAGAACAGAATCTGAATTGATGTAGGCAATCTTCAAATCTCCAGCCGCCACGAAAGTCGGTTGTGAAGTCTTAGGTGAAGTAGAAAAGTGCAAATAGAATAAGATCGCAACTGCAACCAGTGAAATACCGCTCAGCGCGATGGGAACATTTTTCATTTTAGCTTGAATTTGGTTTTAAGGCTGCAAATATAAACAGAAAGGGTACAGTGCAAAACAAAAACATTCGCCACCAAGGCCTAATCTTCTTCGTCCAATTGAAAGGAATAAAGAGTCTCGTCAAGCACCAGTTTACTTGTTGTAAACTGATCGATAAATTTCTCGATGACTGACGCAGTAATTCGCTCGACCTGAAGCCCGACATCGAGGCTTACTCCAAAATCACCGTCTTCATCTATGTCAAGATACTCTTTTACTTTAATCGCCCCCTCCTCTTGCAAGCCTAAAATCACCTCCGCCATATGCAGACCGACCTCCTCCTGAAGGGTGGCCTCTTCCAGAGTAGTTGTCTCTGTCAAAGACTCATCTCTATTCCACCTGGGAAAACGCTCGGCTGTGATACTTTCCGCCAATTCATACAACTCACTTTCATGCTCTAAGCGAAGGGTGGTCAACACGGCATCATAAATGACTCTTTTACTTTGATAATGGCCGAGAAAACGAAAGTGAAAAAATTCTTCCGAATTGTTATGTTCATCGACAGGCACAAATTTCTTTCCTGCACTGTCAAGTTTCGACTGAAACTCCGCAATTACAACGGGATCAAATCCTTCATTCATTTTGCGCTATTTTTGGTTTTCATCTTTGTACCATTCTGCATACATCGGATAGTTTTTGGCCGTGCGTTCAATCACCATTTTCATCTCCTCACCTACCTCTTTGATTCTCTTTGCAGGGATGCCCGCGAAAACGCTGCCCGGCTCTACTCTCGTTCCGGGAAGAACAATCGCGCCAGCTGCTATTACAGAACCCGATCCGATGATCGCATCGTCCATCACAATCGCCCCCATGCCAATCAAAACGTTGTCCTCGATCGTGCAACCATGTACCACCGCGTTGTGCGCAATCGAAACATTATTGCCAATGATCGTCTTTGCTTTCTGATAAGTGCAATGAATGACTGCACCGTCTTGAATATTGGATCGATTTCCAATGGTAATTGAATGGACATCGCCTCGCACCACCGCGTTGAACCAAACCGTGCATTCGTCTCCCATTACCACTTCACCAACTACCACAGCATTGTCTGCCAAAAAGCAGTTCGCTCCAAATTGGGGAGTAAATCCTCTAACCGACTTAACAATTGCCATATCTCTGTAAACTAAGCTACCTCAAGATTAAAAGAATCTATTAAGACCACAAAATCCTACTGACAAGATGTCACGATTACTCTAATTAATGCTAAATTTGTGACGAAAGAAATCAACAAATGAACAAATTGATCGAAAATATCGATTTCCTATCTCCGGCTGATACTGTTGCCAATGAAAGCATAAGAATATCGTTAGACCAGAATACCGGGAAATCAAGAAAGCTATATATTGAAAGTTACGGCTGTCAAATGAATTTTTCCGACAGTGAGATAGTAGCTTCGATCCTGCAAAAAGAAGGGTTTGATACTACATCAGACATCAACCAAGCGGATCTCGTATTTCTAAACACTTGCTCAATCCGCGAGAAAGCTGAGCAAACGGTTCGTCACCGGCTCACCCATATCAACGGCCTAAAAAAGAAAAAGCCAGCATTGGTAGTTGGAGTGCTCGGTTGCATGGCGGAACGATTAAAGACAAAGCTGCTAGAAGAGGAAAAAATTGTTGATCTGGTTGCAGGACCCGATGCATACAGAGACCTTCCGCAGTTAATTGGCCAGGTAGATGAGGGAGATAAAGCCGTCAACACTTTTCTATCACGCGAAGAAACTTATGCGGATATAAGCCCAGTAAGATTGAACTCGAATGGAGTGAGCGCATTTATCTCTATCATGAGAGGATGTGACAACATGTGCTCTTTCTGTGTGGTGCCATTTACACGGGGTCGTGAAAGAAGTCGTGATCCACAGTCTATTGTGGAGGAGGCTTCGGATCTATTCAATCGTGGCTTTAGAGAAGTCACACTGCTGGGGCAAAATGTAGATTCTTACAAATGGAGTGAAGTCGAAAACAATAAAGCACGTTTAGAGAAAAAAGAAGTTGACTCTATTGTCAATTTTGCCAATCTTCTGGAATTAGTTGCCAAAATAAATCCTGATTTGCGGGTTCGTTTCTCTACGTCTCATCCTAAAGATATCACAGACGAAGTATTGTATACGATCGCCAGGTATGAGAACATTTGCGACTACATTCACTTGCCCGTGCAAAGCGGCAATAGTCGGATATTGGAAATGATGAATCGTGGCTACACTCGTGAATGGTATCTAAAGCGTGTTGCAAAAATCAGAGAGATTCTTGGAGATGACTGTGGACTTTCTTCTGATATGATCACTGGCTTTTGTTCAGAAAATGAAGAAGAGCATCAAGACACCCTTTCGCTCATGGAATTGGTGGGTTACGACTATTCGTACATGTTCCATTATTCAGAAAGACCAGGCACCTTGGCAGCCAAAAAGTTCCCTGATGATGTGCCTCTCGAAGTAAAAAAGAGAAGACTGGATGAAATCATTAAAATGCAAAGTCGCCTGTCGCTCAGTCGAAATCTTCTGGATATTGGAAAAATCCAGAAGGTTCTTGTTGAAGGAACCTCTAAGAAATCTACTGATCATCTTCAGGGCCGCAACTCTGCCAATAAAGTAGTTGTTTTTCCAGGAGGAAATAAAAAGAAAGGCGAATACGTCCATGTATTAATAGAAAGCTGCACTGGTGGAACGCTGATTGGTAAGCAAGTGTAGAAATGAACGAACAAACGAATAAATGACAGCAACAGAAACCGATATTTTAAATCTGAAAAACAGGTTTGGCATAATAGGCAACGCCAATCTTTTAAACCATGCCGTGCGTGTGGCGATGCAAGTGGCACCAACCGATATGACCGTTCTTATCACTGGCGAAAGTGGATCTGGAAAAGAATCTTTTTCGAAAATCATACACCAACTTAGTCCAAGAAAGCACGGTCAGTTTATTGCCATCAACTGTGGGTCAATACCCGAGGGTACGATTGATTCGGAATTATTTGGGCATGAGAAAGGCTCGTTCACCGGTGCGCACGAAGCAAGAAAGGGATATTTTGAAGTAACCAATGGTGGCACCATTTTTCTAGATGAAATTGGAGAAATGCCGATGGGAACCCAAGCGCGATTATTGCGCGTGCTTGAGAATGGCGAGTTTATTCGTGTCGGTTCATCAAAAGTATTGAAAACGGATGTACGGGTAGTGGCGGCCACAAATGTGAATCTTCTCAATAAAGTTGAACAAGGTCGATTTAGAGAAGATCTTTACTACCGTCTCAATAGTGTTCCGATCTATGTACCGCCACTTCGCGAACGCGGCAAAGACATTGAGTTACTGTTTAGAAAGTTTGCTACCGACTTTGCGGAAAAATACAAAGTTAAGCCAATCACCTTAACAGATGACGCCAAAGAACTACTATTGAAATACCGATTTCCAGGAAACATCCGGCAGCTTAAGAATTTGGTTGAACAAATTTCAGTTTTATCGCCCGACCAAAAAGAAATCAATGCGGCTACACTAGATTTGTATATTCCAAAAGAATCCACCCTTCCAGCGCTCTACAATGGGCAGTATGGTGCAGAAAATATTTCTGAGCGTGAGATATTGTACAAAGTCTTGTTTGATATGCGAAAAGATGTTAACGATCTAAAGAAGCTAGTGCATGAAAGTTTCAGAAACCCAGACCAAGCCGCTCAACTCATAAAAGAGAACACTTCATTGTTTGATGGTATCCACCACGAAGAGAATACAGGGCGCAAGGAAACGGTCATAAATATTAATGCACCACGTGCAGTTGAGCAGGTGGATACCCCTGAAGAGGTTCAAGACATCACTCACGTTACCGAGGACGATTCTCTTTCCATTGAAAAGAAGGAAAAAGAACTCATCATACGCGCACTCCGAAAGAACAACGATAAACGAAAATATGCGGCACGGGATTTGGGAATTTCAGAGAGAACACTCTACCGCAAAATAAAGGAATACGGGCTAGAGGAATAGACGCAAAAATTAAAAAAATGAGTTACCATTTGATTCCAGGCAGTGTAAAAAAATTTTGCTTGTTATTGGTTCTCCTTGTTTCCGTGAGCGGCTGCGGGTTTAAGTATTCGCTTTCTGGGGCTGCGACCACTGCAAAAACGATTCAAGTCGATCTTTTTTATAATAATACAGATCTTGGGCCCGCCAACCTGGGACAAAATTTTACCAACAAGTTGAAGGACTATTATCAACGCAATTCCAGTTTAAAAGTAGTAGAGGAGAATGGTGAATTGCTAATCGAAGGGACGCTCGTTCAATATGCTGTTGCTCCACTCGCTCCGGTAGCAGGCACTAGTGCAGCTCAGCCATCGCAGGCCGCTCTTACCCGACTGACCATTGGAGTGAAAGCCAACTATGTAGATACAAAAAATCCAAAAAATAGTTTCAAAGACAAAACGTTTAGTTTTTATGCCGATTTTCCTAACGATCAAAATCTGATCGCAATTCAGGAGAGTTTAGAGACTAAAATATTTGATCAAATATTTATTGATATCTTCAACGCCACCCTGGCTAATTGGTAACTTCATTTTTTGCTTATTCCTCATCTACAATTAAATAAAACCGATTCACTAAAGCATTATGTCTCGAATATTAACCGGCATTCAAAGTAGCGGCAGGCCTCACCTTGGCAATTTACTGGGCGCTATTATTCCCGCCATTAAATTATCAAAACTGCCAGGGAATGAGTCTCTATTTTTTATAGCCGACCTTCATTCGTTGACCACTATCAGAAATGCACAACAGCGGATCGACAATGTGAATGCTGTCGCTGCTGCCTGGCTGGCATTTGGATTCGACATCGAACATAATCTACTCTATCGTCAGAGCCGGATCCCCGAAGTATGTGAGTTGACTTGGTACCTGAGCTGCTTTACTCCTTTTCCGATGTTGGGCAATGCGCATTCATTCAAAGATAAATCAGATCGGCTTGCAGATGTCAACGCTGGCTTGTTTACTTACCCTGTATTAATGACAGCAGACATCATTCTTTACAACGCCCACTATGTGCCTGTTGGAAAAGATCAAAAGCAACATCTAGAAATGGCTCGTGACATCGCCAGCGGGTTCAATGCGATCTATGGGGAAACATTTGTTGTGCCTGAAGCAAAAATAGAAGAACAAGTCATGACCGTTCCTGGGACAGACGGGCAGAAAATGAGTAAGTCCTACGGAAATACAATCGATATTTTTCTGACGGATAAAGAACTCAAGAAACAGGTGATGTCCATTGTCACGGACAGCACACCAATGGAAGCACCAAAGAATCCTGATACCGACAATGTTTTTGCCATTTATAAGTTATTGGCAAGCGCGGAGCAAATTAGTTCCTTGAGGGCCAAGTACCTCGCAGGAAACTTTGGCTACGGGCACGCTAAACAAGAATTATTTGAGTTGATTGTATCAAAGTACAAGAATGAACGCGAGGCCTTCAATTTCTACATGAGTAATCTGCCCGAGTTGGAAAAAAAGCTTTTGCAATGTGAAGCAAAAGCAACAGAAATAGCTCGGGAAGTGTTAGGAAGGGTGAGAACCAAGCTGGGATACTAGTCAGCAACCTAAAAAATCAATTCCAAAAGTTAGACTTGCTATTAAAGGTTGGGCACGGAATCATACGATTTTTTTTCTTAGCTCCCTTGCGCAGTGGCTTCGCCTCAAACTCATACACCACCGAAATCTCATGGGCCCCACCAGAAGCTGTAGATAGACCGGACGTACTAAAATCATAGCTGTACCCAATTGTTAGGTTATTAAGATATAATCCAAGAGTAAAAATAAGTGCGTCTTGCTGAATGGAATTTACTATCGTAGTCTCCCAAGGCTTTCCACGATACCAGATCCCTAATGAAATAGGATCTATATGGTAATTAAGTCCCAAATCCATCTGAGACACCAAGCCCTGAGATCTATAAATAAAGGAAGGGGTCAAATAATCGGGCTTTGCGCCTTTGGTTAGACCTCTTCTTATCGCTATCCGTCCACCACCATGTATAACAGTTTTCATGGGTAAACGTGTTTCGGTAGTGAGAATAGACAGATTCGGATTATTGATATGGCTAAAGGCTGCGCCAAAGAAAAGTTCTTTGCTATACAAAACAAAGCCACTGCTAAAATCAAAGTATTGTGTATTTCCTAGTCGCTGAAAGGCTGGATCAAGAGAAGCACCATTGAACTCCAAACCATCGCCAAATTGTAGCTTGCTTCTATCAAGGCCGTTAATTCCGTAGCCAAAACTCAACCCTGGAGAAAACACTAACTTTTCTGACAGCTTGACTTTATAACTGTAATTAAGCGCCACCGTTGAAGTTCGCCAACCTGCAGAACCCATTTTATCAGTAGTAGCAATAATACCAAAACCACTTCGAACTTCATCTACCCAAATATCATAACTGGCAGCAAAGGTGGCAAACGACTGTGGTAAGTTGGGCCACTGCACCCGATGAATAAACGTTGCACGTTGTTGATTAGTGATGCCCGTAAATCCTGGATTAAGATATAGTGGAGACTGATAATACTGAGAGAATTGAGGATCTTGTCCACTGGCAACAGTAAAAACAAAAAAAAGCAGCACGGGTAGTGTAATCCTCTTCATCTCTGTATTCCCAAAGATATTCATTTTTAATAAAGCATAGTTATATCACCAACAGTAGTGGTTCGCTGAGAGTCTGAGAATCGAACAGTCAATTTATAAACATAAACCCCCATAGGCATCAACTTGCCATCCTTGTTATAGCCATCCCACCCTACCACAGAACTGGTGCTTTCAAAGACAAGATTACCCCACCGGTCGTAAATCTGAAGGTTGTAGGCGTCAGAATCATTTGATATTCCCTTTATCAACGGTAGGAAAACATCATTGAACGTTCCGTTTCCACCGGTTCCGGTACTACTTCGCCCGTTAGGGTTTGGCGTGAACGAATTGGGTATTTTTGCCAGCCCGCCTTGCTTGGCAATGATCACTCTTGTTAACGTATCTCTGCAAACAACACCGTTGCCGTGATCAAATTTGGCGATGAGGGTTACATCATATTTGCCCTCTACTTTGTAAGTGTATTTAGGTTCAAAGTCGGTGGATGTCCCTCCGTCTCCAAAAGTCCACTCGTAACCATTGGCACCACCTGAGAAGTTAAAGGCAGACATTTCAGTATCAGGCACATACACGATATCTGGCCTTAAATCAAAGGTTGCCAATGGCAGATCATAAATAACAACATCTTTTAGTGGCGCGCTTGCCGATTGCCCCGTAGATGTTAAAGACGTTCTATAAGATACTGAGTATGTACCCGGAGCGCTCACTTTAAACTCACCCGGATTAGCCACATTAGAGGTAAAGGACGCACCGGTCGCTTTGTTCACCACACGCCATTCGTGAATGAATCCTGTACCAACCACATTTTTCAATTTAATTGACCCGGGGAAGCAAAGCTCAGTTGGGTCAATGTCAAAGCTAGCGGTGAGAGGTGGCAAGATGATCGTTATGTTTTTGTTAATGTCAGACTTACAAGACAAGCCGGCAGTCTCAGCAGCTTTGTTGGTTACACTCAAAATGATTGTTTTGGTTCCCGGAGAAGAATAAACTACGGGTATTCCTCCGGTGGCAGTTTGGGCAAGAGTAACAGGATTGGCGTCTCCTGTTATCCCGAACGTCCAATCGTACCTAAACTGTGCTACCTCAAACGGAGTGGATGTGTTTGTGTAGGTTACGGTTGATGAACCACTATTAAACGGAGGAACAATCCCCTCGCTGAAATTGGCTGTTACCCCCCTGTACACGTTGATAAGGGTTACCACATCTGGCGCAGAGCAATTACCACTTTTTGCTTGGTAGACCACTTCCAGAGGCAACGGATTTGTGGTGGTAGTATTGACGAACGAATAGTTGGCAGAAGACGTAGTCTTGATCTCATTCTCTAACGAAGAGCCAACATTTCTCCAGAACCATTTGTGTGAGGTAACACCCAAACTTTGGTTGGTAAACTGTATTTTGTCGCCACTGCAGATGGTAGTTTTATCTGCAAAAATATTCGCTACGATAGCAGAATAGACAGTTACTTTTTTGGACGTAAACTTAAAGCAACCCGGGAAAGGAGCGGGTAATTCTACACGCAACACAACATTGTAATCTTGGTCACGATTAGGGCTCAGGTTAGAGAATGTGTGGCGAACAATTTTATTTGAGACATCAGCAACAGCTAAGTAAGTACTATCTGCTGAGCCATCCTGCCACTGCCAAGTGTATTGCGTACCAGCCTTTTGATTGTACTGAAATTGGAATTGAACAGGTCCGCAAGATGCTGAAGGAGCAACAACAGAAAAATTAGCATCCGGATCACCCACAGAAATAGTTACCGCTTGCCCGGTGATCGTCAATGGACAATTAAATCCATCCCTAATTGATTTGATGGTATACGTAGTGGTAAGTGTTGGATTGACTTGAATTACTTTAAAGTTGCCGGCACCATTGACTGTAACATCCGAATTAGTTACTGCATCATTTTGGTTGTAAATGAAGCTAAATGGAGCCTGACCATTTAACTGGACGATCAGGAATTCGGAAGTTCCCTTACAAATGGAAGAGGGAGGATTCTGGAAACTGGCCGCCATTTGAGGAGCCACCGTTACAATCACAATTTTTTGATCGCCCTCACAACTTGTAGCGCCTGGCCCAAATGCTTTGATGGTATAGGTTAAGCTAGCTTGCACACCCGTAGTATTGGTTACAATTTGATTTATACTACCTGATCCCGGAGTCGTCTGCTCGACAATGCCCGAAAGCCCACTTGGATTATCTACCGTCCACGTGTAGTTCGCGCCCGTCACATTGCTCGTCAACGGGATCGACAAGTTGTCTCCGTGACAAATTCTTAACGTAGAAGGAATTTTCAAGAGTTTTGGTTTCGGATTAACCGTTACTGGAACAACAATGGCAGCACCGGTACAATTGTTTGCTCTGGGGGTTACTGTATAATTGACAGTAACCGATGCATCACTATTTGCCTCAGTTGGCGTTAGCGAATTATAAAACAACGTTTGGAAAATCAAATTGCCTGCGCCATTGCTAGCCCCACTGACGGTAGCTGGCGCAACTACCGTGTAGGTTGCTACTGTGTTAGCAACATCTGGCGTCAACGTAATATTAACAAAATCAGAACTACAGATGGGTGCTTGAGCCGAGGCAACAATAGTGGGATTTGGATTGACAGTAAGCAACACCGTGATATCATCGCTGCCACATATAACTGCGCCACTTGAAATTTCCTCAATTTGCGAGCGGAACACATAGGTAACGGTTTCGGTGGTAATTTGAGGGTTATCCCAAGGATCCCCAATCTCGTCATTGATATCATAGGTCGTCTTAGGAGTATAGGTTAATGGAAGCGTCATTCCCCCTGTTGGCGTAGCACTAACCTTTACAAACCGAATTCTGCGTCCTGGACCCGGTGATGTGTTTGATGATAGCTTCATTGTAGTTGGTGTACCTTCACAAATAACCTGTGTGGCCGGAGTGATAGACAGTCTTGGCTGAGGCTCGACTGAAACAACAAGAGTTGTAGGTGTTGCTGCGGAACAACCCAATCCACCTTTCGCTCCCACAGCTTTAGGCGTAATCACATACGTCACGGTGGCTACTGCATTTGTGTTGTTTACTAGTTTATCGCTAATAGTAGTTCCTCCCGGTAAATTCCCCTGACTGGCAAAGAAGCCGGAAACTGCACTTGCGGGGGTAGAGAACGCAGTATAATCATAGGTGATGTTTCCAGCCGATGGCGTTACCACTGAATTTAAAACAAACGATGTTTGGCTGAGAGAATTTGCGGAGTAACTGCACAATGGTACTTGAGTTGGAATCACCATAGTGATGGCCGGCTCAACCGTAAGCACCACACTTACAGGAGGGCCAACACAACCAACGGCAGACACGGGACTTACAACATAAGTAGCCGTAAGTGGAGCATTGGTAGTATTTGTAAAACGGTCCGCAGAAATAAATCCCGCAGGTTGATTCAATTTAGGTGTTGACAAATCGACATTCGAGCCACCCGGTGTTAGACCTGTGGCCGTCACGCTCAAATAATTGTAACTGGTGGCCGCGATGGTAGAACCTGTGGTTGCCATTGTAATAGTTGATGCTTCACCTGAGCAAACAATTTTATTCAATGAGGTCGAGAGTGCTGGTGCGGGATTCACAGTAATGGTTACAGTCTGATCGGGGCCGATGCAACCTGCTGCCGACACTGGGGCAATAGTATACGTGACAGTTAAAGCGCCAGGTGTAACATTGCTATAGGTGTCATTGTCTAAGGCATCCATATTCTTGCCTGCTCCAATACCTGTGTTGGATCCACCGGCAGTAATTGTAGCAGGAAATGAAATTGAGCGAATGATAAAAGAAGCAGAAGCAACAGAAACGGCAGGCTGCGATCTCAGCTGAAAAGCAACTCCGGTCGGATCAATTTTATCTCCACTACAAATCGGTGTGGGACTTAAAGTCGGGTCAAGTTTGGGCTCAGGATTTACGACCAAATCTACATTTGTTGCAACCCCTTCGCATCCCAACAAACTGATTGGTGTAATATTATACCTCACCGTGACGGGCACCAAAGAGGTGTTGGTAAATACATCGCCCTGAACATGGTTAATTCCACCACTGCTTCCGACTGATTTATTCGTGACAGGGAATGTGAAACCTGCTGGGGCAGTTCCACCATTATAAAGTATTGAATTTATTCTGTAAGTGTTTGCATTTACAGACGTTCCATTCGTTCCCAATACAATGCCTGTTGTACTTGGATTGTTTGGCAAATTGCTACTACAAATAGCTGGAGGAGCAGGTACGGAGAGCACTGGCTGAGGATTGATCGTTGTCGTAAACGTTGTAGCCGCTCCCTGACAGCCATTCTTTGTACCGCGTACATTGATGTTGGCGATAAGAGGAGTGCTGCCTACATTAATCGAAGAAGTAAATCCGGCAATATTTCCCGAACCGCTAGCAGCCAAATTTATTCCAGGGTTATCGTTTGTCCAATCAAAAGTTACTCCCGGATCAGCATTCGAGGTAAATACAACCCCAGGTACTGGATCTCCAGAACAACGAACGATAGATGAAACTACTGCCACAACCGGAGTCGTCTTAATCGTTATGGTAAACGTTTTTGCATTTGCGCCCGTACTTACACAACTATTTTTTGAAGCAGTTACTACAATCGTTCCAACAAAGTCTGCGCCTGTATTATTTGCGGGTGCGGTGAACACCAGATCACCTGAACCGCTCAACGCTGTCCCAATCAACGGATTAGAATTCGTCCACGTAATTGCCGAGGCTGCAACATTACTTGTTAAGGGAATATTGACCAGGTCTCCGGGACAGAAAGTCTTATTGGTAACAGTCGCCACTTCCGGCTCAGGGTTGATTGTTATAGTAAACGTTTTAGCAGGACCCGAACAAAGATTTTTTGTTCCGGTTACAGAAATAGTTGCAGAAATAGGCAACCCACTAATATTTGTAGCACCGGTAAAAGATGCAATATTTCCAGTTCCAGAAGAACCCAGATTGATTGCTGTATTATCATTCGTCCAATTAAATGTTACTCCCGCAGACACCACGTTAGAGCCAAAGGGCAGAATGTTAATTGCCTGACCGGAACAGATAACGATGTCCGAAATCGCATTCACTATCGGAGTGGGCTTAATGGTGACTGTGAAGGTTTTTGTATTTGCGCCAACACTCACGCATCCATTTTTTGATGCCGATACTACAATTGTCCCAACGATGTCAACGCCCGTATTATTTGTCGGTGCCGTATAAACGATATCACCAGAACCACTCAACCCGATGCCAATAGCCGCGTTGCTGTTTGTCCATGAAAGTGCTGCTCCGCTTACATTGCTGGTCAAAGGAATACTCACCGATTCTCCAGCGCAGTAAACTTTATCTGTAACCGCTGCTACAACAGGCTGAGGATTAATCGTGATCCTGAAAGTGCGCGCAGGTCCAGAACACAGATTTTTTGTCGCTATCACACTGAAGTTTGCGACAATTGGAATTCCACTCGTATTTATTGGAGCTGAATAGCTGAGGATATTTCCGCTTCCAGAGGCAGCCTGGCCAATCGCTACGTTATCATTTGTCCAATTGAACGACTCTCCACCGGATGTATTTGCTGAAAACACAACAGCAGGAATTAGGTCTCCAGAACAGACCGTAATGTCTGTTACTACTGACACAATAGGACTTGGCTTAATTGTTATATCAAATGTCTTGATGTTTAATCCAGAACTTGTACAACCATCTTTGGATGAGGAAACCGTAATCGTTCCGGTAATATCAGCACCGGTGTTGTTAGCTGGCGTAGTGAAGTTGATATCTCCGCTGCCCGTAAATCCAAGTCCAATAAGAGGGTTCGTATTTGTCCAAGAGATAGTTGCGCCAGAAACGTTGCTCGTCAAAAGGATGCTTTGAGTAGTAGCAGGGCAATACGACTGATTTAAGACAGCTGCTACTACTGGTTCAGGCTTAACAGTAACAGTGAGCGTAAATGGGGCTCCTGAACATGCTGGCGTACCTGCCCCCAATGGCGTGATAGAGTAAACGACATCCACAGGAATACCTGATAAATTTCTCCAACGATCATCCTGAATTTCGGTGGCAGGAAACGCTGATCCATTGATGGGCAATCCTGCAGTTGCAGTTAGACCGTTGTTGTTGATTGAAAGGCTATAGCTTGCTGCCGAGCCTGTAAGTAGTGTAGCAAGATTAATTCCCACTGCCTCATCGCTGCAAATGGACACCGCGGTTGTATTTCCTACGGGCTGCGGGTTTACGGAAATGGTAAAGGTTCTTACCGGGCCTAAACATCCATTCTTCGTTCCGGTCACGCTAATCGTGCTAACGAAAGGCGAACTCGTTGTATTGATGGCTGCGGTAAAGCTTGGAATGGTCGCTCCGCTACCGGAGGCAGCCAGATTGGTTCCGGTATTGTCATTGGTCCAGTTAAAGGTTACTCCTGATCCCGCATTCGACCCAAAGGCAATCGCAGCCACGGTGCCGCCCGAACATACTGTCACGTTGGAGATAGCGTTTACAATTGGGGTCGGCTTGATGGTGATCGTAAAGCTCTTCGCGTTCGCTCCAGCACTCACACATCCGTTGCGGGTCGCTATCACATCGATCACGCCCACTATGTCCGATCCTGTATTGTTCGCAGGGGCGATGTAAACTATGTTTCCACCACCAGTACTTGCCAGGCCAATCAAGGTATTCGTGTTGGTCCAGGTAAAGCTTGACCCAGCTACATTGCTAGAAAACGGTATGTTGATCGGTTCCCCGGCACAGAAGCTCTGGTTCGCCACCAAATCAACAACCGGCTCTGGGTTGATGTTGATTCTGAACGTCTGGGCTGGACCTGAACAACCGTTCTTGGTGGCCGTCACTGTAAAATTGCCCACAAAGGGCGTGCCCGTGGTATTGACAGGGGCCGTGTAGCTGGCAATGTTCCCGGTACTACCCAGGGAAAGACCCACAGCCGCATTGTCGTTGGTCCATGTAAATGTCTCCGATCCGCCCGTGTTCGCACTGAAACCAATGGCGGGCACTGTCGCCCCAGAGCAAACTGTCACATCGCTGACTGATGCCACAATAGGTGTAGGCTTTATCGTGATCGTAAAGGTCTTGGTGTTGCCCCCAGCACTCGTGCAACTTAGGTTCGTGGCCGAGACGGAAATTGTCCCAACTATATTTGAACCCGTGTTATTTGCTGGCGCTGTGAAATTAATGTTACCCGTTCCAGATACACCTAAACCAATAAGTGGATTGGTGTTTGTCCAATTGATTGATGCTCCTCCGACATTACTGCCAAGTGGAATACTGACGGCATCCGTAGGACAGAAACTTTGATTGACAACCCCATTAACAACAGGCTCAGGATTGACCGTAATCGTAAAAGTCTGAGCTGGCCCGGTGCAAAGATTTTTAGAGCCCGTTACACTAATAGTAGCCACAATTGGCGAACCGGTGACATTAACACCAGCGGTAAAACTTGCAATGTTTCCTGAACCCCCTGCCGAAAGATTGATGGCAGTATTATTGTTAGTCCAGTTAAATGTAACTCCACCAAGTGCCACATTCGAACCGAAAATAGTAGCCGGTACAGTTCCACCCGAGCAGACAACAATATTGCCTAGAGGATCAACAACTGGTGTAGGCTTAATCGTAATTGTAAACGTTTTGCTATTGCTACCAGAACTGGTGCAACCATTCGCTGTTGCCGAAACGGTAATAATGCCTACGATATCTGAACCCGTATTATTAACGGGCGCAGTTCCTGTGATTGTACTTCCTGAAACAGGACCGGCAGGCAAACCAATTGAGGTATTGGAATTAGACCAATTGATGGTGGCTGCACCTACGTTACTGCTCAATGGAATAGAAATGGTTTCACCTGCGCAATAGGTTTGATTAGCAATGCTTGCCACCACCGGTTCAGGCCTTACAGTAATTTTGAACGTCTGCGCAGGGCCTGTGCAACTATTCAAGCTACCAACAACGCTAATATTGCCTACCAAATTAGATCCCGTGTTGTTGGAAGGCGCAAAATAGCTCGAGATATTTCCGCTCCCAGATGCAACCAGCCCGATAGCTGTGTTATCGTTTGTCCAGGCATAAGTTTCCCCGCCTGATGTATTGGCAGTAAATGCCGGAACGCTGATGGCATCACCGGGACATACCAAAATATCCGTAATAGCTCCCACCACCGGCCGAGGTTTGAGTGTAATAGTAAACGATTTTGCGTTTGCACCAGTGCTGGTGCAACCATTTGCCGTTGTAGTTACGGTTATGTTTGATACGATATCGAAGCCAGTCTGATTATCAGCGGAAGTGAAACTGATGTTGCCGCTGCCACTAGCCGCTACTAATCCAATGGCAGGATTAGAACTCGTCCAATCAAACGAATTGTTAACCGGCACGAGATTGTTACTGAAAGGGAAGGAAACAGTTCCATTTACAAAAGTCAACGGACAGACGCTTTGATTACCGATGGATGCTATTACCGGCTCAGGTTTGACAGTCACTGTAATGTCAATGGGCGAACCAATACAATTTGGTGAGGCAGTAGCAGTCGGTGTAACCGTGTACACAATGGTACCGTCAAAGCCAGAGTTGTTAGTCAACACCGCTGGGAAATGGGTAAGTGGCCCAGTACCCGTATCATTCACAAAAGCTCCTAAAATATTTGCCGTTTTTGATTTAACAATCCAGCTGAACGTACTCGGTACAGCAGGCGTAGTTGACAAGGTGATAACACTACTTGGTTGTAATCCACTACATATCGATCCTGATGCTGGAGTCATAATCGGAGCATCAAGCATGGACGCAACAAAAGTTGGGTATGTTGCGGGACAACCCGCTAAATTAATTTCCGTAACGTTGATGTTCGCGGTAGGTGAATTGTTAAAGTTTACAACGATCTGGTATAAATTTGTTCCGGCCATGGGCCCTACAATTGATCCGCCAGAATCAATCGTCCATATAAAGTTTGAACTTGCATTTTGAGGAACCTGGAATACCACACCGGTTTGATTTTTACAGAATGTGCCTCCCGATGTGGACGTAAATGCTCCGCTGGTAATATCAACTTCGGTAGGACCGCTTGAAACGACAATGGGTAATACATTTACTAGCCCAACGCATCCATCTGCGCTTTTTTCATATACTGAAAGTGTTTTTGTGGTCGCGGTTGAGAATTTTAACAGAATGAAATAATCACCGGTATAAAGACCTTGACCGCCACCTGGCGTTGCTCCACCACCGGCAGCCTGCACGGTAAATTCAGCCGGAACATCCCATGAATAGGTGGACCCTGGCACCTGGGTAACCTGGTAGAAGAATGTGTTTGAACTTACGCAAACATTGGCTGGACCGATGATCGCATTGGGTAATGGTGTAGGGTTGACGGTAACCTGAACATCTTCACCCGGTGTATTAGTGCAGCCGTTAGCACTTGTAATAAATCTATAAGTAACAACAACGGGCAACGTTGTACTGTTAGTTAACGTCTCGCTAACCGGTCCACTGCCTGCTGAAGCAGACTGACTAATGCCCGAAACGGCAGCTCGGGTCCATGTAAAAGTTGCCGTTGCTGTGGCACTTATTGGCGTGTAGGTAAATAAGCCGCTACAAATTGCAGCAGGTGTAAGCGTGCTTGACAGTTTAGGGATTGGGTTAACAGTGACAACCACCTGAAAGGTTGCCCCAACACAAGCTCCCGCGGCTCCTGACGTAGGTGTTACTGTATATGTAGCTGTTCCCGGAGCTGTAGATGTCGTTGATAATGTTTGGCTGATGGACGCCTGTCCTGACTGAGCACTTCCGCCTGTAATTCCAGCTGTGACTACAGGTGCTCCCCATGTATACGTGCTACCCGCAGGTACGATTGTCGTTGGCAAAGGAAGACCATCAGCAGGGGAAATGGTAAATGTACCTCCACTGCATATAGTTGCTACTCTGTTAAATATTACGGGTTTTGGATTTACTGTTACGGTAACTTGAAATGTTGCACCCGCGCAACCTGCACCTGAAGTAGGTGTTACGATATACGTAGCTGTTTGAGCAACATTGGTCGTATTTGTTAGTGTCTGGCTAATTGAAGCAACTCCTACCGCTTGAGCTCCTGCACCTGTAAGACTTCCCAGTGTGGGAGCAACTGTAGGAGCAGTCCAGGTGTACTGTGTACCTGCCGGAACTACAGTAGGACCACTGTTAATAGGAGTAACTGTAAATGTAGCACCGCTACATATTGTTGAGACTTGATCCGGAATAATTGGTCTTGGATTGACCGGTACGGTTACCGTAAAAGAAGCTCCCTGACATCCCAGTGCGCTAACGGGTACAACAGTATAGATAACACTAACTTGAGCATTCGTAGTATTCAGGAATGCATCATCGGCCAAGTCTGCTGCTACCAAACCGCTCGCTACCCCTGCACCACCTGCGGATACAGATAAACCATTTAAGTTCAAGCCAGTTACATTATAGGCCGATGCTGCTACACCTGTACTTGAATTGAAGTTTACACCGACAGGCGTTCCACTACATGTAGCGGCAGTTGTTTGAACCGCAACTGCGGGTTGAGGATCTACAGGCACTGTTACCGTGAAAGATGCCCCCTGACATCCTGCTGCACTCACTGGAACAACCGTATAAATTA
>JADBYQ010000134.1 GCA_020402945.1 Cytophagales bacterium | reverse complement strand
TGCAAGGGACTTTGGAACCAATCGAATTCAGTCTCCTTCCCCTTTCAATTCTCTAATGCGTAATCTGGGTTAATGACAGGTATCACTAATGCAAAAGGTGAGCTTCAATTTCAAAACACAGTGCCTTCCTATATAGAAGAACTAGTGGTGCGAACCGATTATCCCAGTTTGCCCTCAGAAACCCTTCTCCCAACCAATGCTAACTCGACAATTATAATTGGTGGAAAATCGTATCAATCGGTGAAAAAGTCATCATCTAGTGCAGGTCGTATTGAAACCAACGGATTTACATTCCTAAGTTCATTTGATTCAAACGGAGTGCCGAATAATCTGGAGCCCGTAAATGATTACATCGCGCAAGATTTATTGGATATGATCAACACCACTTTGCCGGAACGAATGCCGGTACCCACCAACAACCCTCAGTATTTATCAACTACTATTGATACTGATACAAAACTGGCCAGTACAGCCGAGGTGTGGGTAACTTTTGTAACAGAAGGTGCGGGCTATCGCAATGCGCTTGGCTATTACACCTATCCATTAAATTCTCCACCGGCTACTATAGCTGATATTGCGGAGTTGAAGATTGTATTTCCAAATGTATCACTTCCAGGCAGCGGTGGCAATCTGGCTACCGGCAGCAAAGTATCACTGGGGACATTTCCTGCAAACACCGGCATCGGATGGTTTTTGATTCCAAATGGGTGGAACGGATCTACCGTTACATCGCAACCCGAAATAAAATATTCTACCAAAAATTTAAATACATATACCTCGGCAGCTTATCGGCAGCAAACGGTTCTGCTACGTGATGCGAATCGCGAAATTATTTTGTTAGGAATGGAAGATCTATCCCGCCCCAGTGGCGACAACGACTTCAACGATGCGGTTTTCTACATCACCGCCAATCCCTTTACGTCTATTGCTACCGATAAATTGGTTGATACGAAACAAACCGCTGGAACGGATACTGATTCCGATGGAGTCATTGACCGAAACGACAAATATCCAAATGATGCTACCAAAGCATTCGATGTTTTTACACCAGGAGCAGGCATCTATGGGTCAATAGCATTTGAAGATCAATGGCCGAGCAAAGGCGATTACGATATGAATGATTTGGTGATAGATTATAACTTTCAGTTGGTGGCCAACACTGCGAACGCGGTAGTAGAAATGCGTGCCAACTTAATAGTAAAAGCAGTTGGTGCTGCTTATCAAAATGGATTTGGAATTGAGCTACCCATTTCTCCAAATAAAGTTGCGTCTGTCACTGGCGCTTTTCCGCAGCGAAATAGTATTGACCTCTTGGCGAATGGAGTGGAAGCGAATCAGGCAACGGCTGTAATCATTCCGTTTGGGAATACGGCCTCACTCTTTAACACAACTAGTTTTGTAAATACAAAAATTACGGAAGGGTACATCACACCAGTAACTCTTAATCTGGTGATCACATTTACTGAACCTATCAAGATGACAGACCTTGGGTATGTTCCATACAATCCTTTTATTTTTGTTAATGGCGATCGTGCGCGAGAAGTACATCTGGCCGATTTTACACCGACATCTTTAGCAAATACGTCTTTGCTCGGCTCGCTGGCTGACAGCAGTCGCCCGGCCGAAGGGCGCTTCTATAAAAGTGGTAACAACATGCCCTGGGCTATTAATATTGCGCTACCGTTTGAATACCCGCAAGAGAGCAGACCCATCAACGAAGCCCATACTAAGTTTAGCACGTGGGCTCAAAGTGGCGGAATGACATACAAAGATTGGTACAAGAATTTATCTGGCTACCGCCAAAGCACTTTGATCTATAAAAAGTAATTACATACAACCCCGAATAGGTCCGGCCATCTGGTCGGACTTTTTTATGTCTTCAAATAAATCGGGTTAATCGAAACGCGTAAGCTGTTGGTCTAATAAGCGGCTACTTAGGCATTTTGCCGGCTACTTTTGAGTACTTAAAGAGCTAAAAATGCGACTGTTGATCTTCTTTTTATTTCCATTAGTAGGGTTCGCTCAACAAACGAATCCAGTTTCCATCAGTGCCGAACGTCAGCGGATTGAAACAATTCTATCGAACGAATCAGCACTTGACTCCCTTACGGAAAACGCCATCAAAAACTCCTATTTTCTCAAAAGCTTTGAAGGCGAGCTGGTGCAGCAATATGAAAATGTTATTCAGGAGAAGAATAAGTGGCTAAGCACCTTTCGCTTGGGTATAAATTTTTTTTCTGTAACAACCACCAATATCAATAATGAAAGCGTAACCACGGCCGGTGTGTTGCCCAATATCGGATTTACACTTGGGTTAGATCCTGAAAAATTCATCAATCGCAGGAGCTACATCCGGGAAGCTAAACAAAATATTGTCCGTGCCGAAAATCAAGTGAAGCATCAACGCAGACAAGTGCGCGATGAAATTCTTCGTCTTTTTTATCAATACCTGGAAACACTGGGCATCCTCGACTTGCGTCAAGAGGCCAACCAGGCCCAACAAGAACATTGCCAGGTGATTGAAGAAAAATTTAAAAAAGGTGAAGCACGAATGGAAGAAGTATTGCTCAACCAAAGTGCATTGGTTCTCACGCAAGAATCACTAATGAAAGCGCAAATAGCTGCACGTAAACTTCAGCAACAAATTCGATTGATAACGGAGGACACCGAATCTGCCTACAATTTTCAATTCTCACCACGCTAGGATATGGAAATAGCTGTTTCGATACTTCGAATGTTGTTGCAGCACCGCATCAAGCTGGTAGTGATTCCATTACTGACGATGGGATTGATCTACCATTTCTCAAAGAATACACCTGATCGGTTTAAGACAGAATCGCGGTTGTTCCTGAATCTACAAGAAAGCAAAGGTATGAGCCTTAGTGATGAAGATTTGAAGCAGTATCAGGTTCATACTTACTTTCAGAATACGATTGAGTTACTAAAATCAAAAAGAAATGCAGAGTTAGTTCAATTAAAATTGATTCGTAAAGCGATCGAGTCAAAAACAGTTTTTAGTGAAGGAAGTGAAATTCTTATCACCAATCAAAAAGAAGTATTGCAGCGATTAACAGAATTAGAGCTAACGAAGGAGTTTCTTCAGCCAAGTGAATTCCCTGACAGCTTAATGCTTCAGTTTTTACGCTTTCATCAAGTTAACACAGCCAAGTTGCGCGAGCTAGTGATGGCCTTCCGTATAATGGATAGTAATTTCATCAAATTAGAAATCAATGAAATTTCTCCCAAGCGCGTAAAGGCATTGGCTGACTATTTTATTGAAGCACTGATTGAAGAAAATCGTTCGCTCGCCAAAAATAAAGTAAAGGGCCATAAGGACATTATTGAAAATTTACTTCGTCAGGCAAAGGCTGACCTCGATGACAAAATCAAGCGGCTGGAAAAATACAAGGTTGCCAACAACATTATCAATTTAGGTGAGCACACCAAGGCAATTGTCACTTATCTGGTGCAGTTGGAAGGACAACGCGCAACATTACTCACTCGGGTGCAGCAGGGCAAAACCGGAAAAAGCGAAGTCATCAAAAGTGTGCAACAAGGAAATGAACTAGCACTTGATCTAAGCACCCACCAAGAAATTCTTCAATTAAAAGAACAACTTAAGAAGATGAATCGTGAAATGCTAAAAAAAACATTAGGTAATCAAACAGCTGAGGATCTATCGCCTATTCACCAGAACATAGACAATACAAAAAGTCAAATTCAAAGCAAACTGCAAGAGCTGTCTCGTAAAACACCGTATGATCCGAGCCGTGTGCAGTTAGACTTGGTAAGTAAGTATGTTGTATATGATCTGGAGGCAGAAACATCAGAAGATATGATTCACATCATCAATGATGAAATTCAACGGGTAATGAGATACTCTTCACGCTTTGCTCCTTTCGAATCGACCATTGGTGCCTATGAACAAGAAATTAGCACTGCACAAAATGCTTATCTCGTACTACTCAATAAATTAAATCTTACGCAATCCATGGAGTATGGATCAGGCGAAAATATCATTGAAGTAGTCGATCCCCCTTTTTTGCCTACCAAAGCCGAACCATCGAAACGTATTATCTTAATTCTAGTCGGTGGTATTGTTATGTTTATTTTGATGGCCGGTATATTGATTGTGATTCAGCTATTAGATGCCACTATTACGAGTGTAGACAAACTTGAGCGCGTCTGTAGCTTGCCGATATTGGGAGCAATTCCAAAACAAAAACCAGCAGCAAGTCCTAGTTTGCAAGCCGGAATAGATTTGATCCGACAATTGCAGATTGAAAAAATAGCACAATCTATAGTTACTAAGCCGGCTAGTATCATTGTAATTAGTTCAACGCAACGGGAAGAGGGAACACATCTGTTGGCAAAGCAAGTGGCTTCCTGTTTACAAAACCATTTCCCATCAGTTGGTTTACTGGATGCTGATTGGACTTCCGAAGAATTGGATGGTTTCGAAACTGTTCGGTCGCTGGTTGCTAAACATGGCCTTTACAAAAACAAAGCATCCATTCAGGAATATATTCAACAGCAGCAAGCGCAGCATTCTGTTTTACTGGTCGTTGCTCCGCCTATTAGTCTAAGCACCGATTATTCATTTTGGTATTCTATCAGCGATTCTATTGTTCATTCGATTGGCGCCAATCGAATCTACACGAAAGTCGATCAGCGTATCGAGAAAGAAATACTAAATACTCAAGAGTCACTGCGTGGGGTAGTGCTATTTCATGCCGATATCGAAAATCTGGAAGAATATGTTGGCGAAATTCCTAAAGAACGTGGAAGCCTCCGAAAAACTGTAAAAAAAGTTATTAATCGAAACTTCAAATGATCGTACTACAAACTCTCCTTGCCTGTCTGGCGGTTTACTTAACCTTCTACAGCTTTTATTGGTTGTGCCTTACATTGCTCGGGCTTCCAAGTCGCTCATCCAATTTTAGCGATTCGCTATCAACATCACCTGAGATATTATTGATTTTGCCTGCCTACAAACCGGGAGAACGTTTTTTAGATGTTTTAGATTCATTGCCAAAAGCCATTCAAAAAAGAAACATCAAAGTTTTAGTGCTTCTGCAAGATGCCGATGAAAAATACTATCACTACTCCGTTACGAAGGGTTTCATTTGCATACAAAAATCGTTCTCTCATTTATCTGGCAATTCGTATCAACACGCATTGCGGTTTATCACTCAATGGATTGACAAACAACGCTTGCGCGGAACATGCAATCCAGAGTTTGTCATGTTGGTAGACAAAGACAATGTGATCGCTCCGGATTTTTTTGATCGCATTGAGCCTTATCAATACGATCAATTCGATATCCTGCAAGGAGTCCGCAAATCAGTTTCTACTTCCACCCCCATCTCCTTTTTCGATCATCTATCCGAGCGGTTAAATGATTGTTTGTATCGAAGAGCAAAAGAGAAAGCTAATTTATTACTAGAAATCAGCGGCAGTGGTGCATTGATTGAAACTGATCTATTTATTCGATGTATCCTTCATTTAGATGCAAATGCACCGGGCTTTGATAAAAATTTCATGGTGCAATTACTAACGCAAGCTCGCCAAGTAAGAGCAACCTTTTTGCCACAATGCATTGTGACTGAGGAGAAAACGAACAACATTTCAAATCATAACCCGCAACGTATCCGATGGTTTGGTGAACAATACTACAATGCCATTCATCATTCAGGCACTTTACTACGAGCTGCGTTTCAATTTAGAAGGCCGGCAGCACTGGACTATTTGATCACATTATGTCGACCGCCTCGTTCTATTCAGGTAGTTATTTCACCCATTTTATGTTTTGGAGAATGTGTATACTTTTGGGCAACATCCGCATGGCCGATTGGCATACCTCTCTTTAGTATTTCTTGGCTTTTGTTATCGGTGGCGCTTGTTGTTTTTCTTCTACACGAGAATGCGCTACTTAAGGCAACTCTTTCAATAGGCAGTTTGGTAAAGCTAGCTTACTTCAATTTATTCAATGCTGTTAAAAGTGTTCGTGCTGAGAACAAAGGAAAATTTATTCACACCACACATCATTTATAATGCAAGTTTCCAATTCGGGCGCTATTCAATTGAATCGCTTTGTGCGTGGAGAAGGCCGTTTGCCTGAATTGGTGCAATGGGTAATTTGGGTTTTTGCTTCAGCCTTATTGAGTTGGGCTGTGTACCTCTTCAACTTCAAAGCTGCGATAGGTATACCGTTTATTTTAGTGGCATCCGTTGTTGGTTTTTCACTTTTGTGGCGAACCGATATTGGGTTATATCTTATGCTATTTTTAGCATTTACCATCAGTGTATTCAATCGCTTAGTTGAAAACATTCCGATGGGTATTGCCATGGATGCAATCATTGGTGTGATGCTGTGCGGCCTGTTTTACCGCGCGCAGTTCAATCGTAGCTGGAGTATCTTCAATACACCGATAACTTTAGCCGTTTTATTATGGGCAGGCATGAATATGATTGAGTTTCTAAACCCAGTCGCGCCTTCTCGCGCTGCTTGGTTTTATGTGGTACGCCCTGCTGTAGAATATCTGATGCTCTTCTTTATTGCGTATCAAACATTAGATACACCTACAAAGCTATTTCGATTTCTCTACTGCTTAATTGCTTTTAGTGTAGTGTCTGCAGTATGGGGTATTTGGCAGGCAACATTTGGTTATTTCGAGTGGGAATATAATTATGTGGTGCGCCACGATTTGGTGCACTTGGTTTTCAACTATGGAAGGTGGCGTGCCATTGGATCGATAGGATCGCCATCACAATTCGGAATCATTATGGCTTTCATGTGCACGGTTTGTTTGTCATTGGCTTTTGCTGCTACCGGATTTTGGAGAAAAATAATTTTATGGCTTGCGACTGGCATTACCGGATTAGCGATGATTTACTCTGGCACTCGATCTGCCTTTGTCATCGTTCCAATCTTCTTGCTTGTTTGGGTCGTACTTTCTAAAAATCCAAAAATGTACTTACTTCTTTTCATTGGTGCTATCGGTATGACAATCCTGATCATAACGCCAAGTAACAACTATCACATTCAGCGCATTCAATCTACTTTTCAACCTTCGGCTGACGCATCGTATCAAACGCGCGCCAAGAACAGAAGTATGATTTTACCCTGGATTGTGAAACATCCGATTGGAGGTGGCTTGGGTTCTACGGGTATTTGGGGACAACGATTTTCACCCGGCACTTTCTTAGCCAACTTTCCACCCGATAGCGGACTTATTCGTGTAGCGGTAGAACTTGGCTGGGTTGGTTTATTTTTCTTCTTGTATCTCTACTACCGAATCATCATTCACGGAAGCTTGGCTTTATTGAAGATGAGAAACCCAGACTACAAAGCCATCGTAGCCGGAATCATTGGAGGAGTTGTTGCATTACTGGTGGTTGAATGGGGCCAGGAAGTAGTAGGCGTTTTCCCTATGAGTATTCTCTTCTGGCTACTATTAGCCATTTTATTTCGCGTTATTCATTTTGATCAAACTGAATCGAAGAAGTCATGATATCCATTCGTAAGCGAGTCCTTTCATTGGCAAATATGATTCTCGAATTTATCGTGGGCATTGGACTCACCGTTTTCATTACTCGCTTTTATTCGATTGAAGAAGCCGGGCAGTGGTTTTTATTCATTGCGATTTTTGCATTGGCCAGTAGCTTGCGTGATGCACTGGTGCAGGCCGCACTGATCAAAGGCACGGCACATGCTGACGATTCACTGAATATTGCACATCTCAAAACGAATGGCATCATTCTCCTCACTACGGAGTTGTTAATGTGTGGCATTCTTCTGGCATTTAGTTTAGCTAGTTCTGGTGAGTGGTCGCAACTACTTTTGCTTTATCCCATTTACTCTCTGCCAAACGCAATCATGCGTTGGCTCATTTTCTATTTGCGTGGAAAATTAACATTGGCACCAATCTTAGTTGCCAATGCTATTAACAGTTCTATCCTATTCGTAGGAATCGTTTTAATTATTCAATGGAACTTATCTCTTCAATATGTAGTCGTAGTACTCGGTATATCCAGTTTCGCAGCAGCACTTCACCTACTACCTTTTATTCCTTTGAGACAAATGATGGTTTGCGTTTTATCTAAAGAGCAATTTCTTTTAATCAAACAGGTAGGATTTGTAGCTGCTGCGCGCGAGGCTACCTCTGCTGTATCCACACGCATCAGCTTATTTATCACGGGCTCGTTGCTTACGTTACAGCATACCGCTTTACTTGGGGTATCGCAGCGGTTTGCGCAAGTAGCGTTGCTTCCTAATAATTCATTTCAATCCATTTTATTTCCCTCGCTCGTACAGTGTGTACAAAACGGAAATTGGGAGCAGGCACGAAAGCAATTTCATGAATCCATTTCACTCCTGCTTTCGATAACTATTCCGTTGTCTATTGTTGGAATAGCGCTTTCTCCTTACGTATTGACGCTGCTAAATGGCGCTGCTTATCAACATGCCTGGGTATATCTATCGATATACGTTTTTATTGCAACATGCATTACCCCTTTTGGAGCCGCCTTTGGAAGTGCCGTAACTGCCTGGGGGAAACCACAGTTTGCGTTTGGGTTAGTAGTAGTCAATAGTATTCTCACCATTGTTTTAAGTTTTGTATTGATTAAGTTTTTAGGTGTGTTTGGCGCTCCGTTGGCGATGGCGATTGTGGAACTTAGCGGACTTGCGTGTGTGGCTTACCTTCTAAAAAAAGTCTGTGGCATTCATCTCCAAGATACACTGCAACTTATTCCACATCATTATAGGCAGATTATTCTTAGATTAAAACAACAACTCGTTCTATCCTTGTATCCTATTAATAGAAACTAAAATGTTACACTTACCTATTATCTCCGTTGTTATTGCTTCGTACAACAGAAAAGTATCTCTGCTGCAAACCCTCGCTGCTCTTGAAGCTCAAACACTGTCGAGTAATCTATTTGAAGTTATTGTAGTGAACGATGGAAGCACCGATGGGACGGAGGAAGTTCTTCGGATATATAAAAATAATACCTCTATGCAATTCTTGTTTCTTCAACAAAGTAATGGCGGTCCGGCAGCAGCGCGAAACAAGGGCGTTGCGCATGCGCTGGGTCAGTGGATTGCTTTTACTGATGACGACTGTCTGCCTGACGCAAACTGGTTGCAAACGATCTTTTCAGTTTTTTCTAAAACAAACTGGGTAGGTGTTCAAGGTAGTACTTTTACCGATCGCGATCACATTACACCATTGACGCATCAAGTTGATAACGAAAATGGAAATTGCAGTGTGCCCACATGTAATGCTGCGTATCATCGAAAAGCTTTGATAGCAATAGGAGGTTTTGATGAAGAGTTTCCTTTTCCGCACAACGAAGATGCCGACTTAGCCTGGCGCATTCAACAACTTGGCACGATTGGCTTTTCCTCAGAGATGAGGGTGCACCATCCGCCACGCGTTGACCAATTCAAAAAAGTAGCCAAGCGTATGAAGATCTTGGAAAGCGAGTTTCGCCTATTTTATAAGGATAAGTATAGCTATCAGCTCAATCGAGCCAATTCTGCGTGGAAAAACATCTATTGGGAAATCGGCTGCAAAACTCAATGGTATTACCTAAAGTCAAGACTCAAGTTCTGGAAGCAACCCATTTTGTTGATGCAAGGTGTTTCTTTAACTCTGATTTGGTGGTACGACTTAGTCCGTCTCTATCCTCGATTCAGAAAAAGCGCAAAGAACAATAAGATGATTTTCGCAAAATAAATAAAGCTCACTTGTGAAGATGATTAAGGAATCCATCTTCCACGCGGTAGAAATACATTCATTGATTGTATTTCTTTTTCAGCGTAACGCTACAAAATACTCTCTAGTAAATTAGGGATAAGAAATGATTGAAAGACTTAAATAGAAAAGCCTCTTATAGAATTGATTTGTTAGAAGCCGGTTTTTCCCACTTCTGCAAGGCAAAATTCCATTTACGCACTACCTTGGCCGGATTACCTACTGCGATAGAATAGGGAGGAATATCCGTCATCACTACTGAATTTGCACCTATGCGACAATATTTTCCAAGCACGAGAGGCTCACCATTTTTCTTACCCATGATTACAGTGCCTGTGCCAACAAAAGCATCTTCTTCCAAGATAACTGGAGCTTTAGTCGATGGATGATGATGATGCGGTTTATCAGGATCTATGCCATGATGCATTCCAAGAATGCGAACATATTGTGAAAGCCCCACGTGCTTGTGCAATATGATCGGACCGATCAGTACACAACCTATACCGGTATGAACTTCATCTTCAATGATTACATCACCCATTCCATTGTTAATGATTACTCCATCTTCAATGCGCGAATAGGATCCTAAAGAAAACTTATTAAACGGAACTAAATCGAGGCGCGAACGCCAGCTAATTCCTCTATTGAAGTAACGGGGAAAAATAAAAAGGCACCATACATACCATCTCACTTTTGCCTGGTAGGGTCTTTTTCTGAATAAAATAGCCATTACCCATTTTTTGATGGTAGCATTTCCTTTTACAAATTCTTTTATTGCCATAAACTTATTAGGCTACATTCAACTGAATTAACTGATCAAATAACTCCGCTCTTTCTTTCCATGTATTTATGCGAGCAATCGCCACTCTTTTTTCTCTTTCTAATAATGTATCTGACTGCGCAGCTCGTTCTACTAATTCCACAAATTGATTAGCTGAATGGGCAAGCTCCAGTACTTGACTTAATTCACGCAGCACAGAGGGATTAAAATTGGTAGTCACAACAGGTTTGCCTGCCGCCAAATATTCAAATAATTTAAGAGGGTAAATCCCATCACTTACTTCATCTATTAGGAATGGAATGATTGCTACGTCAAATCCCTTCAATACAGAAGGAGCATCTTCATGCGCGACTGCCCCAATAAATTTTATGCGAGGGTGATGTAAAACTTCTTCTGGAACATATTTCAATTCAATTGGGCCGGCCATTATTAACTGAAAATCCGAAAGGCGCTCCATCAACTGCAACAACAAGTGAAAATCAATTCTTCGTTCAATGTTGCCTAAGTATCCAATCGTTTTTCTGCCAGATGGTATCGCCTGATGAACTTGTAAATTCTTATCAAGGGCTTGGTTGAATAAATGAAAGTTAGCCGCATTGGGCACCAAGCTTACCCGGGTGAAATCGCGACCTTCAAACTGTTTCATTAAAGCGGGCGCAGTGGTAATAATCATTTCGACATTCGATGCCGCTTGCTTTTGTAAAGCAGGCCCGTGCTTTAGTGTATATTTTTTTACCATCGGATCAATACAATGATAAACCGAAGTATTTAGCCGGGTGTGTAGTCTATTTTGAAATGTTGGGTAATAAAATTCAAATGAGTTTACATAGACTACTGATTGAATGTCACGCTTTCTCAAAAAAGAGTTTACACGTTTTGCCAATATCTTTTCATTCCGATTCGTAAAAAAACGGTGAACCATGCCTGTTGGCAAAAAGTGTGTAGGCCACACAAATGGAGTTGGTAAAACACTAACTCCCTCTAATTCCTTTACGCTAAATCTAAAATAGGATTTAAATCGCCATTGTATTTTGGGGGTGGAAAATAGTTTTATTGCCTCCCAGAAATTATATGGGTGATCTACGTAGATCACCTCATGCGTTAAAGCCAATTCACGTGCAAGCTGCCACGGGGTAGAAGTGTAGGCATCATCATGCTTGGGCAAAGAAAAAAAAAGATACGTCCGTTTAGTTCGCATGCGCTCTTGATTGATATTGAGCTAGTATGTAATTTTTCAAGTAGGTAACAAGATGCTGGTGGCGATCGTATTGATGCACTACCTTCAAACAAGCACCTTTCTTATTGGTAATAGTGCCATTTTTAAATTGAAATTCATTCAAAGAGGAATAATGTAAAGTGGCAATCGCTCCGCTTCCATTCTTTTCTATTCGCTTCTGGATTCCATGAAGCCGCTTATACATCAAGTGGATATGAATAGCCTGATCGGCTCCCAACAATCCTACTATTTTGGGAAGATTGCTGAGTGTTTCCTCAATCATTTCGCGCACGTATTGTTCAATGGCATGACGCGATCCGATAGTAACACCTGCACACAACACTGGAAGATTTTCAATTTTTGTTAATTGCTCCTTTGAATAGGTGGCCTCATACCATCTTCGGTTGAAGTCGCTATCCTTTATAGCAACCGGTTCTTCGCCTGTTGCAATCATACTGGAACCTAAGTGCTCAAAAGGATCTGATACTATCAACACATCGCGAATGTCGGTGAGCATAATTTGCTCGTGGGGTATTGAGGTCACTAATCTTTGAATCAAAAAAAATCTTTTCACCATAAACTGTACCAGTGGTGTTGCCCACATTTCTAAACCGTTTGACTTATTTAGCCAATGATAAAGGTATTGAATAAGCTGGGCGAGCTTTTTTCCACCCCAAGCCGATTGCATAGCCAGCTTGCTAAGCATTTTGGGAAACAAAGATTCTTGGTAACGAATCAGTTTTACATTGCTGAATGACTTACACTGCTCTTGAAGATCACGAATATTGCTACCTACATAAATAAATAGATCTGCTCCCGGGCAAAACGCTTGGCACGACAAGATGAAGTGTTGAATGTGCTCAAATTGATACCCTACTGCAAACGTAATAATGGCTTTTCTTTTCATTCTTGGAGTTTGATTTTACTTTTTTTCAGGCTGAAGTTGATCTGTGGTGAATGTCAATTGACGAGATCCAAAAGTATATTCGAGCAGACGAGCAGTTTCTTTCGCGATTCGTTTCTTGAACGCTTGTGCCAATGTGCCATCTTTCAATAGCCTGCGAGAGCTTGTCCAGATTCTAGCTCGGTAGCTGCGTACTAATTTTATCTTACCGATCTCACCCAGTTTTCTTCCCATGCGGCCATCTTCGCCAAACACAACAAACGTGCGCGCTCCTTCCTGATTATCGTAAATTCGGGTGACCGGCATTTCAAAACCTTTCACTGCTAAACCTTCTGACACACGGAATCCAAAATTGGCTCCGCGCACATTCAAAAATTCTCTGCGCCACCTGCGGCATTCAAACAAACATTCTGCTACTAACTCATACAAGCCCAATTGCCATCGCGATGAATGAGCTGCTGGTGTGAAGCTGTAGTTTCCGTATACACAAGTGATGTAAGGATTCTTGACTAGTGGGTTAACCATTTCTGAAATCCAATCAGGTGGATATAACGAATCGCCATCTCCACACAATTGATAGACTCCTTTGGATGCGCGTAATCCCGCGAGGCGCGCATGTGCAATACCCTGTCGTTTTTCGTGAATCACCTTCACTCCCAACAAATCCAGAATTTCCGGAGTGCGGTCGGTGCTGTTGTTATTTACGATGATCAATTCGCACTCGTACGGCACATGCATCTTGGCGAAAGAGGAAAGCGTGCGCACAATATTATTCTCTTCATTCCATACCGGAATGACAATCGAGACAATCGGCTCTGCAGATTGAAACCGCAACAGTTGCTTTCGCAAATGCGCCAGTTCTTCTAACTGCATGAGCGAAAAATGAGACTGGGCAAAATCATGCTGACTTACCCAGTCGGGAACTTGAAAACGATTATACATCATGACGCAGGTAGTTAAACTTGTAACCAATTGAAGTGGAATGAACGGAGTGGAAGAAATTCCAACGGAGTGCCTGTAAATAGGCCCACACGTTTTTGATTCTGAATGCTACCAAATTTTTTAGGAGATGTTTTGGCGTTGCCACGCATAAGAAGAAAATCCAGAAAAGAATCAAATGCGTGCGACTTGAATATTTTCGCATAAACAAAATCCGGTTGCGCGTTAGCAAATAACTTTTCAATTCACTTAATTTTTCAACAGATCGTGATTCTTTGTGGTAAAAGGCAGATTGCGTGTCCACCACAATTTGATAGCCGGCTCTTCGGATCGACTCGCTCCAATCTAGTTCTTCGTAGTACAGAAAATAATTTTCCGGCATATATCCAATTTGATCAATGACTCTGCGCGGCACGAGCATGGCAGCTCCATGAGCATAATGCGTTATCGCCATCCCGTTATGTTCCGGCTTTGCTTTGGTAAGGCACGCATTTCTGCCAGTGATTTTATTTATTTGAGTAAACCCTGCATACTGAACCTGGTCTGGCTGATCGTAGTAATGAATGGTAGGGCAAAGCAAACCGATGCCCTGAAATTGCTCAAAAAGGTTGACCATCCGCGAAAGAATATCGGCACCAAACTCCGTATCATTATTGACAAAGAATAGATATTCTCCCTGAGCTGCACGCATAGCAAGATTGTTGCCTCCGGCAAAGCCAAGATTCCGATCACTCCGAATGAAATCAATCCAGGGAAATTGACTCGCTAAAAAGCCTGCCGGATTTTCCGTTGAGCCATTATCTACCACTATGACCTGAAGCGACTGCCCATAGATTCGCTCAATGCTCTTCAGCAAAGCAATGGTATGGTTGGTTGTATTGTAGTTCAGCGTAATTACCGAAACTGATTTCACGCGATTATCCATTTCACCTGATCGGTTAAATTACACGGCTAACTTGAGTTGCGCTTCAAAAGGTATTTCGGCAGGTAGTGTTGCTCGGCCAATACTATGGTAGGTAAAACCTATCGAGGCCATCTTAACCGGATCAAACAAATTTCTGCCGTCAAAAATGATTGGCTTCAACAACTCATATTTCAATCTGTCGAAGTCCGGATTTCTAAATTCATTCCACTCCGTGCAAATCAATAGTGCATGGCAATTGTTAGTGGCTTCGTAAGGATCGGTAGCATATTGAATGGTAGGCAAAACCTTCTTTGTGTTCTCCATCGCTGCCGGATCATACGCGAATATGGTAGCTCCTCGCTTCATTAACTCTTCAATCAGCCACAGAGCGGGTGCTTCGCGAATGTCATCCGTATTTGGCTTAAATGCCAACCCCCAACATCCAATCTTTTTCCCTTGTAGCGATCCCATCTCCTGTTCCATGCGCTCAATCATTTGCATGCGTTGGCGTTTATTGACGTTCATCACTGCATCTAAAATTTCAAACGAATAATTGAATTCCTGACTCGTAAATGATAATGCTTGTACATCTTTGGGAAAGCAACTGCCTCCGTAGCCCAAGCCTGCATATAAAAATTGATGACCAATGCGGCTGTCCGAGCCTATTCCTTTTCGAATTTTTTCTATGTTTGCTCCGCTACGTTCACAGAGATTTGCGATTTCATTCATGAAGCTGATCTTCATTGCCAAAAAACCATTGGCGGCATATTTCACTAACTCAGACGACCGCGCATCCATTGCCAAAATAGGATTACCATTGCGAACAAATGGTTCGTAAAGAGTCTTCATAATTTCTTCTGCCTGCTCACTAGAAGTACCGATCACTACGCGCTCGGGTTTTAAAAAGTCCATCACGGCAGATCCTTCACGTAAAAATTCAGGATTAGAAACCACATTAAAATGTTTGCCCGCTTGCAATCCGGCTGACTCCAGTTGCCTGGTTATTCTATCGGCTGTACCTACAGGCACGGTACTTTTTGTAACTAGGATTTTGTGTTGTTGTTTTAGTACCGGCATTAATTGGTCGCAAACAGAAAGTACGTATGAAAGATCGGCTGAACCATCTTCTTGTGGTGGCGTTGGCAGCGTTAAAAAAATGATTTCAGCATGATGAGCAGCCATTTGCAAGTGTGTGGTGAATTGAATTCTGCCATCACGTACATTACGTTCAAACAGTTGCTCTAAACCGGGCTCGTAGATAGTAAGTTGCCCACTTTGCAAACGCACCACTTTTCCAGCATCTACATCTACACAATAAACTTGATTGCCCATTTCGGCAAAGCAAGTAGCACTCACTAAACCCACATAACCTGTTCCTATAAAAGATAGATTCATAAATTGATTTGTAGTTGGTTAAACATTTTCTTTTTGAAATAGAGCGGGTATTGTGCGGAGCACTAGTTGAATATCTCCGATAAACGAATAAGACTGTGCATATTGATTGTCTAGTTGAATGCGTTCTTCCTCTGACATTGCACCGCCTCTACCACGTTTCGTTACTTGCCATAGTCCGGTGATTCCTGCAGGTCCCAAAAAACGTTGAGCACTCGCATCTGCAGTTAGTTTCTCCGCTTCGTAAAGTGGTAAAGGTCGATTGCCAACCAGCGACATATCGCCACGCAACACGTTAATCAATTGAGGCAACTCGTCTAAACTAGTATTGCGCAAAAATTTTCCGAAACGCGTAATCCGCGGATCATCTTTGAATTTAAAAAAGGCCGCTTTGGATTTTCCTTTCGCTAACTCCCAGCGCTCGCACGAGTAGGTGCCGTTGGGTAACACTATCAGTGTGCAGGCCGCAACTGGTAAGTGGCAACACTCAGAGCAACTTTCACTAACAGCTTGCTCAGATTCATATTGATTGAGATGCGCCAAATCTTTTAACTTCAATTCGGCATTGGCATTCATTGTTCTAAACTTTAAAAGCTTAAATCGATCATAGCTCTCGCCTGCTCGGTAGGAAGAATAAAACACGGAGCCTGGAGATTCGACCTTAATGATGATGGCGATCACAACTAATACTGGAGCTAAAATCAACAAAGCGGTTGAAGAGGCGAGGATGTCAAATATTCGTTTCATCGGTTTACTTTCGGTTTTTAAATCTTTACTGCTTATTGGATCTATTTCATCAAGAATTTGGTTTTCCGCCTTTCTTGTTGTTCAAAATTAGATTGCAATTGGTGCGAAGAATTTTCTATTCGACTAAAGCGGTGAGGTATTAGATCAATGGTGCCATCTTGAAGACAAATCAGATTTCGCATCATCCAAAATATTTTTGGTACAACACTTGCCGAATAGTAGGTTAACCAAATGCAACAAATTCCGATGAATGTATCAGCTCAGCCAAGATTTTTTGTCTTCAACCAACAGGAATTTCACGCAACTATTGGTGATAGTGAAGGGCTGGGAAAGGAAATTTTAGCGATCGTTTTAAACGAGTTGCCCAGTCGGATTCGAAACATTCGAGACAGTATAAAACAATCAGAAACAAGCCAATTAAGGATAGAAATGCATGATTTGAAAGGAATTATAGGCCTGTTAGGGTGCTCCAGTTTATACCAACAAATAAGTCAACTAAAACTGAGTGATCAATCCATTGATCAACTACAACTGCTGAGCCTGCACTCCATTTTAGAGCGCCTCAAGATGCTTGAAAAGGACTTATTGCTATTCTCAAAAATGGAACTTCTGTCTTAAAATGAGATAATTAAACAACTCGATACTAACATTTATTTTATGAAAACCGCTTTTGTTATTGATGACAATTTGAGCTACCAAAAAATTATCAGCGCTCACTTAAATCAACTTGGCTTTGAAGTAAAATCTTTTTTGTCGGCCAAAGAGTGCCTGAGTCATTTGAAAGACGCCCCACATCTCATTCTGCTAAATCAACATCTGGGAGATAATGAATTGGGTCTGGACTATATCAAAGAGATTAAGGAGAAGTCGAACGAAGCACCTATTGTGTTCCTGTCAGCCGATAATGATGTTTACACCGTCACTAAAGCGTTAAAAATGGGTGCTTTCGACTACATCGAGAAAAATGGATCTGCATTGGTTCGATTGCGTACCGCCATCGACAACATTCCTGACTACCTTAAAAAAGGAAGACGTCAAAAGATGATGCGCATTGCTGGTGTGTCCGCAGCAATAGTAATTGCCATAGGTGCAGCGTTATTCTTTTTGTTTCGCTAAAGGCCAAAACTAAGGTCCTTTCTTTTCATGAAAGGCTACTTTAGGATCGGGGTCTTCGTATCTTTTTTGCCGATCAATTTCGCAAGTTCGAATCTATTCCTTTTTTCCTATTTTTGTGGCCAACTTAAAAGCAATACCAAAGTGCCAGTCCAGGAACAAATACTTACCGATCTACTGGAAGCAATCGAGATTACCGATGTAAAGGATCTCATCGTGTTTAATGACGATTTTAACACCTTTGAGCATGTCATTGAAACCCTTATCCGTGTTTGCAAGCACACCCCCGAACAAGCCGAGCAGTGTACTTGGTTGATTCATCACAAAGGAAAATGCAAGGTGAAGGCTGGTTCTTATGAAGAACTAAACCCAATGCGCGAGGCGATCGTTGACGCTGGCATTGATGCAAAAATTTTTTAATGCCCATTTTGTATTGGGCTTGTTACCAAGACTTATTAAAAGAACAAAGTGGATTTTCCTTCAAAACTGATAGAGGATGCTGTAAATGAGGTTGCCAAGCTTCCCGGTATCGGAAAAAAGACGGCACTCAGAATGGTTTTGCACCTGATAAAGGAGAACGAACACCGAACCGCTGCTCTTACAGAGGCGTTGAACAAGCTGCGCTCAAATATTCGGTTTTGTAAAACATGCCATAACATTTCGGATGAGGAGGAGTGCACTATTTGCAAAAGCCATAAGCGAGACAAAAGCATTATTTGTGTAGTAGAAGACACCCAAGATGTAATGGCCATTGAAAATACGGCTCAGTTTTTGGGAGTTTATCATGTGCTGGGAGGGGTTATTTCGCCTATGAATGGAATCGGCCCATCGGATATCAAAATTGACTCACTGATAAGTCGCTTGACAACTGGGAATGAAATCAAAGAAATCATCTTGGCTCTTAGCCCCACTATGGAGGGCGATACTACCAATTTCTACATCAACCGAAGACTAGCCGCTTTTTCAGTGAAGATTACGTCTATTGCCAGGGGCATTCCTGTCGGGGGGGATTTGGAGTATGCGGATGAGATTACACTCGGGAGGAGTATACTAGGAAGGACTCTTTTTAGCTAACACTTGGCAGGTTTTTCTGAACTCATTACTTTTTGGAAGAGACAAAACCCTGAGTAACTAGTTGGATATCGGCCTATCGTTTGTCTTCACATGATAAATCTCTTTCTTTGTAGACTTAATCAAAATTATGAATCACCTTTCTAACAGAATCAACGCAATCGAAGAATCAGCCACGCTGGCCATGGCGGCCAAAGCCCGCGAATACAAGAACCGAGGTATTGACGTAATCAATCTCAGTTTGGGTGAGCCCGACTTTAAAACCCCACAGCACATTTGTGATGCCGCTAAGAAGGCTATTGATGACGGGAAATATTTCTCCTATCCTCCGGTTGCAGGATATCAGGACTTGCGCGAAGCGATCGCAGCGAAATACCAAAAAGAAAATAAGGTTCCCTATAAGGCAGAAAATATTGTGGTATCAAATGGGGCTAAACAATCCATCGCCAACGTGATGTTAGCATTACTTAATCCGGGAGATGAGGTAATTGTGTTCGCTCCCTATTGGGTTAGCTATGATGCGTTGGTTCGTTTAACTGAAGCAACACCGGTTATTATCAACGGCACATTAGAAAATGATTTTAAAGTAACTGCGCAGCAAGTAGAACAAGCGATCACAAAAAAGACAAAGGCAATCATTTTCTCATCGCCATGTAATCCAACAGGCTCTGTCTTTTCTAAAAAGGAGTTGGAGGCGATCGCGGCTGTGGTTCTCAGCCATGAAAATTTATTAATTATTGCTGATGAGATTTATGAGCACATTAATTTTACCGGTGATCAAACCAGTATGGCTTCTCTTCCCGGGATGTTTGATCGCACGATTACCGTGAATGGTTTTGCGAAAGGCTTTGCTATGACAGGCTGGCGTGTAGGCTACATCGCTGCCCCCAAATGGATTGCAGATGGAAGCAATAAAGTGCAAGGTCAAATTACGTCAGCTAACTGTTCTATCTCCCAGCGCGGAGCATTGGCAGCCATTACTGGTGACTTAGCGCCAACGAATATGATGGTAACCGAATACCACAAGCGAAGAGACATCGTCTACAAATTGTTAAAAGAAATCCCAGGAGTAAAAGCGAATAATCCTCAAGGCGCTTTTTATTTCTTCCCTGACGTGAGCTTTTATTTTGGTAAGAGAGATGGCGATACAGTAATCAAAAACGCAGATGATTTTTGCTTTTTCATGTTGGATAAAGGACATGTGTCGCTCGTACCCGGTGGTGCATTTGGCGATGAAAAATGTGTTCGGCTTTCATATGCAGCCTCAGAAAAAGAACTGGTTGAAGCGATGAGCAGAATGAAAAAGGCATTAGCATCATTGACGTAAAGTTGACAACTGACTATTAGCTTCCTACTTTCTACTTTTGGTTATATGAACTCTCCAGAAAAAATAGTTGAATCTTTCTCCAAACTCAATGTATTGATCATTGGAGATGTGATGCTAGATAGCTACATCTGGGGAGCAGTAGAAAGAATCTCTCCCGAGGCACCAGTACCCATTATTAATGTTCGAAAGAAGGATTTCCGTTTAGGTGGCGCGGCCAACGTTGCCTTAAACGTTCATGCTTTAGGGGCGACCCCCATACTCTGTGCGTTGATCGGTGACGATGAGGATGGCAAAAAATTACTACAGCGATTAGATGACAAAAAGATTTCTAAGGATGGAATCGTTACTTCTTCTTTTCGACCCACTACCGTAAAAACAAGAATTATTGCCAGCCAGCAACATGTGGTACGTGTGGATGAAGAATCGGATAAGGTGGTTAATCAGGAAGAAGAAAAGTTATTATTGGAGCGAATTGAAAAATTAATGCCCGCCTGTCACGTCATTGTTTTTGAAGATTACGATAAAGGCGTATTGAATACTTCGATTATTGAAAAGACGATTGCCTTTGCAAAGCGAAAAAATATTCCCACGGTAGTTGATCCCAAGAAAAGAAATTTTCTTGCGTACAAGGGCGTAACTCTATTTAAGCCAAACCTAAAAGAATTGCGCGAGGGCCTAAAGATAGAAGTAGAGGCAAGTAATCAAATTCAAGTCGAGAAGGCCGTTGAATTGCTAAAAGAAAAACTACACGCAGAAGGAGTGATGCTTACACTTTCTGAACATGGAGTTTACATCGATTATAATAATCAAAAGATAAAATTAGCAGCACACGCTCGCGAAATCGCAGATGTTTCCGGTGCAGGTGATACGGTAGTGAGTATTGCAGCGCTTTGTTTGGCGTTGAAGCTATCGCCTCCATTGATTGCTTCGCTTTCTAATTTAGGTGGAGGCTTGGTGTGCCAACATGTGGGGGTTGTTCCGATTGATCGGGAAGAATTACTCAGGGAAGCATACCAGTTAATGTGATTTATTTACTAAAAGGCCAATGGATGAAGGTGTGGATCAATTCTAACTCCCGTGATTTTAATTGTATAACACCGTCTTCTTGGTTCCTTCAAAATTGTTATCCATGTGCTGTTATTTAAAACGCTCCTGCGTTTTCCTTTTCCCTTTTTTTGCAAAGCTCTATTGCACAAAAAAAACCAAAGAAATATACCATCACAATAACATTTGTAGGGCAACCCTCAAGTAAAGTACATCTTTTAAGGAGTTTAGGGAAGCCATAGTTTTGAAGAAAAAAGAACTATAGAATCCACAACCGGCACACTGCGGCAAGTAGTGTTTTCACTTATCGAGATTTGGAAGACAAGTGGTAAAACACAGCTTGAATTTTGCAGAGAGAAGGATATTGCCTACCATAAATTTCATTACTGGTTAAGAAAGTATAATCAACAAGATC
>JADBYQ010000133.1 GCA_020402945.1 Cytophagales bacterium | reverse complement strand
GTGGAAGAGCAACTGGTAGCAATCTGGTCACAGGTATTGAAACTTGACAAGGCCGCCATCAGTGTTGAGAGTAGCTTTTTCGAATTGGGAGGTAACTCTCTACGACTCGTATTTCTGGCTAACAAGTTAAAGCAGGTGTTTAAGGCGGAACTGCCGCTAGCCCAACTTATTCAGTTGGAAAATATTTCCAATCTGGCGAAAGGCATTCAAGATGCAGAGCCTACAGCATTCAAGGAAATTGAACCGGCCTCGCAAAAGCCATACTATGCACTTTCTTCCGTTCAACACAGACTGCACTTCCTTTATGAGTTTGACAAGACATCGCTGGCTTATAACATGCCTCAGGTTGTTGTGCTGGAAGGAGAAATTGACAAGAAGAGAGTAGAAACGATATTTCGTGAGTTAATTGCGCGTCATGAAGCTTTGCGCACGGCAATCATAAACCTGGATGAGAATCCTGTTCAAAAAATTGAAAATGAGGTCACGTTTTCTATAGATTATCTTGAAGGCAACGAAGCTAATGCGAAGACGATAATTGATGCGTTCATTAGACCATTTGATTTAAGCAAAGCGCCCTTGTTAAGGGTAGGCTTGATAAAACAGACAAAACAATCGCACCTCTTGATGGTTGATATCCATCATATTATTTCTGACGGCATATCACAAGGTATTTTGATCCGAGACTTTATGGCGTTATACAGTCAGCAGCAGTTGTCGCCGATCAAGTTGCATTACAAGGATTATACCGAATGGCAGCAACGACCTGAACAGCGGGAGAGGTTTGCTACGCAACGGCGATTTTGGCAGAAGGAGTTTGAAGAAGAAGTGCATGTATTAGACTTACCAAGTGATTATTCCAGACCTCTCGTAAAGAGTTACCGTGGGAGCAACAAGTCGTTCCTCCTCACGCAGGAGAACACGAAGCAATTAAAGGCGTTAGGAGAAAAAGTAGGAGGTACTTTGTTTGTTACCGTGTTTGCAGCTTTTAATGTACTCTTGAGCAAGCTGACTAATCGGCAAGACATTACTATAGGTACGTCTGTTGCCGGACGCGATCATGCCGATCTGGAAAAAATCATTGGGATGTTTGTAAATACATTGGCTATTCGAAATAAAGTAGACCATCAAATAAGCTTCCAGGCGTTCCTTGAAAATGTCAAGACAAAATCATTGGCTTGTTTCGATAACCAATCTTATCCGTATGAAGAACTGGTCAGTCAATTGAATCTACCAAGAGATACAAGTCGTAATCCGTTGTTCGATGTGATGTTAATTTTTCAAAATTTTGAGCAACAGGAATTGAATATTCCCGGGTTGACGTTAAAACCATATGGTAATGTGCATCATGTTGCCATGTTTGACCTCACCCTGATGGCCATGGAACTGAACGATGAATTGCACTTTAGCTTTGAATATGCCACCGATCTTTTCAAAGAGGAGACCATCGAGCGCTTCATTTCACTATTCAAAAAAATTATTTTGGAAGTGGTGGCAGCACCAGATAAGAAGCTCGAACAAATCAACATTCTTCCTGAAGACGAATATCAAAAAGTACTGTACGTATTTAACGAGACTCAAAAAGAATATCCCAAAGACAAGACTATCGTCGATTTATTCGAGCGGCAGGTAACAATAAACCCTGACAAATGCGCGCTGTTCGATAATGATGAATCGATCACCTATGCGGAACTAGACAGGCGTATCAATGCGTTGGCTTGCTTCTTTCAGGAGACGAATGTAAAGCAGAATAGCGTCGTTGGCCTCCTAACAACCAGATCTATCGATTTCGTGACGGCAGCTTTCGCTGTACTAAAAGCAGGCGGTTTATATATGCCGATGGACGCCAGCTATCCAAGTGAGCGCATAAATTACATGCTCCGCGACAGCAATGCCGTTTTGTTGTTAACAACAGCAGAGATACTTAAGCAGAAAGATATAGAAGCATCTTGTGATATTGTATGTCATGATGTGCTCAAACCTAGCCTTCACCGTTTTACAAATGCAAGTCTGCGTCGCGAGGTCTCTGAAAATATCTATGTCATTTACACGTCGGGTTCAACGGGTGTTCCAAAAGGTGTCATAGGGACGCAGGCTGGCTTATTGAATCGCTTGCATTGGGGATGGGAAACTTATCCAGTCCATGCAGATGAGGTGTTTTGTTTAAAAACAAACATTGGATTTGTAGATCACGTAGTGGAAATATTTTCTCCGTTGCTGGCTGGCGTTGCTGTACGAGTTTTTAGTGATGCGGAAATGCTGGATGTTGTAAACATGTATGCGCTGCTGCGCCAGGAAAAGGTCACGCGAATCACGCTCGTGCCGACTTATCTGAATGCCCTGTTGGAGCAAAATGATCATATGCAGTCAGGACATCGCCTGCGATATATCTTCAGTAGCGGAGAGGATCTTCCATTTCAACTGGCTGATAAATTCTATCAAACGTTCGAAGGTACCCAGTTGGTGAACATCTATGGGTCGACAGAGGTGAGTGCAGATGTTACCTACTTCAACGTTGAAAGAGACTATATTAAAAAAACTATTAATGACAACAGGAAAAGAATAATACCTATTGGAAAGCCGATAGCGAACACGCGCGTTGTGATTGTCGATGGTAACAATGTGATTCAGCCCATTGGCATATCCGGGGAACTCTGCGTTATGGGAGAGGCGCTGTCACAGGGATATATTAATCACCCCGAATTGACGGAGGAAAAGTTTATTTCGGGGACAAGCGCTGGCGAACGACTATATAAAACCGGTGATCTCGCGCGATGGTTACCGGATGGAAATATTGAATATCTGGGAAGAATGGATGGCCAGGTCAAGGTCAGGGGTTTTCGGATTGAACTAGGGGAAATTGAAAGACATTTTCAGGAACACCCACAGATAACAAACGCCGTGGCAATGCTTCGTGAAAAGGATGGAAATGCAGAACTCATTGGATATTACGTTGCAGAAGATCAGTTGCCCGCTTCATCATTGCGAAGTTTTCTAACGGCGTACTTGCCGGAATATATGGTGCCAGCTTACTTCGTTCAACTGAACACGTTTCCGTTAACCTCAAGTGGCAAAGTAAATCGCAAGTTACTGCCGGAACCTGACTTTCGTGGAAAGGAAAATTATGTTGCTCCGCTCAATGAGACAGAGAAGATGATGGCCAAAATATGGGGTGATGTATTGAGCCTTGATGAAGAAACCATTAGCGTAAATGCAAACTTTTTTGAACTAGGTGGGCATTCTATCCGCGCGGTTCAATTGATCAATAAAATGTATCGCGCGTTCACGGTAAAGATTCCGCTACGGACCATTTTTGAAAAGAACACCATCGCAACATTGGCATTGGTTGTCGAGCGGGGTAAGCCGGCTTCAAAAGTGTCCATACCACGCGTTGACCCAGCGCCGTACCACCTTACATCACCGGCGCAAAAACGAATGTATTATGGTTATCTCCTTGATCCGCTTAGCATCAACCGAAACATTAATGCTGCGGTTGAATTGGGTGTCGGTGTCGATATTCCGCGTCTGAAAAAGGCTTTTCAATTTTTGATTACAAGGCACGCCGCGCTACGGACTTGCTTTGCACTAACAGAACAAGGTGTATTGCAGCGCGTGTTGCCAACTGTAAATTTTGTAATGGAATCTTTAATTTGTCAAGACCGAGAAAAACTGGATGATTTATTCAATGACTTTATCCAACCATTTGACTTGGCAAACGCGCCGCTAATGAGAGGTGCGGTAGTTAGCGGACCGGAGAAAACTTATTTGTTCATCGACATCCATCATATTGTGTGTGACGGAACTTCGGTTAATATTCTACTGCGTGATTTGAGAGATATCTATTTCCAACGGAGCCTGCCACAACTAGAATTGGAGTATGTCGACTTTGCTGCATGGGTGAGAAACGGAACGGATGATGCGGACGTACATCGAAACTACTGGTCGAAAAAGTTAGCGGACGTAGGCAAACGGCTAAATCTTCCGGTTGTGCAAAATCCCGAGTTTGTGCAGAAGCACTCCTATAGTACGATGTTACTTGAATTGGATGAAAACGTATATGGAAAAGTAAAGTCATTTTCGAATGAAAATGGTGTGTCAGAATTTATGTTCTTCTTGTCCGTATTTTATATCATGTTACATAAAATAACAGGCGACCATGACATCATCGTTGGGTCAGATGTGCAGGGACGGAATGGAACGCACCTGGAAGGTGTCGTGGGCACCTTTGTGAACATCTTACCGCTAAGAATGATCATCAATGAAAAACACAGCTATGTTGAATTTCTGAGGGAATTGAAGGAATGTGTTTTGGAAGCTTACGAACACCAGGATTATCCATACGACCGGATGCTGTCTTTGGTGGATAGCGACATGAAGAAATTGGTAGATGTTCATTTCGCTTTTGCGAATACAATAGAAAGTACCAATGAATTGGAGGAATTACAATTTCAAGGCATACACCTCAATCAGCACCAAACTTCGGAATATGAGTTTCAGGTAGAAGTTCACGCATACAAAAATCGCGTCTTGCTCGCATTTATTTATGATAGGGCGTTGTATGATGAAGATACCCTAAACGTTTTTGTAGCGCTAACCAGAGATATTGTAAACACAGTTTTGCATAACAAGGCCATCGCTGTAAATAAGATTGACGCTGAGGCGGTTCTAAGTTCAAGTGGTAACGAACCTTCAATAGATAGTATATAATGACTAGTCTGTGGTATCGACAGCTCATTTTGAACTTTTGATCTGACATCATGGAAGCTAAAAGCAGTTTCTCTGAACATTCTTAGTTCAAATACTTCATTTAGATTTCACTTTTCGCCAAAAAAAATATTTTAACTTGATATTTTGATTCTCTGATAAAACTCATTTACTTAGAAACAAAGTTTGCCTCAAACGCATTTTTCAATTCAAAGGGAGTTACTACGTAACTTTCATTAGCAGCGCTTTAACTATATACGCAGAACAGCCACGCAATTCATATATCGACTGCCAGTCGTGATCACTTTATTTAGGTTGCACAGCGCTTTGCTTTCAAGTTTTACCTCATTCTTCGCGCATGGTACGTTGTCGCGAAGCACTATCAGACAGACATTTAAATAAAAGAACACGATATGGGAATATTTACGAGTCCTGAAAACGCTACTTTAGCAGCCACAGTTGATCTGGGTACAGAAGTAGAAATCGAAATGCCATCTAAGAACTTGCCTATGGTGATCCGTCCCATCGAAGAAGTTGATCATGTGAAGTGGGGAAAAAAACACAAAGCAACGCTCGAAGCCCTTTTGCTCCACCAAGGGGCAATTCTTTTGCGGGGATTCAAGATTGGAAGTGCGCAAGGGTTTAATGAATTATTTTCGGCCGTCTCCGGCGACCCGATGGAGTATAAGAACAGGACATCACCTAGAGAACGTGTTCATAATAATATTTACACGTCCACAAGTCATCCCAGCGATCAGGTCATCCACATGCATACGGAGAATTCCTATTCGCTTACCTTCAATAGAATAATAGCGTTTTATTGCCTTGTTCCGCCAAAAACAGGAGGGGAAACGCCGATTGCCGATGAGCGAAAACTTTTGACCAGTCTTAAGAAGGAGACCGTCATGAAATTTCGTGATAAAAAAATTCAATATCTGAGAAATACAATTCCTGGAGTAGGTCTCAATTGGCAAACGATTTATCAAACGGACGATAAAGCTGAGGTCAATCGGTACCTCAATGCCCACGGGTTTAAATATGCTTGGCTAGACGATGATCATTTGCGAGTCAGATGGACGCTTCCTGCCTTTCAGAAACATCCGCTCACAGGAGAAGACTTGTGGTTTAATCACATGTATTTTGGTCTCAAGGAACATTATCAAGCAGAAGTTTTGGAATATTTTTCAGAAGAAGATCTGCCATTTGCTACCTACTATGGTGACGGAAGTCAAATTGAGCGTGCTGTGATCGAAGAGTTTAAGGAGTTTTACGCCAATCATTCGATCGTATTCAAGTGGCAAAAAGATGATTTTTTACTGTTGGACAATATGATGTTTTCCCACGGCAGAAATTCTTTTGATGGCCCGCGGACGATTCTCACAGCCATGGCTCAACCTTATACATCTTCACACTTTTAAGTCCACATAAACAGCGTTAAAAGCCTTTGCATTCGGCGCTTTCGTCGGCGCTTTCGGCTGCATGTTCATCAATATTAAATCAGAGAGAGTAGCCATTCATGTGCGGTATTTGCGGATTTGTAAAATTTAGTGAACGGGTAATATCTCCGGAAGATGAGATTGTATTGCGGCGGATGAATGCGAGACTCATTCACCGCGGCCCAGATGCGCAACATGCTGTGTTTTTCGATAACGTGGCATTAGGGTTCACGCGCCTTAGCATCATCGGTCTATCCAATGGAATGCAACCTATTTATAATGAGCGTAAAAATTTGGTGCTTATTTGTAACGGTGAGATCTTCAATTATATAGAATTAAAAAAATCACTGATAACAAAAGGACATTCGTTCAGCACCGAATCGGATGTCGAAGTGATCCTTCACTTATACGAAGAAAAAGGAACTGATTTTTTAAATGATCTCAATGGTCAGTTTGCTTTTGCACTTTATGACAATGAAAAGAAGGTGCTGCTGTGTGCAAGAGACCAAATGGGCATCATACCATTTTTTTATACCTTTGTCGGCAATACTTTTGTTTTTGGATCGGAGATCAAAGCTATTCTTGAGCATCCCCTGGTGCCAGCAAACGTAGATGTTGTTGGCCTTGATCAGGTGCTGACCTTTCCGGGATTGATAAGCCCCCGCACCATGTTCTATAACATTCGCTCTTTGGAAAATGGTCACCTATTAATCATCAACAACGAAGGAAATATTAAAGATTACACGTACTGGGATTTGCCATCGCCATTGAGCGAGGAGAGGAGTGAGGCTTCCTTTCTTGAAGAACTTAATCATCACTTTGAAAATGCCGTGCGATTGAGGTTGCGGTCGGATGTTCCTTCCGGATTTTACCTAAGCGGTGGATTGGATTCCTCGTTGATCGCGATGACCGTGTATCAGTTAACCAAACAAAAAAAGCAAGCATTTTCTATCGACTTTCCCGATGCCAATATCACGGAGACCAATTACCAACGGATAGTTGCAGAATCCTGCAACGCAGACCTCTATCAAAAAACTTTCTTTTATCACGACATAAGTGAACAATTGCAGCAAGCCATCTTTCATTGTGAATGTCCTATTAAGGAAACGTATAATACGGCGTCTTTACACTTGTCAAAAGCCGTAAGAGAAAATAATATTAAAGTAATTTTATCGGGTGAAGGTGCCGATGAGTTTTTTGCTGGCTACGTTGGTTATCGATTTGATAGAATGCGCAGCGAAAACCTGCTCGGAGAGGCCGCAGTGACAGAAGAGGAATCCCGATTGAGAAATAGAATATGGGGCGATGCAAATTTTCTATATGAGAGCAATTTCACCGACTCACAGGCGCTTAGAAGGAGTCTTTATGCAGAGCGACTGCGGTCGTCTTTTGATGAAATTAATTGCCTTAATCACCACGTCATAGACACAGCGAAAATGCAGGGCCGTGATGTGTTGCATAAAAGATCCTATGTCGATTATAAATTGCGCCTTGTCGACCACCTCGTCTCAGACCATGGTGATCGGATGGCGATGGCGAACTCGGTAGAGGTTCGCTATCCTTTTTTGGACAAAAACTTAGTTGAGTTTTCCACCAGAGTACCTTCCAATCTAAAGCTTAATGAATTTACAGAGAAATATATTCTTCGCCGGTTAGGAGAGAAAGAGAAACGGGTTCCTAAACAAGTTTTAGACAGAGAAAAGTTTGGCTTTGTGGCACCCGGTAGCCCCTACTTATTACAACGAAATAATGAGTATATTAACGACATACTTTCTTACGAAAGAATAAAACGGCAGGGGTATTTTGATGCAGACCTCATTGAGAAACTTAAAAAGCAGTATTGCCAACCTGGATTTACCGTCAATGTGCCTTTCGAGACTGATCTGCTGATCGTTGTCATTACCTTCGGGATATTGCTGGATCAGTTTTTTGAAACAAAGCACTCGCCGCGCAAAGCAGTTGCTTATTCAGTTTGATTTCAAAGACAATAATTAATTATAGAAGCATGTATACACAAAAGAACCTCGGAGAAATACTGAGATCTTTCGGAAATGCTGTTGCCATTGAAGAAGATGGTAAGTCGGTGTCCTACACTGAACTGGTTAGTAAATCAATGGCGGTTTCCAAAGTTTTGTTGGATAAAGGATTTCCACCACAAACCAGAATAGGCATTTGCGTCAGTACCATAACGGACATGGTGGTTTGCATCGCTGGCACCGTGCTGGCACGCTGTGTATTTATCCCTTTGGATTCTGCCTGGCCTGCGAAACGATTTTCGATGATTGCGAACCAGGCAAATCTTCACACTATCATCATAGACGCTGAAAGTAAAGTGCAGGGAAAATGTGAACAAGTCGAATGTTTGCACTTACATGATTTGTTGACGGCGGCGATAGATGAGAATCAAATAACGGTACCCAACTATCAGGAAGAGGATGAACTTTATATTTATTTCACGTCGGGCACCACCGGTGTACCCAAGGGTATTGTTGGCAGAAATAGCAGCTTGTGGCATTTTTTAGATTGGGAGATTGAAACTTTTCAGATTAACTCAACGCAACGCTTTAGTCAATTCGTTTCGCCATATTTCGATGCTTTTTTGCGTGATATCTTCGTTCCCTTACTCACTGGCGGAGCTATTTGTGTTCCATCAAAAGCGGAAGGCTTTTTGAGTCCCGAAAAGCTGATACCATGGATCGACGAAGAAAAAATCAATTTTATCCATTGTGTCCCCAGCGTCTTCCGCATGTTCAATGGCAACGGAATTTCCGCCGGCAATTTTCGACATTTAAAATATGTGCTTCTGTCCGGCGAGCGTATCGTTCCTGCCGAACTGATGAATTGGTACGACAAATTCGGTAGTCGCATTCAATTGGTGAATCTATACGGCGCAACGGAAGCCACGATGATCAGTTCGTATTATAAGATTCAACCTGAAGACGCGATAAGATCTAAGATTCCGATTGGTATACCAATCGCTGATGCTGAATTGGTTATACTGGATACGGCAAAAAAGCAGTGCAAAACACTCATCACTGGCGAACTTTACATCGTTAGTAAATACTTATCAAAAGGTTATCTTAATAATCCTGACCTGACGGCCGAGAAATTTGTTACGTTGAATGGTAGAACCAAGCAGGAACGAACGGCATTTAAGACAGGAGATTCCGCAAGGATGTTGAGTGATGGCAGTATCGATTTGCTGGGGAGAGAAGACCGGTTGATAAAAGTTAGAGGTGTACGCATTGAACTCGATGAAATCGAACGCACGCTGATGGGTTGTAGCAGCGTTAAGAACGCAGCAGTCGTCTTCGATGTTAAGGTTGATACGATCGTTGCATTTGTTGTCAGCGATTCTGATCCTGTAGATCCTAAGATGCTGTTGCAAAATATTGAGAAGCATGTTGAAGCGTGTTTGCCACAGTATGCAAATCCTTCAAAGATAACAATACTTGATTCGTTCCCCCTGCTAAGCAATGGCAAGATCGATTACAAGAAAATATTAGAGCTGAATCATGAAACAACGATTGTCGCACCGGCAAACGAAGTCGAAGCGAAAATCTTTAATATATGGAAAGAGATATTAAATAGTGATAGAATTTCTACAGACAGAACCTTTCATCACGTTGGTGGAAATTCGTTGAGTATAATGCGGCTACTGCCGCGGCTGTTTTCGGAATTAGGTGTTCGGATTACCTTGGCAGAACTTTTTGCGAATTTGACTATTCAAAAACAAGCATCACTTGTTATGACAAAAAGTCAAACACTTGAAAATGCCAAAAGCACAATTGGACCTGTCAAGCAACCGACTGTGGTGCGTGCAGATGTAATTAGTAAAGCGAATGATGGTCCTTACTATTCTTTATCATCATCTCAAAAGCGATTGTATTTTTTAAATGAGCTCAACAGTGCCTCATTAGCGTATAATATGCCGCGGGTTGTACAACTTGATGGTGAACTGGATAGGGCGAAGTTAACGGAAGTGATGAATCAGCTCGTTTCGCGTCACGAAAGCTTGCGTACAGCCATCGTGACAATCGACGCGAAAGTGGTTCAGCAGGTTTCAGATCCACTACCACTTTTTATTGAATATTTTGAGTCAAATGAATCTGATGCAAAGGACATTATCAGACGATTTATTCGTCCTTTTGATCTAAGTAAGGCGCCATTGTTTCGTGTAGGTCTGATCAAGATTGCAGATCATACACATTTGATGATCGTGGATCTGCATCATATCATTTCTGATGGGTTGTCGCAATCGGTGCTCATCAGAGACTTCATGGCTTTATATAGTGGAGCGGCGCTGCCGATTTTACATTTACAATATAAAGACTATGCAGTGTGGCAGCAAAGTCCGGATCAACGAAAGCGCCTAGCTGGCGCACGTGATTTTTGGAAGCAAGAGTTTGCGGATGAGGTGGCCGTGCTAGACCTTCCCACCGATCATGCAAGACCTTCGTTGAAACGCTTTGAGGGTAATAACTGTTCATTCTTTTTAAGTCACGAGGTGACTCAAAAATTAAGACATGTGCTCAATGACACTGGATCGACTATGTTCATGGCGGTGCTATCGGTTTTCAATGTGTTGCTAAGTAAACTCAGTAACCAGGAAGATATTACGGTAGGTGCGTCTGTGGCGGGCAGATACCATCCGCAATTGGAAGGCATCGTAGGAATGTTTGTCAATACATTACCACTGCGTAACTATCCGGCTGGAGAATTGAGTTTCCGTGAATTTTTAGCCGATGTTAAAACTAAAACATTGGCGTGTTTTGAAAATCAAACATATCCTTATGAGGAGTTGATTGGTGAGCTTCAAATGCCCCGGGATATCAGCCGCAATATGTTGTTTGACGTGATGCTGGTTTTTCAAAACTACGATCAGAACGAGTTGGTAATTCCAGGTTTGAAACTGACTTCTTATGATGACGGCCTTAAAACTTCGAAATTTGATCTTACGCTTGAAGTAACGGAGCTAGACGACGATTTGCTACTTAACCTTGAATATTGTACAGAGCTATTTGAGGAGAATACCATTAAGCGATTCATTGGATATTTTCAACGAATTGTTGCAGAGCTGACGGAAAATCCAGATAAAAAATTATCTCGGATCAACATACTGACAGATGCTGAGCGAACTAAACAGGTTTACACCTTCAATAATACGGCAACAGCTTATCCCATAAATAATACCGTGATCAATCTGTTTAAGGAGCAGGTTTCTCAAGGATCGAATAAAGTCGCGTTGTACGGTGCCGCCTCAAGCATGACCTATTCGGAACTGGATGAGAAGTCCGCTAAAATAGCTATGAAACTAAAGGCATTGGGTGTTCAGCAGAATGATCGCGTTGGCATTATAATGGAGCCGTCAGAACATTTACTCGTTGCCGTGTTAGGCGTGCTCAAATCTGGTGCTGCGTTTGTTCCGGTAGATAAAGATTATCCGGAGGCGCGGAAAATGTATATGATGCAGCATAGCGGTGTTCAGGTATTGATCTCTACTACGCATTTGCTTGAAAGTCTTCAACTTATTGCAGCGGCCATTTCGGGTGCACACATTATTGATCTCCTTACAGTGGATTACAATTCCATACCTCCTATGGATCTTCAAGTGCCATCAGTAAAAGATCTTGCCTACGTTCTATATACCTCGGGTTCCACCGGATTGCCAAAAGGTGCAATGATCACGCACGGTGCACTATCCAATTATCTTAGTTGGGCTAACGACACATACATCCAAGGTGAGACGCACGCGATGGCGTTGTTCACCTCTATTTCATTTGACCTCACCATTACGTCAATGTTCTTGCCGCTCATTAGTGGCAACACATTATATGTTTACCAGCAGAAAGAGCAGTCTGCACTAATTGAACAGGTCGTTAGAGATGGTTATGCGACTATATTGAAACTGACACCTTCTCATCTAAAGATATTAAGCGAGAGCGATGTAGATATAAGATCTGTGAAGCGCTTGATTGTTGGCGGCGAACAGTTCAGTGCAGACCTGGCAGCGGCAATATTTGACAAAGGCAATATAGCGTTGGAGATATACAACGAATATGGACCCACAGAAGCGACCATAGGTTGTGTGTTACATCAGTACAGTCGCGAAGAGTCATTTTTACGAAGCAGTGTATTGATAGGCAAGCCAGCACCAAACAATCATGTTTACGTGCTGGATAGACACCTGAACCTGTTACCGATCGGCGTCGCCGGCGAACTGTATATAGGTGGCGCACAGCTGTTCAAAGGTTACATTTCTTCAGAAGATCAGACGCGCGCGAAGCTGATCGGAAATCCATACAGAGAAAATGACATGCTTTATAAAGCAGGTGATTTAGTGCGATGCCTTGCCGATGGCAATCTAGAATTTTTGGGCCGTATCGATGACCAGGTTAAAGTCCGAGGATATAGGATTGAGTTAGGAGAGATTGAAAGCATGTTATCAGGTTATGACAACGTTAGGGATTCGGTTGTTTTAGTAAAAGACAGTGAAGGAGATAAACATCTCATAGCATATTATGTTTCTGATGACGAAATATCATCTGCTAAGCTTAGAAGTTATCTATCATTGCGTTTGCCCGAATATATGTTGCCGGCGTACTATATGCACCTAGAAAGGTTGCCATTAACGGCAAATGGTAAATTAGATCGCAAGGCATTGCCAGAGCCCCAACTGGTAGATGACAACTATATGGCACCATCGCTCGGCTTCGAGGAAAGATTAGTAGATATCTGGTCTGAAGTCTTAAGAATTGAGCGTAGTAAGATAAGTGTGAATCGTAATTTTTTTGATTTGGGAGGCGACTCGATCAGGTTAATATACCTGGCAAATAAGCTGAAGAAAGATTTCAAAGTTAAGCTTTCGATCGCAGCGCTGTTCAATGCGCCAACGATCTTATCGCAGGCATCCATGCTCGATAATGCATTTGAAGAGTCATCTCGAACGCAATTCCATATCGAGCAAGAAACAGAAACAAGAGACGAGACACTTAACTTGTTAGATAGTATCAACAACTGATCACGCACCATTGCTTTCATTTTGTGCGTGCTTTTTTTTCGCTAAGCAATCATACCCGCTGGTGGTTACGCCAGAGAAAATTGTAATAAACATTCAATTAAATAACGAAACCGTTGAAGAGGCTGGTTCATTACACCGGATTGGAAATCGCGGTAATTGGTCTTTCCGGCAGATTCCCCAAAGCGAATAACGTGCAGGCGTTTTGGAGTAATCTCGCTGAAGGAAGGAATTGCATCAGTCAATTTAGTGAAGAGGAATTGTTGAGCGCGGGAGAAAGCGAAAGCACCATTAAAAATCCCGATTATATAAGAGCAGGGTCTTGTCTACAAGATAAGGACTGCTTCGATGCCGCATTCTTCGGGTATCGCCCTGACGAAGCGGAACTAATGGATCCTCAAATACGGATTTTTCATGAAGTCTGCTGGGAAGCACTGGAAGACAGCGGCTATGCGAGTGCAACTGCTAATCATAAGATAGGACTTTTTGCAAGTGGTTCCACACGGTTAAACTGGTCGATCTATGCCGCGATCAAGAATTCGCAGGAACAGCTCGTGGACCACCTTACCATGCAGCAATTAAGCGACGTGGCTTCACTCAGCTCAATGATTTCCTACCGGCTCAATCTTGTTGGTCCCGTTGTATTTTTGCAAACAGCATGCTCTTCGTCACTGGCTGCCATTCATCAGGCATGTAATAGCCTTTTGCTAGGCGAGTGTAAACTAGCCTTGGCGGGAGGCGTAACCATCAACAACTTTTCGGACCAAGGTTATGTTTTTCAAAAAGGTCAAATTCAATCAGCAGATGGAAAATGTTGTCCTTTTGATCATAAAGCATCTGGTACTGTCTTTGGTGAAGGTGCAGGTGCTGTTGTATTAAAGCGATTAAAAGATGCAATCAAGGATGGAGATAACATCCACGCAGTTATCAAGGGATCGGCAATTAATAACGATGGGAATAATAAGGTTGGATACACAGCGCCCAGTGTAAGTGGACAGGCTGAAGTGATTTCAAAAGCGCTGAAGAATGCCAAAATAGAGCCAGATACAGTTAGTTATATCGAGGCGCACGGAACAGGAACAGCACTAGGTGATCCCGTGGAAATTGAAGCATTGACACTTGCATTTAGAGCATCGGGTAGCACGATGTCCAACTATTGTGTGCTCGGCTCGCTTAAATCAAACATCGGTCACCTGGATGCCGCGTCTGGTGTAGCCGGGCTTATTAAGGTAGTGATGGCGTTAAAACACAAACAGCTACCGGGTACAGTTCATTATGAAAAGCCAAATCCGAACATAAATTTTGAGACTACACCATTCTATGTTACCAATCACTTAACCGCGTGGCATAGTAAGTCGTTTCCGCTGCGCGCAGGTGTGAGTTCGCTGGGTGTTGGTGGAACAAACGTTCATATTATTTTAGAAGAAGCCCCTTCAAAAGAACAGTCCGATCCGGGTAGACATTGTCATGCAATAACGCTGTCAGCAAAAACTCCGGACGCGCTTGTGCGCAACGCTAAAAATTTTCAGTTCTATCTGGAAAACCAAAAAAATACCGAACTATCAGACATTGCCTATACAAGCAACGTGTATGGACCATCATTCGAGTATAAAAAGAGTATAGTTTGTAGCAACCACGAGGAGGCGATACAGCAACTGGCATCCATTAACACTATGGCAGTGGTAGCTAGCATCGAAAAGAAAAACAAGTTAGCATTCATGTTTCCCGGCCAGGGCGTGCAGCACCACAAAATGTGCTTGGAGCTGATGAATACAGAAAGTGTATTTCGGGAAGAAGTGCAGAAATGTCTTGAAATTATAAAACTTCAATCGGGTAAAGATGTCAACGATGCGCTCTTTGGCGATAATGCGGAAAAAATTAACGACACAGAATTTACACAGCCGGCTTTATTCGTGATAGAGTATGCTATGGCGCGTTTGCTCATGCATTGGGGTGTTCAACCAGACGTGATGATCGGACATAGTGTTGGTGAGTATGTAGCAGCATGCTTGAGCGGTGTCTTTACATTGCAAGACTCGTTGCGGCTTGTCGCGAAGCGGGGAGAATTGATGCAGCCGATGGTCAAAGGATCGATGCTTAGCATTGTAATTTCCCAGCCCAGATTAAGATCATATCTGATCAAACATCCAGAAGTTTCTCTCGCAGCAGTCAATAGCGACAGCGCATGTGTTGTAGCAGGACATGACGTAGCAATATCCAGGCTCAAGGAAGAGATTGAGATGGCGGGATTTGTTACCAAAAAAATTAACACTTCGCATGCTTTTCATTCACACATGATGGATGAAATGTTAGCGGACTTTGAACAAGAGGTACGCTGTGTTAAAATGCATCCTATACAAATACCTTTTATCTCTAACTTAACGGGAAAGCATGCTCTTAACAAAGAGATCACAGATCCTAAATATTGGGTAAATCAACTTCGAAATACAGTCCGCTTTGCCGATGGCATAAGCACAATCATGGCAGCACCCAACGTTTTGTTTGTTGAAGTTGGACCTGGAAAAGCTTTAAGTTCATTTGTAGGTGCAAACGATCTTAGAGATGAAACGCACCAAATCGTGTCGCTGTTAGGGCGCTCGAAAGACGGTGTTGATAATTCATTTGAATTACTTGGAGCAATCGGCAAACTCTGGCAACACGGAATCTATATCGACTGGAAAGCATATTATGCACGAGAGAGACGCCAAAAGGTATCGCTTCCAACCTATTCCTTTGAGAAAATAAAATATACCGTGGACGTAGATCCGAAAGCGATGATCATGGAAATGACCACCGATAAGGCATCTGTGAGGAATAACTTGCAGGAGTGGTTCTATGCACCAACCTGGAGACTTTCAAAAAATCTGTCGAATCGAAATAAAGAACTTGCCGGAGGGTGCACATTGATATTCGCCGATTCATGCGGCATAAGTGACTCAATGGCTGATCATTTCAAAAGTAAGCAGGCACAGATCGTCACGGTTAAGCAAGGTGTCAAGTTTCAACAAAAAAAGTTTGATGACTACGTTCTTGATCCGGCAGGCCAGGATGGTTATCAACAATTGTTTCGGGAATTAGATAAAAATAGTTTATTGCCCGATCGGATCGTTCACTGTTGGGCGATAACAGACGAAGTTGAACGTTGGGCGGTAGAGAACGTTGAAGCAAACATTGACCTGTATTTCTACAGCATTGTTAATACCATCAAGGCCATTCAAAAACATAAAAGTGGTTTAAGGGAGTTGACTGTGTTGAGCAACTCACTTCATCCGGTTTTTGAATCGGATCATAAGATACCGGTCACCAAGTCGCTAACCACTGGCTTGTTAAAGGTAATAGGGCAGGAATATCCGGGAATCGCTACCGCTCACATCGATATAACACTATCAGAAGCACGAGATGAATACTACCTGACAAAGTTGTTCGCTGAAATTGTAAATCCAGAACATGGCAAAATTGTTTCGTACAGGAATTCATGTCGGTGGGTTCAGACTTTTGATAAGATCAGAATTGATCAAACCCTCGCTGTCACCAGTTTAAAACACGATGGAATTTATTTGATCACTGGCGGCCTAGGTGGATTTGGATTCATTATTTCAAAATATTTAGTAAAGCATTACAACGCAAAATTAATTTTAGTAGGAAGAGAAAAGTTGCCGAGTCGTGCGGAATGGGAAGAGATGGCAAGTGGACAGTTTGATGAAAGTGTCAAGACAAAGGTTGAGCGAGTCCGTTCCATTGAGCGCGAGGGTGGCGAAGTTCTCTATTTGCATAGTGATATATCTAATAAAGAGCAGTTTTCAGAAGCAGTCAGTCTTTCCGAGAAACATTTTGGTCCGATCAATGGCGTTTTTCATGCGGCTGGAATTACGCAAGGTAATTCAATCAATGCAATGCATAAACTGCATAAAGCAGACTACGAATGTCAGTTCACGTCAAAGATGTTGGGTCTCGCTACAATACACAGTGTTTTCAAAGATAAGCAACTTGATTTTTGCTTGCTGACTTCTTCACTGGCTTCGCTATTAGGTGGACTTGGTTTTGGTGCGTATGCTGCGGCCAGTGCTTTCATGGACTACTTTGTTCAAAGCCAGAAAATACAGCATTCACTCAAAAACTGGGTTTCGGTAAACTTTGATGGAATCAATTTTGACGAAGCAGAAGATGACTATATTAAGTATCAGGAATTACCTGATTTGATTCATGCGATCCTTCGCCTTAAAGAGTTGCCGCAGGTGGTCGTTTCTACCAAGGATCTTCAACCGCGAATAGACGATTGGGTTTCCAAACGGAAAGTTTCTAGTGATGCAAAAGAAGAGGAAACGAATAATGAAGTTGTAACCAATGTCGGGAATAGTACCACGCCAGATATCGAAAAGACACTGCTGAAGCTATGGACCAATTTTTTTGGACGATGCAACTTTGGAATTGATCATGACTTTTTTGAGATCGGCGGAGATTCGCTAAAGGCACTAACGCTGAATGCCAGGATTAATAAAACGTTCCGCATTAATCTGCCATTATCGGTATTATTTGAAAAGCCAACTATTAAAATTTTGGCAGCGCATATTACTGTACTTCGTAATAGTGGTGTGGAACAGGAGGTACATGCGCATATTGAACGCGCTTCTGCAAAACCTTATTATGCGTTATCTCCATCACAACGCAACCTTTATCTACTTCATAAACTGGATAAGAATGGGATGGCCTATAACCTCCCACAAGTATTAAAATTAGAAGGAAAGCTCGATGCTAATAAGTTACGCACCGTTTTCAAAAAGTTGATTGACCGGCACGAGAGTTTACGAACATCTTTTCATGAGATTGATGGATACGCGGTCCAAAAAATTGAACATGATGTATCGTTTGAAATAATTCAGGATGCGTTTCCGAAGGACTCGGTGGATGAATGGCTGAAAGCGTTCATCGTTCCGTTTGATCTAAGCGTTGCACCGCTGCTAAGCGTTGGCCTTGTGAAGTTGGCAGATAACGAACATCTGTTGATCGTGGATATGCACCATATTATCACTGACGGAATCTCTCAAAGCGTGTTAATAAAAGACTTCATGGCATTGTATAACAATGAAGAACTTTCTGAACTTCCATTGCAATACAAAGACTACGCCGAATGGTTGGAACATGAAGAGCAACACGAACGGATGGCACAACGGCGCAGCTTCTGGCTGCAGGAATTCTCTGAAAAGCCAATGGTGTTGGATCTTCCCACTGATTATCCAAGGCCACTAGCAAAGACATATAGTGGAAATAATATATCGTTCTTTTTAACGAAGGAAATAACTGAGAAACTGAGAGCAGTTGGAGAGGAAACCGGCGCGACGATGTTTATGACAGTGTTGACGGTGTTCAACGTCTTTCTAGCTAGACTGAGTAACCAGGAAGATATTTGCGTAGGTACCGGTGTGGCGGGAAGGTATCATCCGGACGTGGAGAACATTATGGGGATGTTTGTCAATACGCTGGTACTTCGTAATTATCCAAAGGGTCAGGTAACGTTCAGGGAATTTTTAGGAACGGTAAAGGCCCGCGTTATAGCTTGCTTCGACCATCAATCTTATCAGTATGCCGCCCTGGTAGACGCATTGAACATCCCACGAGATACCAGCCGCAATCCATTATTCGACGTCATGCTAGCCTTCCAAAACTTTGAGCAAGGTGAGTTGATCATTCCTGGCTTGACGCTTAAACCGTACGACATTCCGAGACGCGTAGCAAAATTTGATTTAGAGCTAACTGTGGTGGAATTACCGGAAGGATTGCATCTTAATTTTGAATACTCAACTGATCTCTTCACAGAGCAAACGATAGGAAGATTTATCTCTTATTTTGGAAGCATTGTTTCCGAAATCACGGCGGACCCCAATAAGAAGCTTTCCCAGATTAATATATTGTCAGAGGAAGAGAGGCATCAGTTGTTATATGATTTCAACAACACCTCCTTTTCTTATCCATCGGAGAAGACCATAGTGGATCTTTTTGAAGACCAGGTGAATCAACATC
>JADBYQ010000132.1 GCA_020402945.1 Cytophagales bacterium | reverse complement strand
AGGCGTTTAAGCATCCCATTAAAATCACCTATTTTAGCCTGATTGGAGCATTTGCAACCATCCTCTTTATGAGTAAGTCGAACATTGACCCCGCGTGACTGCGTCCATTATACCTATAATGATATTCGTTTAGGTATCCTTGCATATGCTCTTTACTACAATGATGGTGGATCCCTCTTAGCCAACCTTTGATGTTCACGATGTGAAGGTGTATGTCGTTGAAATTTTTACCGTCATCAGAGGCCAGTTGCCCCAGTTTTGTAAACACCTTTTTGAGGGGCGTGTACCCTTTCCATTCATCGGATACCACTTGAGCATCCTTTGAAACATATTTGTTTAAAAACGCACCCAACTCTTTACTTGATGCGTGTTCAATTATCTCTGCGTAGGCCCGACCAACGCCATTCCCAACAATCTCCAACGCTAAAACAACCAGCTTTTTATCGCCCTTGGCCCTGCCTCTTTTTTGTTTCTCTGGACTGCCCACAAAAAACTCGTCCACGTGAACAATGCCTTGCAATGGGTTTGAGAGGCTGCTGGCCATTGCTTGTTGGATTTTCCATTTAAAACCCCAACAGGTTTTCTGTCTTAACTCAAACTCCCTGCTTAGCTCCAAGGTCGACATCCCCTTCTTTTTGGTCACTATTTTAAACGCGATATGAAAGGATATCAACAACGAAAATTTGACCTTGTCAAACATCGTACCCGCTGTTGGGCTTTCATCATATTTGCATTTTAAACAACGCCTATGGTAAGGTCTGGCCCCTTTGAAAAATCTTTCATTGCCACACCGCTTGCATTTGTATCCAAATTCCCATTTGATCTCTGCTACATATTTAAGACAGTCTTCTTCGGTTTTAAAATACTGATTGAATTTTATTGAGTTCACACCTACAAAAGTCGCTCTATTCTCCAATCCCCAAAAGTACAATTATTTTGGGATGACTAAACGCCTATTCCTATAATGTTAATTTGAATCAGCACGATTAACCAAAATGTGTAAACTTTTTTCAGGACGAGTCAATTGCTACGCCTTAGAAAATCCTATCGCGTAATTTGGGATAATTGATTCTTGTAATCTTTTATCCATTCCTCTGCTAAAAGCAGTAATTCGTCTAGGGCATCCTGACTATGGGCAGAGCCAATATGCCACAATACCACACGCTTATAGTTTTGATACCGAACTATCTGAACTGCCTTTGCTTTAGATCGGGTTGTAACTATCCTGATTTTCATAGGAGCAAGTATACCTTTAGTGCGGAATTATCAGCACTAAAAAATAGTAAAATCCTGAAAATCAAAGATTTAAAATATAACTAACTTTTATGAGGACAAGTCGTGAAAATTATCAGAGGCCGAGTGTCTGGCCGTTGGTATTGCTCCAGGGTCAATCCGTGTATCAGTAGGGCTCGAAAATGTGAATGATATTATGGCAGATATAGATCAGGCTTTGATTGCCAGTCAAAAGGCGAGGGGGACAGTAGTTGGAGACTAGTCTTTTTTCTCAGCCTTTTTTTCTTTTAGATAATCGATATAACCCATTGCGGCAGCAAAACCGATGACCACTGCAAGAATGATTACGAAAAGATTAGCACCGTCTGCTACGTTTTGATGGAAGAACATAAAGAGTTTCTTTAGGATTCAAAGGTAGTAAAATTACAATATGATCTCAGTTGGGAAAGTGATGTTTTTTTCAACATCTAAATCTGCAATTCAAGTTTGTTTTTTCTCAGTACATCAATGATGAAAGTAATGTGATCAGCGAGCTGCACCCCAAATAGTTCTACTCCTTTGTAGACTTCGTCCCTTTCTACTTTGGCGGCAAATCCCTTGTCTTTCAATTTTTTGATCACCGATTTGGCCTCCAGCCCCGCAATCCCGTCTGGTCTGACTTGGGCGCAGGCGACAATAAATCCGGTCAATTCATCGCATGCCAATAGTGCTTTGTCCAGAGCTGTTTCGTAGGGCACATTCCATTTTGTATAGTGTGCTGATATTGCATGCGCGATTTCTGTCTCTCCCAGTGCTCGTAGCCTATCAACAATTATTTGAGGGTGTTTTTCGGGGAATGCCTCATAATCTGCATCGTGTAGGAGACCAGCTATTGCCCACTGTTCTTTGTTTTGGCCGAGTTTATCTGCGTAGGTCTCCATCACGAGCTCGATAGTGCGCATGTGACGGAGCAAACTCACACTTTTTGTCATCGACTCAAGCAGAACCTGTGCCTCCTCCCTCGACATGAGCTACTACTTTCTTTTGCGTTTTGAAAAATAAAGATTCACCAGAGACACTAACACAATGACTCCTAGGACGATAGACGTAATTGCCATGCGTGCATTTCGCAGTTCCAGGCGATTTAATTCATCCTTGGTTTTGAGGGTTTCCAATTCTTTCTCACGCTCTTGCAAATCGAGGGCTATTTCCATCTGCGCAATCTTGCGTGAGCTTTCCTCGCCAAAAATTTTTTCTTTTACGCCATCATAGCGAACCATCGTTTCATAGGCTTCTTTCATCTTGTTTTGTTTTGAATAATTGTAAGCCATGCTTTTCAAAATCGCTGGCTCGTAGACAAAAGCCTGCAATTGACCACTCAATAAAAGTGCGCTATCCAAATAAGCCTGAGCTTTTAAGCCTTGGCCAGCACGTGCATATACTTCGCCCAAATTTGCCAAAAGATTTAAGACCGTCAACCGATTCTCTTCCTTTCTGGCTACGAATAAGGCTTTTTCGTAGTACCCCACCGCACACTGATAGTTTCCTTGTCTGAAATAAATATTGCCAATATTGTTCTGAGGATCGGAATACATCTTGCCGGATTTTTGACTGAGTTGCAATGCTTGAGAATAGTATTTGAGGGCTTGTTCGAAGAGCTGAAGATCGCTGTGCAAATTGCCCAGATTGTTCATGGAAAAAATCATTTTTGTCTGATCGCCCAACTCAATGAATTGTGCATGCGCTTCTTCAAAATACTTCATCGCCTGGCCGTAATCCTTTTTCATCGAATAGATAGTCCCAATATTACTTTTGGTGGTAGCTATTCCATCCTTATTTTTGAGCTTATCGTAAATCCGAAGGGAGATAAGGTAATACTCAAGTGACTTGTCTAAGGCACCTTGACTACGATAGGCCACGCCAAGGTTATTGTAGGAGGCAGCCATACCTTTTTTGTCGTCAATTTCGGTTGCCAGTGTTAATGCTTCGCGAGTGTATCCAATAGCTTTTACAGGATCGGAATTCATGTACGCCCTAAACAACTCGTTTAACGTTTTCACCCTCAGGTCGCCTTTTGCCGTCTTCAAAACATTCTCAAGACTGTCAACAGGATTGGCATACAATAGATTAGAAACAACGAATAGACTTATAAACAGGCATTTTTTCATAGGCTGCTTTACCTTACAAGTTCTAAAAATAAGACATTCTTTCCTAAAATTAGAATCTCTTTTTGGTTGCTTAAGGCAGCCTATTCTGTAAATTGACACACCATTTTAAGTCGTCAACATGACAAAATCATTTATTACATTTTTTCTCTTTTTTTCGGGCCAATTGGTTGGCCAAAATCCAGATTCCGAAAAGGCAATCAGGGATCCCATTGATCGCCTTTTTCTTGGAATGGCACGTGGAGACAGCGCCATGGTTCACAGTTGTTTTGCAGCACAAGTTACAATGGCAACCATTTCGAAAGGAAAAACAGGGCAACCAAGTATCCGTTATGAGAACGGGATCAAAGATTTTTTGAAAGCAGTAGGCACGCCTCGTGCCGAAAGCTTGAACGAAACCATATGGGATTTAAAAATGAATGTAGATGGTGATTTTGCGCAAGCTTGGGCCAACTATGCATTTTTCGCAGGAAAGAAATTCAGTCATTGCGGAGTTGATGCCTTTCACTTGGTGCGTGAGACGGATGGACAATGGAGGATTTTTCATCTAGCAGACACAAGGCAGAAAGAAGGATGTAACATCCCTGACGACATTAAGAAAAGATTTAAATGAGGATATCAATCAAATTTTTATGCACTGTGGCGTTGAGCCTTTTTGCGTTCACCGCTCTTGCCCAACAAAAGGTGACTACGGTTATCCTTATTCGTCATGCCGAAAAGATGATGGACGGCTCATCTGATCCTGACCTGACTGAATCAGGTAAAAATAGAGCTGTTTTACTGGCGGATTTGTTGAGCAAAACAAAAATCGATGCGATCTATTCAACCCATTACAGACGAACGGAAAATACAGTAGCGCCACTGGCGCAACGCCAGGGGTTGATTGTTCAAAATTATGATGGCGGAAAAATGGCTGAAGTAGACGCTATGGTGGCCAAACATCAAGGTGGAACTATTGTGATCTGCGGGCATTCCAATACCACTCCAGCCATCGTCAATTATCTTGCCGGGCATAAAGATGAGTTCAAAACTTTTGATGATACTGACTACGGGAACTTGGTGATTGTGTCTCGCTTCGATGGCGAAGGAAAAGTGACATGGCTTAGATATGGGAACTAGGAAAGATCGAAAGATTTTATGAAACTGTTTTTTTTGATCTCTGCCTTACTTGGCTCCGTGCTATCGGCCGCACAGGTTGGCACGGATGAGATTAGAAAAAGCATTTTTTTTGATGGGGGTAGTTACGAGATTGATGAGTATCAGGCTGTAGAACTTTCGCGATGGTTAGATTCGATTCCAAACCTGCTTGACAAATATGAGATTCAGTTGATTAGTCACACAGATCCGATCGGAGGAAAGCGTTACAACGAGTGGCTGTCAAAAATGAGAAGCCAGTCTGTTTTTCTGTTGCTCCTTTCAAAAGATATCCCCGAGCACATCATCCACGCAAAAGATTGGGGATTGGAAAACCCTGTCTACTCGAATGATAATTTTCAAGGGAGAATCCTCAACCGAAGAGTAGATGTGATACTCCACCCGGTTGTTTTCTGAAATCAGCAAGTATCCATTTTCGGACACCTTTTTTCACTAGCGAACGATGGACGGCAACTAAAGGCCGTTTTAAGCCGTGTAAGCCATCTAATTGGCCTTGGCAAATTATTTGCCATAGCAGGGTCAACCGCTAAACAACTAAACATTCTAGCTTCCATTTATGATCCAACTAAAAAATGTTGATAAATACATTGACTCCCGTTTTCAGCGGACTTTCATCTTGAAGGGAATTGATCTGGAAGTGAAGCAAGGAGAATTTTTGACGATCATGGGACCTAGCGGGGCGGGAAAATCTTCATTGATGAATATTATTGGCATGCTCGATGAGCCTTCGGCAGGGGAGTATTACTTTTTCGATGAGCCGGTGCATAAAATGAAGGAGCGAGCAAAAAGCGAGATGCACAAAAATTATATCGGATTCATTTTTCAGGCGTATCATTTGATTGATGAATTGACGGTGTACGAAAATATTGAGACTCCGCTTTTGTACAAAGGCGTGAATGGCAGCCAGCGAAAAAGTATGGTGGCTGAGATGCTCGACCGATTTAACATGGTGGCCAAAAAAGATTTATTTCCAGAACAACTTTCTGGCGGGCAGCAACAATTGGTTGGAATCGCCAGGGCAATTGTCGGGGAACCTAAATTGTTATTGGCCGATGAGCCCACTGGCAATCTTCACTCCGACCAAGGCAGACACATCATGGATATTTTTCAAAAACTAAATGAAGAAGGCATCACCATCATTCAAGTGACCCACTCTGAAGAAAATGCCAAGCGGGGCAAGCGAGTGGTGAAAGTGGTGGATGGAGCTATCGAGTCAGATGAATTGGTTAAATCATAATTGCGATATGAAAGTTAATGTATTTTTTGCTATATGTTTTTTAGGGGCTTTTGGTGCGGTTGCACAAAGCGAAAAAAGGGTCTTAACTTTTCAAGAGGCAATCCGGACTGCGTTAAAGAATTCTGTTCAATTAAATCAGCAAAAGAATAATTTACAATTGAATCAAACGCAAAAGATATCAAGCATCGCGTCAATTGGGCCAAATGTATCTGTCAATACAAGCGCTTCGGTATTTGATGGTAACTCATTTAATCAAAATGCGGGTGTTGTAGTCAACGGAGTTCGGGACAATATCTCCGGAGCGTTAAACGCAAATATAAATTTGTTTAGCGGGTTCAGTAGGATTAACCTAATAAAGCAAGCCAACAATCAACTGGAGGCTCAAGCTAATTTTGTAAACCGCACTTCTCAGGACATTATAAGTACTGTTTCGAATCAATATTTACAAGTTATGTTAGATGTCGAGTTGGTGAAAATATCAAAAGAGAATTTCGAGGTTTTAGTAAAGCAGCTTGAACAAACAAAAGAGCAAGTAATTGTTGGGGCAAGATCTGTGGTTGACGAGTATAATCAGGATGCGTTAGCCAAAGGTGCTGAATTGAGATATGTTCAAGCGCAAATTACTCTGAACAATGATAAGGCACTCTTATCTCAAACGTTACTGATAGATGCTTTTGAAGAGTTTGAGGTAGAAACGCCTAGTTGGGACACCAACGTCTTGGGAAGTGAAAGGCTTAATCCTGAAGAATTGGCCGCTCAAGCAAAGCAACATCGAGGAGATTATTTACGTGCTGTAAAAGCGGAAGACGCGCAACGCTTTGCTATGAGAGCTTCAAGAGGGTTGTTGATGCCTTCTCTTGGGGCGTTTTTTAACTATGGTTCTGCTTACAATTTTCAGAGAAATGAGCCCGATTCAATTTCGATTAACTCATCCAGAACCTCGGTTGTTGTTGATCCATCTCAACCCTCTGGATATGGCTTGCAAACTACGACAACAGCCACAACAGTTGCGAACGAGAAACAGCGATCGTTTGCTGACCAGTATAAGACGGATAATGTTTATAAGCAGTATGGTCTGCAATTATCTATACCGATTTTCAGCGGCCTGCAAAACAGAGCAGCTCTTGCGCAACAGAAGACCTTGTATGAGAATAGCCAGCTTACTAGAAAAAATGTTGAATTTCAAATCCGCAATGATGTCTTTCGGGCTTATCATAATTATGAAGGAGCAAAAAAGGCTTTTGTTGTAGCATTAGACCAATTGAAGGCAGCTGAAATGGCCTTTAGTTTAGAAACCGAGCGTTATAATCTTGGTGTCACCAATTTTGTTGATTTTGTTAATGCAAACAGGTTGTTTGTGCAAGCGCAAACGGACAAGGCGCAGGCAGAGTACCGTCTGCTGTTTCAAAAAGTTGCAATCGGATACTCTATAGGTACACTTAGGCCTGAGGATTTGGAGTAAGCATAATCCCATTTTTTTATTACCTTTGCAGCCCCTCAGCCAACTTTGGGGCTGTTTCATTGGTTTGAAGCAGCATTCTTAAAACAAATTTGCAGCAAACAGCCCATTTGCTGCATGTAAATTAGGGCATTTACCAGTATGGCAAAAGTAACAAGAGAAAAATCAGAAGATTTCGGCCCCAAAACAAACAAACCCGTAGTAGACGATGCACCCCTAAAAAAGGCGGTTAAAGGTGCAGCTGCTGAAGAGTTATTTGAAAAAGATGAATTGACTGAATTGAAATTAGAAAAAAAGGCAGAAGAGGAGGAGGGTATCAGCCGCCTAGTGCGAGATGTTACCGTTCGCAGAGCCGCCAACACATCCAACGTGTCTTTAGAAAATTTCAATTGGGACACCTTCGAAAGCAAGGGCTTTGGAGAGGGCTATTCCAAAACAGAGCGTCAGAATTTAGATCAATTGTATGGTGGCACTGTTGCTTCTGTTAATGAAAGCGAAGTGGTGGAAGGCACCGTAGTAGGTATCAACGACCGCGATGTGATTTTAAATATTGGATTCAAGTCAGATGGTCTTGTGCCATTAGCAGAATTCAAAGACATGACTAATTTGAAGATTGGTGACGTTGTTGATTTGTTTATCGAAGAGCGTGAGAACGCGATGGGGCAATTGGTCCTTTCTCGCAGAAAGGCCAAGTTGGTGAAAGGTTGGGATTATGTGCAACGTGCCTTAGATAGGGACGAAGTAATTGAAGGTTTCGTAAAACGCAGAACAAAAGGTGGTTTGATCGTGGATGTTTTCGGCATCGAAGCATTCTTGCCAGGATCACAAATCGATGTGAAGCCGATCCGCGACTTTGACATCTATGTAAACAAGTCTATCGAGGTGAAAGTGGTGAAAATCAACAACACCAACGATAACGTAGTTGTGTCTCATAAAGTGTTAATTGAGAAAGATCTGGAGCAACAGAAGGCAGTTATCCTTACCAACCTAGAGAAAGGACAAGTATTGGAAGGTGTGATTAAGAACATGACTAACTTCGGTGTGTTCATTGACTTAGGTGGTGTTGACGGATTGCTTCATATCACAGATATATCATGGGGTCGCATCAGCCATCCGGAAGAGTTGTTGAAACTTGACCAGACGGTGAAAGTGGTTGTGTTGGATTTTGATGGTGACAAGAAGAGAATTTCATTAGGCATGAAGCAGTTAACGCCTCATCCTTGGGAGTCATTGAATACAGAGATCGCTATCGGCTCTAAAGTAAAAGGCAAAATTGTGAACGTGGCTGATTACGGTGCATTCCTTGAGTTACAACCAGGTGTTGAAGGCTTGATCCACGTAAGTGAGATGAGCTGGTCACAACACCTACGCAATCCACAGGATTTTATCAAAGTGGGTGATGAGTTAGAAGCTGTTGTTTTAACGATCGATCGCGAAGAGCGTAAAATGTCACTGGGCATTAAACAACTTTCAGAAGATCCTTGGACGCGTCATGAGATTTTGGGCAAGTATGCCGTAGGCACACGCCACAAAGGTATTGTGCGTAACCTGACCAACTTCGGATTGTTCATTGAATTAGAAGAAGGTATTGATGGCTTGGTACACGTGTCTGATTTGAGCTGGACGAAGAAAATCAAACATCCTTCCGAATTCACGAAAGTGGGAGATAGCATCGATGTTCAAGTATTGGAATTAGATTCTGCTAACAGAAGATTAGCGTTGAGTCATAAGCACATGGAAGAGAATCCGTGGGATACGTTTGAAACGATCTTTACCATTGGTTCTGTTCATAAGTGTACCATCATCAGCAAGAATGACAAAGGCGCTTCATTAGAATTGCCATATGGAATTGAAGGATTCTGTTCGGCTAAGAATTTGGTGAAGGAAGACAATGGTAAAGTAGAAGCTGGTGAAGCTTACGATTTCAAAGTACTTGAATTCTCTAAGGATGACAGACGCATTGTACTCAGCTTGAAAGCGATTTGGTCTACCGAAGATGTAGCCCTGAAGACAGCTGCAGCTCCTAAGAAAGCCGCAGCGCCTAAAGGAAAGACAGTTGAGAAGATCAATCAGGAAGTTGAGAAGTCTACCTTGGGCGACAACGAGGCTTTAAATGCATTGAAAGAAAAGATGAATGCAGCTAAGGCAAAAGGCGAAGGCAACTAAGTCTTGCTGGATATAAACAGAAGAAGGTGGCTTCGGTCACCTTCTTTTTTTTATGGTTGTAATACCCCGGTGTTTTTTTAGCTTTGTGTAAATAAAAAGGTTCCGTGGCCGAGTGCCCCGATTGTTATCGGGGTGAGCTCTGAAAAAGGGAATCTAGGTATTGATTGAATAAGGTTCCGTGGCCGAGTGGCTAGGCTGAGCTCTGCAAAAGCTCCTACAGCGGTTCGAATCCGCTCGGAACCTCTGAAACCCTTGAATTAGAAATAATTCAAGGGTTTTTTTCTTTCTGTGTGTAACAAAATGTGTAACGAACTTCATCCAAATGCCAATTCAACTCTTACCACTTTTTTCAAGAATCTATTATCAAGGCTTAACGGCACACAGTTTTATTCCTTACGACATTGACAATAATCTTTGAAGTCCCGTTTTTCGAAGCGGCATATTCTATTTCTCTGATAATCCTAAAGGGTTTTTTCTAAGAAGGATTTTTTTTCGATACTTATTTAAATGACGTTACGCAAAATTGAGTTTGAGTTGAGTTCCAGCTTTTAGTTTTTTGAGTTCAGTTAGGGCTTTTTCCATAGCCTTTGTGTACAGGATTGCTTTCATGGCAAAATGGTTAAGTTTTTTGTTGACCTTCATTTTCTCCAGT
>JADBYQ010000131.1 GCA_020402945.1 Cytophagales bacterium | reverse complement strand
TTCTTTCATCGGCACTTGCAAAATCAATGACGTCAATCCCTTCGAGTGGCTCAAGAACACACTCGAAACTATACCTCAACATCCTGTCAACAAATTATACGAGTTGATACCGCGCAAGGTGTAGTTTACCGTGGGCTTACTTTACAATGGTTGAGAGATATTCCATTTCAGCCTCAGCAGCTCCGCCTCTCATGTCTGTCGGGATAGGTTTTAATTCGTCACCTTGTTGTAACTGAATATTGAATTCTCCTTCTCGTTGAAGCCGGTAACTGTCCATGTCAATATTGTCCAGAATACCTTGTGCTAAATCCTCGTCTCTCTGTTTCCCTAATTTGTTTTGAAGATGATTTAAGAACAAATAAAGTCTTTCTAAATATGGATTTACAAACGGAACTATCTGCGCAAGGAAAACATACAAGCGAACATAGGTCTTACATTTAGCTCTAAAGTCGTCTTGCTGTTCTTCAGTTAGCGATGTTTTGAAAATTTCTGCTGATTGGTCTAATATGATGTGCAAATGGTCAACAGGAACATTTGTAACAATCTTTTGAGAAAAGTCTTGAACTTGTTCGGGAGTGTAAACTTGAAGGCCATCTAAGGCACTTTGTAGGTCAAACAGCTTATTTGGGTCGGTTGCTTCACCTAAAATAGTGGTTTCAAAAAATGGGTCAAATGATTTCTTGATTTCATCCGCACCATTGGCGAAGTCTAAAACAAAAGTGTCTTTCTTTCCTGCGGTTGTTCTGTTCAACCTTGAAAGTGTTTGAACGGCATTTACACCGCCCAATTTCTTGTCAACATACATGGTATGTAAAAGCGGTTGGTCAAATCCTGTTTGGTATTTGTTTGCTATAATTAGAAAACGGTATTCAGATTTTTTAAATTCGTCAGGAATGGCAGCACTTGAAAAGTGATTTAATGCAGCTTCGGTTTGGCCATCTATTTCGCCCGAATTAGCAACGATTGCCTTGTAAGGGTTTCCAGTGTCCGCTAAATATTTGTCAAATGCCTTTTTGTATTTCACGGCATTTCTGCGACTGCTTGTAACAATCATTGCTTTTGCCAAACCGTTGATTTTCGCTTTACGGATTACATTATCCATAAAATGGTCAATCATCAAAGTTGCTTTCTTTGCAATGGCGTGTGAATGACTCTCCACAAATATTTTCAGTTTCTTCTGTGCCTTATTTTTGTCATAAGCAGGGTCATCTTCAATTTTCTTTAGCAAAGCATAATAGCTTTGGTAAGTTATGTAATTCTGTAATACATCTAAAATGAAGTTTTCCTCAATGGCTTGTTTCATTGAGTAGAGATGAAATGCCCTGAATTTCTCTTTTCCGTTGTCGTTGTATTTCTCTCCGAACAGTTCAAGGGTTTTATTCTTTGGTGTGGCTGTAAAAGCAAAGTAACTGGCATTGGTCAGCATCTTTCTGCCTTTCACAATATCCACTACCAAATCTTCGGAAGTCAGTTCGTCATATTGGTCTTTGTCAACAAACAGAAATTCATCATCATCAACTTGCACTTTTTCAAAGTCCTTGGCCAAAGTTTCATTCAATTTACCTGCGGTGTTTCCGCTTTGACTGCTATGTGCTTCGTCTATGATGATTGCAAACTTATTTCCGGGCAATTCGCCAATTTCATTTACGATGTATGGGAATTTCTGAATGGTGGTGATGATAATTTTTTTTCCTTCTTCCAAAGCAGTTTTCAGCTGCTTACTGCCCTCTGTAATGGCTTCAACAACGCCTTTCACTTGCTCGAACTGTCTAATGTTGTTCCGTATTTGAGCATCCAAAATTTTACGGTCGGTTACAACAATTATGGTATCAAAAACAGTGTTAGCGTTTTCGCTGTCAAACAAGCCAACCAATTGGTGTGCCAACCAAGAAATAGAATTTGATTTTCCTGAACCTGCCGAATGTTGTATCAAATAGCGCTTTCCAGCTCCGTTCTCTTTGGCATTGGTGAGGAGTTTATCAACGGCATCAATTTGATGGTAGCGAGGAAAAATGAGTTTCTTTACTTTCTCTTTTTTTACTTTTCCATCGGGCAAAATCTTTTCTGTTTCTTCTTCAAACAACTGAACATAGTTCTGAATAATGTTCGTTAAACGGTCTTTGGTTAAAATATCTTTCCAGAGATAATCGGTTTTGATGCCGCTTGGATTGGATGGATTTCCCGCTCCGTTATTGTAACCTTTGTTGAATGGTAAGAAATAAGTGCTTTCGCCTTTCAGATGGGTCGCCATCCAAATTTGCTCGCTGTCCACTGCAAAGTGAACCATGCAGCGACCTAAACGAAATAATTCTTCTTTCGGGTCACGATTGGTTTTGTATTGCTTGATGGCATCTTTTACCGTTTGTTTGGTCAGTTCGTTTTTTAATTCAAAGGTGATGATGGTCAAACCGTTGATGAAAACCACCAAATCCAAAGAATTTTCATTTTGTGCGCTGTAATGCACCTGCCTTGTTACGGAGAAAATATTTTGATGGTAAAGTGCTAAGTCCTTTTCGTTCAGGTTAGAAACTGGCTTGTCAAAAAACAGTTTGAGTTTGATGTTATTGTCGGTTATTCCCTTCCTTAAAACCTCTATAATGCCAAAGGTTTTTATTTGATTGTTTAAGCGATACAATACTTTGCTTCTGTAATTGCTGCCGTGAATGGTTTGCAATTTCAATACTTCCTTTTCTTGGGTGGTTTGCAGAAAGTTGAAAAGCAAGTCTTCATCTACACAATCCACACGATTGTAATTGCTGAAATGCCTTTCTTCAAAAGCATTCATCAAACACAAGTGCTGCGCTATATGAGCTTCTAATCCTTTTTCTGTTGTGTCTGTTTTCATTCAGTCTTATATGTTATTCCTGGTAACTTTAAAAAGCAACTCAGGTTTTTGCTATATCCTTTAGCTTCCTTTTTACTGGCAGAAAAGAAAACCTGCTTTCTTGCTCGTGTTACAGCAACATAAAAAACACTTAATTCTTCAAGAAATTTAGATTCATTTTCATTCTTGTCCGACTAAACTAGTCTAAAAAGTCATA
>JADBYQ010000130.1 GCA_020402945.1 Cytophagales bacterium | reverse complement strand
TTATTGCCATGTATAAATTCAGGTAATTCCGTTTTATACGGAACTAGTCGAATGGCCCAATGCGGGATAGAATATCCGAAATTGAAGTTGTAGCCGTTAGTAAAAAACGAAGTTGGATCGGTTTCAAATTCAAAGGATTTTGTTTGTGCATTTGAGTGTTTAACTCCAAAAAGCAGGAGAAATGCTGCTGCTGCGATAGTTATTTTTTTCATTTTTACAGTGTTTAATTTTTACACTGCAAATGACAATACAATAGAAACCCCGTAAATTGATGTATGGTAAGAAATGATCTTATCCGGAAATTTCTTTTCTTATCCTGCTCAAACTCTCTGGTGTAATGCCTAAATAAGAGGCTATCATAAATTGGGGAACTCTTTGAGTTAGTGAGGGTCTTTCTTTAATGAAGTATAAATAGCGGTGTTTAGCGTCATCCTTTACTAAAGAAACGCTGCGTTTTATCAAATTTATGGTTGAACGGTCCGCAATCAGTTTCCCTAGCTTCATAAAGTAAAAAGAGGAATTAAACAAGCAATTTAAGTCTTCAAAACTGATTTGAAGTGTATCGGTATCTTCGATCGCCTGCAAATAAAATGACGATTTGGTTTGAGACAAAAAGCTCCCCAAGTCAACCAAAAAGTCATTTTCTGCTGCAAACTGTCGGATGTACTCCTTACTGTCTTGCAATAGATAAGACCTTGCGAGTCCGGAGTTTACAAAATATAAATTTTTACATACCTGCCCTTCTGAAAGAATATACTCGCCCTTTCTAAAAGTTGCTCGCTTAAACTTTTTTAAGGCAACAACAAGCTCGCCTTCTGGAATGGCAACAATTTGAGTGAGTATATTTACCAATTGTAATTGTCCTGCGTCCACGTTCTTTAGGTTTTGTCTCATCTAAGATATCTAGTTGCTACAAATTTTGACACAATATTTTTATCAAAATGTGATTCTGTCTAGAACTTCCGAGCCTTTATGAAAGGATTTGTGTATCGCAGGATCGAATTTACACTAGAAAAGGTTGAGCTTAAGTCGAATGTCTTTCAATATTTCGATATTGTTATAGGGATATTGAAACCCGGGTTCTGTAGTGGGCACTTTTGAAAAATGCTCACTTAAATACTTTTTCATGCGCATTCTTTGCCCTTCAGTATACCTGCCGCCTATATGGACTAGGTCAACTTTTTTTAAAGGCCTGAAGCTTTTTCAGTCCCTCTTTCTCACTAAAATTGCCAATGACTGTAACTGTTTTAGGGTGATCTTTTATCAATGTTACCACTTCATCCATTCTTTCATGGCCACCGCCAAATATTACAATAACCGGGGCTTGGCTAAGCGGTGCTATGTAGTTTTTTCTGTGTCGACAGGTCTTCCAACCTGACGATTTTTGAGCAACTAGATTTATTTCTTTTTTTGTAGGGTGTATATGTCGGTCGGAAGACTTGACCTCATGGAAAGATTTCAATATTCTGCGCAGAATTTGAAAGTCGATTCTAAATCATCGAGAAGCAAAAAGCCACCCCTTCGCAGAGGTGGCTTTACTATTCTATTCCTCGGAAAGACTAATGCACAACCATCACTTTCTTTCTGATGAGCGCGCCATCTTCTGCTCGAATTTCCACAATGTAAACACCACCTGCAAGGCCACTGGTGCTTACCGTTTTCGCATTTTTGCCGGCTGCAAAAAGCCCGACATCGTACGAGCGCCCAATTTGATCGATCAACCGAACAGCTGCATCTGATTTGAGGTTAACGGGCAGTTCGATGGTGAACTCCTGGTCAGAGGGGTTTGGATAAACATAAACCTGATCTGCTGCTATTGGCTCAAAGCCAGTAATTGGAGGTGGCGGAGTGAGGTTGCGGAACAAATCTGCCTGATACACTTCTCTGGTTGTGTCTTGCAAGAAAACAACAACTGTCAATTTGTTGCTATAAAGTTGATCGGCTGTGAACTTAAATTTTTCGGTACCTCCTACTTTACCACCGGGGGCAAGTCGTACGAGGACATCTCTCTTGAAAGTATTTACAGGATACTTTGTTCCCAGTGCATCGGGAATTAACTTTTTCAACACATAGTTGAACTCCGTTTCGCCCGTAGTAATCGCTGCGGTGGGACGCTTACTAAGCAGTTGCGCTCTCGTAACCACATCCTCAAGAATACCAATGTGAAGTCTTGTGGTTGCGGGCAAATCGCGCGTTGGTTTTACGTACACTTCCACTTCCAACGTGTTGTCGGTAGTGTTGGTAGTTACTGCAGTCGTTAAGCTTCCGGCAGGTGTAAAATCAGCACTTGCCAGCTTCAACGTCTGTAGGTCATAGGCTGCTTGTCCCCAATCTTTGAAAAGGTCTGATCCATTTTTTTGCGAGTGAATCCCATCCAGGAAGGCATAAGGAACAGCGCTTACGTTGTAGTATAACGCCCTTGAACTTGGGTCTGCCGGGTTATCCAAATTGAATGGATCTTTGCCAACAAAACCTACGTGGTAATTAATATTCACCAACTGCGTACTGTTAATATTATCCTTAGTGAACTTGGTAATAAAATCAGCATCCGATTTCAGTGGTGTGTTCAAGGCTTCGTTGCCACCTGCATCTGTAGTCGTAAAGTTCTCAAATAGAATAGTGCGTGTGCGACTGCCTACTCTGATGCTATCGAGTTTGATGCCGGCTCCGCCCGCATTCAAAGCAGAAAGTGCAAAACGAAATATTACCCTGCTATTGGGAAGAGGATTTGCCAGATCTGTTACATCTTCAACCTTATGTTTCGGAACTGTATTTCCCAACAAGCCTGTCCAACCATAGCCTGAAACATTTCTAGAGTTTGTGTATCCAGTACCCGGGTTTGAAGGCAACGCTTTTTGATTGTACCAGAATAATCCGGGAGAATTGTCTTCGCTAGTTGTACCCAGAACATCCCATCCCTTAGTTGGGTCAAAGATATTTTTTTGATCTTTTGAATACTGCATTACCAGACCTTCCCCTTGGTCTAGTCCAATAAAGCTGTTAAACGATATCGCTGGTCTTGGGATATTTGACAAATCTAAGCACGCAGTATAGAGTGCAGATCTTTCGTTTTGCTTGTAGGCTTTTGTGCTCCACTTCCCAGGTGCTGTCGGATCGTTATGCATCCATGATGAGATCCCTATTTTCGTTACTTGAATAGATAGTCCAGTTCCTGCTGGTATTGCCGCGGTTAAAAGATCACCAATCTTGTAACCAGTCCCTTTTACCTTTACATCCAAAGCTGTAATAATGCCACCAGCTACGGTAATATCTGCAATTGCACCGTTTCCAGTTCCACCCGTCAACACCCGATTTGCATATATCCCGTTTGTGTAAGCTGCCCCAGCGTTGAATATCGAAACCTCTCGAATCGATCCTCCCGGTTCCGGAGTTGCCCCTGTTAAATCCAAGGCTTGCCAACCCCCATCATTCAAATCAAAGAACTCTGAAAAATCACCGGCTTGTGTGGCTACTTTCAGCGGTAATTGAACTATTGTTTTTGTTTTAGAAGCTGAGCATCCTACGTTGGTTGTCGTTGTCAATTTAACATCATAGGTTTTGGGTAGTGTGTATTTGGATGTTACCACTTTTCCATCTGGGTTATTTGGAAAGTTCACAAAAATTGTAGGCAACGTGTTGGCAACATTTGCTGTGTTAAAGCCTTCTTTAGAAGTCCCATTTCCAAATTCCCAAACAAAACGAGCCGAACTGGAGGTAGCGGGATCGGTAGTCGTTAGATCTGTGAATGTGATATCATCGCCCACGCAGTTACCCAAGAACGAAAAGTCAACATCGGGTATGTCGCCTACTTTAACAGCAATGGTTTTAGGCCCAGGTATAGAACCCTGTGGCACTGCTTGTGGTATAGATGGGCAACCGACATCCGAAACCATCCTAAGCGTTACATTGTAGTTGCGAACATCGGCAAAGGTATGCGTGGGGTTGTTCAATCGCAACGAATCAGGTTTTGGTGACGATGATTTTGAATCATCGAAATTCCAGGTATACTTAAAATTCGCATTACTTGACGGGGTAATTGCTACCCCATTCAATTTTGAGCTTGATGCATCGAAAATGATCTCATTATTCGAGCAAATCGCAAGTGTGTCAGAGGCATTTGGCGACTTCGTTCCCAACTTAACACTTCGAAATTTAAAATTAGCGATCGGATTGGGAGCAATTTGAATGTAGAATTTACCTGTTCCAATGGCTGGAGAATTATCATCCTGATAGGTGTATTCCACTCGAATTACTTTGTAGCCATTTAGGAAGGCAGTAGAGCTTGGTGTTAAAGTGGCCGTTCCATTGCTATTTGCGTTATCCGTAAAGCCGCTTCCAGTCAAAGGCGTATCGGTTTGATCATCGTAAAGCCTATAAAAAGCTTTCGATTTTCCGGGTGAAGCAGCCGGGTAGCCATTGAACAAGATATCACTTCCGCGTTCGCAGAAAACATAGATATCTGGCGATGATGCTGTGGCCGGCTTCTTAAAGAACTGACCGACCACCTCAATAACTGGAATAGCGGGAACAAACAATTCGATGCGCTGCACCAAAGGTTGAAACACTAACAAATCAGCATCATTCCGGAATTTCCCAATGAAATCAACACTACCGAGTGAACCTCCCTTATAGTATGTTTGCCCTTGGGGTGAAGTTGCCTGAAAGTGTACGTATGGATCTTTATCTACTCCCCCGGTCACTCTTTTTGCATTCAAGATATGCGAGAAGTCCCATTTGTAGTCTCTCTCTATGGTTCCGTTGCTGTTAGTTCTGGTAGCACCCTGTTGAACCAACACACGATCCAGCTGAGCTTGCCATGCGGCATCTTGGATGATTTGTGACTCACGGGTGGGCACTACCGAAAATGTTTTTATTTCTTTTGGGATCTTCAGCACCATTTGTTCCATGGTGTAGCCCGCAATATCCTTAGCCGCCAACGTTGTTGTTTGTTCCGGTAGTTGACTGGGCGCGCCTTTGGCCGGTGCGTCAACATCCTGTGGTGTTTTATAGTTAGGATTCTTGACAGCTTGCTTTGGCCCAAACACCGGAATCGTCAGTTTCGGAATGATTTTGGTATTGTCATATACTAAATACTGTTCTTTCTGACTCAAAAAACACCCATTCAAATCTGTGCGGGTCATGGTAATATCAAAAGCCACATCCTTGCTTACCCCGCTAAGGCTAAGCACATCGTCAGTCACGCCCGCCCCGCTGAAGAAACTAGCGTTGTAATCGTTGGAGGGGGTAATTTTGGGGATCAATCTGACGACATTTCTATTGCTCAGATCAGGATCAAGAAAGTTATCTGGAATAGAAGTAACAACGCTGGTGAGGCCAATACTGGAGCCAAAATTGTTAAACTGAGTGTAGCGGTTGGTAAATGCCTGAGGTGCCAACGCGCTGGCGCGGATTGTTGCAAGCCTTTCCGAGTCTATATAATTGGCCAGTCCGGAACCGCCAAATCGTATGATTTCTCCCGAAGAACTCACGCTCGAGGGGGCAATCCGCATGCTGGAAATAATCAGCCGATCATCAGACGAACCCCCTGCGTTCTCGAAAGTTACCCTCAACAAGGTGCTATTGATAAATTTGAATGTTGGAAGTTGTTCACTCCTGTAGGCTCCGTTAGTTAACGCAACTGAAGCGTTGACCGCCAAAGTAAGTGACGTGTTATTGGCAATGGCCGCCACAACACCAATGGTGGTTCCAGAGGAATTTTTAAGGATGTGGCCCGGTGCCAGTTGGGTTGTGAAAGATGTACCGCTGCCGGTTACCGTTGTTGACGAAGTACTTGCCGTGATAGTGCCCGTGCGGGCAATGGTAAAGTCTGCTCCCACCTGTTCGATCTTTGGAGCGTAGTCAATATCAAAGGTGAACCCTGCGGGCAGAAGGATGTTGAAGGTTTGGGTTCCTGTGCCCCAAGTTGCGTTGGTGCCTGTTGAATTGCTCTCTCTCAAAACAATAGGTTGCGACACCACCGAAAAACTTCCTGGGCAAAGTTGAAAGTTGGGTGTAGCGTTGGTTCCGGTAGGGGTAAATTGTGAAAACGTGAAAGTGGGTCCGGGTGTGCCAGCAGTGAAATTGGGCGAACTTCCAAAAACGCCCGAAGATGGCCTAGGAAGGTCAGGCGCATCGTTTTCAGCCACGATCCATACCTGGTATGGCGCTGCGCTCGTAAAGGTACCTGTTGCCGTAAAATACTGGAGGTTCGGAGCAAGCTGATCAATCGCAAATGTGCCCGAAGACAATTTCCCTGCATACGTGCCCGCCTTCACCTGTGTAGCGGTTGGCACTGGGCTGACACCATTCGGCAGAATCAGGTAATAGCCTTTGCCCTTCTGGTCAAACGATGCATTAAGCGAGGCAAACGTTGGTGTGGCTTCGTATTTTGTTGCATCCGTAGAAACCATCGCAGGCGGCTTGTTCGATGCAATCTTGAAATAGTAAATACCTTTATAGGCGATACCACCGTAAAGATTCAATTGATCATCTGAGAGTCCTTCACCTGTTTTGCTGATCGGGTCAAATTTTCCCTGGGCCAATGTCACATAATACACGGAGTCAGGCCGAAGCACTACCTCGGTCGGTATTTTGAAATTCATGGTTCTCACCGGTGGGGTACTGATTATTGCAGTGCCACTGTCGAATATGCCGTTGGTGGCTTCGAGAGTGGCCACAAGTTGGTTGGTGTTGTAGTAATACAACTTTGCCCTTTTATCGAATGTTACAACGGGCACATCAAAGGTCAACCCGATTTCCGTAATTCCCTCGCTTACATTCAAAGTGCCTGCTGGAGGCACACAACTCGCCCCAACCAACAAGGGTGGTCTTGTGGAGGCAAAGCTGTACTCCCTGCCCGGTACACTCACTTTTGCGCTTCCCTGCGTAATCTCGATGCGATTGTCCCCCTGGCCAAGGTCTACCAACCTGGGCGTTATCTTCGGGGTATTGTTCGATGCTGTCACATCGATGTCTGTCTCAAGGAAGTAGGTGACGGTTGCCGGGCTACTGCTGACTGGGTACAATGGGCGGTCAGAAGTAAATGCGACTTTCACTCGGTCGAAGTTTCCTGAGCCTGGTACTGATTCAATCTCTGTTAACGTGGCAAACGCATTCACATTGTCGGCAGAAACGCGGGCCGAATCCGCCCTTTTTTCAAAAACCTTAAAGTTCTTAAAAGTGGTTCGGGTGGCTGTTCTGTAGGGGGTACTAAATTCAAAGGTCAGCGATTTCAGCAAGGGCTGGTTACTTACAAAGTGATTAGGTTTGAGAAAGACACCAAAAATCGTAGTGTTCACATTTCCGCCTCGTAAACTGGTCGAGGTGGGCTGGCCATTTGAAACTCTAATTGCGCCCACACTGATCACATTTATAGGGATGCACGGCTTTGAGTTACCAGAAAGAGTATTGTCACTTGTGAGGCTGTTGGAGGTGGTTACGAGCGTACCGATGCCCCACGTGTTATACTTCATTCCCACCAAATCCAATACACCGTTTGTAAATGTTGCTGTCGCTGAATTTCGAACAGGCCCTGCCGGAGCGCTCAAAACATAGGGGTAATTGAAATCTGTGTCGAGGTTGGCAAACTTATCCCGTGCATGTACAATTCCGGTAGAATACCCGGTTGAAGTATTAATGTCTTCATCAACACCGGCAAAGATGCTCGGTTGCGTTACAAAATCGAGGGAGGTGGCGATAACATCAATCTTAATATTTAGATCAGAATTGATGGTTTGCACGGCAAGTTTACTACTAATTTGACTATTGCTCGAATTATCATAAGTAAAGTCGGTATCTGCAAAAACAAACCTTAGAATACTATTATCTACCACTGTTATCGGATCTTTTAACCATACTTTTAGTGTATAATTTTTGATTGCGTCATCGGCTATATAGCCAAGAGCGCCAACACTAGAGGGGATGCTGGCAAAGGTAATCGTGTTTGCTGTTATTGCTGTCGATGTCAGGGAATTAGTTCCGTCAGAAAGAATGACACCAGCCAGACTAGTCGTCCAATCCAAACTTGGGTTGCCATTATTGAAAATCAATTGGGTAAACTTGGTTGGTGTGTTATCCACTAACGGAGTTGGACCATCATCCCTCAGATTGTAGGTAAGTACGGTTACTGCGCTACCAGATGTATTGATGATTGAGCTGACTGCTACCGGTGTGGGAACAAGTGTCAGCGTTCCAGCCGAACCGACCGTGGTAACGGCTGTGACAGTTGCGGGTGTTGTAGTTTTGAAATCGATGTTATCATCAGAATTGTTTGACCCAAGTGTATATGGAAAAATAATAAAATCATAACTCGTACCGGATAAAAGAGAACTAAATGTTGTTACCTGAGATGGTCCACCAATCAGAACATTTTGTGTGAGCAGTCCGTCAGTAATGTAAGTTCCGTCAACTGGAGGATTGACCGTGTAAGTACCAGAGGCAGTTTGTTTGGCCATTACCAAATAGTGCGTTGCTGCTTGAGTACCCCCAGGCTGATTCCACTGAACCTGAATGGAAGTAGTGGTAATGGTAGGAGTTGTTAAGGCTGCTACAGGATTGGTGGGCTCTGGAAATGCAATTGTATAGTATTGAGTACCCACATATGCTGCCGAAAAATTTCCATTCCCAACTCCGGTTCCTCCCAACCGATTTCCAGCTGGATCAAGTATCGTATCATCATCATTTACGCCTAAACTTATTTTACCGGTGCCCGAAACAATAGGCACATTTATTGTTCGTGTATTACCCGATCCAGAAATAGATAAAGCACCAATCGTCAATGACGCATCCTTTAATATAGAAAAATCTGATGCGTCAATTCCGCTAAAGGTGGCGTATGTTTCCGTAAATGTAACGTCAAAATTTACAGATGTAGCGACAATTCCTCTTGTACTGCCTATTCCTTTTAAAGGTCCAGAAGTTGCTACGACAGTGGCAACAACAGGTGGTGTATTATCAACTGTGAGTATAGCGGTTGATGCAGATGAAATGTTCCCTGCCGCGTCAATGACAAACAATCTATAATCCCCTTCGTTTGCTGGGGCATTGATGGTCGTTGTTATACCGTTTGCGGCCTTTGTCATACTCGCACCCGCTGCAAAAATTGTGGTACCGAATGGTGCAAACCATACTTGGTTGGAAGCTGTTCCAGAACTGACAATGGATGTGGCAGCACCACCTTGTTTAAAGATATTTGTCGCAAATACGATATCCTGGTTTGCCACGGTTAATATGGCAGTTGAGGCCGTTGATATATTCCCGGCCGCATCAATGACGAACAGCCTGTAAACCCCTTGTGTCGTTGGTGCATTGATTGTTGTAGCCGTACCGCTGGCAGCCTGTGTCATGGTTGCACCGGCTGCGAAAACTGTTGTACCGAGTGGTGC
>JADBYQ010000013.1 GCA_020402945.1 Cytophagales bacterium | reverse complement strand
CCGTTGGGAGTTCGGCCAACGCAGAAGAAGTAGAACGGTTCTACCGACAGGCAAAGGAGAGGATCCGAGTGCTTACCCAACAAAGCATCTTCAATTTTGAGATAGAGAAAGAACAGGCTCTGTCAGATATGTTTTTCACAGGGCTTAATGAAATCTGCTTGATGGGCCCCAGAACTCCTGTTGGGCAAATTGTTTGACGAGATCGGGTTCAAGGCCATCAACAGCAAACTGTTCCGTTCGTTGGTGATCACACGCCTGGTCTATCCGGTTGGCAAACTGAAGACCACCGATTACTGGTTCAAATACAACGGAACGGTCATTGACGTAGAGCGCATCTACCGTTACCTGGACAAGCTCCACAGCAGCCACAAACAGACCATCCAACAAATCAGTTACAAGCACACCTTGCAAATACTCAACAACCAGATCAACATGGTGTTCTATGATGTGACCACACTCTACTTTGAGATAGAGGAGCCGGACCAGCTACGCAAGACAGGCTTTTCAAAAGACGGCAAGCACCAGTGCCCACAGATCGTGCCGGGCCTGTTGGCGAGTATGGACGGATATCCATTGGCCTATGAGATTTTCGAGGGCAACAAATATGAAGGGCACACCCTGATGCCCGTGCTGGCATCGTTCCGCAAGAAATACAACTTGGAAAAGCTGGTGGTCATTGCTGATGCCGGGCTGCTCTCCCATAACAATGTGACCGAGCTGTGTACTCAAGGATATGGATACAAAGGCTTTCCGAATATCTAAAACCGACCTGCGCATCCGACCCATCTATCACCGGCTGCAAAGACGAATAGAAGCACATATCTGCATCGCCTTCTGCGCCTATAAAATATTCAAGGAACTTGAAAGATTGCTTAAGGAAAAGAAGGCAGGATTAAGCCCTGAAAAAGCAATTGACATACTTAAAACTATTTACAAAGTTACCATCACTTTACCTTATTCCAAAACAAATGAATCCCGCCTATTCCTACCCAATGAAGAACAGCGAACCTTGCTAAAACTATTCCAAATTACATGAACTCTCGGGTGACCCAGCGAGGAAGACAGAAGGACTGCTTAGTTTTTTTTCGCTTTGCCTAATTCGGGAAGAATAAAATTATCTAGTGGACTTGGTAGCTTCATAGCGGCCTCAATATCCTTCACTGTCCGTGGTGCCAAGACCGACAAATGTTCATATCCTTCTTTGGTAATGAGGTAGTCGTCTTCAATGCGCACTGCGATGCCCCACCACTTCTTATCACATGGCGCACCTTCAGGGATATATATTCCAGGTTCAATGGTAATGATCATGTTTTCTTGTAGCTTGTCATAGGTACCACGATCATGGACGTCCAGACCAATGTGGTGGCAACAGCCATGTGGATAGTATGTATTTTTCTCATCTGGAGTTTTGATGATGCCTAAGTCTGCCAAGCCCTTATTAACTGCGATGCGCGTAGCAATTGTCAATTCCCGAAAGGTAGCGCCCGGCTTGCAAATTTTCATCGCCTCCTCTTGCGCCTTCAGCACCAATTCATAAATCTGCTTTTGTTCAAGAGAGAACTTTCCGTTCACCGGAATTGTGCGTGTGATGTCCGCTGTATAACCGCGATATTCTGCGCCCAAATCCATCAAAATCAATTCTTTGTTAGAGATGTTCGGCTTATAGTTGTCAATATAGTGAAGGATGCATCCGTTGTGCCCTGCGCCTACAATGGAAGGATAGCCCAAATCTTCGGCTTGGTATTTTTTAAAAACGAATTCATGGATGCCCTGTATCTCGCGCTCGCTCATGCCGGGCTTCATGGCCTTCATTACTTCCAATTGCCCCATGCACGAAATCTGTACAGCTCGTTTCACCATATTCAACTCTTCAGGTGTCTTGATGCCCCGCAAGTCATCCATTATCGGATCTAGGCCGGCCATATCTAAGTTGTTTTTAGTCGGCTCCACTGCCAGTGTAATTCCCTTCTTATCAGGATAGTTAACTTTGGTTTTGAATTGAGCTTGTAAATCAAATAGGTCAGATGAATCGCGTGGATCGTTGCGGACATCGTTGAAGAAATCGGTAAAAAGTATTTTGTCAAATTTCGCAAAATTGACATCGTAGCGTTTGAACTCGGTATTGTTAAACGCTTGCGAGAAGCCCAACACATCTTTCACACCCTTCTCGCCCAGTCTGCGACCCGTCCACATTTCTTGTTGTTCGTTGCGGGGTTGCACAAATAAGATTTCGTTGTACTGAGTTCCATTATTGGCTGTTTGGTTGTCTTTAAAAATAAACAACACTGCATCCGGCTCCTTATAGCCACTCAAATAGAAAAAATCTGGGTCTTGGTGATATACATAATCAACGTCATTCGCCCGATTTCGAATCGGACTTGCAAAAAAAACCGCTACGGAATTAACAGGTAACTTAGCACGCAGCTTTTCTCTTCTGTCTTTGTGAAACTCTTTGGTTAGAAAATCGGTCGGCAAATCTGAATTCTGTGCAACAAGCGGAAAAGCAAACCACAACGCAATTGCAAATAGTGAGTACTTCATATTGGAATTTAGTTTAATCGAAAAATAAACAAATGAACCGACACTTCCAGTTACTATTACATAAAGAATGAAATTTTGATGTTGGTGGCTTACGAACTACAAGTAGCTAGCGGTTTTCGGCAAAAAATGAATCTTCAGAATTCTCAGTCAAAAAAATCATTCGATGTTTATTGCCACCTGATACAATCATCATTTGACTCGCTGCCGGAGAAGCGGCCTCTTCAAAGAAGTAGTTTTTATCTCGTTCAGGTTCGAAAAACTGATTCCAATAATCTTCTGTCCAACCACTATTTGGTTGAGCGTATTTAAAATATAAGCTTTTGAATTCACCCTTTGAAACTTGCACGTCCATTCAAGGTTTTTTCTATTTGAGCAATAATTCGATATCGGGATCAGATTCGAGATTGTCCATTTGGCGTAATATCCAATTGGATCTTCTTTGCACATAGTTGGAAAGCGGTTTTATCAAATACTTTTTTGGATTCGGAAGTATCGCAGCAATCTGCGCAGCTTCTAAGCGCGTTAATTTCTTAGCCGGCTTTTTGTAGTAGTACCTGCTGGCTGCCTCGATGCCAAAAACTCCCTTGCCCATTTCAGCTACATTTAGGTAGACTTCCAGTATTCGTTCCTTTCCCCAAATCCATTCAATCATAAAGGTGAAATACACCTCGAATCCTTTGCGCACCCAACTACGCCCCTGCCACAAAAAAACATTTTTTGCAACTTGCTGACTGATGGTTGATGCTCCCCGCACTCGCTTCGGTCTCTTTTTGTTGTTCTCTAGTGCTTTCTTTATGCTCTTCAAATCAAAGCCATTATGATCGGGAAACAATTGATCTTCAGACGCCATCACGGCCAGGCCAGCATAACGCGACATCTCATTCTTTGAAACATATTCTCTTTTGAGCCCATACCCCTGAAATATACTACCTAGCTGCGTGAGTGTAACTGGAGGGTCAATCCATTTCAGGGCAATGATGTAGACAAGTTGAGCTAAGAAAACAATCAGTAGGAAATTCCTGATTTTCTTAAAAAGTTTTTTTAGGGAGGAAGAAAAGGTCATTCAAAAAAATCAAATCAGTTTCTTTTCTAGCACAACAAACTCCAATTTTTGCTTCGGTATACCCCATCTGGTGTCCGGCACCACAAATGGCTTACGTTCACCTGTTAGTTGGTAGCCATGCCGAACATACCAATCGATTAATTCCTTCCTGACAGATATCACCGTCATAAAGATAGTATTAAGACCAAGCGATCTTGCATGATCTTCCGCTGCGGCCATTAGTCTTTTACCAATGCCTTTACCTTGTGTGTTGGGTGCAACGGACAACATCCCTAAATACAATTTACCTTTTTCGTCCCGCAGCTCAACACACCCTAAAATAACCTTGCCCTCTGAATATTTTAAAATCGTTGCGTTTGGCTTAGTCAGCAGTTCAGCCACGGCTACTTCATCAATGCGAGTACCATCCAATAGATCTGCCTCGGTGGTCCAGCCTTGTTTGGATGAATCCCCACGGTAGGCGGAGTTAACCAGGTGGTTGATGGCGTTGACATCTGCGAGTATTGCTTTCGCTATTATTTGTTCCATCCGTTAAAGATAGCAATCTGAATATACCAAAGTCAAGAGCTTGAGTTTCTTAAAAAAGGCTTAGTGGTTTGCTATGAGAAGTGCTGCATCGACTTGAAAATTTTACTTTGCAGCATCTTCACTAAAATGGTTCCACGGATCAATCTATTTAGCATCTCCATATTTCTTGGATTCGTACAAGCCATTTTTCTGTGTCTGCTTTTCATTTCGAGAGAACACTGAAAGATTAAAGCCAATTTTTTTCAGGGGCTAATGAATTTTGTTTATGTTTTCTTCAATAGAAGGGGATGAGATTTTTTCAGATTCGCATCTTTATTTGTTTTCGAGTTTGTAATTTTTACGCAACGCCTCTAACAACTCACGATTAGCATTTTTATAGTCCATGTATTGCAAATGGGTTGTGCCTCGAATTGTTAATAAATATTGTGATACAATGCCCGAAGATTCTGAGCGATTAAATGATTTTTTATTTTGTATATAAAAAGGTCCCTCAGGAAAGGAATCTTTGCTGATCAAATCAGCAACGGTTAGTTGACCATCATTTGAAACCTTTTCCTGCCATTGATAATCAAAATAATGGATACTTTCTTTCCTTATAAAATTATCTACCACGTTGAACTCTTGCTCATTTCTAATTCTTACACGATTGATGGCAACAGCATATTTGCCTACAGCATTTTGCAGTTTTCTATTTCTATAAAATTTGAAATTGTTTGAGTTTTTAAGTTGCATAAGAATACCATCTTGAGGCTCAAAAAGTATGGTACTAACCACTTGATTCGTCCAAAAGGCAGCCTTACCAAATCGCGATCCTAGTTTATCTAAACTACTATCTCGCATAAAATCTCTTAAATAAACCATTTGCTTTTCTTTTTTCAATCGCAATTCAATCTTTTGCTGAACAACCATTGAATCTGATTTTACTTCCTCGTATAAGCTTTCAGCAAGTTCCTGTGCTTGATTGTTTTCGGTAATATTTTCTCTGATGTTCTCGGCAATAAAGCCCATACTAACAGCAACAAAAATCATAATGCCTTCGAGAACATAGTCTTTGATGCTTTTCTTAACAAGACGGGCGTTTTGCTTTTCTTCTATTTTCAATTCGTTTTCCATCTAATATTCCTCGTTTAGTTGTCGAAAGAGTTGTGATGATTTTTGAATTAAACTTTTATATATTTTTTTATGCTTAACGATAAACGATACGTGAAAACGAGCTGATTAATGTATTCATTTATGAATTCTTCTTCTAAAGAAATATAATTCGTTTGATTATTGATTGGTCGGTTAACGATCAACGAATCAAAAATGCCAATGATATCTTTTGCATTAATCATTTTTTGTTTCAGCTTTCTCGCATAATCTTGATTATTTAGCAATAGGCTGTTTAAATGATCCACCCTTTTATTTTGTTGATAGTAGGCTTCTATTGAATCTACCAGTGCTTTGTTTTTTATTAATCTTAGAGAGCCTGAATTTTTCAACCGTTCGATAGCCCCTGTATGACCAATAAAAATTAACAGTTGGTTAGAAATATCTATTTTAAAGAGCAAAGCAGTAGGAATGTTTTCCGCATCAGGATTTTCCTTGAAATAGTTTAGTAAATCTGTGGCTGATTGCTCAGCCTCCATTTTCACCAAATTGCTTTTACTAAGGTAAGTCGTATCCAATTTCAAATCGTTTATCAACGACTTAACATATTCCGCTTCCTGTTTCGTTTGCCCTATGTATTCTCGGAGATTTTCAGCAATAAAGCCCATGCTAACTGCCACAAAAATCATGAGGCCTTCGAGTAAATATTCTTTAAGTTTCTTTTTTCCTTTTTCTGGGGCGCTATTTTCTTCCATGGTATTAGTTGCTACTCAATTGATAAAATTCGTCTATCATCTTTTTTATAGAGCTTGCTTTTGTTTGTTGTTTAATAGCTCTTCTGTAAATAACCCTACTAAGGTCACCGATATCGTAAATTTCAATTAAAATTTGGTTCATAATATTTTTACTCGGTTTTAGTAAGCGTAAATGCTTTCCGTTAAGTGACGTTGCGTGGATATCTACATCTTCCTTAAAGAGTTTGGAATATTCTTTTGCATCGAACACATAGGGTAGATCATCCTTTAATTTTGCTTTATATCCTAAAAGTATGTTTTGAAAATAATCCAGTAGCACTATTTCTTTGTAGTAGTCTAACAAGCTATCGGTTATCAGTTTGTTTTTTATCAGCTTCATTTCACTGGCATTCTTTATTTCCTCCATGGTTCTATCAGTAACATAGGCACGTATGCCCTGCTGCCGAATGAGCCTACTTGAAAAACTATAGAAATGGTTGTCATATTTTCCTGTGTTCAGACTGTCTGCTAGTAGCATAACGGAATCTGCAGCTTGAATTGATTGTATCTGAATGGCTCGGACGAGTTTTTCTAAATTTTTCTCGTCTTCTGAAAGATCAGAATAAAATGAGCGTATGTATTTTATCTCTTTTTCATTATCAGCCAAATCTTCCCTGATATTCTCCGCAATAAAGCCCATGCTTACAGCTACGAAAATCATGAGGCCTTCAAGTAAATATTCTTTAAGGCCTTTCTTAACGGAAGGATTTTTACCTTGTCCCATTGGCTATTCTTTTTTTTTATGATATTCTTTATTGATTAGCGTAAGCAATCGTTTCGTCTTTTCATTTCGCTCGGAACCCCATTTCGCTAGTAAATGCAAGGAACCATAATAATATTGAGTTGCCATTAAAAATTCATTAATTACTTGATGATCATCAACAAGTGGTTTAGCGTTAGTTGGCTCTTTTCTGTCTTTGAAAATTTGTAGCATTGTTTTAGCATCGAAAATTTTATTTGCGAGACTAATGTATAAGTTCGCTCTGTGGTCAGTAATAATATTTTGAGAGCTGATTATTTTGATCGAGTTGTAATAATCAGAAATGCTGTCGGCCACATTTCTATGCTGAATCAAGCGAAGATCGCCAGAAGATTTCATTTGATCGTAAGTCCCTTCCCTAAAAATAAGTTTATCAAATTTTACAGTAATCAGTCGTGCATAATAGGAAGCTTTGTTGGTGTTCTTTTCCTTTTTATAGCTACTAAGAATATCTATCAAAGAATCAAACATGAGTAAGTCTTGAGCTAGATTTTCCCTGCTTTTTGAATACATCAAAGTGTCAAATTGAAGATCTTCAACTAACGATTTCATATAGGTTTGCTCTCGTTCGTTATCAGCAGTATTTTCTCTGATGTTCTCAGCAATAAAGCCCATGCTTACAGCCACAAAAATCATGAGGCCCTCGAGTAGATATTCTCTGAAGCTCTTCCTACCTGTGTGACGATAGTTGTGCGTTCCCACGATTTCTCTTTCGCTATAGTCACTGGGGGCAACTCGCTCTGAAGTGTTTTCTAACGGGATGTTGGCGTGAGAACTAGCAAGCTCATCGTCCGGATTACTTATCATTATTTAAACAGGTAGATATTGTTGTCCTAATATCTGCAAACACAATGTGTTTTTCAAAAATAATGGGAGTTAATTTTTCAATTACCCAAAACTATGCAAACGTAGGGACTGAATTTACGATCTATTCTTTGGCGAGCTGTTAGGTGGATAAAACCTCGCAGGGTGAAAAATAATGATCATCAATTTCTAAATCGCCTGTGAGTTAGGTGTCCTACACCTTGGAGGTGTAGGACACCTCACCAATAATCAATCAAAATCACCCGTGTTAAAATTGATGGCATTATAAGAATCCCCATAGAATCTTGAAGGATTCAGCGCGAAGAGTTCTGTCGCTAAGCCTATATTGCAAATTGATTTTCGAGACCCAAGATATTCTGAGAAGGAACTATGAGGCCAATCTTCCATTTTTTTGACGAGACCGGCTCTAAGAGGATTTTGATGAATATAGTGAAATGCCGTTAGCGCATGGTCGTTTTTATCAACACAAATTGCCTTAGTTTTTTGCTGAAAGAGACTTCCGGTTCGTTTCTCTTGCGTATTGATTGCCTTTGTGTATGAACTCAGAAGTTGCTTAATCCCTTGCGAAAATTGTTGTCGTCCAAAACTTCCATCTTTGATAATTATCGTTGAAATTGTGTTGGCATGTATTAGAAGGTGAAAATGGTCCGGCATTAAACACCAGGCTAAAAGATCGCAACACGGAGTCAGATAACGGTCTATTTTACTCAAAAAATATAAATAATTTTCAGGCGCAAAGAAGATGGGTTGTTTATTATTGCCCATGTTAAAAATATGATAGATCTCGCCTTCTGTAAGAAACATTCCAAAAAATAGCGATTTGAGGAATCTTTCGCAAGTCTGGTGCTAGGTGTCCTACACCTTGAAGGTGTAGGACATCTAGCCAACTCGCGTTCGACTTTATAAAATCGGCCTTCTAATCTATAAAAAAAGCCTTCCTCAAGTAGTTCATACCCGTTTCTTTACAGAAAAATAAACGGAATGTGAACCAACAACCACTAATGAACTCCGACCATCCTTCGCTGAAGCTTCGGATGGCAGAAGGCACGACCTCGACTGGCTGCGCGTCATCGCCATCGCTATCTTACTTTTCTTCCACACGGGCTTGTGGTTCAACCACTGGGGTTGGCATGTAAAAAACAATGAATTGAGTTACTCTTTTCAGTATTGGATGGTATGGTCGCACTATTTCAGAATGCCGTTGTTGCTGTTCATATCCGGAGCCGGAACGTACATGGCGATGGGTAAACGCACCCCCAGTCAGTTTCGCGTGGAGCGATTTAAGCGCTTGTTTGTTCCCCTAATTTTTGGGATGCTAGTAATCGTGCCACCTCAGATCTACTACGAGCGAATTGGCCAATATGCAAACTACTGGGAGTTCTATAAAACCGTATTTAGTTTTATCCCCTACCCAAAAGGAAGCTTGAGCTGGCATCGCCTCTGGTTTATTTTATATGTCTTTATTTATTCGCTGATAGCCATTCCGCTTTTGAAGTTCTTGCGATCACCGAATTCAGAGAAACTCAGGACTAAAACTTTACAACTTTTAGGAAGCCCTGCCGGCTTGCTCTTCATTCCTTCCGTTTTCATTTTACTTACTCAGATTTTTTTGCGTCCCCATTTTCCAGAAGAAACACATGACCTAATGAAAGAATGGGCCTACTTCACCTTCTATTTTCTGTTTTTTGTGATGGGCATCATCTGTTATGCCATTCCTCAACTCTGGCAAGCGATTGGCAACAACCGTAAACATTTGCTTATCACGACAATCATCTCACTCATTCCATTTTACATCTGCTACTTTTATTTTCGTGATTTAGCTATTCTTCCCTGGACAGACGATCAAGTCGAAACGATCTTTGATGTGGTAGCTATTTTTGTAAGCTGGTTTACGGTAATCACTATTATTTCGTTTGGTCAGCATTATTTGAATAGGCCGCATCCGTGGCTTTCCAAAATCAGCGAAGGGTTATACCCTTTTTATAATTTACATCAGTCTGTGATTATAGCCATTGGCTACTATGTTTGCCAATGGAACTGGAGCATTGCCGCCAAGTACGGACGTTTTGTTTTCTCACATTAATTAGTTGTGTGGTAATTTACGTGTTATTGATTCGACCATTTAATGCAACCAGATTTCTGTTCGGGATGAAAAAAAAATCTGGTTGATTTGATGTAATTTTAAAAGCAGTTTAGGCACTAATGGTAGAAATGCTTTAGTCCATGACATCGAAAAAGAAAAAATCAAAAATTGTCGGCTTTATCCTACTGATGATACTTTGTGTCGTAATGGGTTTCTTCATCGGTAAACTGGGCTTTCAGGCGGGCAAAAATCTTCCGGGTAGTGTGGTACTGATGGTGGGGATGGCATTCATCCCCGTTTTTTTTCTGGTCATTGGCTTTCACGAAGCGGGACATGCCGTAGCGGGGGTGTGGCAGAAGTTTGATTTTCGAATGTATGTAGTGGGCCCATTCATGTGGGATAAAGAACAAGAAGGATGGAAATTCAAATGGAATAAAAATATAAACACCGCAGGCGGAATGGTTATCTGCATGCCTACGGGAACAGAAAATCTAAAAAATCGATTTTCCATTTATGCAGCGGGTGGTCCAATTGCCAGTTTGATTTTAGCGGGATTGTTTTATGGTTTCTACCTGTTGCTTCCCGCTGCGTCTTCACTCGGTTTTCTCTTTTTACTAATTGCCTTTTTCTCCCTTTTGATTTTTGCGGTCACCATCATTCCACTGCACATGGGTGGATTTACATCTGATGGCGGTCGAATACTAAACCTACAACGCGGTGGAGAAGCCGCTCGATTTGAGGTGCTGATGTTGAAAATTCTTTCCCAGAGTTCGGGCGGGGTACGGCCTGGCTTATTAGATTGGAGTGAGTTGGAGGAAGCCAGTCAGCTCGGGGAAAAATTGAATTCACCCTTTGCCGTTTACATCCAAAGTTTTTTCCATCAGTCTGCGTGGGATAAAGGTAATCTTGATTTGGCAGAGCAGCATCTCCTGGCCTACATGGATGACAGCGAAAGCATTCCTGATGGCATCCGGAGTATTGTTTGGCTCGATGCCGCGTTCTTCTACGCAGCCGCAAAAAAAGACTTGGTAAAAGCACTCGACTATTGGAATCGGTTCAAGCCCTCTTCCATTATTCCAAAAGCTCAAGTATTTGCCACGGAGGCAGCGATTCGCACCCTGGAAGATAAGTCAGCGGAAGCCCATTCGAAAATTGATTTGGCGTTGGCAGAACTACCAAACATAATGGATCGTGGAACGGCCTTAGCGTTGAAAGATAAACTGCTTTCTTTAAAGAGCCGTCAGCCAAATTAAAAATGGGAAGGTGCAACACCCTCCCTTTTTCCAAATGCAACTTCTTCAAATTACTCCGCCTCCGGCTCCAGTTTCCACTGTGCCTTTGACCGCCACAAACCAGAGAGCAGCAACTCACGCATAAAAATGTATTCCTTCGGCAGCTTGTCATACATCCTTTCGAATAGCTCAGCATGAGACAACAATTCTTGTTTCCAAGCCTCCCGGTCGATCATCATCAGTTCTTCAAATTGCTCCTTTGAAAAACCATCCAGTCCTTTCCAGTCGATGTCGTCATAGTGTGGCATCCACCCAATCGGACTTTCTACGGCAGAGGCTTTCCCTTTCACACGTTGAATGATCCATTTCAAGATGCGCATGTTGTCGCCAAATCCCGGCCAGATGAAATTTCCTTTTTCATCTTTGCGGAACCAGTTGACATTAAAAATGCGAGGGGGAGAAGGTAAGTCGCGACCAAATTGTAACCAGTGATTAAAATAATCTGCCATATGGTATCCACAGAAAGGCAGCATTGCAAACGGATCTCTTCTCACTTTTCCTTGCTCTCCAAAAGCCGCAGCGGTTGTTTCAGAACCCATCGTTGAAGCAGTGTACACCCCATAACTCCAGTTGATCGCCTGGTATACCAACGGAACAGTCGTACTTCTTCTTCCTCCGAAAATGAAGGCACTGATAGGCACGCCATTTGGATTCTCCACCTGCTCATCGATGCAAGGGTTTTGTGTGGCAGGAGCTGTAAAGCGAGAGTTACCATGTGCCACCGGTTTTCCGCTGGTCGGATCCCACTTTTTACCATTCCATCCAATGATGTCTTTAGGAACTTCTTTCGTTAATCCTTCCCACCACACATCTCCATCCGGGGTTACACCCACGTTGGTAAATATTGTATTCTTAGCAATGGACTTGATCGCGTTCGGGTTTGTTTTTTCATTGGTACCGGGCGCTACTCCAAAATAGCCAGCTTCAGGATTGATGGCGTAGAGTTGACCATCCTTTCCGGGTTTGATCCACGCGATGTCATCGCCAATGGTTGTGATCTTCCAATCGCTGAATTCTTTTGGCGGAATGAGCATGGCAAAATTTGTTTTTCCGCAAGCACTGGGGAAGGCAGCTGCCAAATACGTTTTTTCTCCATGCGGATCTTCCACACCCATGATCAACATGTGTTCTGCCAACCAACCTTCTTCCTGCGCCATCGTTGACGCAATGCGTAGCGCAAAACATTTCTTTCCCAGCAAGGCGTTGCCGCCATAGCCTGAACCATAACTAACAATGGAACGCTCTTCAGGATAGTGAACGATGTACTTTAAAGTTGGATTGCAAGGCCACTTTGCATCTGCTTGCCCTTTCTCTAAAGGTGCACCTACCGTGTGCAAACATTTTACAAAACTTCCGTTGTCACCCAACACATCAAGTACTCGGTTACCCACACGTGTCATAATGTGCATGTTCACCACTACATATTCTGAATCGGTAATCTCCACTCCTATCTGCGACATGGGCGAACCAATTGGCCCCATACTGAAAGGAATGACATACATCGTACGTCCTTTCATGCTTCCACGCATCACGGGCTCTAGTTCAGCTTTCATTTCGCGTGGATCCTTCCAGTTGTTGGTAGGTCCTGCGTTTTCTTTCCTGCGACTGCATATATAGGTACGATCCTCCACCCGTGCTACATCACTGGGGTCAGAGAAACATGCAAATGAGTTAGGTCGTTTCATTTCATTTAACTTGATGAATGTTCCCTTCGAAACAAGCTGTGCGCATAACTCGTCATACTCTTTCGTTGAACCATCGCACCACCTTACCTGATCGGGGGTTACCAGATTTTTTACTTCTTCTACCCAATTTTTTAGTTCTTGATGATTAGTTTTCATTTGGCTTATGTTTTGGTGTAAACATAGTGACGTGCTTGGATCTGCTAAATGAGTTTAGTCATGCCAAAAACGGAAATAGGCGAGTCTAAGAAGTTTTAATCGGTTACGGAAAAATCTATTCCGATTGCGGAACTGATAACAATCATAATTATTTTTCACAACGGTGATAAAAATGATGTGTAGGTTTGAATGCGTTTCTGATTTCACTCATGTATAAAGTATCCGTCTTACTTTGTTGCTCTGTTATATTGTTGTCGAATTCAATTAACAGCATTGCCCAATCAAAAAAAGTCAAAAATGTAAATCAGTTTTGGCTGGGCTACATGTCTTCTACCAAGTTGAGCGATCACTATTCGTGGTGGAATGACTTTCACTATGTGCCAGAAGGTTTTTTTGTAGCACGCACAGGAATCACACGCCACTTTGCCAGCTTTAACCTGACAGGCGGGTATGCTTTTTTACTGTTGCCGCAGTCACAACTGAATCCGATACTTACGAGACGAGAGCATCGGCCATGGGGACAAGTGGTATTTTCCTTTCCTTTGCAACACTCCCATTCGCTCGTGCAGCGTATTCGTTATGATGCGCGTTTTAAACAAGATATTGCTAATAATGAACTTCTGGATGAATACTCCTTCACTAACCGTATTCGCTTTCTTACCGCCATTAGGAAAATGATAGGTTCATCGGGAATTCGGAAATGGCAGCCATATGTAGTGGTCGCTGATGAGGTACTTCTTAACTTCGGTGAGTCCGTGGTGAGTACCTTTGATCAGAACCGTATTCAACTATCCTTTGGTTTGCAAGGGAAAAATATTCAATATCAGGTGGGATACATGAGTAGATTTGTGCAAACGACACCGACAAGTTATACCCATAATCACACCATACTTTTTTGGATCACCCACAAATTGACATTCAAGAGACACCATAGCCAACATGAAATAAAAGATGTTACGCCTGGTGATTGATCAATTTGAATATACTAATAAAATCTAGCATGAGTCTACACATCGAAGCAAAAGAGGGAGAGATAGCAAAGACCGTTCTGATCACAGGCGATCCTCTTCGCGCAAAACATCATGCCGAGGCATGGCTTGAAAAACCGTTTTGTTATAATCAGATTCGGGGGATGTTTGGGTATACCGGTATGTATCACGGTAGACCGATTTCCATACAAGGAACCGGCATGGGCATACCCAGCACCGCACTTTACTTGCATGAGTTGATTTGCGAGTATCACGCATCTTGCATCATTCGCGTGGGGACATGTGGAGCAATTCAAGAGAACATTAAACTGGGCCAAGTGATCTTGGCTACGGAATCCGGTACCGACTCTGATGTTGTTAAGCAATACCTTTCACCTTCCTTACGAAATGCGGTGGCTGATCCTTCACTCGTTTCATTGGCAAAAGAAACAGCGCTAAGAGAGAATGTTTCTCTCCTCACCGGAAGCGTTTTTAGCACAGATCTGTTTTATAGCGAAGACCCCCATCGGTATGAACCCATCGTGAAAGAGGGAGTGCTGGCGGTAGATATGGAAACCAGTATGCTCTATGCGATGGCCAGCTATTTTAAGGTTCGTAGTATCTCGTTGCTGACGGTGAGTGATAACATTGTTACCGGTGGAGCCCTATCGGCAAAGGATCGCGAGCGGCACACAACGGATATGATTAACCTCGCTCTAAAAATGGCAAGTACTCTTTAAACGATTAAGCCAGTAACGTGAGTAGAATTTGCACAAAAATAATTTTCGTTAAGGTAGCAATAGGAAAAACAGAAGAATAACCAATACTGGGTTGTTCACTTTTAGCTTGTTCGTTCACAAATGCCAATACTGCTGGTTGCGTTTGAAACCCCGCCAGCATACCCGCTAGCTTCGGAAAAGGAATTTTTAAAAACCGATGGCCCACAAAAAGAAATAAGAATCCTATCGAAATAGTAATGCTTGCCCCAATGAGAAAGAAATTGAGCCCCTGATCGCTTTGCGTCATCGTCTCTCGAAAGGCGTACCCTGATCGGGTACCAACACCCGCTAAAAACAACACAAGCCCAAGTTGCCGAATCGTATTGTTAGCACTGTAAGGCATCACAAACACTAACTTCCCAATTCGATTGACGGAGCCCAGCAGCAATGCCACAATCAATGGGCCACCCGCAATGCCTAATTTTAAAATAATTCCCCCTGGCAACGGGATAGGTATCATTCCAAGAAGAAATCCGGCAGCAACTCCCAGGCCCAAAGTAAGAATATCAACTTCGCTCTGAGCTGCATAGCTATCGCCAAAAAACTTACTTGCCGATGCGAGTTCACTTCGTCCCGTCAAAACGCGTACGCGATCACCAAACTGTAGAGTGGTTTCAGCATTTGGCAAAATATCAATGTCGCCTCTCCGGATGCGTGTGATGATGATGCCCATCGTGTGTGGCAAATTAAGATCCTTCAAGGATTGACCAACCAGGTCATGATTAGAAACAAACATCCTTCGCACATCCAGTTGTTGATGATCCATTTCAAGATTGTGCTCACTCCGCGTTCCTAGAAAGTTTAACGCTTTCTCCACTTGCGCTGGTTTACCAACTATCGTCATCAAATCACCATGCTCAAGCAACAAATTATCCAGTGCCAAAAATGAAGTAGTGCCACGCTTCATCCTGCCAAACACAACTTTAAGCCCGTGTTTCATCCTCAGTTCCGCAATAGAAGTACCTACAACGCTGTCATTCGAAACAACTACTGTTGCGTTTGTCAGTTTTTCCGCATCCGCTAGTTGATCGTTCGTTTTTAACGAAGTTTTGAAAATTTTCTGGAACAATACAATGGCGAGAATCATTCCGATCACACCCATCGGGTAACATACTGAATAAGCTACTACGGGTTCGGCCAATGCCGATTCAATCAGTGCCACCGGGGCAGACGCTTTGATGAACTCCAAAGAGGCGGCCAGAGAAGGCGTGTTCGTGAGACTACCAGCAAAAATGCCCGCCAGGTAAGAAGATTCGATCGAAGAGAACATTCCAACAACGACAACCACAAAAAAGACTAAAACAATTGCACCGAATGTCAATACATTCTCCTTCCAACCTTTCTTTTTCAAGTTTCCAAAAAATTGTTCACCACTGGAAACCCCGATGCAATAAATGAAAAGCACTAAGCCAATTTCATAGACAATAGCCGGTAGTTTGATGTTGGGAGCTAACGCACCAAACGCCAACCCCGTGAAAAGGATCGATGCAATACCTAAGTTGACACTGGCAATTTTAATTTTGCCAAGGGGCGCACCAACGGCCAAGACCAGAAATAGCAATAGTAAGGATGACTCGCTCAGGAGTTGTAGCATTTGACAAAATCAATCGTGAGGTCGAAAGTTAGTGGTTTGAATTGAATCTGGTAAGAATAAAAGTGTGGACATCCGAATAAGCTCTATCAATAGTGCCCGAAAAAATATCAAGTCCGAAGGGATAGAACTAGTACGAAAGTGGATTGCAGAAATTAAAATCGGTATTCTACTTAGAGAAATCAACAACAAACGAATCTGGAAATTTCTTTTTTAAGTCAACCATCAATCCGTCCGCTTTATCTCGCTTACTGAATCCCACTATCATGATACTGTAGTATTTTACTCCGTTAACAATTTTTACTTGTACCGCCACCTTCTTTTTATAACTACTCCGCAAGTTGTCCACTATTTTCATGACGTTGACCAATTCTTGATAAGTTCCCAACTGTAGTCCATAACCGGTTGGATTAACCCGTTTGATATCAAATTGGTAGGTTTCTTTATCTTCCACCACCACATGGTCTACCGCGACTGGTTGGGTGTCCTGCTTGCCATCTGTCGCATCAACAATTTCCATCTTTACCTCTGTAGTACCCTGGTTGAAAAAACTCAAACGTTCAGCGGCTGATTTTGATACATCAATGATTCTTCCCTCCACAAATGGACCCCGATCATTGATAGTGACGACAACCGACTCATTGTTGGCTAGATTTGTTACTCGCACTTTGGTGCCAAAAGGCAGTGTCTTGTGTGCCGCGGTCAACCTAGACGCTCGATATTTTTCACCACTTGCAGTGGGGCTGCCTTCAAATTTGTCAGCATAAAACGAGGCCTTCCCCACTTGCACCTGTGCCATAGCCGTTGCTAGACTGAAGCACAAAAGTATCGAAAGGAGTTTTTTCATGTATTCGGAATATGTCTTCGTTAAAATCTAAGTCAATTTATCTTGCCACGAATAACACGAAATTACACGAATTTTATCTTGAATACTTGACCAATTTATTCGTGTTTATTTTTGCATTCGTGGCTAGGTTCTATGCCATGCCTAAGATTAACAAAAAGTGTTTAAGCTATTTTTCGCCTGGATTTCTTTTTCCTGACAATAATTTTTCAATCGCGCTCGTGAGTCTTTTTTGCTTTGTTTTAGGTTTTTTTGCCGACTCTAGCCAGGCAACATACTCCTTTCTATTTGTAAATGACAAGCTCTTAAAGAAAACGTCAGCCTTTTTATTTTTACTTAGAAGCTGTTGAAACTCGGTTGACAGCTCAAGCGTTCTTTCCTTGCCAGGCTTGAAAGGCTGCTGACCAATTGCGGTTTTGCGAGTCAATTTTGGTATTTGATCTACCGGCTTAAAGCGCAAAGCAGACCAAATTTCATCAATAGCAACCTGTGTAACGGGAACAAATTTATTTTTGGCCAGTGGCGACCAACCTGAATCTCTATTAATGTCTGTTTTAATCCCTGATGATTTTTTTGGATAAGCAAACCAAAGAACTCCTTCTGAACCTAACGATGAAATCGCTTGATCAACCGACATCGATACATCCTTTTTGTCTCTGACAAAGACTAAAAGTACATCTACCGACCTCTCTTTTGTTCCCTCGAAACGAAAAAGATCCGAAGGTGCGTTGATCACGGTAACCCTCTTCGCCTTGCTTATCAACAATTTTTTTTCAAGTGCTTTGTCCATAAACTGGCTTCAAGTTAGTAAAAATATTTACGCGCTTTTTCATGTTTCTGCTTCAAACAAAACGCTGCTTTTGAGAATTGGATTGTCGCATTTTATTCTAATGACCAAAATACATCAACTGCTGTTGTCGTATTCAATTTGTTGAAGTATATTTAACATTCATGAGTTCTATATCCTCTGGCAACGTTATTTATCCCATTCTTGAAAAACTGCCAGTGGCCGTTTTTGAGTACACTTATTTTTCAGATGGGCGAAAAGATTTCACCTATATCAGCCCCTATTGCGAGATCTTGTTTGGCTTGACCAGTGAAACCATGCTGGAAGGATCTCTTTCACTGTTCTCCTTTATACACCCTGAAGAAAGGCCATCATTCACTGTAAAATATGAACAGTGGATTAGAAATGCAGAAAATTTTGACTGGGAGGGCAGGGTTTTACAGGCGACTGGAAACGTGATTTGGGTAAATGCGCGTGCTAATGCAAGTAAACTGGAGAACGGCAATGTGGTATGGAGAGGCGTATTTACCGATGTATCTGCTCGCAGGCAAGCGGAACAAAACATTGCGGAGGCAAACCAACGACTAGAATTGGCAGCAAAGGGCTCTGATCTGGGCATCTGGGACTACCATTTACAAACCAATCAAACATTCATTAATGACCGCTGGCCTGAAATAGTGGGCTATCCTAAAGCTGAGTTGGAGGACATGTTTTGTCATTGTGAGGACTTTATCCATCCAGAAGACAAGGCCAGCTACCAGGAAGTCATTGAAAACCACTTACGGGGCAATTCAGAATACTATGAAAGTGTTTATCGTTTCCAACTAAAAAATGGTGGCTGGAAATGGGTGTTGGAACGAGGGCAAGCAATTGAGCGCGATGCAGCCGGAAACGTCTTACGGACAGCAGGTACACTTCAAGATTTTGACAGGCGAAAAATTGAGGATCATATTACCGTTGAAAAAGAGGGGCGATACAGAAATCTTTTAGAGTCGCTACCATTGGGAGTGGGCATACACCAGAACGGCATTTTGGTGTATGCCAATTCACGTGCTGCTGCCATCATGGGTGCAAGTTCACCGCAAGAACTTTTAGGTAAACCTGTATTGGATTTCGTACACCCAGACTATAAAACGCTTGTGGTCGACCGGATGAAACGTGTTCTGAATGGAGTCTCCGCACCCACAATACAGGAAAAGTATATCAGGTTAGATGGAAAGGAAATTATTGTTGAAACTTCGGCCTTTCCGTTTTCTTACCAAGACAAGCCCGCCATACAGTTGATTATAAAAGATATAACGGAAGAATTTGAATCCAAGCGCGCCATCAGAAAATCAGAAACACTGTTTACACAATTGTTTCACAATTCACCTTTTGGAAAAGTGATGTTAGATGAAAAAGGAAAAGTGTTGTTGGTCAATCAGGGTTTTGAAAAAATGTTTGGCTTTACACAAAATGACCTCACCGGAAAAAGCCTTAACCAATTTATTGTGCCTCTCGATTTAAAAGAAGAAGGAAATGATTTGGATTCTCTCATCTCGGCCAAGCAACTAGTGCGCCTAGAAAGTGCTCGTGTTCGAAAAGATGGTAGGAAGATGTTTGTCATCATCTATGGAGTGCCTATTCTATTAGAAGATAAGACAATTGGTATTTTTGGCTCTTACGTTGATATTACTGAACAAAAGGGAGTTGAGGAAGAGCTAAAAGTGAGAAATGCAGAATTGGACAATTTTGTCTACAAGGTGTCTCACGATTTGCGAGCACCGCTTTCTTCGGTCCTTGGGCTAGTAAATCTGGCTACGTTAGAGGGAAATGACGATAATCTAGCTGACTATGTCAAAATTATTGGCCAAAAAATCAAACAACTGGACAACTTCATCAGCGATGTGTTGAGCCATTCCAAGAACCTAAAACTCGATGTAAAAATCGAAAAAATAGATCTTCAATTGTTGATTGAAAATTCCTTCAAAGATCTCGACTACCTAAAGGGCGCAGATACAATCATTAAGCATTTAGACATTTCGAGCGAAGCATTTTTCAGCGACAAATGGCGGATTGGCGAGATCTTCCGAAATTTGATTTCTAACTCAATAAAGTACCGCGATTTTGAAAAACCAAATGCCGAGATCAGCATCAAGGTGCAAACAAACCCAGATCGGTCGATCATTACTTTTTCCGACAATGGTATCGGAATCAGCGTGGCCGATCAAAACAAAATATTCGACATGTTCTACCGCGCCAGCGTCCAGTCTGACGGGTCAGGCCTGGGTCTCTATATTGTTAAAAATGCAGTAGAAAAAATTGGTGGCCTATTGAAAATAACCAGCCAACTCGGCAAGGGAACCACCTTTGAATTAAAGCTCCCCAATCATACCTTCGCGTCAGTTATACCTGATAAAAAATGAATTTTAAAGAAGTGCTTACCAAGGAGGATAAAAGAGAATTTTTGCTCTTCCCGTTAACGCTCTATAAAAACTTGCCGCAATGGATTCGCCCACTCGATAAAGATGTTGAGAACGTATTTAACCCCGAGAAAAACAAAACCTTCAGGCATGGCGAGTGTATTCGGTGGATTCTTACGAACGATCAAGGTGTGACGATTGGCAGGGTGGCAGCTTTTATTGATCAAAAAACCCTTACCAAAGGAAACGACCAGCCGACTGGAGGAATAGGGTTTTTTGAATGCATCAATAACCGCCAGGCAGCGTTTGCGTTGTTTGATCAATGTAAAAACTGGATTGAATCAAAAGGAGCTCAAGCGATGGATGGACCTATCAATTTCGGAAGTCGTGATCGGTGGTGGGGATTGCTCATTGATGGCTATGAACGTGAGCCCAATTACCAATGCAACTACAACCCTCCTTATTATAAGGATTTTTTCGAGGCATATGGATTTAAAGAGTATTTCAAACAATTGACTTTTGCTCGAAAAATTATCGATCCGCTTTCGCCCAAACTAGCCTATAAAGCCGATTTGATTGCCAAAGATCCTGACTATGAATTTCGTCATTTGCGTAAAGATGAAATCGGAAAACTCGGAGAATACCTTCGCACCGTGTATAATAAAGCTTGGGCCAATAGGGCAGAAAATCCGGAGATCAATTCGCAGCAAGCGGCTCTCATCGTAAAGCAAATGAAGCCCATACTTGATGAGAAGCTTTTGTATTTCGGCTTCTACAAAGGCGAGCCCATTTCATTCTTCCTTTCACTACCGGAAATCAACCAAATATTTAAGCATGTAAATGGAAAATTGGACTGGCTGGGTAAGGTGAAGTTTGTTTGGTACCAATTCCGAAAAATAAACACTAAGGCATTTGGTATTTTGTTTGGTGTTGTGCCCGAACATCAGGGGAAAGGAGCCGATGGCGCGATGATTCTGGCCGCTCGTAAAGTATTGCAAGATGAATACAAACGTTATGACGAATATGAGATGAATTGGATTGGTGACTTTAATCCAAAAATGATTACAGTAGTAGAACAAGTTGGTGGATTCGTTTCAAAAACGCATATTACCTACCGAAAACTATTTGACGAATCGAAGCCGTTTAGGCGACACCCTATTTTAAACTAAGCATGACGCCACCAGAAGAACAAGAAGAAACCAGATCAAGTTTTCTATTTCGTAACCTGTTTAAAGGATTAGCGTGGTTTGCAGTAATCATCACGATTTTTGTTTTGATGGAAGGGTACATCCAGCAGAATTTTAGAGAACACATCGATACCATTCGGGCCAACCCGGGTATACTATACAGCATCTATACTCTTTCAGAAATTATCTTTGGCATTTTGCCTCCCGAAATTTTCATGATGATCTGGATCCTCGATAACATCGATTTGAGCGGGTTTGTAACCAACTTAGCAATTCTCACGATCATCTCATATGGAGCCGGCATCTTAGGCTACTACATTGGTAAGGTATTTTCTAAAACAAAATTCTATCAAGAACGCATTCGCGAAAAATATTTGAAACAGTACGAGGGCAAATTAAAAACCTATGGCGGCTATTTGGTTTTTGTGGGTGCGGTGACTCCCGTTCCTTTTTCAGCTACTTGCATGTTGGCTGGCTCAGTCAACCTGAGCATCAAGCACTTTTTGTTGATTTGCATCACCCGCGTGCTCCGCTTTGCGGCCTATGGCGCAGTGGTCTGGAATGCGCCCGAATGGTTTAGCGGTTTGACCCAAGGAATTTAAGATTCGTGGTGTTTTTCGATTGAACAATCGCTTTTTCACTATTGTAAGGAGAACCTCTATTCAAACAGTTATAGTCTCTCAAACTAAAATTAGCTTCTTAACCTAGAACCCACTAGTTTTGCCCCGCAAATAATCACTCGTAAATTATTTGCCATGGCTCACGATCCCTCCAAATTTCTTTTTGAAGCATTGACCTATGATGATGTGCTTCTTGTTCCTGCTTACAGTGACGTTTTACCCCGCGAAACAAGCACAGCGGGCTATTTGACGAAAAACATAAAGCTCAACATCCCCTTGATTTCTGCTGCCATGGACACGGTGACGGAGGCTCAGTTGGCCATCAGCATGGCGCTAGAGGGTGGCCTCGGGTTCATTCACAAAAATATGACCATTGCGGAGCAGGCTGACCAAGTGCGCAAGGTAAAGCGATCTCAAAGTGGGATGATCCTGGATCCGATCACGTTGAGAGTGAATTCTACCGTACGCGATGCCGAGAAAATTATGCGTGAAAATAAAATTGGCGGCATTCCGGTCATTGATGAAAATGGGAAATTGGTTGGCATCATCACCAATCGCGATTTGCGTTTTCAAAAAGACATGAATAGGCCGATTGCAGAAATCATGACGAAAGACAACTTGATCACCGCACCGGAAGGAATCACGTTGGCGAAAGCGGAAATCCTTTTGCAGAATTATAAAATTGAAAAGCTTCCAATTGTCAGCAAAAGAGGGAAACTTACCGGACTTGTTACTTACAAGGACATTTTAAAAAAGAAAAACAAACCGAACGCCTGCCACGATGAGTATGGAAGACTACGAGTCGGAGCAGCTGTAGGCGTGACCGCTGATATGCTCGAACGTATTGAGGCACTAAAAAATTCAGGTGTTGACGTAATTAGCATCGACACTGCACATGGACATTCTAAAGGAGTGATAGATGCGGCTAAACGAGTTAAAAGAAAATATCCTTCACTTGAATTGATCGTTGGAAACATTGCCACCGGTGCTGCCGCAAAGGCATTGGCCAAGGCAGGTGCAGATACCGTAAAAGTGGGCGTGGGCCCTGGCAGCATTTGTACTACTCGTATTGTGGCGGGCATCGGTCTACCTCAGCTGTCAGCAGTGTATGAATCTGCAAAAGCGCTGAAAGGTTCTGATGTAAAAGTGATTGCCGATGGAGGCATCCGTTTTTCCGGGGATATTGTAAAAGCGCTTGCGGCAGGTGCTGATAGCGTCATGATTGGCTCACTGCTGGCTGGCACAGAAGAAGCCCCTGGTGAAATGATCATTTATGAAGGACGAAAGTTCAAATCCTACCGAGGCATGGGCTCCATGGAGGCCATGGACGATGGCTCAAAAGATCGTTACTTTCAGGATGCTGAAGATGACATCAAAAAGCTAGTGCCCGAAGGAATTTCCGGTCGCGTTCCATTCAAAGGCTCAGTCGCAGAAGTGCTGTATCAATTAGTAGGAGGATTAAAAGCCGGAATGGGTTATTGTGGCGCAAAGAATCTCGACAAACTCAAATCAGCCAAGTTCGTGAAAATTACGGCTGCTGGAGTGCATGAAAGCCATCCGCATGATGTTACGATTACCAGAGAGGCACCGAATTATAGTAGGAAGTAGACTTTTAACTCAAAATAGATTCCGTGTTTTAGCGCGGATTTATTAATTATTATTGCAAGCCAGTCGTCTAATTGATTGGCTTTTTCTTGGTATACGCATGTTCAAAACAAAAGCCTTAACTCGCCTCACTTCCATGGGCGCCCTCATTTTTTGGGTGGTTTTGGCTTTTTCTGATATTACCGTTCTCTTTAGCGACATTAAATCGCTGCCCTCAGACGTACCTCAGTGGCTCCCGCAAGTCATGCTGGATCTCTTTATTATTTCACTTTTTTACTATTACAAATTCAAAATAGAACGAGATGAAAGCCTCAATTTCACCGACCTGCTTTGGAAGGTTTTTGCCACTGGACTAATTGCTACTGTTATCTCATTGGCCGTTCGTCTCCTACTGTTTTTGCTGGGCAGCACACCCCTACCCACTAACATTCTTTTCATCGATCTGGTCTACCAAATTAATCTGGGCTTGTTCATCAATTTTTTGTTGGCTGCCTACACTTCGTGGAAGCGTTTAATCCTTTATCAAAAATCAAAATGGTTAATCAGGGCATGGTTTGCTTTCGAACTACTACTTCTTTGCATTTTGGTCTATGATAGCATCCACATTGTAGTCTCCTCAACGCTATCAAATACCGCAATTGTATTGGTGTGTGCGCTTGGGCTTGTTCTATCATTCAATATGCGGTGGGTCGCCTATCTCAATTTTAAACAGAAATGGACAAGCCTGTTGTTATTGCTGCTATCCATTTTCTACCTGGTCTATTTCCTCTACTCCGTCACGGTTTGGTCAGACTCTATAAGTCAACAGTCAACAGCATTTATCGATTTTCAGAGTCATATTTTCAGCATCGCACTGTTGGCATTTGTAATTACCTACATTACGTTCTCCTTTCTGGTTGTCCTCTTCAACTTGCCTACGTCCTCCGTCTTTGAACAAAAATTGGAGGAGGTCGTGAGCTTTCAACGGATCAGCCAATCCATACAAACAGAGCAAAATGAGGAAAGTGTTTACAATATTCTTTTGGAAAGTTCGGTAAGTGCCGTTTTCGCAGACGCTGCATGGTTAGAAATGAAGGCTACTGACAGCGAGCAGAAGTTGTACACCCATAAGATCACTGCCCAAGAGTCAAAAGACATTCGAGCACATCTGGAAAAAAATAAAATCAAAGGGGCGTTGGATCAAAGTAGTGACAAAACAAAAAATCTCTCCAAACACTTAGGCACGTTGAAGAATTCGCGCTTCCGCTCGTTGTTGGCTTTCCCTATTAAAGTAAAAGAAGAAACCATTGGCACATTGGCACTACTGAAAGAATTGCCTGAGGGGTTTAATAAAGAGATGACTCGTATTGTATCGGCCTTTGCCAATCAAGCAGGCATTTCTATTGAGAACTTCCGCCTGATGGAGGAGGCGTTTCAAAATGCGCGATACAAGGAGGAGTTAAAAATCGCCAAAACAGTTCAACAAAGTCTACTGCCCACCAAACTAGAAACAAATCTTGATTTTGAAATCTCGGCATTTTCCGCATCAGCCGATGAAGTGGGTGGCGACTACTACGATACACTTCGAATCAATGAACACGAAGTAGCGTTGATCATTGCTGACGTCTCGGGTAAGGGCACCACTGCCGCCTTTCACATGTCGCAAATGAAAGGCATTTTTCATAGTCTGGCGCAACAAGGGATATCGCCAAAAGATTTTATGGCAAAGGCAAATAAAGCGCTCGTGTTTTGCCTCGAACGGGGCTCATTTATTTCCGCTACGTATTTTGTCATCAACACGCAAACCAAGAAAGTATACTATTCGCGCGCTGGTCATTGCCCCGTGCTCTACTACCAGGCCGCTAAGAACGAATCCATTTTTCTAAAGGACAAAGGCACCGCGCTGGGCATGGTGCGTAGTTTAGACTACAGTAATTTCGTAGAGAACCAAGAAATTGATTATCAGCCAGGTGATGTGATGGTCTTGTATACCGATGGCATCACGGAGGCTAAGAACGGCAAAGGCGAAGAATTCGGTGGCGAACGACTTGCGGCTGCATTACAAGAATCCGCACAAAAAAGTTCAAAAGAAATTGAAGAAAATGTAATTAAACGTCTGTATGAATTTTCAGGCACGGAAGATATTAATGACGACTATACGTCCATGACAGTAAAATTCCAGTAACCGAAAACAATAAAAAACATAACCCGTTAGAACACTATGGTTCATATTAAAAGACTACAAGAAGACGGAACTGATATTATTGCCATCATTGGCGAAATTGACGCGAGCTCTTCTATTGAACTGGATTTGGCGATTGCGAAAAGTGTAGGTGATGGCTATCGAAAGATTTTAGTGGACTGCCATGGCTTGGAGTATATTTCCTCTGCTGGCCTGGGCGTGTTTATGTCGTATATCGAAGAATTAAAAGACAAAAAAGTATATCTCGTGCTTTTCGGTTTGAAAGAGCGAGTGTTGAATACGTTTAGCATTTTGGGGTTGGCCGATTTGCTGAATATACGTGAGACCAAATCAGACGCAAAAAAATTGGCAGATGAGTTATCAGTATAACATCGGCTGTAGCCTGAACAACCTAAAGGGCGTGCGCGAGTTCATTCGTACCTCGCTCAAGGGGCAAGGTGTTTCCGATCTTGAGATGGGTGCCATTGTGCTGGCTCTGGATGAAATGTGCTCTAACCTGATGATTCATGCACACCATTGCAATCCTGATCACAAGATTTCAATGAATATCCACATTGCCGGACACCATCAATTCGTGTTTGAAATAGTAGATGATGGTTCTATGTTTGATATTAACCAATACAAAGAACAGGAACTGGATAGCTTAGTACACGAGAAGCGAAAAGGTGGACTGGGCATTCGGTTGGTAAAATCAATTATGGATAAGGTTGAGTATTTGCACGAAGACGGTAAAAATATCTGCCGGCTCACGAAGACGATATAGAAATTACCTTGCGTTTTCGAAACCCGCTAACTCCAAATTTTCCATTATTTTTGCAACTCTATTTTTTTCTGTTTCCATGCACAACCGCTTGCTGATTCTCCTTTTTTGCTTTGTTTCGTTCTTGGCTCTTGGCCAAGCGCCAAAACAAACCAAAACAGAAGTGCTTTTTACCGTGAATAAAACACCCGTTTCATCGGATGAATTTGTTTATCTCTACAAGAAAAATCACCAAAATAAACCAGAAGATTTTACCGAAGTAAAAATCAATGAGTACTTAAATCTATTTATCAATTTCAAGCTGAAGGTGGCGGAAGCCAGAACGTTGGGGATGGATACAACGGCTAAGTTTATTAAAGAGTTTAAGACCTACCGCGAAGACCTAAAGAAACCCTACCGTGCAGAACCCGATGCTCTGGAAAGGCTGACAAAGGAAGCTTACGAGCATTTAACTCAAGAAGTGAGAGCTTCCCATATTCTCATCAACCTTAAGCCGGACGCATTTCCTTCCGACACACTAAATGCCTACGCAAAAATTGATATTATTAAAAAACGAATTGAAGCCGGTGAAGATTTTGAAAAGCTGGCGCGCGAACTTTCCGAAGACCCATCCGCCAAGTACAATGGCGGAGATCTCGGTTACTTTACTGCTATGCAAATGGTTTACCCATTTGAAGAGGCCGCCTATAAAACCGACAAAGGTAAAATGTCCAACATCGTGCGTACACGTTTTGGATATCACCTGATAAAAGTGATCGATAAAAAACCAGCTCGTGGTGAAGTTGAAGTTGCGCATATTCTTTTAAGAAACGAAACAGCAGATGACGCCAAAACAAAAAACAAAGCCTTTGAAATTTTTGATCAGTTGAAAGCGGGTAGGCCATGGGATGAGCTTTGCAAAGAGAATTCGCAAGACGCGAATACAAAAGATACGGGTGGAAAACTGAGGCCTTTCGGAGTGGGTGCTTTAGCGTCCGTGCCAGAGTTTGAAAGCACCGCCTTCGCACTCGCTAAACCGGGAGACATCTCAGATCCGTTTAAATCTTCGATTGGTTGGCATATCGTCCGTTTGGATAAGAAAATACCTCTTCCATCTTACGCTGAAATGGTAGAATCATTAAAACGAAAAGTTACCCGTGATGAACGTCTACAGATTTCTCAACAAGCTCTAGCGACCAAGAGAAGAAAAGATTTTGGTTTTGAGGAAATAGCGGAAAACAAAAGATTTATTTTTGATTTGGCCGATACAATGCTTACGAAAGGAAAGTGGCAGTACAAAGGCGATAAAGCATCGCTCGCCAAACCAATTTTTAGAATTCAGTCTAAAAACGTTACGATCGGTGAATTTGTCACTTACGTAAAGGTCCATCAGGCGCAGTCCACAATGATTCCGGCTGCACACATTAACCAGCTATACAACTTTTTTGTTGACGATGTCATCACATTGGTTGAAGAGGAAAACCTAATCAGAGACAAGCCCGAGTTTAAAAATTTGTTGACTGAATACCGCGAGGGCATTCTCTTCTTTGAAATCATGGAAAAAGAAATTTGGAATAAAGCCTCGCAAGACACTTCCGGCCAACGCGGCTTTTATGAAAGAAATAAAACAAAATACGTAGGCGGAAACCGTGTAGAAGCGCGCATTTTTTCAACTCCCGATAAAAATCTAATCACCGATTTCAAAAAGAAAATCGAGAAAGGGGACACCATTCAAAATGTCGATATCAAAAAATTCAAATCCGTACAGGGATTTCGGAATTATGAAAAAGGCGAAAGCAAAATTATTGATAACGTCACTTGGTCGTCCGGATTACATGAAACCGAAACAGATAAAACTTTCCACTTAGTAGAAATAAACAGGTTGGTGGCGCCAGGTATCAAGAGCTTTGAAGAAGCTCGTGCCAGCATCATTTCTGACTTTCAAAACGAATTGGAACAAAACTGGCTAACTTTGTTAAGAAAAAAATATCCGATGGAAATAAATCAAAAGGTGAAAAAGAGCGTTGTAGCAGCGCTTGTAAAAAAATGAAGATCCATCGCCTGCAAACGGTCACTTTTTGCTGCATTCTGGGGATGCTCGCCTCTTCGTGCGATTTGATTCAAATTAAAAGAGGAAAAAAAGGTTCTGACGAATCAAGAAAGCCAGTTGCTCGAGTGAATCAGTCCTTTTTGTACCTGGACGAATTGAAAGGCATAGTCCCCAAAGATGCTACAGCAACTGACAGTGCCGCCAGAATCTCCTCTTACGTGACCAGTTGGATCCGCAAACAACTGCTCTTAAATGAGGCAGCGAAGAACATCGACATCAACGAAGCCGAAGTAGAACGGAGGGTGGAGGAGTATCGATACAGCCTTATTGGGTACGAATTCCAAAATTTCTACATCAAAAAAAACCTAAACGATTCAGTATCTTCCACTGAGATTGCCGCTTATTACAAAACTCATCTTGATAACTTCGTTTTGAAACAAAACATTGTGCAGGGCACTTATATAAAGGTTCCAAAAACGGCACCGCGCATTCAGCGGATTAAACCGCTCGTTTTTTCAAACAAGGCCAAGGAAATGGAGGAATTAAAATCCTATTGCCTCAGTTTTTCTGCAGAGTATCAATTACCCGATTCAACATGGATTGAACTTGATAAGCTCGTGGCAAACTCTCCGATGGCGACCATTCCTGATAAAATCCAGTTTTTGCGCAACTACCGCTACTACGAAACCAATGACCAGGATTTTCTCTATTTCCTGAAAGTTGATGCCTTTAAAATTGTAGACAATGTATCGCCTGTTGAATTCGTAGAGAGCGAAATCAAAAACATTATTTTAAACAAAAGAAAAGTAGAACTTGCCAAAAAATTGGAGGACGAGGTATATGAAAATGGTGTTAAACGAAAGGAATTTGAGGTTTTTAATCCTTAACCTATTCTTTCTGGCTGTAAGTCTGCAACTTCCCGCGCAGGAAAAGGAGAAAACAGGCTTCGTGGTGGATAAAATCATCGCCAAGGTTGACAACTATATTGTAATCAAATCAGAGCTGGAGTCCGCTTATCAAGGTTATATAGCGGAAGGTAATCTGCAATCAGAGGATGCAAAATGTCAGCTTTTCAATCGATTAATTATGAACAAGCTGATGGTTGCCAAAGCAGCCATTGACTCTGTATTGGTTACCGACTTCGAAGTGGATCAAAATACCAGTCAGCGTATGAATGCCATTCTCCAAAACTCGGGAAACTCCCCGGAAGAACTAGAACGCAGATACGGTAAAAGCCTGGAACAAATCAGGGTAGAACTAAGAGACCAAATTCGCGAACAACTTTTGGCGCGTGAAATGACGGGGCGCATTACAAAAGACTTAAAAATAACGCCCGCTGAAGTAAAACGGTTTTATAATAAGATACCGCAAGACAGCTTGCCATTCTACTCATCAGATGTAGAAATCGGCCAGATTGTAAAAGTGGCAAAGATCAGTGATGCCCAGAAAGAGGAATCGAAGGCAAGATTAAGAGAGCTTCGTGAGCGCATTTTAAACGGAGAAGATTTCAATGCGTTGGCTCAGAAATATTCAGAAGATCCTTCAGCGCGATCCAATGGCGGGGAAATGGGTTTTGTTGGTCGTGGAGCAATGGTGCCTCAGTTTGAGGCCATGGGCTTTAAGCTGCGCAAAGGAGAAATTTCCCAACCCTTTGAATCGCCTTTTGGCATACACATTATGCAATTAATTGACAGAAGAGGAAATGAATATAACTCACGGCATATTCTCCTGCTTGGGAATCCCTCAGTGGATGATATAGCGAAGGCTGAGAAATATCTCGATAGCCTGAGGAGAAAAATTGTAAAAGACAGCATCAAGTTTGAATATGCTGCTAAAGAATATTCAGACGATACACCCACAAAGGGGCGAGGTGGCTTTTTCACAGATGCAGACGGTGGCCTTCACGTCTCGCTTCGTGAAATTGACCCGGTAGTTTACCTGGCGATTGATACTATGAAAGTGGGTTCTATTTCAAAACCACTTACCTATCGCACAGAAGAAGGAAAAGAGGCCGCTCGCATCCTCTATTTCAAAGCGAAACTCCCACCCCACCAAGCAAATCTAAAAGATGACTGGCATCGGATTCAATCGGCCGCACTGGCTGAAAAGAAGGATAAAATAATCGAAAAGTGGTTTGTAAAATCAAGGCAAGATGTTTTTATCAACATAGATCCGGCCTACAACTATTGTAAAATTTTAGAGTAGCAAAAAAGTAGGCAGTAGGTAAGAGCAATAGGCAATGGTGACGTTGACAATTTACAAAAAGGCAATTGACAAAGCTTCAGAATATCCATGAGATATTTGCTTTCAATAAATAGTAAATAAGTGTCCAAGCGAAAATTCTGACTTCTACATTCTGACTTCTTTTCTATCGAGAATAAACACAGGAAAATGGCAAAACAGTTTACCAATGACGTTGAAGCAGCCGATGCTCTTGCTCAGACGTATTTAAATCTCAAAAAAGAGATTGCAAAAATAGTAGTAGGGCAAGATGACGTTGTTCGCTTGATATTAACAGGCATTTTTTGTCAAGGACATTCGCTACTGATCGGAGTTCCCGGATTGGCGAAAACGTTACTCGTTCAAACCATTTCCACTTCGCTTGATCTGCAGTTTAAACGCATTCAATTTACACCGGATCTGATGCCCTCCGATATTGTAGGTGCAGAAACCATGGATAAGGAGCGCAATTTTCAATTTGTAAAAGGACCCATTTTTGCAAATATTATTTTGGCTGACGAAATCAATCGTACGCCACCAAAAACCCAAGCTGCGTTGTTGGAGTCAATGCAAGAATATGCGGTAACTATAGCAGGAAATAATTATCCTTTGCCGAGACCTTTCTTTGTATTGGCTACGCAAAACCCCATTGAACAAGAAGGAACCTATCCATTGCCTGAGGCCCAACTGGATCGTTTTATGTTTACTATTTTCTTAGACTATCCCACTTACCAACAAGAAATAAGTATTGTAAAAAATACAACCGCTGATGTTACTCAACAAGTTTCTAAAACGCTGAACGCGGAAGAGATCACGGCCTTTCAGCACCTGGTGCGCAGAGTACCCATTGCTGATAATGTAGTGGAATATGCCGTCAAGCTGGTACACTCCACCCGACCTGGACAAAACGGCTCAGCCATTGCGAATGACTTATTGGAATGGGGCGCTGGTCCAAGGGCTTCACAATTTTTAGTGCTAGGCGCCAAATGCAATGCGTTGATCAATGGTAAGTATTCTCCCGATATTGAAGATGTGCAGGCTGTCGCTAAACCCGTTTTGCGTCACCGCCTGGTAAGAAACTTCAAAGCTGAAGCAGAGGGAATTACCGTGGACGGAATCATTGAGAGGCTGATGGCTTAGCTTTGTTTTTCCTTGAACGGAATAATTTCAAAATCTTCGGCTTTGGAGAAATCCGCAAATACCTGCCGAATAAAATCATTGGGTACTGCTAGTTTCCTTTTGGTCATATCTATCCATGCGCCATCCATGTTTAACCCAAATTTTACAGTAGCAAAATTTGCAAGCGGTTGACGCAACATACATAGCATTTTGGTCAAGGTTGACCCTGAAAAAGCCCTTTTTGGGCTTTCTTCGCCCCTCCGGGCAGGTTTTGCAGCCAATGGCAAAATCTGGGCCAAATCAACTAACACCTTATCTTCAAATTTTTTTTCTCTTTTAAAGAGTGCCTCTTCACAAAAGAGAATAGGGTAGATTCGCAATTCTTCAAATTTTAAATTGGTTGACCCCGGCTGCGAAAAACAGGCGATACGAGTTGTGGCTCCAAGGTTGTAATTTGCGGAGTGGCGTAGGTGTCTGTTTTGATCTATGTCAGATCAGCGCACTTGACTGGGTATTTCAAAATTTGTCACAAATGGCACTAGCCTAATTTAGCATACTGAAACTGTTTGTGCCTCAATTTTTTATATAAGAAAAGTTTGCTGGTCGCCCCTCTATTGGTGTTAACTTTTGACTAACGTTAACAAAATTGGATGTGAATTATTTTTGCTTTTAAACAAATTGATGTATACTTAGATCAAATATTTCATAACTTTTTATCAGCTAGTTGTACTAGGTTTTTGCAAAAAAAAATGCTAAAGAGTGGTATTTAAATAAAAAATGTTATGCTGTTTCGTTACATAAAAAAGAATGGGCTTATTATTGTTATCGCTATAGTATCACTTCTAATAGGCATATCTACGATATCATTCTTTCTGAATCGTCAAATAATGGCTAAAAGCGTCCTTCTTAAGAGCCAAGCAGATAAAATTACTTTTTTTTCAAAGGAAATTTATATGAATACCCTTAGTAATGCAGATAAAGGGCTTCGCGCCTACGCATTAACCCGTTCGGATATTCATCTGGGTCACTTTAACTACAGCCTTAATAGTAGAAACAGAGCGTTTGATAGCCTTACCTTTTACTTAAATCTACAAAGAGTTGCCGTGCCTAGTGCCGGAGAATCCATTGATTCCTACCTGAAGGAAGAAGGTGAACTGCAAGAAATTCTGAATGAATATTTAGACCTATGTGTGTATATGGCCGGCTTGGTAAAAAAAGACAGTATGAACGAGTTTATGATGTTGCTTAATCAAGATAACGGAATAAAGCCAGGAACTGCTTGGGATAAATTTAACACCAGGTTAACCACCTTCGAAAAGAGCTTAACTCAGGAAGCACAGCGGAGGTATGAAAATGCTATCAGTGCAAACGCAACCATTCAATTTATACTACTATTGGTTGGCTTGCCTTCACTCTATTGGATGATAGTTTCATTAAGGAGAATAGACTCATCGAGGAACAAAGTGCTTGAGGATTTAAGAGCTAGTAATATTAAATACTTGTTTAATCCGGGGGAAATGCAAGTGGACTCGGAAAAGGATGCAATAAAGGTGTCAATAGAGAATTTGAGGAAAGCGTCAACCTTCGTTAAAAATGTGGCCAACGGGAACTACACCTTACTATGGGAGGGGCTTACTGATGACAATGTTCATTTGAATAAGGAGACTTTGGTAGGGGAATTGTTAAAAATGCAGAATCAAATTAAGGCTGCTACGGACGCAGAACAAAAGAGGACTTGGGCAAACGAAGGTCTAAATCTTCTCGGAAGCATTTTACAAAAAGAAACCAATCAAGATTTAATGGCAGATAAGTTCTTGTCAGAGCTTGTTAAATATCTCAAAGCCAATCAAGGAGCCCTGTTTGTTGTAGATGATTCCATTTCTGAAAATCCTAAGTTAAAATTAAGATCAACTTATGCCTATAACAGAAAAAAATTCATTAGTAAGGATATTTTTCCTGGAGAAGGAATTGCCGGACAAGCATGGCTTGAAAAGGAGACCATCTACCTTCGTGAGATTCCTGGCGACTACGTTAAAATCACTTCAGGGCTTGGGGAAGCGCCACCTAATAATGTACTGATAGTTCCATTAAAAGATGACAAAGGAAATATACAGGGCATTCTTGAATTGGCATCCTTTAAAATTTTCTTGCAAGAAGAAATTAGTTTTGTCGAACGAATAGCCGAGACGTTGGCAATTACACTCTCGTCTGCAAAAGGTTTGCAACAAACTAATAATTTACTTAGAGATACCCAGCTTTTAACAGAGCAAATGCGGGCCCAAGAAGAAGAAATGAAGCAAAATATGGAAGAATTAACAGCCACTCAAGAAGAAATGGTGCGTAAGCAATTAGAAAGCAAGAATTTATTGGCTAGCTTAGATTCCTCATTTTGTATAATTGAACTTGATGCTGATAGCCGGATTACCAGGGTCAACGAAAAGATGCTTAAACTAACAAAATACACGTTTACTGATTTGGATGGAAAAGACTTTTTAGGAATTCTGAGAGAAAATGAAAGCATTTTTATCCAGTGGCAAAAACTGGAAAATGGAGAGTCACTGGATGGCAATTTTATTTTAATCAATAAGGATGGATCCTCCACTAAGACGGATGGTATTCTGATACCCATAAATGGTCAATTAGAAAAACTTGATAAGATTTTATTTATGGCGAGACCCGTTGAGTAGTCTTTAAAATTGCAGATTCACAATAACAAAGAGCCAACAGCCTATTTCTATAACTTTAAACGTATTGAATCAACGAATCTTTCTCTACGCCATTAGATCGCGCAAGATTGAAACCTAATCATTTAAAATGTTTTATTCAAGAAGCAAACTTCGCTAATCTTCTTGTTGGTAACCGTGTAAATTGCTATAGCTTCATTTATCCAATTGTCTTTGTAACCAGTGATCCGTTCATAGTCAATAATTTTATTGCCAAAAACTATCCGCTTGACAATTTCACATTTCAACAGCGGAGCTGCATTAAACGACCGTTCGTACCTCTCTCTCATTTTTTGCTTTCCTACGTAGTTAAGGGTATTTGGATAGGAAAGAACCCTTACGCTGTCACTATACGATTCTAAGAACCCATTCACATCCTTATTGTTCCATGCTATCAATTGATCATTGGCCAATTGTTCCCCTATTCTTTCTGTTTCTTTAATCTTCGTATCTACTTCTTTGATCTTAGCGGCTATTTCTTCCTTTGTCTGTGAAAACCCGATATGTGAAAGAACAAAGAAAAATAGAAAAAGTAGTAAGTGCGTGAGAATAAAGTGTTGCATTTTCATAACGATTCATTTTTTGTGATACAAATTCAAAACTAGTAAAATTTCAAATCTAGTAGCTAGACTTAATTGATTAGTTCTCTAACAACAGATAGTGATTTCAACTCACTAAAGTTTTCAACATGAGAGGCGTAAAAGCGAAGCAACACATCCAATAAATTTCTTCGCTGAACCTGATTCATCTGTATTACAAAACCAAATTCAGCTGTAAGAAGGTCTTCCAGAATTTTTTCTTCTTTATCGTCAGCAAAAAAAGGTGTTAAGATTTCCTCGGGTTGGTGAACGCCAAAGCCCAAATGACGGCTCAACTTTACCAAGAATAACAAATGAAAATTTTCTATGTTTTGCCTAAGAACATCCAATGAAATAAACGCATGAAATAAAAACTGCCCTAGTTCTTGGGTGTGCGATTGTTCCTTCACAGCACGATTTATTACTTCTGTCAAGAAAAGAGCAATGGTTGATTTCTTAAAGTCTGTCGTTAGTGTTTGGTAGGGATGAAAACACTTCACTTCCTTTATCCGCAAGATATTGGCATTTTCTTTATGATATACCACCATCTCTAATAAAGTGAGCGGTTGATACAAAGCAATTTTGCCTTTTCCTGTTTTGCTGCGTGCGCTATTAACGATGTAAGTCTGCAAACCAAAATGCTCAGTGAATATTGTAACGATAATGGATGACTCGGCATATTTGGTAAATCGAAAAACGATACCGCGCGTTTTGTGGAGCATGATCTAGTTCTTCGACCCGTCCACGAACGCCTTCCTGCTCCGCGCTTCGTATTTATCCTTTTCACCTAGCAGTACCTGCGATTTGTTTTCCGCCAGGCGAAATGAAAAAGAAGCGAGTTCTCCGGTTTGAGCACAAATGGCATGGACTTTTGTCACAAATTCAGCTACGGCTAACAGATTCGGCATGGGGCCAAAAGGGTTGCCTTTATAGTCCATGTCCAACCCTGCCACGATTACCCTCTTGCCGCTATTGGCTAGGGTGTTGCAAACATCTACTATCGCGTCATCAAAAAACTGAGCCTCATCTACCCCTACCACATCGCAATCACCTGCCAACAACAAAATATCTCCTGCAAAATTTACCGGGGTAGAACGAATTTCACGTTCACTATGAGACACGATCTTTTGCTCGTCATAGCGTTTATCTATCACCGGCTTGAATATTTCAACCTTTTGTTTAGCAATTAACGCCCTATTGAGTCTCCGAATCAGCTCTTCCGTTTTGCCGGAAAACATGCAGCCACTTATGACCTCGATCCAACCATTTTTATCGGGCTGGCTGTTCCTACCAATATGGGGTTCAACAAACATACTGCAAGGTAAAAAATCGAATGGAAGTATTAGTCATCTGGCTAGTGGGCCGATCTGATCATGCCAGTTTCATTGTTTTTATAGCCCATTATCTATAGTTGACGTGTGGCAATTTACCCTCTTCAGGAACGCGAATTACAATATCTCCCATTAGTCTTGACTGACAAGCAAGTCGATCACCTGGCGCAAGTCCTCCTTGATGCAGATATTTTTTTTCCGCCAAACTAGGCTCACTCAAATTCTCCGCTCCCCTAATAACAATCATCTTACAGGTAATGCACCGACCCTTTCCTCCACAAGCATGCATCCAGTCGATAAAATGGCTGTGCAAAATGGCTAATACCGACTTAGAAAGATCATTGGTAACAACTTCTTTTACACCAAGGTTTTCTATTACTATCTTTACCATACTTACGCTTTGCCCCGTCTACAAATTTATGGATGAAAAAATAAGCACCAAAGCCATCAACGAATACAGTCAAGCCTATGCGGCAAAACTGGCGGATCAATTTTTCGCAAAAAAACAGCAAATATCGGGTGTTGAAATTTTGTCTCTTTGTGATGTCAAGCAAGTCAATCTGTTTGTCATTCAAGAACTGATGAACATATGGACCCACGAAACCGAAAAAATTAAAAGCCCTTTTTTTGACTATGAAACAAGTGAAGTAAAGGCCGCGCTAATCCAATTTCAAAATGTGCTTTCCAACCATATCTCTGTTGGGAGAACCGCATTTCAGCCTCTTTTGCAATCCTCGATCGCAAAGGCGATTCAGGTAATTATTGCCCCTTATGATTTCTATTCTGAAACACTGGAAAGCTATGGGAAAGGCTACCTCAAAACGGAAGTGTTACGCAAAGAATTAAAGTACTTAAAGATAAACAAGGCACCGCTGGAAAATCTATTGGCAAAGCTAGAAGATCGAAAGTCGGAATTGATTACAGGCAACGAAGCCTTTGCCTTGCTGGATCACATCTTGGAGGAAGTAAACTTCACGCCAGAAGATCTAGATAAATACGTGAGCCAGTTTTCGAAATTGTTGCCATTGAAAGTTGACTCTTTCTTTGAGCCAAAATCACCTAGCGCAACGCCCGAGCAAAAATTAGCAGTGCAAGCAAAAGCATTCTCAGAGCTGCCTTTTTTTGAAAAGGAGGTCAAATCCTTTGTTCCTCCGAAACCAAGACCAAGCCGACTCAGGGACAGCCTCACTATCAATCAGAAATTTATGTTTACCAAAATCCTCTTTAAGGGAGATTTTGAGATCTTCTCCGGAGAGATTGAAAAAATTGAAGCATTGCCTTCGTTGAATCATGTGTTGGCCTATCTGGGTGAACGCTATCCCGCATGGGATCGGGAAAGTGAGGAGTATGAAGAGTTTTTAGAGGTGCTACAAAAACGCTTTAGTCAATAGTAGCTTTATACGCGCTGCAGCACCTGACTTCTGTGCGCGTCCAGCTTCAACAAAACAAACAATAGAATTGTAAACCCCCATAGCGAAGAACCACCATAACTAAAGAACGGTAGAGGGATTCCGATAACGGGAAACAAGCCAACCGTCATGCTAATGTTGATGGCAAAGTGGAAAAACAAAATGCATGCAACACTGTACCCATAGGCTCGAGCAAACCGGCTCTTTTGTCTTTCCGCCAAGAATATAACCCGTAGCAGTAGCGCGACAAAAAGTCCAATCACGACCAAGCTGCCTATCCATCCAAACTCCTCACCTATTGTGCAAAAAATAAAATCTGTGCTTTGCTTCGGCACAAAGTCAAATTTAGTTTGCGTGCCTCTCAAAAAGCCTTTACCATTAAGCCCTCCACTTCCGATTGCAATTTTCGATTGTGTCACGTTCCATCCTACGCCCAAAGGATCAATATCCGGATTGACTAATACTTTCACCCTGTTTTGTTGATGCGGTTTTAACACATTATTGACCACATAGTCGACACTCACAATGACGCCACTAATCAACAATGCACCAATAACCAAAATAGCAATTCGCTTAAATTTTTTCTTGCCAAAAGAAATCAACAAAATCAGAATTATAGCAATGGCTGCGTGCAAGTAAAGAGGATTGGGAATCAAAAGCGTTAACACAAAAATCGTTGCTGCGCATACCCCAACGATCAAAAGAAAAGGAGACATTCCTTCTCTATAAAATACCAATACAAAAGAAGTAAAAACCAGCGCTGTACCTGTATCTTTTTGTAACTGTATGAGAATGATGGGAACTCCAATCAACGCAAATAAAACAGCCTGATTGCGTAGGTTGTCCATTCGGAAACCTACCGATCCAATATACTTTGCTACCGCCAATGCCGTAATGAATTTTGCAAACTCAGAGGGTTGAACACCAAAGGACCCGACTCCAATCCATGCCTTATTCCCTCCCACCTCTTTTCCGATGAGAGGAACGAGAAAGAGAAGCACCAATATCAAGCCATAAAAAAGATAGGCAAACGTTTCATAGAAACGCATGTCGATAATGATGATCATAATTACAATCACCGCTGCCGCAGCAATAAACATTAACTGCCGACCCGAACTCAGCGATAAATCCCAAATAGTTTGGTCAGCGGTTTCATCATAAATCGCAGCAAAAATATTGAGCCAGCCTAGCGTGACTAGCGCCACAAACAAGAGGATCGTGGTCCAATCAAGCTTTACCGATATGTCATCTTCCCTCCTCAATTTTTTTGATCTAAGAATTTACCGGCCAACACATAGTCTTCAATAAACTGACGTTTTGTTTTGCCTAACAGATATTTCTCAATCATCAAACTGGCAATAGAGGCGGCTGCACGTGCCCCTTGGCCGGCATCTTCCACATAAACCGAGATTGCGATTTTAGGATTATCCCTTGGGGCAAAAGCAATAAACACGGAGTGTGCGGGAAGCGGATCATTTTGTACTGTGCCGGTCTTTCCACACACAATAATATCTGCTAGTCGCGCCCTGTACTGCCCAGTTCCAGACTCTACCACTTGTTGCATCGCATCGACAGCAATTCTAAAGTAAGAAGAGTCAATAGTTGTATAGTGTCGTTCGATATATTTCGGCAAGGGCTTTCCATCTTTGCCAATTGCCTTTATCAAATGAGGTGTGTAATAGTAGCCGCGATTGGCGATGATAGCAGCAAAGTTTGCCATCTGTATTGGCACTACCAGATTTTCTCCTTCCCCTATTGCTATGGAATAAATATTTGAAAATTTCCAGGGGCGATTGTCATAGGCTTGATCATAATAGGCAGGCGTTGGAATTAATCCTCCTTTTTCATTGGGAAGGTCAATGCCTAAATTACTTCCAAATCCAAAACTGTTAATGTGTTTGTTCCATTCCGCAAGGCCGATGCGAGTGTCTTCAAAAGGTGAATTGGAAACGCCTTTGTTCAACATCTTTCGAAGCACACCCAAAAAATAAGGGTTACAAGAATTTGCAATGGCTCCCCTTAAGTCCTGGTTATCATGCCCGGCATGGCAACCGATTAAAGACTTGTCACATCGGAAGCGTGTTTCTGGTGTAATCACTTTTTCTTGAAGAGCCGTCATCGCTTGGGCAATTTTGAAAATAGATCCCGGGCGGTATTGCGCCATCAATGGTCTATTGAATAAAGGCTTCAGGGTATCATTGCTGATCAATCGAAAATTAGAACTGTACTTGCTACCCGTAAGAAGATTAGGATCGTAAGAAGGTCCCGAAACCAATGCCAATACTTCTCCCGATGAAGGTTCAATGGCGGCAATACTCCCAGATTTACCTTTCATCAGCAGTTCTCCATACTGTTGTAAATCTAAGTCAATGCCAGAGACCAAATCCTGACCTGGAATTGCCAAGGTATCATACGCTCCGTTTTTGAAGGAGCCTTTTTCAACACCCTTTACATTCCGAAGTTTAAATCGCACACCACGCTTTCCCCTTAACTGTTCTTCATAATAGGATTCAATTCCACTCTGCCCAATGTAGTCACCTTGACGATAGAACGTCTTTTCATCCCTTTCCAATTGATCTTTGCTTAGTTCACTTACATAACCAAGTGCATTAGCTAATGCGCTGGTCGTATAGGCACGGGTCGTTCTTGACTCAATATAAAAACCAGAGAATTCATCTAATCGATCTTGAACCCGGGCAAAATCCAGGTTAGAAAGTTGATCAATAAAGAGAGTTGGTTTTACTGGTGAATACTCCTTCCTCTTTTTCATCTCTTTAAACTTCAGCCGCAGATCTTCCCTTGAGAGTTCAAAAACCTGGCAAAATTTAGTGGAGTCGAAATTCTTGATATCTTTTACAATTGCCGTCAGGTCATATTCTGGCGTGTTGTAAACAATAAGTTTTCCATGCCGATCGGTGATCAAGCCGCGGAAAGGATATTCTACTTGACGCAGAATTGCATTACTGTCGGCCAACTCTGCATACTTGTTGTCAAGCACCTGAATAAAAAATAATTTGACTAGGAAGATCAAGCCAACCAACACAAAAACAAGTTGTATTATTTCACGCCTTCCTTCGTTCATCTGCGTCTATCTAAAGAAAGATATTGAAATAACAGCATCACCGTCATGGTAAAAAGCAAACTACTGATAACTTTCAACATCGTGTGCCAAAACATCGTAAAACCCGATGCCTCAACAAAGAAAAGAACCAAATGATGAACAAAGACGAGTGGCAGAGTGTATACCAAAAACCACTGCAATCCATTGGCTGACAACGTAGGACGCGTTCCAATATCATATCCGCCTTGTGGTGTGATTGTGACAAGCCAATAATTTCTCAAATAGGCTAACAACACGAGAGCCATCGTATGGAGGCCCAAGCTATTGTAGAAAATATCAACTGAAATCCCCAGCAGAAAAGCAATCAACATCAGGCGTAAATTGCTCATTTCTACAGGCAGGAGAAGAATAAACGCTACATATAAAAAACAAAATGACGTATTAAAGAGAACCAAATTTTTTAGCAGTACGACCTGTAAAATGACGTAAACAAAGAATAAAACGATTTGTAAAATTCCTCCGCGTATCATTTCGGATCGCCTATTGTTTTTTGTTCTAACGAATCTTTCTCGATTTTCAAATTGCTCCTAACCACCTCCACAAACGACAAATTGCCAAAATCTTGTGATAACGCGACTTTAATAGAATGAAATTGAGCTTCTTCGTTCAGTTTAAAACTACTAATTGTTCCTATCACAATTCCTTCGGGAAATACCGAATTGTATCCCGAGGTAACAATGGTATCTCCTACTTTCAATTCAACGTGCCGAGGAATATACTTGAGATCAATAAATCGGGTGTCTGTTCCATCCCATTGCACCGTTCCAAAGTGACCCGTACGCTTAATCACGCTTGAAACTTGTTCGTCAATATTTAACAATGATATCAGCACTGCATAATGTTCTGAAACTGATTTCACTTTGCCTACCGCTCCCCTTTGACTAATGGCTGCCATTCCAGCCTGCAATCCATCATCCCTCCCTTTGTTGATGGTAATAAAATTCTTGTAGTAACGGGTAGAGTTATTAACCACTTTGGCACTGATAAAATCAAAACGATTGATAATCGTAGAGTCTCCAAAGAGGCTAAGTTCTCTAGCTAACAAGATTTGATCTTGTTGACTTAGCTTTTTTCTAAGTCTGCTATTTTCTATAGCCAGATCGCTGTTGATGTCTCGTAAAGAAAAATACTCCCGAATATTCTGAGAGGTGCTGATAATGCTTGCCGCAATCTGATTTGATGTATTGAAATAGGTGGTACTCTGGTATTGATTGTTCTCAACAAGCAGCCACACACTAGCTAACTCTAAAAACAGAAAAGTGAAAAAAGCCCTATACTCAAAAAGGAATTTAAGGAGCCGTTCCATTCACTTAAGTCATCAATACTTTCCGATAATGGTTAAGATTTTTCAAAGCCGCACCCGTGCCTCTGACAACCGCCCGAAGAGGGTCTTCCGCAACGTGTATCGGCAGTTTGGTTTTCAATGAAAGTCGCTTATCCAGACCACGTAACATGGCTCCACCACCTGTTAGATAAATCCCTTGCTCATAGATATCGGCAGATAGCTCGGGTGGAGATAATTCCAACGCTTTTAACACCGCTTCTTCCAACTTAGATATTGATTTATCCAATGCAAACGCCACTTCTGAATAGGAAATCTTGATTGTCTTTGGAATACCTGTCATTAAATCACGACCTCGGATTTCATAGTCATCCGGGCCATCATCTAATTCGGTCAACGCAGACCCCACTTCAATTTTCACACGTTCTGCAGAACGCTCACCAATCAACAGGTTGTGTTGCCTGCGCATATAATCTAAAATATCTCGATTGAATGTATCGCCTGCAATGCGTATGGATTGATCACAAACAATTCCTGACAAAGCAATAACAGCAATATCTGTTGTTCCCCCACCAATGTCCACAATCATATTGCCGATTGGCTGCTCAATGTCTATTCCTATTCCAATAGCCGCAGCTATCGGCTCGTGAATCATATACACCTCCTTGGCATTCGCGTGTTCTGCAGAGTCACGGACTGCACGCTTTTCAACTTCAGTGATCGCTGATGGAATGCAGATGACCATCCGGAGAGAAGGCGGGAACAATCTTTTGCCTGTGTCTATAAGCTTAATCATGCCGCGGATCATCATCTCTGCCGCATGGAAATCAGCGATCACCCCCTCTTTAAGAGGTCGAATGGTCTTGATATTGTCGTGTGTCTTCTCATGCATCTGCATGGCCTCGCGCCCTATGGCCAACACCTTATTTGTTGTTTTGTCAATAGCAATAATGCTAGGCTCATCTACCACCACCTTGTCTTTATGAATAATCAGCGTATTGGCCGTGCCCAAATCGATGGCGATGTCTTGGGTAAAAAAATCGAATAGTCCCATTTAGTTATTTCCTCTAAAATAAAAATTTGAAAGGCCGAAATTACAGAAATAATCCGGTCATTTTTAAAGTGAAATCGCCTAATAACTTACGTGCTAGTGTTTAAAATGCCTCACCCCTGTAAACACCATTGCCATTCCATGCTGATCACAAAAGTCAATCGATTCTTGATCCTTAATGGAGCCTCCGGGTTGTATGACAGCTCTCACGCCTTGTTTATTAGCTATTTCAACACAATCGGGAAAGGGGAAAAAAGCATCCGAAGCCATTACTGCTCCCTTCAAATCGAACCCAAACGCAGCAGCTTTGTCAATAGCTTGTCGCAACGCATCTACCCTGCTGGTTTGCCCCACACCACTAGAGAGCATTTGGCCATCTACTGCCAGAATGATCGTGTTGGATTTGGTGTGTTTGCAAACTTTGCTGGCAAATAAAAGAGCTTTTACTTCAGAAGTAGTAGGCTCTACCTTAGTGACTGTTTTTAAATCTCCTTTGGCGTCTGTTTTGAAGTCCACGTCTTGTTCAATTACGCCATTTAACAAGCTCTTGAATTGCTTGGTTGCTGTGAGCGCCTTCTTTTGCCGCAAAATCATCCGATTCTTTTTGGATCGCAAAAGTTGAAGAGCGTTTACATCGTAGTCTGGTGCGATTAGTATCTCAAAAAAGAGCTTATTGATTTCTTCGGCAGCTGCAAGGTCGATGGGTTGATTGGTTATCAACACTCCGCCAAAAGCAGAAATAGTATCCGCCTGAAATGCTTTTAGGTAGGCCTCTTTTACAGATGAACCAGTTGCCACCCCGCAGGCATTTGTATGTTTGATTATCACAAAAGCTGCCTCCCCTTCAAACTCCTTTACCAGGTTTACAGCGGCATCTACGTCCACCAGATTATTATAAGAAAGCTCTTTCCCGTTCAACTTCTGAAACAGCGATTCCAATTCACCATAATAGACGCCTTTTTGATGTGGGTTCTCCCCATAGCGCAGTAATTGTCCATTTTGAAAACTAGACTTGAAACTGGGTAATTGTTGCTCTTGATTGAAATAGTTGAATATAGCGGAATCGTAATGCGAGGTTACGTCAAAAGCCTTAGCAGCAAAACGTTTGCGATCTGCTAACTCAGTGGCCGCATGGTTTCTCTCCAATAACTCCAAAAGCTCTGTATATTGATTTCTAGAAGAGACAATCAAAACGTCATTGAAATTTTTGGCCGCGCCACGAATGAGCGATATGCCGCCAATATCTATTTTTTCAACAATTTCATCCTCGTTGCCGCCCTTGGCCACCGTTTCCTCAAAGGGATACAAGTCTACTATCACTAAATCAATGGGCGCTATTTTGTATTCATTAGCTTGCTTCAAATCGCCTGCGTCCTCCCTGCGATAAAGGATTCCACCGAACACCGCTGGGTGAAGGGTTTTTACTCGACCACCAAAAATGGAGGGATACCCGGTCAGTTGCTCTACTGGAATTACTTTGTACCCCAATTTCTCAATAAACTCTTGAGTGCCCCCTGTTGAGACAAATTCGACTTTGTTTTTGGCAAGCGAATGTATGATTGGTTCTAAATTGTCTTTGTAATAAACAGAAATGAGTGCGCGGGTAATCTTTCTAGACATAACTCTTTTTCAGGATTTGAGAAAGCACCAAGTTGAAGCAAAAGCTACAGTAACTTGAAGTTCCTATTCAAATTTTTAAATCAGCAAATTTTTAAATCAACTCAGCCCATGTAAAAAATCTCTCTCCTCGAACGCCTCTGCTTCCACAGAAAAATCATCAGCGTCCAAATAAGCGGGAAATCTATCGCGGTAGGCCTGCAACGCATTACTACTTAGCTCGATCGTTTTAATAGATTCAATACCTTCTACAGTAAAAATTGAATCGCCTTTAGGGCCGATGATTGATGACTGGCCGTTGTATTCAATACCGTTCCCATCAATTCCTACCCGATTGACGCCCACAGCATAACTCAAATTTTCGATGGCGCGGGCGCGTAGTAAAGTCTCCCAGGCAGTCGACCGAACCATAGGCCAGTTGGCCACATAAATCATCAAATCATACGATAACTTCTTCAACGAAGGATTCCACCGGTTGCGACTCCAAACGGGAAAACGCAAGTCATAACAGATAAGCGGACAAATCCGCCAGCCTTTCCAATGCCCTATCAACAGACTCTCTCCCTGCGCGTATACTTGTTGCTCTTCGGCCATGCGGAACAAATGGCGTTTATCATAGGTTTTAAAATTGCCACCCGGCTCCATCCAAAGGAGGCGATTGTAGAATCGATCGTGCACGTTTGCAATAAAGCTGCCTAAGATCAAGGCTCCTGTTTGATCGGCCATCTGCTTCATCCACTTGAAGGTGCGCATATTCATGTGCTCCGCCAGCTTATTGGCCTTCATGGTAAATCCTGTGGTAAACATTTCCGGTAAAATGATCACATCAGTGGATTGGCCAATGCGCCATATTTTTTCCTCAAAAGAGGCCAAATTAGCCCCTATGTCTTCCCAATGAAGGTCAGATTGAATGATGGTAACTCTTAAATCCTGCATATTTGCCCCGAAACGGAATGCAAAGAAAACCAATTTAAATTGAAAATAGGATAATTTGAAGGTTTGAAAATTAGGTAACTGAGAATACGAGAATCCACGCTATTGATGAAGATTCCGATGTTCAGATTTTCAACTTAGCTAATGGCGGCATTAAGAAAATCATTCAATGGCTTGAGCGTCTTGCAAACCTCAGCCAGCTTTTTGACAAACTTCTTATCTGCCACTTCTTTGTCAGAAAAATAGTGCGACACAATGAAACTCTTATGCCTAAGCCAATCCACATGAGGATGGTCTTTTGGGTAACCTTTTGGCGCTTTTTTTAGGCTATCAAAATCATCAAGACCCTTTGGAAACACCTTTACAAACTTTTTATCAGCCAACACCTTTTTTAGTGACTCTGGGTTGTAGTCAATTTCTTGGCGGATTTTTGCAAGCTTCTCTGCATCTGGCATGTAAAAGCCTCCAGCAACAAAACTTTGATTGTTAGGCTGAATGTGAACATAAAATCCGGGCTCTTGCTCCATTTTCCCTTTGGAAGAAAAGCCAGCTCCCATATTTAGTTTATAAGGCTTTTTGTCTTTGCTGAATCGCACATCGCGATAAATACGGAAGCCTAATTTTCTTGGATTTAGCCCGGCCAAACTTTCATCAAATTTCAGCAGTTCACTGTGCAATGATTCCAAAAAATCTTCAAAAGCCAATTTTGCTTCCAGATACTTTGGCTTGTTCTTTTCAAACCACTCACGATTGTTGTTTTTGGCGAGAGATTTTAGGAAAGTCAATATTGTCTCTAAATTCATACTATGGCTTAATGATTTGGAGGTCATACCTGTTTATTTGTTTATCACTAGTGATAAGGGGAATATTTTCAAACACCGACTGAGCAATCAAAAGCCTATCAAAAGGGTCGTGATGAATAAATTCTAATGATGAAATTCCGTGGATATGATTTGTTTTGATGGGCATTGCATCAAAGTCGTTTTCAATCTCTTTGTATAGATTTTCTAGGGTCTTTAGTTTTCCGAGTGAAGTTTTAATGACCATTTCCCAAATAACCACATCGCTTACAAAAACAGAATTGTTTCTATCGCTAATTAAGGCAATTGTTGAATTTTTTATCTTTTTTGGCTCTTGGTACCACCAAATCACAACGTGAGTATCGAGTAGAAGCCTCATTTCATATATTCTTCAAATCCCTGAGGAGTTTCATCAAAATCAGGCGCCACCCAAATTTTTCCTTTCAGTTTGCCAGGCACTCTGTCCCCTTTCTCTTTGCCGATTTTGTTAAGTGACACAACAGGCTTTCCATTTCGCGCAATTACTATCTTTTCACCTTTCAGCACTCTTTCAATAAGGGAGGATAGATTTGTCTTTGCCTTATGAATGTTTATCGTTTCCATTTAGCTAAGTTAGCTAAGTTGAAATTAAAAACAAATCGATTCCAGTATTCTCATAGAAAAACAACAACTCCCTCCAGCCCCATTCCCCTTGAAGCTTTCACTAAAATAGTCGAGTCTGTTATTGGATTTTTCTTTAATTCGTCAATAAGTAATTCTCGAGTTTCAAAATGACGAGCAGCAGGACACTCCTCTTTCGCTGCGCGGATCAGAGTTCCACAAAGATAAACACGGTCCAATTTTTTTTCTTGAAGAAGCTTCCCCAGCGTTCGATGTTCCTTTTCTGCCTCTTCTTCTAGTTCATACATATCCCCCAAGATGGCCACTTTGTTTTTTGCTTTCATACCCGCCAAACTTTCGACAGCCGCTTGCATGGAGCTCGGGTTTGCGTTGTAAGCATCCAAGATTATTGTATTTGTTCCTTTCTGAATGATCTGCGACCGCATGTTAACAGGTACGTACTCGACAACTGCCTGTTCAGCTTTTCCCGGCTCTACACCAAAATAGTTGCCAATGCACAACGCTGCCGCTATGTTTTCAAAATTGTAACTGCCAATCATTTGGGTGTTTAAGATCGTTCCTTCTTCCGTTTGGATTTTTATAAACGGATCCGCGCTAATCAATTCGCATTGATAGTAATCGCCCTTGGCAGGATAGAAAATCGGGTTTTTAAATCGCTTTGCCATATTGGCCAAAATCGGGTTTTGAGAGTTTATGAAAACGACCCCATCCTGTGTGATCAAATGTTGATACAACTCTGACTTTCCGCGAATGATGTTTTCAAAGCCGCCAAACGTGCCAATGTGCGCTTTGCCAATATTGGTGATAAAACCATGAGTGGGCATAGCAATGGAACTGAGTAACGCTATTTCTCCAACATGATTTGCACCCATTTCTATAATCGCTATCTCCACGGAAGAATCAATCGACAAAATAGTGAGCGGCACTCCAATGTGATTGTTTAAGTTCCCTTTAGTAGCCAGGGTTTTATACTTTTTGCTCAATACTGCATTCACCAGTTCTTTGCTGGTGGTCTTTCCATTCGACCCGGTGAGGCCAATGACTGGGATTTCTAGTTGATCGCGATGATACATTGCCAATTGTTGCAAAGCGGTCAGTCCATCTTGTACCAAAATGGTTTGCTCACCAATTACATATTCCTTTTCGTCCACTACTGCGTAACTGGCACCTTTTGAAAGTGCTTCTTGGGCAAATGCATTAGCATTGTATTTCGGCCCTTTGATGGCAAAAAAGAGGGAGCCAGGAGCAATTTGTCGAGTGTCAGTAGAAACCTTGCCACTTTTTAGGTAGAGCTGGTATAGAGAGGCGATGTCCATAATTGATTGCAGTGGGCTAAAGCTAAAAATTCAATTTATCTTGCTGCAAAGATAACAGGCATCGGTCGATCCGCGTTTTAAACCAGGTATGTATAAACGTTTTTATTGGTTAAGTCTGTTTTTGCTAGCTGGCAGCTTTTGTCAGGCTCAGTTCACATACAAACTAGATCAGACCATTAAAGGTGAAATTGAAGGCAAGGGACTAGGCTTAATGTGGGCAGGTGGGCTAAATGCAGCCCAGGTAAATACGATGGATCTCAATGGGGATGGTGGTGAGGATGTCGTTGTTTTTGATCGGACCGCCAACAAAGTGATCACTTACCTGGCTCAGGGCAATGTACTTCAATACGCGCCTGACTATGAATCGCTTTTTCCAACAGAGATCTCCCAATGGATGTTGTTGCGTGATTTTAATTGTGATGGCAAGAAAGACATCTTTACCAGCGACCCGTTTGGCATTATTGTCTTCGTGAACACTACTAAGCCCGGTAAACAACTCTCCTGGCGCGCCTATAACCCTGGCTTCCCATTGCTTACCGCTGGTTTTAGTTCTAATATCAATCTGAAAGTAAACGAAAGCGATATCCCCGCGATTGATGACGTGGATGGCGATGGAGACTTGGACATTTTGAATGTCCGGTTTGTGGGAATCGGTACAGTAGAGTGGCACAAAAATTTAAGCATAGAACGTACGGGTCGCTGTGATTCCATGCAACTGCAACGGATCACCCAGACGTGGGGAGAGTTTGAAGATTGCGCCTGCGGAAAGATTTCATTTTCGGGTGGAAAAACATGTGATCAATTATTGAACGGAGGGCGAAGCCAGCATACAGGCGGCAAGGCTTTGTTGTCTATTGATTTGAATAATGATGGAATTCGCGAACTTTTTTTTTCTGAAGAATCCTGCACAAACCTTTATCTACTCTCGAACACTGGTTCCGTTGCCAATCCGCTCATGTCGGGTTTTTCAAATTTCCCGGCTGGTAATCCAATTGCGATGCCCTTTTTTCCAACCCCTTATTATGAAGACGTAGATTTTGACGGTATTCGCGACTTGGTGGTCTCTCCAAACCTATCTTCACGAAACTCATTGTCGAATGATTTTTCAAAATCGCTGTTGCTTTATAAGAACACCGGCACAGCTCAGGTCCCGCAGTTTACCCTGACGAAAAACAATTTTTTGCAGGAGCAAATGATAGATGTCGGTGATTTTTCGGTTCCAGCTTTTTTTGACTTTGACGGTGATGGCGATCAGGATCTATTCGTATCGTCATATATCAAAGGCGCGTCTGCAACTATTTTTCAATTTGAAAACATTAATACCGCAGTGGTTCCTTACTTCAAACGGATAAGCGATGATTTCTTTGGGTTGTCGGTGTTAAATTCATATAATCTAAAAATTCAATTTGCGGATATGAATGCGGATGGAAAAATCGATCTTGTATTTAGCAGTACAAGCAAAACAAACGGAAAGACAACGTTGCGCTACATTGCCAACTCCGTGAATGACAAATTTTTAGTTATAGATGCAGCAACCAAGCCTACCAATTTGAGTCTTAGTCTCGGAGAAAACTGGGCAGTAGTCGATGTAGATCAAGATGGGCGAACAGATATTCTGGTGGGCAACGACACGGGGGGCATTGAATATTGGAAAAATCAAGGCGCCTCTGATACGAATACATACACACTGATCACGTCTAACTTTCTGGGATTTGGAAGCAGCACCGACCGACAAAATCTCTCTTTCGCGCTGGCCGATCTGGATGCCGATGGAAAGGCAGATCTTGTAACCGGTGATCAACGTGGTGTACTTTCTATTTATCGTGACTTCCGCACGATCACCAGCGATGCACAACGCGTGACAAAGATTCTTTTCAATGAGTTAACCAATGAGTACGAAAGCCGAAACTTGGGCGGGCGAATTTGGCCAACAACCACCAATCTCTTTAACAGCACCAAACCCGCTATCATTGTGGGTAACCTTCTGGGCGGGCTAATGATCTTACGGAATGATGAGGGCACAGAACTCCCTCGAGAGCCAGCCGTTTCTATTTTTCCCAATCCTTACAACTTCAGCAATACTTCTCCTCTGAAAGTAAAATCAGATCGAGATGTGTTTGTGCGTTTCTACAATACAATGGGCCAGCCTTTGTCTGAGAATTATTTTGTGCCCGCTAATCAAGATTATCCCATCAATATGACACTGCTACCTGCCGGTGTGTATATTGCGCAGTTTTTATGGAATGGGAAAACCTATTCCAGACGTTTTGTAGTCTTCTAACCTCGCACTTCAGTCATCTGCATGAGTACTATTGCTTTTATCTTCGACATGGACGGTGTGATCATCGACAGTAACCCCTTTCACAAAGTTGCTTTGCATCAGTTTTGTGAAAAATATGGCTACCATTTAACAGAAGAACAACTACGCAACAAAATCTACGGACGTACTAACAAACAATGGATCACGAATCTCTTCGAAAGAGAACTAAGCCCCGAAGTGCTACATCTGTTTGCCGAAGAAAAAGAAGGGCTATTTCGCGACTTGTATCAACATGACATTAAAGCCTTGGCCGGCCTAGACCAGTTTTTAGAAAAAATGAATGGGCAAAAATTGGCACGTGCAATTGGCACCTCAGCTCCCCGTAGCAATGTTGATTTCGTGATGGCTAAAACAAACCTGAGTCAGTACTTTCCCACCATTCTAGACGATTCATTTGTTGAACATGGAAAGCCAAACCCTGAAATTTATATAAAGTGTGCCGCTGCGTTGGGTTATCCGCCCTCCCGTTGTATTGTTTTTGAAGACTCTATATCAGGCGTGACAGCTGGCAGAGCCGCTGGCGCCAAAGTGGTGGGTGTCGCCACCACCCACACCCATAAAGAATTGGCGGAAACAGACTACATAATTGATGATTTTACCGATTTGGATCCGGCACAATTGATCAGTATCCTGTTCAAAAAACCAGATTAAGCGCGCGAGGACGGCATTTATTCAAATTGCCCGGTTATTTCTGGTTCGTCCTTGCTTATTTGAGGTTGTTTTGCCGATATTTGCAATCCCTTTTTGAAAAGGGCTAAAAAACGAAGATTTATGGCACGGGTTTGTCAAATTACTGGAAAAAGACCTCAAACGGGTAACAATGTTTCGCACGCTAATAACAAAACGAAGCGGAAATTCTACCCTAATCTCCAAACAAAGAAATTCTTTATTCCTGAGGAGGATAAGTGGGTCACCTTGAAAGTATCTACCAAAGCGATTAAAACGATCAATTTGAGAGGTATTTCAGCCGTTTTGAAAGAGGCAAAAGAAAAAGGCACGTTTACAGCCTAACATTTTTAACATAGTTACACCATGGCAAGGAACAAAAACAGAATACAAGTAATATTAGAGTGTACCGAGCACAAAGCAAGCGGTATGCCTGGCATGAGTCGCCACATTACTACTAAGAATCGTAAGAATACAACTGAGCGGATTGAGCTTAAGAAGTACAATCCTATCTTGAAAAAACAAACCATCCACAAAGAAATTAAATAACCATGGCAAAGAAAGTTGTTGCATCGCTCAAGAAAACAGACGGTAAAAACTACGCAAAGGTTATCCGTGCAGTAAGATCAGAGAAGACAGGTTCTTACATCTTCAAAGAAGAAATCGTTACTACTGATTTGGTAAAGGAAGTACTCGCCAAAAAGTAATTTGATTCCATAAATTTATAACGAAGTCCCCTTGAGGGACTTTTTTGTTTACCCTCTCAACCATGTCTTTTTTAGGAAATCTCTTTTCAAAAGAAAACCAGCCTGACCGGCCCGCCTCCCGTAGCCTTGCGGAGGGCAGGCAGGCAGGAAAAGAATCTCTCGACCAAGGTCTTGAGAAGTCGAAAGAGAATTTTTTTAGCAAACTTGGAAAAGCGATTGCCGGAAAATCTTCTGTTGACGAGGAAGTATTAGACCAACTGGAAGAGATCCTTATTTCTTCGGATGTAGGGGTAGACACCACGTTAAAAATTATCAAGCGTATCCAGACGAGAGTAGCTAGAGATAAATATGTCGGCACAACCGAGCTAGACTCAATTCTAAAACAAGAAATAGCGCATTTGCTTTCTGAAAACAATACGGAAGACCTGGCGGACTTTGAAACGCCTACAGGAAAAAAGCCTTACGTTCTTTTAGTAGTAGGCGTAAATGGAGTTGGCAAAACTACTACGATTGGAAAACTAGCTGCTCAATTTAAGAAAAGAGGAAAATCGGTTGTCCTTGGTGCAGCGGATACCTTTCGGGCTGCGGCTGTTGATCAACTAAAATTGTGGGGCGAGCGAGTAGGTGTTCCAGTCATTTCAAAAGGAATGAACACCGATCCATCCGCGGTGGCTTTTGAAGCGGTTGAAAAAGGGGTTGAGATGGGAGCGGATGTCATCATCATAGACACAGCAGGTCGACTTCACACCAAAATAAACTTGATGCAAGAGCTATCAAAGATTAAACGTGTCATTCAAAAAGTAATTCCCGATGCACCACACGATGTGATGCTCGTGTTGGATGGAAGCACGGGTCAAAACGCAGTTGTACAAGCACGAGAGTTTACCAAAGCAACAGATGTAACTTGTTTAGCCATTACTAAGTTAGACGGCACCGCCAAAGGTGGCGTAGTGATAGGTATCTCTGACGAATTTAAGATACCGGTAAAATACATTGGCGTAGGTGAAAAAATTGACGATCTCCAAACCTTTAACAAGAAGGAGTTTGTGGATTCGCTGTTTAAGAGATCGGTATCTTAAAAATAATTCTCCACAGCAAATCGATACTGGTCGATAAATATCTTTTTGAAAGCCTGAACATTATTCATTTCGTAAAAAAGTAAGATCGCCTTCTTATACTCGCTCGGGCTAATGCTGCGGTAGGATAGTGGGCATTTATTTGCAGCCATCAAAAGCGCATTAGCCGTCAGCCTTGCTGTTCTTTTATTTCCGTCATCAAAAGGTTGTATGTAGCTTATCAACAGCAATGCTCTCAGCGCTTTCTCAAACACATTTTCAACATCATTTACCGACTTACATAAGTTTTCAACAGCTTCTTCTATTACAAACTGATTGTCGGGTGGCGTATACTTTGTCCCTGTAATTCTTACCTGTCGATTTCGGATTGATTTGGCGATGCCCAATTTTTGCGTAAGTAAGGTATGTATATCAATAATTTTGTTGATCGCCAATTGATTGAACAAGTCTGCATTTTCTCTGGTGTATTCAATAGCTGCTTTGTGGTTCAAGAGCATGACTGCCTCTTCTTGGGTGTGGTTGGGGGCTGCAATATTGTATTTCAATAGTTGTTCAGTATCTAACAAATCATAAGTATTGCCTTCTATTTGTGATGATTTCCAAGACAACTCAATCATCAACCTTTCAAATTCTCGTTTATAGTTTGTAGCCGAAATGTCCTTTATTTTCTTTTGATGGGATGCTGTGAGTTTATCCAATAAAGTGATTTCGCTCTTGGTGAACAAAGGCACACTTTTAAAGCTCTCAAAAATGGAAGGATTGTACTTATCTAAGATTTTACGACTGTCAACATCAATCTTGAAATAATCATCTACGCTGATTTTAGCATGAACGAGCCCTTTCAAGTTTACCCGGTATTTTGTGCGTGGGCCGTTTCCTTCCGAAAGAATAAAATTGCTCTTCTTTAACTTTGCCAGCTGCCGATTCATTGTAGGGATCGAAACCTTGTTGGCTGCTTTTTCTAAAATTGAAGAAATACCGATCGGTTCATTTTTTAGTATGATCCAGAATATCTCTTGTTCACGCAGTGTATCCATGTGCTATCCTATCATCAATATATAAAAATCCTATCAATATGATGTATTTAATCAATGGGAATGATAGGATTAGTTGCGCATAATGGTCGATTGGGTTTAAAAACCTAATTCTTTACTCCGAGATTCGGGGTCTCTCGCCACGCAAATCTCCAGAAAAGCTGATAGTTAAAACCCCAGTAGGGCGTTTCAGAAATAATTCCATAGCCGGGCATGTCATAAGGCTGTAAAGCCCCACCTCCGCTTGCCGAGGGGGCAAACTTTATCCGAGCAGTATAGCCCATCCAAAAACCGCCCACAATTTTTACGCGCAAACCGGAGGTCACCTCTATCCAATTGCCGCTTACACTACTATTGGTTTCATTGCCGACAATCCCACCAAAGCCTGGGTAAAAAGTGCTGTTCTGATATTGAACCGATTCATTGAAGGAAGATAGCCCATACCGCAAACCAATAAAAAACATATTCTTATCGGGATCCTTCAATAAAAAATTGATGTCGACCCCTACTCGCAGGTAGTTCCCAGCATTTTGATAGTTGCCATTTCCCAACAATTGATTCGTTGCCCAGTATCCATAGTCAACCGTGAAATAATACCGCGAAAAATCAGTATCAAAATTTACCTCCCAACCTTTGAATGCATTGTCTTGGCTTCGAATTATTGAAATTGCATCAAATCCGACTCGCAAGCCAGTTGGAAAATATTTATTCTTTAGGGTGTCAGCCCGAGTCGCAGGCTTCTCTTGACCGAAGCTTGAAGTAGCACAGGCAAAAACAAGGAATAGGCTAAAAAAATACTTGCACATTGGTAATCCCTTTTAGCAGGCGGTTGCTCACTAATTTGTATTTGGTTGAATCGTAATTCGTTTTGGAAATCTTTAAATCCAAAAAGTAGGTGTAGGCGCCACATCGGGGTGCGATAACAACACTTTCACTGGCATAGTTAAAAACAATACTATCTTTTCGGGTAATTACACCCGATGTTGATCGAATATTAAAAACATATTTCATCGTTTTCACTCTTGGATCGACTGGCAAAGTAACCGAGCTAAAGGTTTGACCGAGTTTGTACTTGATGTAGGCGGTATCTATCCCTGAAACAATTACAGAATTGAATACCAAGGCAGAGTCTACTACAGTTCTAACTTGAGTGGTCGGATTTGTCTTAGTTTGCCTAAAATCAATTTTTATGGCTGTGGATGCATTGATAAGGCAATCAGGTTCATTAAAACATGAGGCGCCCATTAGCACAACCAGCAAAAAAAAGAGAATTCGAGCCATTACTTTAGCAGCAAATATACTTCAACCACTGTGCCAACTTCCGTTCCGCAGCGCGTATTTTTCTTAAATTTGCCCCCTTATTACAAGAAATTGAAAACGAAAGGCGTTAAAAAGACGAAAGTCAATATCGTTACACTAGGTTGTTCTAAAAACCTCGTGGATTCGGAAGTATTGCTGACTCAATTAAAAGGTAATGGCATTGACGCCACCCACGAGTCAAAAAAAGACGATTCAAATATCGTAGTCATCAATACCTGTGGGTTTATCGATAATGCCAAGCAGGAATCCATCGACACCATTCTCCGCTATGTGGATGCCAAGGAAGAGGGACTGGTAGAGAAAGTGTACGTGACTGGCTGTCTTTCGCAGCGGTATAGTCAAGATTTGGAAAAAGAAATTCCAGAGGTCGATGCATGGTTTGGTACACGCGATTTATCTCGACTACTAAAACAATTGAACGCCAATTACAAACATGAACTAGTCGGAGAGCGCATTCTTACCAATCCCAGCCATTTTGCTTACCTGAAAATATCAGAAGGATGCGACCGCCCTTGTTCGTTTTGTGCCATTCCATTGATGCGCGGCAAACACGTTTCGCGGCCAATGGAAGAATTAGTGCTGGAGGCAAAAAACCTGGCAAAAAACGGAACGAAAGAACTACTACTAATCGCACAAGATTCTACCTATTACGGATTAGACATTTATAAAAAACGCAATCTCTCGGATCTTCTGAAAAAACTTTCAGATGTAGAAGGTATCGATTGGATTCGATTGCATTATGCCTTCCCGATGGGTTTCCCGTTAGACGTTTTGGAAACCATGGCTGGGAGAGATAATATTTGCAACTACCTTGACATTCCACTTCAGCACGGCTCCTCTGAAATGTTGAAAATGATGAGGCGCGGCATCACTCGCGAAAAAACGGAAGAACTTTTGCAGACCATTCGGGCGAAAGTGCCGGGCATTGCCATTCGCACGACTTTAATTGCCGGGCACCCTGGTGAATCAGAAGCTTACTTTGAAGAGATGATGCGATTTGTAGAGCATTCTCGTTTCGATCGATTAGGCGTGTTTCCCTATTCACATGAAGAAAACACCCACTCACATTCTTTTGCGGATGATGTTCCGGCTGTTGTAAAACAAGAGCGTGTAGATTCGTTGATGGAATTACAACAAGGCATTTCATTAGAATTAAATCAAGCTAAAGTAGGTAAGACATTTAAAGTGCTGATCGACCATAAAGAAGGTGGAAGTTTCATTGGACGAACAGAGCATGATTCACCTGAGGTTGACAACGAAGTTATCTTTGAAGGTACAAATGAGTATTTAAGGATTGGGGATTTTGTACAAGCCAAAGTCACCAGTGCCAACGAGTTTGATTTAATGGCACAGGTCGTTTAGAATTTTTTAACAAATCAACCGTTCGTGTCAAGAACTTAAGTTCCCAACCAGCCGTTAGTTGCAAGTATGCCTAATAATTATCTGATTTGTTGCTGATACTTGTACTGCGTAGCTTTCGTAAAAAAGAATCCATCAATTCTAGTGTAAGATGAAAAGTTGTCAAATAAACTTACCAGCGAAGTAGTATGAAGACAAGAAAGATTGACTTTACCGATACTCACGCATTTAGTCCCTTTTTTCTCGATTACATCAATCAAAAAGATACCCTTAAAAAATTCTATTCGCGATTTCCTTCTGTTGCAAGCTTCGAAGACCAAATCAAAGAGAAAGCTGCATTTCCTCAAGAAAAACGATTGTCGCTGATGCACGAATTAACGAGGCAATACAGCAATTTGACTATCAACGAAAAAGTAAAGCAGAACATAGCGTCTTTGGGTGACTCCAAAACGTTTACTGTTACTACCGGTCATCAATTAAATATTTTTACCGGTCCTCTTTATTTCATTTACAAGATTATCACGGTAATCAACGCGTGCAAAGAACTAAAGGAAGCCTATTCGGCCTATCATTTCGTACCGGTCTATTGGATGGCTTCTGAAGACCATGACTATGAAGAGATCAAATATTTTCGCTTGTACGGAAAAAAATATGTTTGGAGTACCGAACAGCAAGGCGCAGTAGGCAGATTTCACACGAAAGAATTTAAGAATCTTTTTAATGAAATACCTGGAGAAATATCCCTTTTCAAGGAGGCCTATACGAAGAGTAAAAATCTATCGCAAGCCGTGCATCATTATGTCAATGCATTATTTGGTGGAGAAGGGTTGGTGGTAGTAGATGCCGATAATCGCGAATTGAAAAAATCGTTGGCGCATGTTATCAAGGATGACCTATTCAAACACAGCTCAAAGTCTTTGGTTGATCAAGCCACACAAGAACTTCAAAGCAGCGGCTATCATACACAAGTCAATGCCCGTGAGATAAACTTCTTCTACTTGATTGATGGGCTGCGCAGTCGGTTAGAAAAAACCGCTGGCGGATTTCAAGTGGTAGACTCAACGTTGAAATTTTCAAATGCAGAAGTGGAGAAAATGATTTTGGAGGAACCCGAAAAATTTAGCCCCAATGTTGTTTTGCGTCCTTTGTACCAAGAGATAATCTTACCCAACCTGGCCTATTGTGGCGGCCCGGCCGAGTTGGTGTATTGGCTCCAGTTGAAAGGTGTGTTCGAGAAATTTGAAACTCCTTTTCCTATTCTTCTCCCACGATCTTTTGCGATGGTGATGGATGAGCCAACGATGAAAAAATTTGAAAAAACAAAATTAGAGATCAAGAATTTATTCGAAGAGAAAAACTATTTATTTAATCATTGGATTGCGCAGAATAGCAATCATCAACTTTCGTTAGGCAAAGAATTAGAAAACCTTCAACATATCCTGAATGAAGTAAAACAACGCGCCACCAAAATTGATGCAACGCTTTCGAAGTTCGTTGGCGCGGAAACACAAAGGGCCGTCAATGGACTAGAGAAAATCGAGAAGAAAATGCTACGGGCAGAAAAGCGTCTACATACTGACAAACTTCGACAAATTGAGGCCGTGAAGGATTCTCTATTTCCAAACGGCAGTTTACAAGAACGCACGGACAACTTTTTAAACTTCTATCAAAGCGATCCGTCTTTCATCCGGAAGGCGATCGATCATCTCGCCCCATTTGATTTTAAGTTCAATGTGCTGATCTATGACTAAAGTGGAGGCTCGAAAAGCATTTCTTCAGAAGAGGCTTGCCCTATCCGAGGGTGCCTACCAGCAACTTAGTTTTCAACTTTACAATCAGTTCTTTGCTCAAATTGATCTTTCGTTCATCAAGTGCATTCATATTTTCTTGCCCATCGAAAACAAAAAAGAACCCGACACGTGGCCAATCATTGATCGAATTCGGAGAGAATTCCCACACGTTCGTATTTCAATCCCTAAAGTGGTTGGCGATCAGTTGGAAAACATCTATTTCGAAGGGCTTCATCAACTCAAAAAAAATAAGTGGGGAATATTGGAGCCAGAACAGGGAGTTCCTACTCCCACTGAAAAAATAGAAATGGTATTGGTGCCGCTATTGGCGTTTGATAAGTCGGGAAATAGGGTGGGGTACGGAAAAGGATTTTATGATCAGTTTCTAGCAGAGTGCCGAATCCGCTGTCAGCGAGTCGGAATTTCATTTTTCCCGCCAATAGCCGTGATTGAAGATGTAGATGAAAATGACATTGTGCTTAGCCATTGTATTACGCCACGTCAATTTTTTGCTTTCGGCAATATGCTTTGATTTTGAATATCTAATAGGTAATTTTAATACTTCATTCTTGCATCCCTATGAAAAATGAAGAGAAAATAATTGAATTATTGGCTGAATATCTTCAAAAGACTGATAGAATTTTAGATCGGCTAGATAGCCATGACCATTTGTTTGAAGAAATCTTAAAAAGAATCGATGTCAGTTCACAGCAGATTCATCAATTACAAACCGAAACTAAAGAACTACGAAGTGAATCTCTCAAACATGATATCAAAAACGATGTTTTGCTGAGGGAGATATTATCCATCTCGAAACGGGTAATGACGTTGGAAGAAAAGAATAATCTTTTTGGTTAACAAATTGTACCGCTGGCTCCTTAGTTCCTCGGTTTCTTGGGCAACGGGTTGAAAACTTTCAATGCAGTTTAAATTCTGTATTTTTCTTTCGTTAGTGGCTGTCCCAAGGTAGCTTTAGGAAGTGTTCGTCAGAAGAAAACCTAATAAGGGCGGAGTTGTAAGTATCCAACCTTTCAGCAATATCCATGGTAAGTACTCGGTTGTAAAAACGATTGGAAGTTCAAAAGACCCTGAACAAATACATACTCTAGTTGCCGAAGGCGAACAATACATTTCTTCATTTACAAAGCAATCGAAAATCAATTTCGAAATTGAAAACGAGCGAGTTATAATCGATTTGTTTTTCAAAGGCATTGACGCTATTCGGTTAGTGGGGCCAGAACTTCTGTTGGGCAAATTGTTTGATGAGATCGGGTTCAATAAAATCATTAGTGAACTCTTGCGTCCGTTGGGATTCCCCAGAACTAGAACAAGAATATGGCGACAAAGCGAAGCGGCTTCTTGAGAAGTTAATTCTTGATAGAAACGTGGAAGTTCAAATTCAAGGTAAAGACCGGTTGGGTAATCGTCTGGGAATTATCTTGATCGATGGAGAAGACCCTCGTGAAAAATTACTGGAAGAAGGCTTAGCTTGGACATCTGAAAGGAATCCGATTGAAGCATTTGAAACGATTAAGGAGAAATCAAAAGAAAACCGAAAAGGACTTTGGAAAGAAATCGAACCTACGCCTCCCTGGATTTTTCGCAGACAACAAACGATGCTGCAGTTTAAGACGGGCTAGAAAATAAACACAACTTTTTTTCGTTATCCCTCCACTATGCAAAATAAGTGGAGGTTTTACGCCTTCGCGGCAATGGTATTGCCGCTCTGGGCTCATGGACAAAACAATACCTTAGGTGACCGCACTACAACTAGCGCGTTTGAAGAGACACAAAAACACTCTCATCGCGTTCACTTCTCTCGAAAAGAAAAAAGAAGACAACGTCTTTTGTTCAAAAAACCGAAAGTGGAAAACACCGCGCGTTACGAATTCTATAAGCGCGTAGAAGAAGCTGCGAAAGAGAAACAACGCATCTTGAAGAAACTGTCTAAACCACAATATTCCAACTTCGCTTACTTTGGACATAAGAACAAGCCAAAACGAAATAAGCCCTATGCGATGAAGTACTGCAAAGAATGCGGGATTAGGCACTAACGATTGATGATTTGTGATTTACGATTGGGGAGCGTTATATTTGTTTACTTATGAAAACCACTGATATACGCCAAAAGCTTCATCACTACATCGAAACCGCCAAGGATAAAAAGGTAAAAGCAATCTATGCGATGGTGGAAGATGAGATACAAGAAACTTATGATCACTGGAATGACGAAGAGTTTTTGTCTGAGCTAAGGAGAAGGCAAGAATCCTATATCTCTGGCAAAGCAAAGACTTATACATTGTCAGAAACGATGAGTGAGATTAAGCAAGCCATAAAGAGAGTAAATAAAAAAGGTGAATAGGCTTGTAATACTTGACGATGCCAAAGTTGAGTGGCAAAATTCTGTTTTATGGTATGAAGATCAACGCTTTGGATTGGGAACTCGCTTTGCGGAAGTCATTGAAAAGAAGATTGAGTTAATTGCAAATTCGCCTGAACAATTCCCCATAAGGAAACACCATATGCGTGAAGCTGTTGTTAGTGTTTTCCCGTTTAGTATCGTTTTTGAATTCCATCGAAAAAGTGGCATCGTTACTATTATTTCCATTTTTCACAATAGGCAGAATCCGAACAAAAAATTTATACGAAGGAAAAAATAACTTTTGGAAACCCTCAACCGCTATATCGAACACACTAACCTAAGCCCTACGCTTACCATCCAGGACGTTGACAAACTGGTAGCCGAAGCGAAGCAATATCATTTTCTTGGTGTCTGCGTTCCACCTTTTTGGGTCAAGCGCGCCAAGCGTGAAATTGGGGACCACCAAATCCTTCTAGTCACAGTGGCCGGCTTCCCGTTGGGCTACTCAATGACAGAAACCAAACTGGAAGAAATCAAATGCGCCATTGAAAATGGGGCGGACGAAGTAGATGTAGTCTGGAACATTTCTTCGTTTAAATCAGGAAATCCCTGGACGAAAATTGAGATCGCCAAGTGCAGCAAGCTTGTCCACGGCTATCAAAAAGCATTAAAAGTAATTATCGAAACGGCCTATCTGTCAGACGATGAAATTGTGGAGGCCTGCAAAATATGTGTCGATGCAGGCGCTGATTTTGTTAAAACATCTACAGGCTTTGCGCCAAGTGGCGCAAAAGTTGAACACATCCAATTGATGAAAAAATCTGTGCCTGGTGGCGTAGGCATTAAAGCATCCGGTGGAATCAAAACCAAAGAACAAGCAATCCAATTAATTGAAGCAGGAGCTGATCGCCTCGGCACATCTTCGGGCATTGCTATTGTGGCCATATAGATTTAGATCAGTAACTTAGCGTTTCTAAACAAATGCTATGAGTCATTTTCTATCCAATCTATTCCCCGAAGAATCATCTATACCTGAACAATATCAACTGCGCGCCTATGTAGAACAGCGCGAATACCTCATTAACGGCCAACTGCGGCAGTGGACAGGCACGCTCAACCCCGTGGCCAGCCCGGTCTATATTAAGAAAGGCGAGACGTTAACTCAAAAAATAATTGGAAGCACGCCCCTCCTCACGAAGTATGAGGCATTGGAAGCACTCGATGGTGCTGTTGCCGCTTACGATTTAGGACACGGAGCATGGCCCACAATGGGCGTGGCCAAACGCATTGGACATATCGAAAAATTTTTGACGGCCATGCGCACAAAACGCGCAGAAGTAGTGAAACTGTTGATGTGGGAGATCGGAAAATCCTTGAAGGATTCAGAAAAAGAATTTGACCGAACTTGCGACTATATTGTTGACACTATCAAAGCGCTCAAAGAGCAAGACAGAAGATCTGCGAACTTAATCGAAGAACAAGGTTTTCTTGGGCAAATAAGGAGAGTGCCGCTGGGCGTTGCGCTTTGTATGGGTCCTTTTAATTATCCGCTTAACGAAACTTTCACTACGCTAATACCGGCCCTCATCATGGGTAATACCGTAGTTTTTAAACCTGCTAAATACGGAGTATTACTAGTAAAACCTTTACTGGAGGCGTTCCGGGAGAGTTTCCCTGCCGGAGTCATTAACATTATTTATGGCCGTGGGCGAGACACCGTTGGCGCATTAATGGAAACAGGAAAGATTGATGTCTTTGCTTTCATTGGAACGAATAAGGGAGCAAACGAATTGAAAAGACTCCACCCCAAACCACACCGCTTGCGCTCCATTCTTGGGCTTGATGCAAAAAACCCGGCCATCGTATTATCCGATGCCGATTTGACAAACGCTGTTGCCGAGTGCATCACCGGTTCACTTTCATTCAACGGCCAGCGCTGCACGGCACTCAAAATTTTATTTGTACATCAATCGATCGTAGCCGAATTCACAAAGCGTTATCTCGAAGAGTTGAAAAAGTTGAAACCCGGTATGCCCTGGGAAGCGGGAGTTGGGCTAACGCCTTTACCTGAACCCGGTAAGACTGACTATTTGAAAGGACTTGTAGACAACGCGAAGCTACATGGCGCAAAAGTGATGAACGAAAATGGAGGTGAAATTTTCCAATCGTATTTTCACCCAGCCGTTTTGTATCCGGTAAACGAAAAGATGAATATCTATCACGAAGAACAATTTGGTCCCATCGTACCCATCGTCCCCTTTACTGACGATGAAGAGCCCATAAACTATTTACTGAACTCACAGTTTGGGCAGCAGGCCAGCTTGTTTGGAAAAGATTCGAAGCGGTTGGCAAAGGTGATGGATGCATTGGTAAACCAAGTGGGTCGAATAAACCTGAACACCCAATCGCAACGCGGACCAGATACGTTTCCGTTCAATGGAAGAAAAGACTCAGCAGAAGGAACTCTTTCGATTGCAGATGCACTGAGGGTGTTTTCAATCCGCACGATAGTTGCTACAAAGGGCACCGATGACAACAAACAAATTTTTAATTCCATTATCCGCAACCGCGAGTCAGACTTTTTGAGTACGGATTATATTTTATAGGATAAATGGAAACCGAGAATAACATTGAGTCAGAAAAATCATGCGCTGAATTACTGACTTATATATTTTCTGATTTCGAAAACTTTCTGAAACGAATCGCCCCAGATGGGTGGAATAACTCCGAATTTAGAAAGTTCTATCATCCAACACCAGAACAACAATTTGATGAATACAAAACACTATCAAACAACCTAGCCAAGCTGTCGAAAAAACCCATTACTGATGGCGATAAAACACTACTCGATTTTCAAAGAGAATATGTAGATGAGCCAGCGAAAGAACCAGAAGAGTGTATTGAAATATTGGGCAATGCAGTGTATGATGTTTTCTCCAACAATCACGAAGTAATTAGTGCATCCAAAAAAGTTTATGACCTTGGCTCTATGCGCGGAAGCGCAGGCTCTATTGCAGATTTTTTAAATTCGTTTTTTACAGAGTATCGATTCAATTTCGATTACATCGATTTTTATATGGGGACAATATTTTTGCGAGAACGCGCAGACATGACACCTTTCTATGAGTATGTTTTTAACAAACTGAAAGAAAAAGATTGTTCGTGGAAATACTCCTTTCCCCGACTTTATCTTTTAGATTTCAAAAAAGCACAAGAAGTAGACACATCTCCCGAAAAGTATAACCCAGAAGAGTCGTTGCTAAAAGAACTAGAGAGGAAGAAAGAAAAAGATAAGATCGAAAAAATGCGTCAAGAATTAGATGACGCATACCTAGAAGAATTGGAAGAAGCAAAATATAAACCACTCCCTAAAGTTGTGCAAGCATATAAGAATATCTTTGGTTTTTTGCCAGAAGGTTTTCTTCAATAATTTAATCTTATTCAAATAGTATACAGGCCTTTCTTTCAGAAGAGTAATTCCATTCCGTTAAGACATGTATCCTGCCAGATGATGATTTAGAAGATTACTGCGGATGATAAATCGCCTTCGCTTCCTTAAAAACCTCCTCTTTGTTGAGTGTCATCGGCTTTGTTTTCTGCTGCACAAACAATTCTATTTGCTGCCCGCAACAACACAATTAGGCCGTAAATTCTCATTCCTCATTTTTTTGTTTGTAAAGCACTACTACTTCAAGTGCTGTGAAGGCACCATAACAACCTAGATAAAAAACCGCATTGCTATTGGCCGCAGCCGGATCCAACTTCAACAGAATAACGATAGCAACACCGCTAATGATAATTTTTAAAACAACCGACATCAAAAAAGTTCTGACAAATTCAGTTGGGTCAGCGAGTGTGATTTTATGAAGTACAAAGTAGACTAAAACAGTTGTCAAGGCAAAGAAGAGCAATATTTCCATCCAATAGGAAGGGGGCCGATCAACGAGAGAATAGACTTCCAACAATCGTAATGTTAAACCAATCAATAAGGCCAACAGTATCGTCATTCCCGTAAAAAAAAGAAAGCGCTTGCTACTCATTGATGGATCGATTGATTCGATAGATCATTCCGCCAAAGGACGCAAAAACAAAAAGAAGTAAAAACAGCGGGAAGGTGAACGAAAAATACTGGTCAATTTTAAAACCGAGCCACCCAAAAAATCCGATGGTGGCCAATAGCTGAATCCCAAGGCTGCTGTACTTTAGAAATAGGTTGGGTTCTTTCTCTCGACTCATGATACTACTTTATGATTTGCCTAGGTGTCTTGTTAGAAAAGATACATAGTACGCAGTAAAACAAAAAGCTGTGGGTTGGTACCCACAGCTCTGCTTGTTCAATTATCTTTTTCTGAATTCAGGTAGTCCAAAATTAGTTCAACCGAATCTCTTGCGCATGCGGGGTTCTTGCGCCATTCTCTCCCAATTTAATATCTTTAATAGGAGATCCCATTTTACAGCTGCCATTAAAAAGCGCACCGGGCTCTACCACTAATTTACCCGTGCTGATATCTCCATGAATTACGGCAGTCGACTTCAACACCAACATTTCAGAAACGTCAATTTTCCCTCTCACCTCGCCCTCCAGGTCAGCGTTTTGTGCGATGATGTTACCCTCCACATGGCTGGCATTACCTAATGCGATTTTCGACTTTGACTTGATGTTTCCTATAATACGACCCTCGATGCGTATGTTACCGTAGGTCTCAATATTTCCTTCCAATACTGTTCCCTTACCAATTACGTTACTGGAATTGCTGATTTCGTCAGCGGCTCTTTTTTGCTCTTTAGAAGTTAGCATGGCATGTAGTTTAAAAAGTTACAAATTCTTGGGGGTCAAGTGAATTGCCGTTGTGCCACAGTTCAAAATGTAAATGTGATCCATCGGTCATCTCTCCACTGTTGCCAACTATAGAGATAATTTCCCCTGCGTTGACAAAACTACCAACTTTTTTTAATAATCCCGCATTGTGCTTATACACCGAGACGAGGTTTCCCCTATGCTGTACTGCAATAACGTACCCAGAATCCTGGGTCCACGAGGCCAACACCACAGTTCCTTCTGCTACGCACTTGACAGGCTCGTTGGTTTTTGCCACAATATCGATTCCAAAATGGAGCTTTTTGGCATCATACTTATCGCTAACAAAGCCTGAAATAGGTGTAAAGAAGAAGAAACCCTGTAGCTCCCGGTACTTCCTATCATTTAGGGAAACCACCGAAAACTCGGTTTGCTCAAACTCCTTTCTGAATTGGGAGTCCTCGGCTGTTAACTTCAAGTCGGCCGTTTTCTTTACCGGCATATTATCACCACCCAATAGCTTAACCGGATCGACAAATCCGCTAGTGGTATCTCCACTAAGGATTCGCTGCAAATTCTGAATAAAAAGATCCTTACGGTCGACCTCGAGAGAGAGCGAGTCAACCTTGATAGCTAAAGCATATAACTTCTTGTTTTGCTCCGTCTGCTCGTATTTCGGGTCAAACCATTTAGAAAGCAAGGTCTTTGATAAAAAAAGACTGCCCACAAAAATCACCAGAAATGCGGCAGCTGCTACCAATAAAAACTTCGCATAGGTGAAACCAAAGGAGGTCTTCTCCGCGAGATTATCTTCATTACGAATAACCAGTTGGTATTTGTTGGTCAATCGCTCCGATATGGTTTTCTTTGGCTTCAAACTCGTTTTTTTGCAAAATTAGGCAATCCCAACAATATATGATTGATTCACAGTTTTTTACATTTACAATAAGGATCGAAGTTGCCCGTTAAGATTAGTTCATGAGATTGGTTACAAGTAGTGTATGGATAAGGTTGGCAGATAGTAGCAAGCTGCTTTTTCCAATTTTCATTCTTGCGCTAGCTGCTTGTTGGTTTTCGGGTTGCTCCATCGAACAAAACACAATTACGAGCAATGCCTTCCATAACCTGACCGCTCATTACAATGGCTACTATTACGCCCGCGAAAAAGCGCGTGAAGTTGAAAAAACAATTTTAAAAACACTGGATGACGACCCGACCCAGGTATTGAGCATTTTTCCAGCGCTAGATACCGTAAAAGCAAAAAGTTACAAAAAAGACACCGATGAAATCATCAAGATGGCGTCCATCTCAATTCAACGACATCCTAACAGTAAATGGGTAGATGACAACTACGTGATGGTGGGTCTTGCACGTTTGTATGCCTGTGATTTTCAAAATGCCATCCTCACATTCAAGTACGTCAACACAAAAAGTCCTTCCTACGAAACACGCCATACTGCGCTGCTCTATTTGCTGCGAACCTTTACGGAGCAGGGAGATTTTGACCGGGCTGAAGAAGTTTTTCGATTTCTGGATAAGGAAAAACTGATCAGCAAACAGAACGCAAAAAAGCTGTACCTGGAGAAAGCCTACTTTTACCAAATTCGAAATGATTATGATAACATGGTGCAAAATCTTTCGAAGGCTGACTCGCTTTTATCGCGGGTAGATCGAAAAGGAAGGATTTATTTTATCATTGGCCAAGTCTACCAAAAGCTTGGTTTCAATTCAGAGGCCTACAACTTCTATCGCAAATGCCTCGCTACAAATCCAGATTATGAGATTGACTTCTATGCCCGACTGAACATGGCTCAAGTGGCGCGACTGGAAGATAAACGCGATGTGCGTTTAGTGCGAAAGCAATTTGACAAAATGCTTACAGATAGCAAAAACCTGGAGTTCAAAGACAAAATTTATTTTGAGTGGGGAGAGTTTGAGCGCAAGCAAGGAAATTTAGCGGAAGCTATATCCAACTATAAGTACGCGGCCCATGCCGGCAAAAGCAAACGAATCCAAGGCAACGCTTATCTTCGAATCGGTCAGCTTCAATTCGATTCGTTGAAAAAATACAGTCTCGCAAAACTATACTATGACAGCGCAGTTGGCGCACTGCCAAAAGACTTTGAAAATTATGAAGCGATCAAAAAACGTCAAAAAATCCTTGGCGAATTTGCAGGCTACACAGAGACAATTGCTCTCAACGACAGTCTTCTTACCCTCGCATCGTTTGATTCCCTGACGCTTCGAAAGAGACTTGACTCTGTCTTTGCCGCTCGCGACAAAAAATTAGCAGCATTGAAAAAGAAACGGAAAAAGACTGAAAGCGGAACTTCAGGAAGCGGAAACCAAAACAATTCTTTTTTCAACAATGCGCCTTCGAGTGCTACCTCAGATTGGTATTTTGGCAATAGTGCACTAGTTGCAACGGGGCAAAGTGAGTTTCAACGAATTTGGGGTGGCGTGGTGCTGGAAGACAATTGGCGAAGATCTAACAAGGCTGCTGCAGCACCCGAAGCAACATTGGCTTCTTTGCGAACTGCGGAAGAACCCACAAAGAATAATACCGCTCCGACAACAGTAGAGAAACCCGAAGAGAAATTGGATGAAGTGGGGAAACTAATTGCCCAATTGCCCACCACTGAAAAGCAAAAAGAAGAAGCATTGGCAGCGATTGAAAAGGCCTATTTCAAGTTGGGTGACTTGTTTTATTTTCAGCTCGATGAAAAACAAAATGCTGCTACATCCTATGAAAAACTGTTGAGCCGGTTTCCCTTGTCTGATTTTAGGCCAGAAGCACTCTACAAACTCTATCTCATCCACCGGGATACGGATTCAGAGAAAGCAGCTACCTATGCAAAACAATTGACAGAAACCTATCCTACTTCAACTTTCGCTAAAATTTTGGTGAATCCAAACTATCTAAAAGAAACAAGTGTCGCAGCCGAAAAACAAAAGCTGATTTACAAAGAAGCCTACCGTTATTTTCAACAAGACAATCTGCGACAGGCTCAAGAAAAAATAAGTCAAGCCCTGCAAGTGGGAGAAACAGGATTTACTCCTCAGCTTGAATTATTGAAGGTATTGATTACCGGCAAAACAGAAGACGTCACTCGCTATCAATTCGAGCTGGAGAGTTTTATCAAGCGCTACCCTGCTGAGCCGACTAAAGCATACGCGGAACAGTTGTTGGCCGCTTCAAAGGCACTGCTGGAAAAACTGGAGAAGGCAAAAGGAATTCGGTATAGTGCAAACGTGGAGGGCACCCACTATTTTGTTACCTTATATACCACCAGTGACCGAATCACCAACACGGTGGTGGATGCGTTGGAAAAGTTCAATGAAACACAGTGGGCAAAGCTTAAACTAACGACCAGTAACCTGGCATTGAATGATGAGAAGTTGGTCACCATGGTTGTCGAGTTCCCCGACCGCGAAACAGCACTCAGTTATTATGACAAGTTTCTCGCCCAACTATCGATCGCAAAGCCATTTTCCAATTATAAATTCTATAATTTTGTAATCACTAAGGATAATTTCCAAACCTTCTACCGAACCAAAGCACTCGATGAGTACCTCACGTTCTTCAACCGAAACTATCAAAAACAAAATCAATAAACTGTTTCAGATAAAGAAACCTTGGATACCCAAGGCAATCAAGTATGTCTGGATCGCGTTCCTTTGTTTTTTACTTGGCTTTCCACTTTACATTTTGTCCGTAAAGGCAGATTTATTTGGTTTGTATGGCGGCATGCCCAGCTTGGCGGAGATTGAAAATCCTGACAACGATTTGTCCTCAGAGGTCCTATCAGCAGATGGCGTTTTCCTTGGGCGTTATTTTCGCTACAACCCTAGTCAGGTACACTATGAAGAATTATCGGAAGATTTAATTAATACACTTTTAATCTCAGAAGATCATCGGTTTTATGATCACTCCGGACTCGATCTACCCGCCTTTTTTCGGGTATTCAAAGGGTTGATTACTTTCAATCCGGCTGGGGGGGGGAGTACGTTGACTCAACAACTCGCGAAGAATCTTTATACGCTCAATCCAGATAAAGGTCTTGATGGACTTTTGGCCAAATTAGGGAAATACCCCCGAAGGATCATTCAAAAAACAAAAGAATGGATTATTGCTATCAATCTCGAAGAAAACTTTACTAAGAAAGAGATCATTGTCATGTATCTCAACACAAGTAATTTCAGCAGCAATGCTTTTGGCATAAAGATAGCAGCAGAAACCTATTTTGATAAGGGACCCGATAGCCTTAATCTACAAGAATCAGCAATTCTGGTAGGCATGTTACAAGCTCCTTCGTTTTACAATCCTAAACGCAATCCAAACAATGCGTTGCGCAAACGAAATGAAGTTCTTTATAAAGTTTACAAGCATGGTTATAAAATAAACACGAAGGAGAAGTTTGACTCCATCAAAAGTTTGCCTTTAGAACTTAATTATAGCGTTAAAAATCAAAACGAAGGATTGGCTCCTTATTTCCGCACGGTGCTGAGTAACTATCTCCTACAATATTGCAATGAGAGAGGAATTGATTTGTATAACGCAGGACTAAAAATCTACACAACAATTGACAGCCGTCTACAAAAATATGCGGAGGAAGCAGTATCCGAGCATATGGCCGTATTGCAGGCACAATTTTATCAGGAATGGAAAAGGCGCAATCGCAATCCTTGGTCGGACGAAGATGGTCGTGAGATCAAGGACTTTTTGAAAAAGCGAATTAAAAAGACAGATGCCTATGCGATCTATGCAGATAAATATGGAGAAGATTCTGACTCTCTAAAAATCATGCTAAAATTAAAAAAGCCCATGAGTGTGTTCTCTTGGAAAGGCGATCGAGACACGCTATTCAGCAGTATGGATTCATTGGATTATCACATGCGTTTTCTACAGACCGGAATGATGGCGATGGATCCCAACTCAGGTCATATCAAGGCATGGGTAGGAGGTATTGATCACAAGTACTTCAAGTTTGATCACGTGAAGCAAGGGAAAAGACAACCCGGATCTACGTTTAAGCCCTTCATCTATGGACTCGCGATGGAATCTGACTATTCTCCTTGTTACAAACTGAAAGATATCTCACCACAGTTTAAGATCGTAAACCAACCGGATTGGAGTCCATTCAATGCCGAGGGCGATAAGGGTTTTGGTGAAGAGATGACAATCCGTCAGGCAATGGCTCAATCAAAAAACTCTATCACCGCACAGATGATGCAAGCACTCGGTATTGAAAATGTGATAGAATTTGCTCACCGTGTGGGGATAGAAAGTGACTTGGACACGGTTCCTTCACTATGTCTCGGAACAAGCGATGTCTCATTGTTTGAGCTGGTGGGAGCCTACAGCACTTTTGTGAATGGGGGAATTAATACACAGCCTTTTTTCATCACACGCATCGAAGATAAGAATGGAAACGTAATCGAAAATTTTGTGCCTAAAACAAAACAAGCTATTAATGAACAAACTGCCTTTAAAATGATCTACATGTTAAGAGGCGGAGTCGAAGAGCGACACGGAACTTCGCAAGGAATTACTTATGATTTGCGAGTGGACAATGAGATTGGAGGAAAAACAGGAACCACTAATGATGCGTCTGATGGATGGTATATGGGCGTAACTCATAACTTAGTGACAGGTGTATGGGTAGGCGGGGATGAGCGAGGTATTCGGTTTCCTTCCTGGGCATTTGGTCAAGGTGGAAAAACGGCACGTCCTATCTGGGATAAATTTATGGTTAAAACATATGCTGACCCTAAGACCGGCATTGCCAAAGGATTTTTCAAACGACCAAGCAGCGGTGTAGATGTTTCGTTTGACTGCAGCAAAAATTCTGATCTGCCCGACTCGGTCCGAAAGGTAGATGAGAAACCGTGGGACATTAAAAATTAATTATTCAAGGTTCAAGGCTCTCCTTCACCTCATTTTCGATTTTGAACTTTGAATCTTTAACTATGTTGAAAGATCAAATAGCTTCTCTTCCCGATTCTCCCGGAGTTTATCGGTACTACAACAAAGAAGGCTTATTGATTTATGTCGGAAAGGCCAAGAGCTTGAAGAAACGCGTATCCAGTTACTTCACCAAGCAATCGCAATACAATCGCAAAACCGAGAAGCTAGTTTCGGAAATTGTTACACTTGAGTATACGCTAGCGAATACGGAGTTTGACGCGCTGCTGCTTGAAAATAATCTGATCAAACAAAATCAGCCGAAGTACAACATCTTACTCAAAGACGATAAAACGTTTCCTTATCTCTGCATTTTAAAAGAGCGTTTTCCAAGAATCATTTCTACCCGTAAATACATCGCGAAACAGGGCGAATACTTTGGGCCGTATTCCAGTGTGGGCGCCATGAACAGTGTGCTGGAGTTAGTGAGACAATTGTACTCCATTCGTACCTGCTCGCTTCTTCTTTCAAAAGAGAACATTGAAGAGAAAAAATTTAAAGTGTGTCTCGAGTTTCACATAGGTAACTGCAAGGGCCCTTGCGAAGGACTGCAGGAAGAATCCGTGTACAATGAAGAAATAGCTCAGGCACGCTATATTTTAAAAGGCAATCTTAGTATTGTGGAAGAATATTTTGCTAATCAAATGAAGTTGGCCGCTGAACAACTTGAATTTGAAAAAGCAGGCTTTTATAAATTCAAACTGGAGAAACTTGAAAATTTCCAAACTAAGTCACTCGTAGTAAACCGCAAACTCACCGACATCGATGTCGTCACGATTGCCAGTAGCGAGACGGATGCGTTCATCAATTACTTACAGATCAAAGAGGGCGCCATTATCTTTTCGAAAAATCTGGAAATCAAAAAGAAATTGGACGAACCCGATGAAGAGATCTTGAGCATGGCTGTACAAGAATTGCGAGGCGAACATCATAGCAATAACCCCGAAGTGTTTACCAATAAAGAATTGTCAGTTAAGTCCGATGACTTTGAAAACATCGTTCCACAGATAGGTGACAAGAAAAAATTAGTCGATCTATCGCTCAAGAACGCATTGTATTTAAAACGAGAGCGCGAGATCAACAAAGAAGAGCGCAAGACCAAGAAGAACGAAGTGCTTCACATCCTTCAGGAAAATCTACGCCTCAATCAATACCCGAAAATTATTGAGTGCTTTGATAACTCAAATTTTCAAGGCACCAATCCCGTGGCTGCCATGGTTCGTTTTGTGGATGGCAAGCCCGACAAAAAAGGATATCGTCATTTTAATATTAAAACAGTTGTGGGCCCGGATGACTTTGCTTCTATGAAAGAAATTGTGGGAAGACGTTACAAGCGTATCATGGAAGAAGAAGGCGAATACCCCCAATTAATTATTGTGGATGGTGGCAAAGGCCAACTGAGTAGCGCTTGCGAGGCATTACAAGAGTTGGGCTTATATGGAAAAATACCGATTGTGGGTATTGCCAAACGCTTGGAAGAAATTTACTATCCTGACGACTCGCTGCCGTTACTCATTAGTAAAAAGTCACCAGCCCTTTTACTGATTCAACGCATTCGCGATGAGGCACATCGTTTTGGCATCACCTTTCATCGACTAAAAAGAAGCAACTCCACTTTTGTGACAGAGCTCGAAAGTATTCCGGGAATAGGAAAAAAAACTGCCGACAAGTTGCTGGCTCACTTTAGGTCCTTTAAAAAAATTAAAGAAGCTTCCCTTGACGAATTGAAAGAAGTGGTGGGCGAAGCGGCCGCGAAGAAAATTGTTGGCCACGGAAAAGAATAGTTGCCATTTACATTTGTTTATTTGTCAGCGGAGACACTTTTATTCCGATCAAATTAATCGCTTCCATCAATCTAGAATAGTTGCCACCAATACACGAATTTACACGAATTGTTTACCGCCATTTGTGATCATTGGTGTATTCGTGGCAAAAAGTAGTGCCCTTTACATTTGTTTGTTCACCAACGGAGAAACTTTCGATCCTATCAATTGTATCGCCTCCATCAGTTTAGCATGCGATAATCCGGCATTGTCCATTTGAAAAGATACGCGTGACAATCCACCCAACGCATTGCTGTGACGGATAATTTTTTCGGCTACTTCCTCAGCACTGCCCACCAAGAAGGCGCCAAGCGGACCACGTTGTGCTTCAAAGCCTGACTTAGTTACTGGCGGCCATCCTCTTTCTTTTCCGATTCGTGTAAACATCTCTGCATAGCCGGGGTAATAATCGGCAACGGCTTGCTCAGTAGTGGATGCTACATACCCAAGTGAGTGCAAGCCAACTTTTAATTTCTCCGGAGAATGCCCAGCTTTCTTTCCGGCTTGCCTATACAAATCTACCAAAGGGCGAAAGCGATGAGTATCGCCACCAATGATGGCGACCATCAACGGCAGTCCAAGCATCCCGGCTCTTGCAAAAGACTCAGGCGTTCCACCAACACCTAACCAGATGGGAAATGGCTTCTGCACCGGCCTCGGATAAACCGATTGATTTTTTAAGGCTGGCCGAAACTGACCTGACCAATTGACAACCTCATTTTCTCTGATGTTGAGCAAAAGCTCCAGCTTCTCCGCAAAGAGCTCATCGTAGTCTTGCAAGTTTAACCCGAACAATGGAAATGACTCAATGAAAGATCCACGTCCGACCACCATCTCTGCTCTACCTTGAGAAACTAAATCCAGCGTAGCAAAGTTTTGGAAAACGCGAACCGGGTCTGCCGCACTCAGTACGGTAACCGCACTCGTCAATCGAATACGTTTTGTTCTGGCCGCAGCGGCAGCGAGTATCACGGTAGGCGCAGAATCTAAAAACTCTTTGCGATGATGTTCTCCAATGCCAAACACATCAAGCCCCGATTGATCCGCGTGTTCAATGCGTTCGAGTAATTCTGTGATGGCTTGCACACTGCTCGTTTTCACTGAGCCATCACTGGCCATATTGCTCGCAAAACTGTCTATTCCTATTTCCATTTTTCAATTTTTCTATTCCCCCGCAACCTGCCAAAGTTATGCCTAACAACAAAACAATCGGGAGATTAGTTTTGAGTACGAACATAAAACCATCGGTCATGGCATTTAGCCACTGTACCGATAGGCGAGCACAAATAAGCTCGACTCTACACAAAAGAAAATTCTCTTAACTTCGTGTCATCGGTAGTAACATCCATTACATTTTGTCAACCCAGTTATGCTTAAAAAATATCTATTCAGTTTTGCCATGCTACTTTTCATTACGATGGCCGCGAAAGCTCAATCTGAAGTTAAACAAGAAGCAAAAGCCTTAGGCAGCGAAATAAAAAAGGGCGGAAAAAAGTAGGTAAAGACGTGGCCACGGAATCGAAAAAGGTGGCAAAACAAACCAAAAAGACGGCAAAGGCAAGCGGCAGGGCCGCCAAGGGTGAGGCTACAAAATTGAAAAAAGCGTTAAAGAAAAAATCGGAATAAGTCTATTCGTTTGTTTTTCTAGCTTCCGGATAATGACGACCCGAAGACTCCCGATCATCTATATTATTTAGGTAGGCTATTGAAGATATAAACTTTGGATCACACCCCACCATTGAAGAAACATTGTGTTGGTAGCTGTAGGGCCTTTCTCGAGTCTTCATTCGTAGCCTGTCTTTCGTCACTCGTTAATGTTGCACGTCTCTTTATAATTCAAGCGAGTGGGGGCATTTTTGATTTACTACTTTGTCCACTTACACGAAATTGAGCACACTTATTGAATGGCTTTGGATGTGGGTGGTTTGTGTGGCCAGACAATGTGTGTGCGGTTTAGTTGATACTATTCAACCTTATCTAACCAGCATTTCAAAATTTCTTGATTTCTTTCGACTCTTGGCAATACTTGAAACAAGCTTTTGACTTAGATTTTCTGAGTAAGGTTTTACTGCGTTTGGTTTAAATAGAATCTCGAATTCATAATTTCTACCAAACGTAGCCAGTCCAATATTATATTTTTCGAACAACTCCATATTGCATAAGGCGGCACCGGCACTTTGAGGTGACAAGACTACGTAAGAAATATTTGAAAAACTTTTATACCTAAATGCTTGCATAGCCGCGCGTTTCCAGTTTTTTAATTTCAATTCAAATGAAATTACAGAAACGTCTTCTTTATCTTTTGAATAGAATACAAAGTCAGGAATTCCAAATAGTCCCTGGCATTCTTTGATATAAGTATTTCCGAAATTGGATTTCAGGAATTTCTCGAACATTTTGGACATCTCTTGTTCTGTAGCAAACATGGCTATCAAACTATTTCCTTTTGGAAAGCATTTATAACATTAAACCACGTGGGCAAATGTGAACCGTTACTGTCATCATCCAAAAGTACTTCATTTTCTATAATTCTAAACAAATTCACAGCATTTCGAATGCTTCCTTTTAAACTTTCTATTCTGTCAGGCTGACCATTAGGTAAGGCTTTCACTTGCCTGTCAAACACATAAAAATAATGCTTATAAGGTTCAGGTTTTTGAAACTGCCAATTGTACTCAGGCTTAAACATTAGTGGACGAAACTCAGATTCGTCAAAGAAATCCTCGTAATTAGGAATTAAGCTGCGCATGGCTTCCACATATTGATAATCAAGCCATTGTAATAATTTGGAACTATATAGTCTGGCTCTCGGAGCTCTCATAGGCCCATTTTCTAAGTCTTGAAAGCGTTTAATTCCAAATGACCTGAGATTTTCATAAGACCCAATTGTCACTGAATCGGGCATAGCTATGCTATAGAGAATACCTTCCGTGCTAGTATACCCTAAATGAACTTCCATTTGGTTCGATTTTAGAATGCGAATAAATCTCAAAGCATTTAATAAGTATTCAAAGTCCTTTATTTGCTTTGAGTTGAAATTGTCCTCAAAAATTAGATAGACTCCGCTAATCTGTTGATGTCCAGTTATCCAGTTCAAAACCTCATTGCGCTTTTCTTCATCACCAAGCATAATTGACTTAACTATTACGGATAGCAATATTTTTTTCTTAATGCCATTAGTCCTAACATAATCACAAAACGGAGTAACAAAATAGTCGGTGCTTTGAACGAAGTAAGTGGTTGGATTATCAGTATAATATCTCGTTGGAATCACCAAATAACTAAAATCGTTCTTCAATTGGTAATCCACACAAAGCTTGGCCATTTGTATATGGCTGTTATCTAAATCTGGAGTTGAAAAGTCAGGTTTGATGTTTCCGGGAAAGTATGGGTAGGTGTGAAGAGTTCCTTTAGCTTCATTGAGTAAATAAAGTTGAGGGTCAAGGAATCCGCCTATTTTCAATGCAGGGTCGAGAGCTAATAATTTGTCAGCATCTATGTTAATTGGTGAATAGATTAAGCCATCGCCAATGCCATTTAAATAACATTCCCTATTCCAATTATCTCTAAATCCTGTTTGGTGATATACCTTCATAATTAAAGCTGTTTGGCTATGAAATTGTTTAACATCTCGTGATTTCTAAATCTTTGATATGGTTGTGTTTGTAAGGTCTTCTCAGCGAAAGCTGCAATTGAATCGTTACGTTTTACGTTAATCGTTTCTAAGATGTAGATGTTTTGCATAATATTCTCTACGATAGAGAAATGATTCCCTACATAATTCGGGTCATAAGGATGGACACCGAGAAACAATTCGAGCGCAATTATACCCAGTTCAAAAAAATCTGTCCTAGGGTCAATCAAATTTTTGTTATTTGTCAATTGCTCGGGTGAAGCATAAATAGGTGTGCAAGGGCCAATAGGTGAAATTGTTTTAGTCAGTGATTCAAGGTCAAGAAACCGAGCTATGCCCAAATCGATGATACAGGGTACACCTGTCGGTCTTATAATTATATTCTCTGGCTTTAAATCACGATGAACAATGTTCCTTTCCCAAATAATTGAAAGACCCTCCACAAGTGAATGAAGTAAACTGAAAATAGTTTTGGGGTCTTTGAAGTCCGTCATGCAGTCACGCAATGTTTTTCCTTCAATGTAGTCTTCAACTATTTCAAATTCCTTCGTCTTCACATCAATGTTGAAATGGTGTTGATGTGGATAGAAATTTGAGTTTAGTTCAGATAGAAGTTCAACCTCTCTTTTTATCCTTTCTAAGGATGTAAAACTCTTAATTGCCCCTCGTTTAATAACCACAAGACCTGCAGAAGGATGTTCCGCCAACTGAACATTTTTTTGTCCACCACTTGGTAAGTCTTTTAATATTTTACAGTCGCCAGTCATAGTCCTAGTTGATTTTTACGCTAAAATGCCTTGTTTTTGTGTCAGTCCTTGAAAAGGTCAGCTAAATCCACAGCAAAAAATATTCATCTGTTAAAATACAGAAAATTATCTCTTGTTCGCAACGTCTTATCTTGACCCTTGGGTCGTGAGGATTTGGCTCTTGCCATAGCTTTGGTGTCGCGGTGGAGTTAAGCGGCTATGGCATGTGCCAAATTGCGAGGGAATTCGGAGGAGAATCTTCCTAAAAATACTAGGTCGGCTGCATTATTTTTTAGTCTGTCCCAAGTTTTAGTTTTTTCAAAAGTCGAAGTTGTTTGAGAAGCCATTCGTTTGTCCCAGTGGAGAATCCTTTTTAGTAAAATGTCGTCCGCTTTTTTGGAACACAAATTTGTCCAGGCCCTATTGCTACCAACATTAGTATAGCCGCAACTAGTTGCGACTATACACCAAATACAGGGAACAGCCGCAATAGAGTTGCGGCTGTTTCGCCTAGAGCCGTCAATGTGATTTCATCTGATACGAGGGCTCGCCAGGATTTTTCATTCGCAATGGTAACCAAGGTAAAACTACGAACTGGCATCGGCCAGGCCTGCCTGCCGGACAGGCAGGGATTGAGCGGCCTGTTTGAGCCCGACATGGAGTGTGCGATTGGTGGCGAGTAGCGAAAGCCCGGCCATGACGCCCCGGTCATGGGGCCGCATAGTTAAAATCCAAATCCACTTCCATTTTCAGATCTACTGCAACTCACTACACCCATCTTACAACTCATGTCAATGTGTTTGGCCACGGAGCAACGCCAACCCACCTTTGTGCCGTTAAGCCCCTCAAAACATGTAGACTATGAAAAGGATCTCAATTTTTATCATCGCCATTCTTTTAAACTCGATCTCCTGGGGGCAAGTTGTGGTGTACTCTTCCAGCCGCACCGATCGCAAAACAACCTTCTTTCATTCCAACGGGTTATCCAGTTTCAACGTGGAGATGCGTGGCAAGATTGAAATATCCGACAATGACAAAGACATTAAAAGCATGTCGCCCGATGGATACCTGGAGATCACCAAAACGGTCTTCGGCAGCAGGCGCTCCATTGTGATTACGCCCGAAGGCAATGGCCTGAAGCGTGAGTACTACGAGGGCCGTTCTAAAGTGGCTTTTGAACCGGAGGGGCGCAAATGGCTCTCAGAAATTATGCTGGAGTTGGTGCGCACCACTACCATTGGTGCCGAGAGTCGCGTGAATCGATTTTACAAACAAGGAGGCGCCACTTCTGTGGTTAACGAAATCAGAAATTTAGAAAGCGATCATGTGAAGGAACACTATGCTTCGCTGCTAATGAAACAAAATGTGCCGGTAGCAGAATATGGAATGATCGCCAATGGCATATCCGGCACGATAGATTCAGATCACTACATGGCGGAGTTTTTAAAAAACAACGTGGAGAAATTCATGCAGAACAAAGAAGCCACTGAAGCATTGTTTGCCGCTACTCGCAGAATGGACTCAGACCATTACAAAACGGAAGTGATCAAGGAGGCATTGCACAGTAGACCTGTGTCCCTGGAAAGTGTCCGGATCATTATGCAGACTACCGGCACAATGGACTCCGACCATTACAAAACAGAAGTAATGACTTCGCTGTTAAGGCAAACGAATCTAACAGATGGCGTAGTCGGTGAGATGATCAACACCACCAAAACCATCGACTCCGATCATTATCGCAGTGTGGTGCTTAACAAAGCATTGGCTATGCGGGGGCTTTCTGCTGCTTCCTATCAAAAGGCTATTGAATCCATCCAAGACATTGAGAGCGACCACTACAAAGCAGAAGTGCTCACGAACCTTCTACAAAAAAATCTTTCAGCAGAAGCATTGAACAACTTGATCCCGATGATCTCTTCCATCGAGTCGGGCCACTATATCACCAATGTCGCCAACGAAATCGTAAAACGTCAAACCCTATCAAACGAATCATTCCAACAGTTGACGGAGGCGGTAAGTGGCAATGGCAGTGACCATTATATGTCGGTGTTCTTGCAAACTGCCTTGGAGCGGCCGAACTTAACAAAACAAAATATTTTATCGGTATTGCAAGCCACTTCAAAAATTGACTCGGATCACTATATCACCGAAGTGTTAACAGATGCTGCCTACAAAATAAAATTGATGAACGATGCTTCGTTGAAGGAGGCTTACCGCACAGCGGCCAAGCGGGTTGAATCAGAGACTTACTATGGACGCATCATCCGGGCGATTGAATAACCAGCTGCTTTTCAGACTCAACCCAATCTTCACCGTCTTCAAAGCGATTGCTTCAAAAAATGATTTCAGTTAGTTCAATGATGACGAAAATCCATATCTTCAAGTCGTCATGCGCCTTCCAACTAATAACATCCCGCCCGTCATGAGAAAGTATGGGTTGCTTGCCCTTGGGTGTACGGGGCTGGGCGTGTTGCTTTTTATCTTTATTTATTACAGCGAAAATGGTTCATTGGCTTCTGCCCGATTGCTTTGGAAGAAGTATTTGGTGTTCATCGCTCTCACAAACGCGATCGGTTTTTCTATTTTTCAGATCGATCGACTGTTCAACCATATCATTGATTGGAAGAACAATTTTCTCGTTCGCTTTATGGGCGGCTTATTGGCGAATATTTTGTTGGTGGGTCTTTTTATCAATTTGACAGGTAACTATTTCTTTGGTCTGACGGCCGAAGAAATACTAAAGCTGACCATCATCTTTACACTCGTTGTATTTATTTACGAGATATTCTATGGACTGTTTTATTCATACTATCACTATGCCGTCACACAAGCTGAGCAACTGAAATCGGACAGGTGGCAGCTCGAGTTGCAGTTTGAATCGTTGAAAAATCAAATCAGCCCGCATTACCTTTTCAACTGTCTCAACACGGTTTCTTCTCTGCTTTTTAAAGATACACGAGTGGCGGAAGAATTTATTCGCAGAATGGCCGATACGTTTCGCTATGTGCTGTCGCACCAAAAACAAAAACTGGTTTCCCTGCGCGAAGAACTGGAGTTTGTAAAGGCGTATTATTTTCTACTGCAGGTGAGATACGAGTATCATTTACGACTCGACATCAACATTCCTCAAAATATTTTGGATAGCCAGGTGCCTCCAATGACGCTACAATTATTGGTGGAAAATGCCGTGAAGCATAACAAGATCAGCAAAGAAACACCCTTGTTTGTGTACATCAGCGCACAAGATAATACTCATATTCTGATCTCTAACTCCAAAACATCGGCCGCGCAGCCCATCACCAGTTTTCGGGTTGGACTAGAGAACATTCACAAACGGTATCGATTTTTTACGACAGAGAAAGTCATTGTTCGGGATGATGACAAATTTTTGGTGCAACTGCCTGTGTTGAAAAAGGAAAAACTGAAATTGGCAAAAGCATGAAGAAGATATTTATTCACAATACCTTTTTCCGCATGCTGGCACCTCCAGTGTTTGGTGTGTTTGCCTATCTCATTATTCTTCTGATCAATAATAACGTAGCCCAAATCGCAACGTTGGCAAGCAATCAGGAGGTATATGTCAGCATTGTCTTGAGTCTGATTTCATTTGAGTCCATGCGGTTGACGATTGTTTTGTTGAGTAGGTTTTCAAAGAGTGCTTCGAACCCCATCGCCATTCAAGTGGCTGCCACTACATTGGTGAGCGTGGCGATGGTGCTATTGGCCATTTCGCAGTATTACCAATGGGTAATTGGATTTGATATTAGCCAACGGGAGCTGTGGATCTTCGGAATTATTTTCGTGCTAACGGCTCTGTTGTATAATGCGCTATACGTAGGTAATCAATACCTTCACTTAGAAAACACCCTTCGAATAGAACAAGAGCATAAATTGCGCGAAAGTCTGGAGTCTGAATTTTTATCGTTTCGTCAGGATATCAATCCGGATCTATTATACGATAGCTTGGAAGAATTGATTTTGTGCATCCATAAAAAAACAGACACAGCCGAAGAGTTAATAGATAGCCTGGCAGCACTGTATCGCTACCAATTGATTCACCGACAAAAAGAGTTTGTGAAACTATCTGAAGAAATTCACGCCATTCAACACCAAATCCGATTGGCCAACCAAAAACATAAAAATGCCATTCGCTGGGTCGACAAAATGGAAAACGCTGATCGCGTTGAATTAATGCCGGGCGCATTGATTACCGCCATAGACAGCGTGCTTCGAAATACGCTCATTTCATCCGATGCGCCACTAACACTCACGCTTTCACAAGAAGACGAAGAGTATTTTGTACTACACCATGAACTGAACGACAAACTCCAACTACATCCGGATAGCCTGGAAGCTTTTCAGCGTCTGCAGAGATCCTATTCTGTTTATAGTGACCGCCCTTTTGTACAAGTAAAGGCGGGGCGAGAAAATTATATTAAATTTCCGATGATCACCGTAGATCATTCTATCGCTGAACCTGCATGAGCTTGTCGCTAAACATATTGATTGTAGAAGACGAAACCCCAGCGGCCGAAAAGTTGGAGCGTTATCTTCAACGATACAGTACGGATATTAAAGTAAAGGCTGTGTGCGACTCTGTAGAAAATTCCATTGCTTGGCTAAAAGAAAATCAATCATCCATCGATTTGGTTTTTATGGACATTCAACTGAAGGATGGCTTGAGCTTCGATATCTTTAAAGAAGTAGCGGTTCAAAAACCGGTTATTTTTGTAACGGCCTACAATGAATATGCACTAGAGGCTTTTAAAGTAAATAGCATTGATTACCTGCTAAAACCGGTTACGTTCACTGATCTCAGTGCCAGCCTGCAAAAATTTGAAAACCTTCGTGCACAGATGGCGACTACGGAAGCCAAACAAGAGAAAATAAAATCGTTAGCGGAAAGCAGCACCGTTAAAACCTACAAAGAACGTTTTATGGTAAAAGTGGGCGACCACATTCGATCGATTACGATTGATCAGGTACTTTTCTTCTTTGCCGATGGAAGAGACGTCTATCTGGTGACAACTCGGCTTAGAAAATTTATCATTGATTTTACGTTGGAGGCACTGGAAGAAGTATTGCATCCAAAAAATTTCTTTCGGGTGAACCGTTCGTACATTTTGCACATCCCCTTCATTCAAGATGTGGTGATGTATTCAAACAGTCGTTTAAAAATATCTACGCAACCTGCCTGGGACAAAGAAATCATTGTGAGCCGCGAAAAGGTGAGCGAGTTCAAAGACTGGTTTGATGGTGTGCATTAGCTGGGGATATAATAAAATGCATTGTCACGCAAAGGCGCAGAGGCGCAAAGTTTGGCCACCTTTCACTTCAAGTTTTTATCGACTTTGCGTGGACGTTACATGAAAGTTCTCAAACCTCTCTACATTCTCTTTCGTCTTTGCGCCTTCGCGTGAAATTTTTCAAAAATGGGTGTAATTTTGATTTCACCACTATTTGCAATGCAAATGTTACCTTTAAATCTACTATTCAAATTTTCGAGCATTTAACAATAAGTCTATTCCCTTCATATGAAAAGAAAACTGCTGTACATTTTCTTTAGCGCGATGGGTACCATACTCGCCCTAAAGGTCCTGAACATGCTATACACTGCGGGTGTCTTTAAAACACTTACCCCGCATTTACAGGGAACCATCAAAACCATTTACACCACCATGCCCGGCACTGAAGACATGGATGTAGATTATCAAAAAGGTTTGCTGTTTATTTCGTCTAATGATCGATGGGAACAATTAAAAGGGAACCCGGTTGAAGGGGGAATCTATTTGCTACAACTTGATTCCGGTATTGTTCCCAGAAAATTGCCCACCACATACAAAGGTATATTCCGCCCGCATGGCATTTCATTTTTCTCAAAAGCAGGTGGCGATTATTTATTCGTGGTAAATCATCCAAGCAATGACGAAAACTATGTAGAGCTTTTTCAATTCAGGAATGACAGCTTGTTTCATCAAAAATCATTCTCCGATCCCTCCATGTGTTGCCCCAATGATGTGGTGGGCGTAGACACCGACAAGTTCTATGTTACCAATGATCACGGTACAAAAAAAGGAAAAATGCGCATGGTGGAAGATTATCTACGAATTCCTTGGTCCTATCTGCTTTACTATGACGGAGCACAATTTAAGAAAGCCTACGAAGGGTTGACGTATGGAAATGGGTTGAACGTTTCAAATGATGGAAGCAAATTGTACGTGACGCATACCACCGGAAGAGAATTGCTCACTTTTAGTAGAAACAAAGAAACGGGTGAATTGAAATTAATCGACAAATTGAATCTTCAATCGGGTCTTGATAATATTCATGTCGATGATGAAGATAACCTGTGGATTGCCTCTCACCCGAAAATGTTAAAATTCATTGGGCATGCTAAAGATTCAATCAATAAATCTCCGTCTCAAGTGTTTAAACTAATCCCCGCAACAAATGGCACAAACTATATCGTTGAAGAAGTTTACCTAAATGAAGGCGAGCAACTTTCAGGATCCAGCGTAGCGGTTCATTACAAGACTGATTTCTTTGTTGGTGTGGTCTTCGATCACAAAGTGCTACGAGCCACGTTAACAAAGAAGCCCTGAGTAATTGCTCAAAGTGCTGTAAAGAAATACAGACTTGTCTAGCATCGGAAACAACTTACGGCCGGCAACTCACTCTTTTGTATCCATTGACATGCAATGAGAGCGGAACTGAACTAGTAAGCGATGTGGATTAAAATCAATTCATTTTAATTCCAATCGAAATTTGAATAGTCGTATTGGTAGTTATGTCTGATTTTTGAACAATCGCTGAAGGATTTGACTTTACTATCTCCGTTAGCCCCCAGTTATATCGAGCGTTAATAACCACCATTCCAAAATCTGCGCCCAATCCACCGACCAATCCAAAGTCAGTCTTGTTCAGTGAAGCAATAACATTTGAGCTCGACCCGCCTGCTGAAAAATTAGCTGACGTGATAATACCTAGTTGGGCTCCAAGTTGCAAAAAGATAATTTTGGTTTCATAGATATTTACCAATACTGGTATGTTGATGTAATTGTAATCAACCTGCCCGCTACTAAATTTCGCTCCTTGCGCTGAATAAAGAACTTCTGGCGCGAGCTTAATGTTTTCTGACAAGTTAATAAGGAGAAAGATTCCTGCATGAAACCCTGGTTTGTACGAATAATCGTCCCCAGATATAGATGAATAATTCAGACCCGCTTTCAATCCAAATTTCTGAGCGCACGCTGACCCAACTCCAACTATAAGAAAGAATAATATCAACACCCGCTTCACTGTAAAACATTTAGAATTTACTGTGCTCTTCAAAATATAAAAAATCTAATCGCACTTTAAGGGACGAATCTGCAAAAAAAATTACAAACCAAAATGAAAAACCGTTTACATATCTTTCTTCGCTAGTGGTGGAATTACACCCATGTTATACCAGGTAAAAGCATACTGATCAGCTGTTCCTTCTATCGCCTTCGATAAATTGGACGATCCGTGCCCTGATTTCGTTTCAATGCGGATCAGTACTGGATTATCACCGACATGATTTTCTTGCAATACTGCCGCAAACTTGAACGAGTGCGCAGGCACAACGCGATCATCGTGATCCGCTGTTGTTACCATCGTAGCGGGGTAAGATGTATTCGGCTTTAAAGCGTGTACTGGTGAATACTTTTGTAAGTACTCAAACATTTCTTTGGAATCATCAGCAGTACCGTAGTCATAAGCCCATCCTGCACCAGCTGTAAATTTATGATAGCGCAACATATCCATTACCCCCACGGCAGGTAATGCGACTTTCATCAAATCAGGGCGTTGAGCCATCGTTGCTCCAACTAGCAGACCTCCATTCGATCCACCTGAAATCGCTAAATATTGATTGGAGGTATATTTTTCTGCGATCAAGTATTCTCCGGCTGCAATAAAGTCATCAAACACATTCTGCTTACTCATTTTTGTGCCGGCCAGATGCCATTTCTCTCCATACTCGCCACCACCACGCAAATTGGGCTGTGCATAAACCCCACCGTTCTCTAACCAAACAATACGAGATGTATTGAAAGAAGGCGTAAGGCTAATGCCGAACCCACCGTAAGCATAAAGCATTGTTGGATTTTTGCCATTCAACTCCAACCCTTTCTTATGCACAATAAACATCGGCACCTTTGTTCCATCTTTGCTGGTATAAAATACTTGCTTGGTCTCATAGTCCTCAGGGTTGAAATCAACTTTTGGCTTTTCATAGAGTGTTGACTTACCTGATGCAATATCGTATTTGAAAATCGAAGACGGATAGGTAAACGAAGTGAAGGTATAGTAAATCTGTTTGTCTGCGACTTTACCCCCAAACCCTCCAGCTGTTCCAATACCCGGTAATTCTACTTCTCTTTCCAGTTTTCCTGCAAAGTCAAATTGCTTAATCAATGTCTTTGCATCTTTCAAATAATTCACAAACATTTTTTTGTTCGCAGTGCCTACACCCTGCATTGCATTGTCAGTTTCGGGTACCAGATCTTTCCAGTTTTCTATTCCAGGCTTTGCAAAGTCAACCGATACAATTTTGTTGTTGGGGGCATTCAGATTCGTCTGGATGATTAGGCGCGAACCATCATTGTCTACCAGGTTATGATCATTGTCAAAATTGCCAACTACGGTCACTAATTTTCCTTTAGGATCCTTTAAGTCTTGAACGTATAATTCGTTTCCAGTTGTGCTGGTGGAAGCAGACACAATTAAAAAACGTTCATCTTCGGTTAACCCTGCTCCCACATACCTGCGAGGGGTTTTTTCTCCACCAAAAATCAACTGATCGGTACTTTGTTTGGTGGCCAGTTTATGAAAATATAATTTATGATATTGTGTCTTCGCAGAGAGTTCGCTGCCTTTTGGCTTATCGTAACTGCTATAATAAAATCCTTCATTGCCCTTCCAGGCAAGTCCGCTAAACTTTACATCCCGCAAGGTGTCTTCGACTACCGTTTTATCGGTCGTCTTTATGACGATCACTTTTCTCCAATCAGAACCGCCTTCCGAAATTTGGTAGGCAGCTAAAGAGCCGTCTTTTGAAAAAGATATTCCCGCCATCGAGGTGGTTCCGTCTTTCGAAAAAGTATTAGGGTCTAAAAATAATTCAGGTGTTCCGTCTTCGCCCTTCTTACGGTATAAGGCACTTTGATTTTGGAGTCCGTCATTCTTGTAGAAGTAATAGAAATCACCTTCTTTAAAAGGCGCGCTGAGTCGTTCGTAGTTATAGAGTGCCTCCAACCTTTTTTTGATTGTCGCTCGGTAGGGAATCTTATCTAGAAACCCAAAGGTGATTTCGTTTTGAGCTTTGACCCAATCGCCTGTCGCCTTGGCGGTATCGTTCTCCAACCACCGATAGGGATCATTGACGGGCGTCCCAAATAATGTGTCGATCGTGTTGATTTTTTCAGTTGGTGGATACTTCATGAGTGAAACTTTTTCTTTGGGTGAAGAACAACCTGCTAGTAAACCGGTTGCGATGAGCAAAATGGAGATTTTATGCATGGCTTTTAATTTTGAAACTACAAGTTAACAATTGGTTGCTATCGGGCAATTGACTTTATTACCAATGATAAATATCAAGTATGAAAGCCCAAAAAACTCTGCTAATCGGAAACATCGTTGCGCTAGCCGCTGTGCTGACTGTTAACGCCTTGGCCAACATTCTGCCGATTAACGGGATGAATACCGGTCAAATCTCCAATTTATATCCAAGCTTATTCACCCCGGCTGGCTTTACTTTTTCCATCTGGAGCATTATCTACTTACTATTGATTGCATTTGCGGTTGGTCAATTTGTAATCAAAGACAAACCGTATTTCAAAGAACTCTCGCTTTGGTTTCTGCTTTCCTGCCTGGCCAATGCCAGCTGGATTTTGGTGTGGCATTATTTATTTACAGCTGCTTCGGTAGTGTTTATGTTGATCTTGTTGTACTCGCTGACGCGGATTTTTCTGCTCCTACAAAGTAATGAGTTTACCAAAACCGAATGGGTAGTGATAAAACTACCCTTTCTATTTTATCTGTCCTGGATTTGTGTGGCCACCATTGCCAATATCTCGACATTATTGATCACTTTGAATTGGCACGGAGGATTCTTGACAGAAGAATACTGGACGGTTGCTATGATCTGCATCGCTACTTTACTGGGATTGTATATCGCCTTTACATTTAAAGAACCGGCATTTCTCCTTGTGCTAATGTGGGCCTTCTTTGGCATTTACAGCCGCTGGGCAGAAACCGATTATGAATTGATTTCTAATGCAGCCAGAATTGCTGCGATTACACTAGCCGGTGTGTTTGGCAAGCTAATAGTGGATAGCAGGAAGACTTCAAAGGTTTGAACTCCAAAAAGTTGATTCAGAACACAACTAGCTGTTTACCGCTTCGTCCATATCTTTCAATTGAATGGCCAGCGCATGGGTGGATAGATAGATTTCGCGCAGTGACATTCCTAACGAAATGAGAAGTGAAATTAACGAACCGCTAAATATGAATTTGGCAATTAGCACTTCTCCATAGAACAGCGAAAACATACAAAGCACGCTCAAGAACAAAGCAAAAATGCTGAACATTTGCATGTTGCGAATAAGGTGAACCCGAATGCGAAGACTTTTTATTTGATCGACAATTCTTTTGTCGTGATCATCTCTGTACTGTGCTGCGAGCTTTCGGATCAGGCCCGCTACTGCCAAAAATCGATTGGTGTAGGCCAATAAAACTAACGAGACAGTTGGGAAAAGTAATGCTGGGGTCGTGAGGGTAAGTTCCATTCTAGATCCCGGTGCTACTCATTGCCATCGTCTTTGAAATACTTATCCTCATCAAAATCCTTGGGGTCTTTTTTGATAATAGGGCCAATTTCCAAAATCTTAAATTCTGTTCTTCTGTTTCGTTGCCTTCCTTCTGGATTGTCTGTACCATCGGGGTTGGTGTTCCTTGCAATAGGTTTAGACTCACCATAGCCTTTCGCCACTAATCGCTCAGTAGCGATGCCTTTACGAATTAGGTAGTTCACAGTGGATTCTGCTCGTCTCTGTGATAACTCAATATTGTACACTTCTGAAGCCACGCTGTCGGTGTGCGAGCCCATTTCTATTTTTATCTCTGGATTATCGTTCAAAAGTTCAACCAATTTATCGAGTTCTTTGGCGGCATCTGTTCTGATGTCGGCCATATTGTATTCGAAATAAATATTCTTCAATACGAAGATTTTGTTTTTCTCTAGCCTATCCAGGACTAGGAGAGTATCCAGCGTTACATTTGTCACTAATTCTTTGAGTGACTCAAGCGGTATTGATTTACCAATGGTCGTGTAGGGTTGTCGCTTGATGATATATCCATCGTGATCACCCAACAATACGTAGTTTTCATTTTCATACACACGAAACAAAAACTTACCATCGTTACCAGTAACAAATTCCTGCATCACGTCTCCCCCCTGATCTAGCAAACTTACTTTCGTGTCAGCTAAAATTTCCCGGGTGCTGTCCTTTCGCATGTTGTAGGTGATACCTTGTAAAGAGTAATTAACCACCTTTAGATTAGGGTCATCGTTTACAAACGTATACACATCATCATCTCCCTTGCCGCCTTCGCGGTTGGATGTAAAGAACCCGCGATCGGGTTTAAATAAATATATTCCAAAGTCATCGCTGGTCGAGTTCATTGGCTGACCCAAATTCTCTATCTGTGTTTTGCCATTTGCCCGGTTGACAACAAAGACGTCCAGCATACCGTAGCCAGGATGTCCATCGGAAGAGAAATAAAGTTTGCTATTATCGGCCATATAGGGGAAGGTATCATCACCGGCAGTGTTAATGTCGGGTCCCAGATTTTTTATCTTACCAAAACGGCCACGACTATCCATTTGAGCTGAATAGATATCCAAGCCGCCATAACCTCCTTTGCGGTTAGATGAAAAATATAGCGTTCGGCCATCTGGGCTTAGCGCAGGAGTCGACTCCCAGCTGTTTGGCTGATTGATATTGATCGGAACTGGTTCACCCCATTGTCCGTTGCGAAAACGTGAAAGATAGAGGTCAACATCACTGGCACCCTTTCGCTTGCCGGTATTACCTCTTGCAAAAATCATCAGTTTTCCGTCTGGTGTAAATGTTATGCAGCCTGTGTTTACATCTGGCGCATTGATCAACTTAGGTAGTGGCTTAAGTGTATTCAACTCCACATTAGCTCCCTTCGTATCTACCTGATAGATGTCGGTGAAGGGCGTGCCTGAGGCTTCGTAGATACGCGCATTTGATCGGGATGACGCGAAGTACAAAACGCCATTGGAATAAGCAGGTGCGTATTCTGCAAAACGGGTGTTCAACGATTCCAATTCCTTTACCCTATAATAACTCTTCTTCTCCGAAAGTTTATCGAGGTATTGTAACCCTTCCAACTCTTTGCGGGCCCGATCCTTTATTTTCTCATCTTCTGAAGACGATTCCAATTCATCGAGTGTTTTTTTTGCCTCCTCGTATTTTGCGTTGGCCTGAAGTGCTTTCGCATAGTAAAGGAGAACCGAGTCTTTCACAATCCCCGGACCGCCCGCCTTGGCATAATAGGGTTCAGATTCTTTGATTCGATTGGAAAGTCGATAAGATTCTGCCACAAAATAATTTGCCTTCCCATTCTTTGGCTGCCGGGCGAGCACTCCCTTGTAATACTTAATTACCTTTTCATACTTGGCGTACTTGAATGCCGTCTTCACCTTTTTCTCTGGACTGCAAGAAAAAAGAAGCAGAAGTAAAATACCAGTGCAAAAACTTACTTTCATCTGAAATATAGGCTTACGAAAACCTGCACGAAATTACGAAATTAAACGTCTATACGGTTAACGATGATTTCGGTAAATATTTTACCAGCCATGACTTTTCTACCGGAATTTCCCACTGTTTTTCGAAGTCTGCTTTGGTAGCCACTAAATTGTTGAAGGTTCTAGTTGCACCGTTCAATTGACCGCTTTCAAAAAGGCCCTTAAGTTCCAATCTTGGAAACAGCTTGACCTCACTATTTAAAAGCAAGGCAACTTGGGAAGAGTCCAAAAAATTAACACCTAATTCCGAATGATAGCCTTTCAAAATACGCACGGATTCATCGATCGAACAACCACTGGCGCTGTGCACACCCTCATCCACGCCTATTATGAGGAACTGATTGTATTCGAACTTAAACGAAGAATGTAAGGCCTGTCCATGCGCTTCCCATTGTTTGCAGAATGCTTGTTGACTGCTGCATACTTCTTCAGCTTCTGCGTCAGTTAATTTACGGCTGGCTTGGTAGACCCAAATTCGAGCATGATCTGGAAGTGAGTGGAATGGGACGTACATCTTGTGTTTGTATAATTTATAAACCCTGTGCCTCTGCAATAAGTTCGGCTAGATCCTTCACGGTTATGCTGCTCTCTTTTTCTTTGTTCTTCACCCCATCGGTCATCATCGTCATACAAAAGGGGCAAGCAACAGCAATTGTTGTCGCCCCTGTAGATAATGCATCTTCAGTTCGTGCTATATTAATGTCTTTAGTCCCTTTCTCTGGTTCTTTAAACATTTGCGCTCCACCTGCGCCACAACACAACCCCGTGGTGCGGCATTTCTTCATTTCTACTAAGTCGGCATCTAGGGTTTCAAGCACACTCCGAGGGGCTTCATAAATGTCGTTGGCCCTACCCAAGTAGCAAGAATCGTGGTAAATGATTTTTCTTCCCTTAAACGAACCTCCCTCTGACAACTTAATTTTTCCCTCGTTAATTAGTTGTTGTAAAAAAGTAGAGTGATGGATTACTTCATAATTCCCTCCTAATTCGGGATACTCATTCTTGAGGGTATTAAAACAATGCGGACAGGCAGTCACTATTTTTTTAACGTTGTATCCATTTAGCACTTGAATATTGCTCATGGCCTGCATTTGAAAAAGGAATTCATTGCCAGCTCTACGAGCCGGATCACCCGTGCAGGTTTCTTCTGTTCCTAAAACAGCGAACTTTACTCCAACTGCATTCAAAATCTTGACAAATGCTTTCGTTACTCGCTTGGCGCGATCGTCAAACGATCCGGCACAGCCCACCCAAAATAATACTTCGGGGCTTTCGCCTTTTGCGGTGAGTTCGGCCATTGTGGGTACATTCATTCTGTCGTAGAATTAGGTGATGAATACTTATTTCTCAATTGTCAAATTACTTTTCGTCTTTCGCCCAGTTGAATCGGTCGCTTGGAGAAAATTTCCATGGCGCAAAACTGGTTTCAATATTTTGAAACATACTGTTCCACTGTGCGGGTGCTCCCGATTCCTCCATCGAAACATACCTCCTCAACTCCAAAATAATCTCCAATGGATTAATCAAAACGGGGCATGCTTCAACACAAGCATTGCAGCTCGTGCACGCATTGATTTCTTCTTTCGTGATGTAGTCACCCAACAGTGATTTACCATCTTGCAAGCCCGGGCCACCGACTGCTATGCTCTTTCCAACTTCTTCCATCCGATCGCGGGTGTCCATCATTATTTTACGTGGTGATAACTTCTTACCCGTCAAATTTGCAGGGCACTCTGACGTGCATCGACCGCACTCCGTGCAGGCATAAGCGGCAATCAAATTATGTTGCGTTAAATCATTCACATCTTTGGCACCAAATCGTCCGGGTGTAGCTTGAGCAGGTGGTGCTTCCGCAATGAGACCAAGCATTGACTTCACTTCGTTGGTTACAACGGGCATATTATTGATATGACCTTTTGGCTCCAACTTAGCAACGTAGGTATTGACAAATGCTAAAAAAATATGAAGGTGTTTTGAATAGGTTACATACAGCGTAAACCCTAAAATGCCAACAATGTGAAACCACCAAGCAAAGCGCTCAATAAAAACAAGTGTTTTGGTATTGAAACCTTGGAATGCAGGCATCAAATAAGAACTAAAAAAGAGTGAGCCGGTCGAAACATAGTGGTCGTTACGGGTTTGTAGTAATTGATCCGTTGCATTCATGGTCAGTACTGCCACCATTAAAACGATCTCAATTGTCAAAATCAAATTGGCATCTAACCTCGGCCACTGGGTCATTTCAGCGGACTGAAAACGTTCAATTTTCATGACATTTCTTCGAACTAGAAATACCACGCAGGCGAGCAAAACAGCAACGGCTAAAAACTCGAAAATATTCATCAAGACATTGTAACCCCCCCCTAAGTAAGGGGCGAAAACGCGGTGTGTACCGAAAATACCGTCAATAACAAATTCGAGTACCTCCAAATTGATGATCAAAAAGCCGACATAAATGAGAAAATGAAAAAAAGCAGGAACCAATCGTTTGAACATCTTCCGCTGGCCAAAAGCAACTAAAAGAACATTTTTTACTCTTTCTGAATTGGGGCCGCTCACTTTTTGTTCCTTGCCCAATTCAATGTTCGAACGAATCCGAAGAACTCGCTTCCGGATGAAAAATCCGGCTATACCTAATACAGCCAAAAAAAGAATTTGTTGAGCTATTACCATGAGTCAAACTTAGGAATTCAATCTCATTAGGGCAATTTAGGCCACACCGAGAATGATAAATAATTTTTGTTGTTTAACCTTTTAAGCAAACGACAGGTTTTCAAATTGACATAATTCTATTACTTTTGTCGCCCCAGACGGAAGGACTGGGTCAATTATTAAGGTGACGTAGCTCAGTTGGTAGAGCAAAGGACTGAAAATCCTTGTGTCGGGGGTTCAATTCCCTCCGTCACCACAATCCTGACAGGTAAAGCCCCGTCAGGATTTTTTGTTTGATGCCGTATGGTTGTCAGAACGCATTCCTACCCAGAGGTAGTAAAGGCAATGAAATTAAGCTAATTCACTAGCTTTATTACACGACCATTAGCCATTGGCTATTGATAAGGCTGCAATGTAGCTAGTTGTCCAGGCTGCCTGAAAATTAAATCCCCCTGTTTCTCCATCAAGGTTCAAAACTTCGCCTGCAAAGTAGAGTCCGGGCATTTTTTTGCTCTGCATCGTTTCCAAATCTATTTCATCCAGATTGACACCTCCGCACGTTACAAATTCCTCCTTAAAAGTAGTTTTGCCTTTAATGTGAAAGGGGCAGCGAATTAAATACTCGATCAGTTTATTGATATCCCTGTTGGAGGCATCACCCCAGACTTTCGTTTGATCAACCTCCGATAGCTCAGCGAGACGTTCCCACAATCGTTGAGGGAGCCCAAAAAAAGGGTTGGTAAAAATTTTTTGTTTCCCATGTTCTGATTTATGTGTTTGAAAAATAGCTCTCACTTCATCCTCACCAAGTTTACCAGTCCAATTGACCAGAGCTGTAAATGTGTAATTCTGCTGATGAAGAAATTCTGCTGCCCATGCAGAAAGTTTTATAACAGCAGGACCGCTGAGCCCCCAATGAGTAATCAATACAGGACCTCGCTCACTTAGTTTTGTGGTGGCAATCTTCACTTCAGCATCGGCAACTGCAATACCCATGAGATCGGTGAATTTTTTGTCCGTATCGTTGAACGTGAATAGCGATGGAATGAGCGGATTAATGGTGTGGCCTAGATTTTCAATCCATTGGTAATGTGAACTCTGAGGATGTCCGCCCATGGCGATTAACACTTTTCGAGCGTGATACATCTGATCATGCGTAGCCGAAATTAAAAAGTGATCGTTTTCCCAACTGAGTTTTTCTACACCGCAATTCGTTTTTATTTGTATGTTGAATTTCTTGACTTCTGAAAGAAAGCAGTCGATGATCGTTTGAGAGTTGTCGGATACAGGAAACATTCGCCCGTCCTCTTCTGTTTTCAAATGAATTCCTAACTGCTCAAACCAATCAACGGTGTTTTTTGCGTCAAATGTTCGGAACAACTTTTTCAACTGCTTTTGCCCACGAGGATAGTGCTGTGATAGAGGCGTGGGTTCAAAACAATGCTGGGTAACGTTGCAACGCCCGCCTCCTGAAATTTTTACTTTAGATAAAAGCTTTGGGGATTTTTCTAGAATAAGGATTTTCAGTTTTGGATTTTGCCGGGCTGCATTGATTGCCCCAAAGAAACCAGCCGCTCCTCCTCCTACTACAATAAGATCAACTATTTTGTGATCAGACAAATTTGAGCAGTTAACGAATGTCGTCTATCAAAAATCTAACACCACTTGATTTCTCAGAATGTCGTCTAGCGTGTCTCTCTTCCGAATTAACTGTGCCTTGCCTTCTAATACCAGTACTTCGGCAGGTCGAAAACGCGAATTGTAGTTAGACGCCATCGAATATCCGTAAGCACCAGCATTTTTTAGCACCAGCAAATCACCTTCTCTCACCTCATTCATTTTGCGATCGGCACCAAAGGTGTCGGTTTCACAAATGTTGCCAACGACAGTATACACTTTCTGCTGTCCATTGGGATTGGAAGTGTTTACAATGTCATGGTAAGCCTCATACATCATCGGCCGAATGAGATGATTGAGGCCTGAGTTTACACCTACAAACGTAACGGAGGGAGTAGATTTTACCACATTGGCATTCACGACTAAATAGCCCGCCTCACTCACTAAGTATTTTCCCGGCTCGATCCACAGTTCCAGCTGCTTGCCGTAACTGTGATAGAATTCTTTAAAGGCTTTTCCCAGCTTCAACCCTAAATCGTAAACATTCGTCACCATGTCTCCTTCTTTGTAGGCGACCTTAAAACCACTTCCAAAGTCAATAAATTTTAAAGCCGAAAAATCCCGTGCAACGCCAAAAAGGATTTCGGCCATTTTCAAAAACACCTCTGTTTCTGTGATCTCTGATCCTGTGTGGATGTGCAAGCCATTAACGGTGATACTATATTGTTGAACCAACTGCATGATCTGAGGCAATTGGTAAACCGAGATCCCAAATTTTGAATTGCCATGGCCGGTGGAAATCTTATAGTTTCCTCCGGCTAAAATATGCGGATTCAGGCGAATACAGCAGGGATAAGTACTCCCGTATTTTCTACCAAATTTCTCCAGGACAGAAAGATTGTCCAGATTAATATTCAGCCCCAAGTCAACACCCGCAACGATCTCTTCGAAATCTACACAGTTAGGGGTAAACATGATTTCTTCTGGCTTAAATCCAGCACCCAAAGTAATATGTGCCTCTTGAAGCGATACTACGTCCACGCCTGCTCCGTACTTCTTCAATAATTTCAAGATTGAAATATTCGTGAGCGCCTTAGCTGCGTACTTTACTTTTACCTGGTTTTCAGAAAATGCATTTTTTAAACTCTGCAATTGCTGTATGATCTTCTTTCCATCGTAAACGTACAAGGGAGTGCCAAACTCTTTACAAATCTCTGACACGTCCAGACCCTGAATCTGATACTGATTATTAACTAACTCCATGCACAAATTTAAAGCGCAAATATACTCTGTTTGCTTGTATAAGCAGGGGCGTTTTTTGCGTTATCTTGCAGCATGGATTTGTTCTTTCGTAAGTCGGGAATTGGTGAGCCTCTGGTTATTTTACATGGCCTTTTTGGTTCCTCCGACAATTGGTTTTCCTTATCAAAGGTTTTTGCGGAGTCTTTCTGTGTGTACACTATTGATCAACGGAATCATGGCCAGTCTCCGCAGAGTGCAGATTTTAATTATCAGCTACTCGCAGAAGATTTAGAAGAGTTTTTAGCGAAGCATTCTCTCAAAAACCCTATTGTGATTGGGCACTCCATGGGTGGTAAGACCGCCATGAACCTAGCAATAAAAAACCCAGCAGCGATTGGCAAATTGATTGTGGTGGATATAGCACCAAAGTCATACCCTGTCCACCATGATCATATTTTAGAAGGATTGACTTCTATACCCATCGCAACTCTTGCCTCAAGGACAGAAGCAGACAAGATTCTTTCAGAATACGTACCCGAGGCTGATGTTCGTCAATTTTTGCTCAAGAATTTATCTCGCAATGGGGAAGGTAAATTTGAATGGAAAATTAACTTGGCATCCATTCAAAACCATATCGAAGAAATTGGAATGGGCATGCAATACACGGGGGTTTTTGAAAAACCGACCCTATTCATCAATGGGGCGAGGTCAAACTACTTCAAGGCTGGAGATAAAGTATTCGTTAAAACGCTTTTCCCTGCTGCACAGATTGCTACCATAGATGCCAGCCATTGGGTTCAAGCGGAGAAGCCGGAAGAATTTGTTCAGGTCGTCTTAAACTTTCTAAAAGATTAGCACCGTACCCTACCATATTGCCAAATTGTATTTGATCCCCAATGTGATCTCGGAGGGAACACAATTCGAAGTAATTCCTGCTCACGTAATAAAGGCACTAAAGTCCATCTCCCATTTTTTAGTGGAAGATGTGCGCACGGCCAGGAGATTTTTGAGCAGCCTAAAAATTTATGACTCCATTGACCGGCTCCATTTTGAGGTTTTAAATAAAGACACCAAAGAAACAGATCTGGCTGAAATGATGAAGCCATTGTTGTCGGGAAATTACATGGGCATCATTTCCGAGTCTGGCTGCCCCGGGGTTGCAGACCCAGGAGCAAAAGCAGTCGCGTTTGCACACCAAAGAAATATTCAAGTAATACCGTTGGTCGGTCCGTCCTCTATTTTGCTGGGGCTAATGGCTTCTGGCCTCAACGGCCAAAAATTCGCTTTTCATGGGTATTTGCCCATCGATAGTAAGGAGGCCATTAAAACAATAAAAGACCTTGAACGCGAATCGAAACAAAAACAGCAAACGCAGATTTTCATTGAGACGCCCTTTAGAAATAATCAAGTTCTCGATCACTTCCTGAATTCGCTTGATCCAGACACTCAACTAACGATTGCGATCGATATAGCTGGAGACAAAGAGAATATTCGGACTAAATCAGTTCGGGACTGGAAGGCCTTTAAGCCTGTCCTGCCAAAAACACCATCTATTTTCTTGTTTGGCCAAACGATTTGAGAGAGAAGTCACCTCTTCAATAATCAAATTAATTCCTATTTTTGCGGCTCATAAAAAACAAAACAAAAATGGCCTATTTATTCACTTCCGAATCAGTTTCCGAAGGGCATCCCGACAAGGTTGCTGATCAAATTTCAGACGCGCTGATTGACTATTTTCTTGCCTATGATGCCAACTCCAAAGTAGCCTGCGAAACATTGGTTACCACAGGTCAGGTTGTATTAGCTGGCGAAGTAAAGTCAGAGGCCTACCTGGATGTACAAGACATAGCTCGCGAAGTGATTCGTAAAATAGGTTATACAAAGAGTGAATACATGTTCGAAGCGAACAGCTGCGGAATTTTTTCAGCCATTCACGAACAATCTGCCGACATCAACCAAGGTGTTGAACGCAAGAAAAAAGAAGATCAAGGTGCCGGTGACCAAGGTATGATGTTCGGTTATGCCACCAACGAGACAGACAACTTTATGCCGCTTCCCCTTGAACTGGCGCATCTATTGTTGCGCGAGCTTGCTGTTATTCGCAGGGAGGGGAAAGTGATGACTTACTTACGACCTGATGCAAAGTCGCAAGTCACCATTGAGTATAGCGATGATAACAAGCCTCAACGTATTGATGCCATCGTCATTTCTACTCAACACGATGACTTCGCGAAAGATGCGATTATGTTAAAGAAGATCAAGGATGATATGATCAACATTCTTGCTCCGCGCATCATGAAGAAGTTGCCTAAGCGCGTACAAAATCTTTTCAACACCGATATCAAGTATTTCATTAACCCTACTGGAAAATTCGTAATTGGCGGGCCACACGGAGACACTGGCTTAACGGGTAGAAAAATTATTGTAGATACCTACGGAGGCAAAGGCGCTCATGGTGGAGGTGCATTTTCCGGAAAAGATCCGAGCAAAGTCGATCGTTCGGCAGCTTATGCAACTCGCCACATTGCTAAGAATTTAGTAGCCGCAGGTGTTTGTGATGAAGTGCTAGTTCAAGTTGCTTATGCGATTGGTGTAGCAAAGCCGGTAGGTTTGTATGTAAACACACATGGAACCGCCAAGGTAAATATGACCGATGGAGAGATTGCTAAAAAAATAGAAAAGGTATTTGATATGCGTCCTTACTTTATTGAAGAGCGCTTTAAGTTAAGAACTCCAATCTATTCTGAAACTGCTGCCTATGGCCATATGGGGCGTGAGTCGAAAGTAGTTGAGAAGATTTTCAACAAAGGCAAGAAGAGTGAAAAACGTGTCAAAGTTGAGCTTTTCCCTTGGGAAAAGTTAGACTATGTGGAGCAACTCAAAAAGGCATTCAAAATATAGGAAGCTAGATTGTCAAAAAAAGGGGACTCAAATTTGAGCCCCCTTTTTTTATACGGTCATTATTTCCGCTTCCTTTTTTCGTAGGAAGGCATCAATCTTTAGCATGAAGTCATCGGTTAGTTTCTGAACCGTCTCTTCTGCATTCTTTACATCGTCTTCCGAAACCCCCTTTATCTTTTTTAAACTTTCATTCGTCTCTTTACGGATACTTCGAATGCTAACTTTACCCTGCTCGCATTCGTGGCTCACTTGTTTTACCAATTGCTTGCGTCTCTCCTCCGTAAGCATGGGTATATTGATAATTACTTGCTGCCCGTCATTTTGAGGGGTCAGGCCCAGATTTGCATTAATGATAGCCTTCTCAATTTCCTGGATCAATCCCTTTTCCCATGGCCGTATGAATAGTGTTCGGGCGTCAGGAGTGGTGATAGATGAAACCTGGCTAAGAGGACTCATCGCACCGTAGTAGGATACCAATAAACCGTCAAGCATTGACGGATTTGCTTTACCCGCTCTGATTTTACTCAATTCGAGTGAAAGGTGATTGAGTGCCTTGTTCATTTGATCCTTGGCCTCGTCCAAATATAATTCGATTTCTTCCATACTGCATTTTTGATTTAAGAACTACGATCTCAGATTTTGTGGGGTCATCTAATCATTTTCAAATCAATGATTTTTAGAATTAACTAATTAGTGTTCCCGCTTCTTCGCCTTGGGCAATTTTTAACAGGTTTCCTTTTTTATTCATATCGAAGACGATGATAGGAAGCTTGTTTTCTTGACAGAGCGTAAAGGCTGTCATATCCATGATATTCAAGTTCTTTTCATAGGCTTCTTGAAATGACAATGTTTTGTAACGAACGGCATCCGGATATTTTTCCGGATCTTTTGTGTAGACACCATCTACTCTTGTTCCTTTCAGCACTACATCTGCCTGAATTTCAATCGCGCGTAGGCTTGCCGTTGAATCGGTAGTGAAATAGGGGTTGCCGATGCCCGCTCCAAAAATTACAATTCTGTTTTTCTCGAGGTGACGAATGGCCCTTCTTCTAATAAAAGGCTCGCACACTTGCTCCATCTTGATACCGGCTAACAGCCTTGTATATAATCCGTGTCGTTCCAGTGCGCTCTGTAACGCCATTGCATTGATCACTGTGGCCAACATCCCCATGTAATCGCCTTGCACCCTATCAATTCCAAGAGCCTCGGCCTGACCGCCTCTGAAAATATTTCCTCCTCCTATCACAATCGCTATTTGCACCCCCTGATCTTTGAGTGCTTTGATCTCCTCCGAATACTGCTCGAGTACGGCTGGATCAATATTGCTGTTTTTAGAGCCCATTAAGGCCTCTCCACTCAATTTAAGAACAATGCGTTTGTATTTCATTTGTGTTTTGTAGGGGCTAAAACCTCGTAAATATGCATTGATTTTTAGAATTTCCCAGAGGGGTAAAATCAACTATTTTCTTTGCAGCCGGATCAATTGTTCTTTCCAGACAAGCTTACCTCGTTTGTTCTCCAGTTCTTTTCTAACCATAATATTTTCTGTAGCGCTTACAAACAACCTGGTCGTCACAGAATCAAATTCTACGGCATCATAAAACTGACGTTCGAACACAAAAACCGAATCAACCGAGAGGGTTGAAGTCAATTGCAAGCGAGGCAATATCTCACGAATGCACATTTGATATTTTCCTCTTTCATCTTCACCATCCCTGCAAAAACCCGGTTTATTCAATTCGAATAAATCATTATTTATGAAGAGCAAATTTCTCTTGCGATAGATGGAAACTACCTTAATAGCTCCTTCTAACTCTTTTTCGTTTTCAATCGAAGCCCATCCTTTCAGTTGATTTCCGGTAAACTTCTTGACGATAAGAGAGTACTCAATTGGCGCAGCCCCGGCACTTTCCCGCAAATAGGTTGCTTCTTGAAGGCCGATCACGCCTTTGCTGAGATAAATGAGTAAAAACGGAATAAAGAAGAATGAAAATAATAGATAAGAAAAACCAACGAGGCGATACCTCAATGTCAACCTGCCAAGCCCATTGGCTAGTCGCAAGGGTAAATCTTTCAGGTACGGAATCGGGAGAAAAATCAGCACGCCAATAAAGTTGAAAAGGAAATGAGCAATAGCTATACTGATTGCAGCATTGGAATTAAATGTAGCCGCAATAAACGCAGTGATGGTTGTTCCAATATTAGCACCTAAAATAAACGGCACTGCTGACTTTAACTTCACTACCTTTTTTGCAACCAGTGGAACAACCAACGAGGTGGTGACAGTGCTAGATCTGATGGCGGCTGTGGTGAGTAATCCCCAGGTAAATGATTTCAGTGTATTCTTAAAAAAGAAACGTTGAAATTTTTCTGGAGAGCCAAAACCTAAAATGTTTGTAATTACTTTCCTAAAAAAAAGAATCGATCCAAAGAGTAAGACAATGGAAAAAATTCCTAGCACAAAACCATTGCCGATGGTTTCCGTCAACAAAGAAATAATCCACTCAAACCGACCGCCCAAAAAGGAAAAATTCACATGAATGGTGCCGGAAGGCTCATGGAAAAAATTAGTGGCAATACTTTTCGACATCCCCGATAGAAATCCAAAATAATACTCAAGCGGAAAAAGAATTACGGTCGTTAAGATGTTGAAAAAATCGTGGTAGGTCCCTGCGGCTACTGCGCGCCTGAATTCCTTTTTCTTGGTTATAAAACCCAAAGAAACAATGGTGCTGGTGATGGTCGTTCCAATGTTGGCGCCCATGATAATCGGGATAGCTGCTTGCAGTGAAATAGATCCGGATGCAACCAACGCCACGACCATCGAGGTGGTGGCCGAGCTGCTTTGGATAATGGCAGTTACCAGCAGCCCTATAAACAAACCAGTAAATGGATTTGAGGTTGCCAACAAAATGGTCTCTGTTGCCACCTTTCCCAACTGCTGCAACGAGGCAATCATCAGATCAAGCGAGAATAAGAATACCAGCAATGCGGCAAGAATATAGGCCGTGTTTCGGAGGTAGATTTTCCAAGGGAGTATTGCCCTGTGCTCTTGGCTTTCTGTAGGTCTGATTTCCTCCATGCTTGTCGAGTAAATATAAGCAGTAGTGGAATAATACGTTCGATTGGTAACTTTAATTTAATTTCTAAGCTGAGAGATCGCCATCCAAGCCATCAGTCCAGGAGCGAGCGTCAATGCATCTTCATCTATATCAAACGTAGGTGTGTGAACGTAAGATATGATCCCCTTTGACTCGTTTCGGGTGCCCAGGCGATAAAATGAAGCGGGGATAACCTGCGAATAATAGGCAAAATCCTCCGAGCCTAATGTGAGATCAATGTCGACCACGCTTTCTTTCCCGACATATTCTTCCGCAGCTTGTTTAATTGACCTTGTTAGCATTGGGTCATTTTCCAAGCAAGGATAGCCGTGGTGAATATCTACCTCACACTTCCCGCCCATTCCTTCTGCAATGCTTTCCGCCATCTTCTTAATTTTTCGCAAACCTTCTTCACGCCAGCGCTCATCCAAAGCCCGGAATGTTCCAGCAATGTTTACCTCATCTGGAATGATATTAGTTGCACCGTCTGCCGTGATCTTTCCAAATGTTAATACGGTGGGATGTTTTGGGCTTGCATTTCGACTGATGATTTGCTGCAATGCAATGATGATGTGTGACGCGATAACTACCGGATCGATGGTTAACTCGGGTGTAGCCCCATGTCCTCCTTTACCTACCACGCGTAAATAAATCTCATCACTGCTGGCCATATACTTTCCTTCGCGAAAGCCAATTTTGCCAACCGGTAGTAAAGGAAACACATGCTGACCAAGAATGGCTGATGGCGCGGGATTTTCCAGTACACCCTCCTTAATCATGATAGAAGCGCCACCTGGATTCTTTTCTTCCCCTGGTTGAAAAATCAGTTTGACGGATCCTTCAAACTGGCTTTTGATTTGATTCAATATTTTGGCTGTTCCAAGTAACGAGGCAGTATGCACATCGTGACCGCAGGCATGCATGACTCCTTTGTTGGTTGATTTGTACTCTTTGGAATTGATCTCCTGAATCGGTAACGCATCAATATCCGCGCGTAACGCGATGATCTTTTTAGTTGGATTTTTACCTTCAATAATAGCTACCACCCCGGTTCCTGCTATACCCTCATGGGCTTGTATCCCAAAAGAAAGAAGCTGCTTGGCAATAAACTTGGCCGTATTATACTCTTGATAGGAAAGCTCAGGATGGGCGTGCAAATGCCTTCTGAAAGAGACTACGTCATTGGCATAAGCAGAAGAGTACTGTTGGATTTCTTTGAGAAGGGACATAAAACAAAAGTAGAGAAACGAAAAGCTATCTAATCATAATTCGTTCCGGCACTAATATCGCATTGGCAAAAACCCTCTTTAGCCGATATAGATCCCTTTGCGCTTCCAAACGGGTAAAATACTTGCCGACCGTTACTCTAAATTTGGGCTGCTGATATTGCACATTGGCTTTTAAATCCGGTATAAGCTCGGACATCTTCGTTTTTGTGTTTAATGCCTCTTCTTTCTTCTGACCGGAATAAATTTGAATGGTATGACCATCAACAAATTTTCTGGTGAGGTTGAATTTGTCAATGCTATCTAATATCGCATCTACTTTTTCGTTCACTGCGAACTGAACCGGCACTGAGGGAGCCTGGCTCTTAACTCGTAGACTATCTTTTGGACTAATCGTTTCAACATTTACTTTCGGCCGAAGTGAGCTAAGGTCTTCATAGTACGGCTTTGTGGGTCGCTGCGCTTGGCAAGAGGTGATCCACAAAAAAAAGAAGATAGAAGTCAGAATGTGGAAGTCAGAAACGGAGATTCCAACTTCTGACTTCTGACTTTTGACTTCTATTTTTCTGTATCCTGTGTTCATTGCTCAATGACAATACATCTCCCCGCTTGAATATCTTCTTCAACTTTTTTGTATTTCACATCTTTTAACACGCGTCCATCGGGATATTGCACTGTCACCTTATCATTTCTGCCAGCTATCTTTTCCGACTTTACAGGCATTACCTTCTCCTCCGTCTTTTGTTGCTGAGGTTGTGTTCCCCCTCCTTGTAGTAAAGAACGTGATTCTTCTTTCTGTTCACTTAGCCGCTGGCGCTTTTGCGCCCTCGCTTCCTGAACTTGGTCCGAATCCTGAACTGGGATGTCACCTTTCATTAAAAAGGAGGCTGTCTCTTCATTCACCTTAGCAATAAATCGTTTGAATGCCTCAAACCCCTCGAACTTATAAATTAACAATGGATCTTTCTGTTCATAGACAGCGTTTTGCACTGACTGCTTTAGATCATCCATATCGCGTAAATGTTCCTTCCACTGCTGATCGATAATCGCCAGCGTGATCATTTTTTCCATCGCCTTGATCAGTTCGCTATTCTTTGTCTCCACACACTTTTTCAAGTTGGCAGCAACTCCGATTTGCTTAGTGCCATCTGTAAATGGAATCAAAATATCCTGAATAGTGGCGCCACGTGTTCGGTAGATGTCATTGATAAACGGCAACGCCTTTTCAGCAGCCATTTTATTCTTGTGAGTGTATTGCTTTAAAGCCTCTTCATACAATCGCTCACTGATAACCGCTTGGTCTAACTTCGCAAACTCATCAGCGGTTATAGCGAAGTCTACACCTAATGTCCGCAGCGCATTGATTTTGAAATCCTCGATATTCTCTGCTGCTTTACCATTGGCTACCACATCATCGCAGGTATCAAAAAGCATGGTGAGAATATCCAGTTGCAGACGTTCTCCGAAAAGAGCATTGCGTCTTCTCTTATAAATAACTTCCCGTTGTGAGTTCATGACGTTGTCATATTCCAACAAACGCTTACGAATACCGAAATTGTTTTCTTCTACTTTCTTCTGGGCTCTTTCAATGGAGCTCGTGACCATAGAATGTGAAATCACTTCCCCTTCTTTCAGACCAAGCCGATCCATGATACGCGCGATGCGTTCAGGCATGAACAAACGCATCAGATTGTCTTCTAAAGAAACGTAAAACTGTGACGAACCAGGATCGCCTTGGCGACCGGACCGGCCTCTCAACTGCCTGTCCACCCTACGTGATTCATGTCGCTCAGTACCAATGATAGCAAGACCCCCTGCGGCACGAGACTCCGGTGTGAGTTTAATGTCGGTACCACGGCCTGCCATGTTGGTAGCAATGGTAACTGTTCCTGGCTTACCGGCCTCTGCCACAATCTCAGCCTCGCGCTGATGTTGCTTGGCATTCAGCACTTGGTGCTTTATTTTTTTCATGGTGAGCAATCGACTCACCAATTCTGAAATTTCGACCGAGGTAGTTCCCACTAGCACAGGCCGGCCAGCTGTCGTAAGCTTCACAATCTCTTCCACAACGGCATTGAATTTTTCGCGCATGGTTTTGAAAACCAAATCGTCTTGGTCTTTGCGAGTGGCTGGCTTATTGGTTGGTATTACAACCACATCCAACTTGTAGATATCCCAAAGCTCGCCCGCCTCTGTTTCAGCCGTTCCGGTCATACCGGCCAGCTTGTGATACATACGGAAATAGTTTTGCAATGTAATGGTGGCATAAGTTTGAGTGGCGTCCTCCACCTTCACATTTTCCTTTGCTTCAATGGCCTGATGCAATCCATCCGAATATCTTCTGCCGTCAAGTACACGACCTGTTTGCTCATCTACAATTTTCACCTTCCCATCCACAATGATGTACTCGGTATCCTTTTCAAAAAGTGTATACGCTTTTAATAGTTGGTTAACACTATGAATGCGTTGCGACTTCGTAGAATAATCACGGATGAGTTCCTCCTTTTTTTGAAATCGCTGTTCATCGGTAAGTGCCGCATCCTTCTCTAGCTTATTCAACTCAATACCGATTTCTGGCATGATAAAGAACTTTGGATCTTCTCCCTCGCCCGTGATTAAATCAATTCCCTTCTCAGTCAGGTCTACACTATTGTCTTTCTCATCGATCACAAAATACAAAGGCGCATCTGCCACTGGCATCTCCTTCTTGTTATCCTGCAGATGGAAATTTTCTGTTTTCTGCAAGATTGATTTGTTACCCATCTCACTCAACATCTTGATGAGTGGCTTATATTTCGGCATCGCCCGGTATGCTCTAAACAAAGACAACCCTCCTTCTTTTTCCATGCCATCAGCTATCTGCTTCTTTGCATCGTTGAGATACTGATTGACTAACTTTTTCTGAGCTTCTACCAGTTTATTGATCCGTGGTTTAAGGTCATAAAACTCGTGCTCGTCACCGCGTGGCACGGGACCGGAAATAATCAGAGGCGTACGAGCCTCATCGATCAAAACACTGTCAACCTCATCAACCATTGCATAATGATGACCTCTCTGCACAAGTTCTTCGGTCTCTCGCGACATGTTATCACGCAGATAATCAAATCCAAATTCGTTGTTGGTTCCGTAACAAATGTCTGCTCGGTAAGCATCGCGCCTGGCTATCGAGTTGGGTTCGTGTTTGTCGATACAATCCACGGACAAACCATGAAACTGAAAAATGGGCCCCATCCATTCACTATCTCGTCTCGCCAAGTAATCGTTGACAGTAACGATGTGAACACCTCTTCTGGCTAGCGCATTCAAGAATGCGGGAAATGTTGCTACTAATGTCTTTCCTTCACCGGTTGCCATCTCGGCCACCTTACCTTCATGCAATGCAATACCACCGATGATCTGCACTTCATAATGCACCATATCCCAGGTGGTGAGGTTTCCGGCAGCCATCCACTGACGGCTCCATTGTGCCTTGTCACCATTTATTTTAACATTGGCATGCTTTGCTGATATAAGCCGATCAAATTCGGTGGCAGTGACTTCCAGGTATTCATTATCCTTAAACCTTTTGGCTGTTTCGCGAATAATGGCAAAAGCGCGAGGCAAAACCTCCACCAATACTTTCTCTAATTCTTTGTTGCGATCCTTTTCAATCTGATCAATCTGATTGAATATAGCTTCCTTCTCACTAATATCTTTGTCAGGGTCATCGGCAATTTGCTTGTGCAATGCTGCCATCTGATCATCGATTGATTTGAGTTTTTGGTTAATCTCTTCCTGGATAGCCTGGGTACGAACCCGCAACTCGTCATGGGAGATAGAGATCAGCTTTTCGCCTTCCTGTTTGGTTGCCTCTACGAGCGGCATCATCCGCTTAATATCCTTCTCCGACTTGGTGCCAAATAGCTTGGCGATAAGTTTTAACATAAAATGGTCAATGGTCGATGTAAATAGTCAATTTTCGCCCTCGCAAAAGGCTTCAAAGTTAATGGAATTTGGGGTGCAATTATAGTTCCAAGATGCCCTCAAACACCTTTTTGGCAGGCCCAATCAGATAAACATCTGTAAACAAGCCATCCTGACTTGATTTGAACTCAACAGAAAGCACACCGCCCAACGTCTGAATGCTGACTGGGGACTTGTACCCCTGAAATGATGAAGCTAAAGCCGCGGCTGTCACCCCAGTTCCACATGATAATGTCTCATCCTCTACTCCTCTTTCGTAAGTCCGAACAAAAATAGTGTTGTTTGGTAAGAGCTGCACGAAATTCGCGTTAGTGCCGCCCGGCTTAAAAGGTTCGCTGAATCTGATTTTCCTTCCTTCTTCCACTACAGGAAAATTTTTTGTTTCGTCAACAATTTGTATCAGATGCGGAGATCCCGTATTGATAAAAATGTTTTCCCCAATACTTCTAGTCTCTTTAACATCATTCATCTTTAGCCGGACGATATGATTGGGAAGCAAGTTCGCTTCATGCAAGCCATCGTAAGCATTGAACTTGGCGTGACTCTTTATCATTCCCAACTCTGATGCCATCGTTACTGCAGCTCTGCTTCCATTGCCACACAAACTGGGTGAGCCATCGCTGTTGAAATAAATCAAATTAAAATCATACGTGGGATGTTTTTCGATCAGCATCAGTCCGTCTGCCCCAACCCCAAACTTTCGATCACAAATTCTTTTTACTTGATCTTCCGAGAACGAAAACACGCCTATCCGATTGTCAATAATAACAAAATCGTTACCGGTGGCTTCGTATTTTTGAAAAGGTATTTTCATCAGTTGAAACGGGAGTTGTAAAATAGCTATTCAACATCAGATCTTATTGAAAAGCCGCAAGGATCTAATTCACTTTACTTCTTCATAGTCGATATAATCGCCCCCCTTAATGGTGCCATTTCGCTTCTCCTTCTTTGCATCGGTAGATTGGGTATTTTCTGGTTTTCTGTATTGTGTTCGCGACTGCTGTGAAGCCGCGCCCGCCCGAAAGAACAACCCTCCGATTTTATAAAAAACATAGGCGATAATCCCGAGGCTAAGAAGGAACTTGAACATAGTCGAATTTCTTGAATGCAAAGACAAAAATAACAATAGAATTAGAAGAACGGAAAAAGTGCTCTTCCGGTTCGATTTGGACTGCTAAAAACCCAAAGAATGAAACCTCTAAAAAAGAGGTATTTCTATAATCAGAATCCAAAACTAAGGTTGAACGACCCTATTCAACAATAGACAATTCACTATTTGATTTCCTATCTTTAATTTCAAATAGAAAAAATATGCCTTCCATTGACTGGAAAAAAGAACTTAAACCATTGATCAAAAAATATGCGGGCCGGCAACATCCACTTGCCTATCGGAACGCCTTTGAGTTAGTTGTCATGTTTATTCTTGCCGCTCAGGATGCTGATCGCAACATTAACAAAATTGCACCTGCTCTTTTCGATGCGATCCCGGACATGAAAGCACTGGCAAAAGTTAGTGCGGAAGACGTCTACCCGTATGTAAAAAAAGTTCGAAACTTTAGAAATAAAACAAATTGGCTGTTGGAGTTAGCAAAGACATTAAAAGACAACAAAAACATCCCTAGAACCTTAGAAGAGTTGACGGCATTACCCGGCATTGGTCGAAAATCTGCTAATGTGATCATGAATGAATTGGGGCTGAAAGCAGAAGGCGTCATCGTTGATCTTCACGTAGTGCGAGTTGCCCCCCGATTGGGAATTGCACAGGGAACGGATCCCAAGAAGTTGGAAAAGCAGTTGATGGAACAGATTGATCCAAAAGACTGGGGAAAGGCAGGAATGGCGATATCCTTCTTAGGCCGGGAAACCTGCAGACCAACAAAACCGAAATGCGAAGAATGTGTGATGGTAAAAGTTTGTGCCTACACCAAAACGCTTTAGGTTATTCAGTCCTGCTATCGACTCAAATACAGATTCCGTTCGTTGTAAATGTTCAAGAAGTAATCATCCATCAAATCGTCAATGAAATAAATCGCCTCACCTGTAGATTTCATCTCTGGGCCAAGTTCTTTGTTCACTTCCGGGAACTTGCTAAATGAGAATACGGGAACCTTTATCGCATAGCCTTTTTTGGTTGGATTGAAATTAAAATCAGCTACTTTCTTCTCACCCAACATTACTTTGGTGGCATAATTCACGTAAGGCTCATCATATGCTTTGCAAATAAATGGAACCGTGCGGGATGCCCGCGGATTTGCTTCAATAATGTAGACTTTGTCGTTCTTGATAGCGAATTGAATATTGATTAATCCAACTGTTTTCAAGGCAATTGCAATACGCTTTGTATACGTCTCAATTTGTTTGATGACGAAGTCGCCCAGGTTGTAGGGCGGCAACACCGCATATGAATCACCTGAATGAATACCCGCAGGCTCAATGTGCTGCATGATCCCAATGATGTAGACATCTTCTCCATCACAGATCGCATCTGCCTCTGCCTCGATGGCACCATCAAGGAAATGATCTAACAATACTTTGTTTTCGGGAAGGTGTTTCCAAATATCCAGAATATGGTTCTCAAGTTCGGTTTCGTTGATCACAATTTTCATACTCTGACCCCCCAGCACATAAGACGGGCGAACTAATAATGGAAAGCCAATGGTTTTTGAAACTTCGAGTGCTTCATCCGCATCAGTAGCAACTCCAAAGGTGGGGTATGGAATATTGAGATCTTTTAAAAGGGTTGAAAAACTTCCGCGATCTTCTGCCAAATCTAGCGCTTCGTAAGATGTGCCCATGATCCGCACACCATATTTGTGCAGCTTCTCTGCCAATTTCAACGCAGTCTGCCCTCCTAATTGAACGATAACGCCAACCGGCTTTTCATGTTGAATAATATCCCAAAGGTGTTCCCAGAATACAGGCTCAAAATAAAGTTTATCGGCAATATCAAAATCGGTGGAGACCGTTTCAGGATTGCAATTAATCATAATGGCTTCATACCCACATTCTTTGGCTGCTAGTATTCCATGCACGCAAGAGTAGTCAAACTCAATTCCCTGACCGATTCGATTGGGGCCAGACCCTAAGACAATTACTTTCTTTTTATTAGTTGGGATTGATTCGTTTTCCGTGTCGAACGTAGAATAATAATAGGGTGTCTTGGCTTCAAACTCAGCTGCACAAGTGTCCACCAATTTAAACACTCTGTTAATACCCATCTCTCTTCTCTTCAAATGGACTTCGCTTTCGAGGCAATCCATCAGGTGAGCTAGCTGGCGATCAGCATATCCTTTTTCTTTTGCCGTACGCATTAAGTCTACGGGGATGCTATCAAGGCTATGCTTTTCAATTTCGCTTTCAAGCTCAATTAAATCCCAAATCTGTTCTAAAAACCACTTGTCAATTTTTGTCAGATTTTGAATTGTCTTCATAGAGATTCCCAACTTCATCGCATCGTAAATGTGAAAAAGACGATTCCAACTCGGGTGCTCCAGGCTATACAAAATATCCGCTTGCTTGGTCAATTCTTTTCCATCCGCACCGAGTCCGTTTCGTCTGATCTCCAAACTCTGACAAGCTTTTTGTAGTGCTTCCTGAAAATTTCGACCAATACCCATTACCTCGCCCACGGATTTCATTTGTAAACCAAGCTTGCGGTCTGCACCCAGAAACTTATCAAAATTCCAGCGAGGAATTTTCACGATCACATAATCCAAAGCTGGCTCAAAGTAAGCGGTTGTGGTGCCTGTAATTGCGTTTGATAATTCATCTAGATTGTACCCTATTGCCAGTTTAGCAGCTATTTTAGCGATCGGATAGCCTGTTGCTTTCGAAGCAAGAGCAGATGAACGAGAGACGCGGGGGTTTATCTCAATCCCAATGATATCGTCATTATCTGGATTCACTGAAAATTGGACGTTACAACCTCCGGCAAATTGGCCTATGCCATTCATCATTTTTATCGCGAGATCACGCATGCGCTGGTAGACGGTGTCAGGCAAAGTCATGGCAGGAGCCACCGTGATGGAATCACCTGTGTGTATACCCATCGGATCAAAATTCTCAATCGAACAAATAATAATCACGTTGCCGATTCCATCACGCAGCAACTCCAATTCGTACTCCTTCCAGCCCATAATGCTTTGCTCCACCAATACCTCATGGATAGGCGAAGCCTGCAATCCTCTATTCAACGCGTGGTCAAAATCTTCTGCCTTCTGAACAAAACCGCCTCCGGTGCCTCCCAATGTAAAAGATGGACGGATCACAAGTGGAAATCCAATTTCCTGTGCTATTTCCTTTCCTTTCAAAAAAGAGGTTGCTGTTGCTCCTTTGCAAACGCCCACATTAAGTTCAATCATCTTCAATCGAAACTTCTCACGGTCTTCCGTGGTCTCGATCGCCTTGATGTCAACCCCAATTATTTTTACACCATAATGCTCCCAAATCCCTGCCTTATCGCAGTCGATACAAAGATTCAATGCCGTTTGACCACCCATGGTGGGCAGAACTGCGTCTACATGATGTTTCTCCAGTATTTCCTTTATGTACTTCTTCTCCAAGGGTTTAAGGTAGACATGATCGGCAGTCACCTTGTCCGTCATAATAGTTGCCGGATTGGAGTTGATTAATATTACTTCGATGCCCTCTTCGCGTAGTGAACGAGAGGCCTGCGACCCTGCATAATCAAATTCACATGCTTGGCCAATGATAATTGGCCCACTTCCGATGATGAGGACTGAACGAATACTGCGATCTCTTGGCATGGATGGGTTGGATAAATCGAGCAAAAATAAGAAGCTTGAGAACCCAATCCTCTCATTTTGAAAATTATATTCTTGAAAATCTAGAGAAATAAAAAAGGAGGCCTAGGCCTCCCTTTTTGATGCTGGCAATCGATCAATCAATTCAATTTGATAAACTTTTTTGTGATGATTGATCCACCTACTTCTGCTTTAATAATATACAGACCACCAGGAAGGTCACCAACCAAAAATTCCTTCTCAACTGACTTTGCAACTGGCTGAACAACTACATTTTGATGAACGGCTCCTTGCGCACTTACAAATTGGAGCTGTACAGGCGTATCATCCAGTGTACTAAACTTTACTCAGCAATCGGTTGCCGCCACTATTTTCAATTCCAACGTCAAAAATAATGGGAGTAGGGCTTGACTGAACTCCGAAAGATCCGGTACCATCCGTCTCCTTATCAAAAAGAATCCTTGAACCCCAGCCCATGGCCAATTTCATGTAGGACAACGGTTGTAAAGTTGTAGGTATTGGGCACTGAACTATCTACAAAACTCCATTTGGTTTGTGAGCCATTAAAAAATGCATAGATATCATAGTTGCCTCCCGTGGTAGGAATCAACCACATTTTCTATCAGTTGCTTTTTGCAACTCTCCCGACCTCGTTCCAAACTCGCCAAACATTTTTATAACAAATTTTCTGAATATCATCCTCTGTATATCCGCGTTTCAAAAGTACATAAATGAGATTCGGATATTGCGATACGTCTTTCAACCCAGTGGGTAAACTGTCCCCCACCCCATCAAAATCAGAACCAATCCCCACGTGGTTAATACCGGCAACCTTCACCACGTGATCGATGTGATTGGCCACGATCTCTACATCTGCAAAAAGTGAAGGGTTTGTTTTCTTAAATTCCTCAATAACCGGCTTTGCCAATGAATCACTCATTTTCATCTTCTTCTCTTCCAGCAATGCCGTAAGCTTTTTACGATTGATGTCGTTTTCTGCTCTGACGGTAGAATCCAAAAAGGTGGATCCAAAATTAATTTGAATCACCCCGTTGTGCTCACCGAGCTTTTTAATCATATCATCGCTCATATTGCGAATGAACCCAGGCGTATAAATCCGGCAGGACGAATGAGAAGCAATACAAGGAGACTTGGACAGTTTCATCACTTGGTAAAACGTGCTGTCTGAGACGTGCGAAATGTCGACCATGATGCCTGTCTTGTTCATTTCAGCAACTACCTCTCTTCCAAACGGACTTAGGCCATTCCAGGTTCTTGTGGTGTCATAAGAAGAATCGCAAATCTGATTGTCCTTACCATGGGTTAGCGTAATATAGCGGATGCCTCGATCGTAAAAATATTTTACATTCTTTAAATCATCTCCGATGGGTGCACCATTTTCCATGCCCAGCGGCAATGAAATTTTTCCAGCTTTGAAATTGGCCTGCACCTCTGCCGGTGAATTGGCACGGGCAAATTTATCCGGAATCTGGGCAGCAATACCATCGATCATATTGATCAACGAATCTGCCAATCCCTTGCCTTTATCTGGCTGCGATTGATAAGAAGACGGAATGTAAATGGACATGAATGGCGCATCTAGCCCGCCCTTTTTTGCTCGTTCGTAGTCAAAATCGCCTTCTGTGGTCGATACAGGAATACCCATGTATTCCCGATCTAATTTGAAGTTTTTTACTTTTAAGCGATAGGGTAAATCTACATGGCCATCAGTAATAATGAATTTGTGAGCTAACTCATCGGCATACGCTCTCAACTGCACATCATCCATCCGATCTACCGGCTTTTTTTCAGTGCAACCAAAAAGAGTAAGAACAAAACAGAAAGCTATTAGGACATTGATTTTCATTGTGTGTAGATTTAAGGTTTCAAGTTAAGTAAATTTTTGATGCCTGATTCGACTTGGGGTTCTGCTTCGCCACAAAATTAAAAACATTAGAATGCATGATGGCCGATCCAACAAGTGCCTCGGGTTCACACATTAATGGGTAGATATAAAAATACAAATCCTTACTTATGATTATAGTGGCAGATAGCGGTGGGTCAAAAATTGACTGGCGCTTTTTAAAAACAGATCGAACCATCGCACAAGCCAACAGCCCCGGCTTTAATCCTTACTACCAGCCGATTGATCATTTAAAAAAGATAATTAAAGAATCATTACTCCCGCAAATCAATGAGCCTGTCACAAAGATTTTTTACTACGGCACGGGCGTATCGTCAGAAAAAAATCAACAATTGATTCAGTTAGCATTTGTCGAACATTTTGGGGCGGCAAAAATTGAAATTGGCTGGGACTTGTTGGCTGCTGCGCGTGCGCTTTGTGGCCAAGAGGCCGGAATAGCTTGCATCTTAGGTACAGGCTCCAATTCTTGCCAATATGATGGTAAGGAAATTGTAGAAAATGTTGCCAATCTCGGCTGGATACTGGCCGATGAGGGCTCAGGGTCTTGCCTGGGTAAGCAGATAGTATTTGACTACTTCCGAAAAAATATGCCCGAAACACTAGCAACACAATTTCATGCGAGATTCCCCTGGACGCGCGAAGAAGTGCTGGAGAAAGTGTATCAGCAAGAAAAACCAAGCGCTTTTCTGGCCAGTTTTGCGAAATTTATATTTCAGCACCTAAAAGAACCCTATTGTTATAAACTGGTCTACAAAAGCTTCTCAGATTTTTATGAAAATAATGTAATGAAGTATCCGGATTACAAAAAATTGAAAGTCCATTTTACTGGATCCATCGCTTTCTACTTCAGCGATGTGCTTCGGCAAGTGGCCAATGACAAAGGTATTACCGTGAAAAACATTTTAGAAGGGCCCATTGCAGGTCTTACTCTATATCACCAAAAGGATTTATGATTTTAAATTCTGAATGCCGAACTTTGAATCTTGAATTATTAACTAAAACGCCTGGATACCCAACCCCGATACCTTTGAGCACTACTGAATCTTCTTCTAATTATAACCAACTGGAGAACATGGGGTTGTCAGAATTGCTGACGAATATAAACCGTGAGGACAGCGGTGTACCATTAGCGGTTGAGAAAATCATTCCCAAAATACAAGCATTGGTGGAAGTCATTGGTGAGAAAATGAAAACGGGCGGTCGTCTATTCTACATAGGTGCTGGCACGAGTGGCCGATTGGGGATACTTGATGCCTCTGAAATACCACCTACCTACGGAGTGCCTCAAGGGAAAGTAATTGGGTTGATCGCAGGTGGGGATATGGCCATTCGTGAGGCAGTCGAAAATGCGGAGGATGATGCCTCTCAGGCCTGGAAAGATTTGCTAAAACATTCTATAAGTGAAAATGATGTTTTGGTGGGCATCGCTGCGTCTGGCCGGACGCCATATGTAATTGGAGGGGTTAGGGCCGCCAGAGAAAATGGAATCATTACAGGCTGTATCACATGCAATACTGGCAGTGAATTGGCCGCCAGCGTAGATTACCCAATTGAGGTAGTCGTGGGTCCCGAGTTTGTTACCGGAAGCACCCGTATGAAGGCGGGTACGGCCCAGAAACTTGTTTTGAACATGATCTCCACGGCTGCTATGATCCAATTGGGCAGAGTAAAAGGAAACAAGATGGTTGACATGCAGTTGACCAATCATAAACTCGTCAATCGAGGAGTCAAAATGATCATGGACGAACTCAAAGTAAGCGAGCAAGAAGCCAGTGACTTACTTTCTCGTTTTGGAAATGTGCGCAAGGCGATTGAAAGTAAAAGATAAACGTCATCATTCTTTACAATCAATCCGGTAACGAACGTGCATCAAATTTTGCCCTTTGAAAATTGGCTAAAATATTACGATTCATCGACAGATGAACGCTCTCCATTTTTTGAAAAAGAATACAATTTTGATGTCTATTCCGAGACTATTTATGGGTACTACATTGACCCTTCTTGGGACTATTTTGGCTCAGAGACTTTGTATTTAAAAATTCTATACGCTGATTATGATGAGGGGTTTGTTGTGTTAGAATTTCTGGGAGAATGGAATGATACTATCGAAAACGATATTATGACACTCAAGCGAAATTTTCTCGAATTGCTAGCTCACGAGGGGATAAACAAGTTTATATTAATCGGAGAGAACATTCTCAACTTTCATGGGTCTGATGACTCGTACTACGAAGAGTGGTTTGAAGACGTTGAAGACGGTTGGATAGCCGCGGTGTGTTTCCCGGATTTCATTCGGCAAGAGTTGCAGAAATACCGAATCGATAACTATATCAATATGGGTGGCACGTTGCAAATTGAAATATGGCGCACTTTGCATCCACTGCAATTCTACCAATTGGTGAGTCAATTAATCCAACGAAGACTTAACTAGTTTTTGTCTAAAGTAGTGCCAGTTGCGCGCTGCCCACTTCAGCATCTCCAGGAACCAGGTATTGACGCTTAGTCTTCAACTCCAAACAAAGAACACGGGTTCTTTTTGTGACGCCTTTCTTAAACCATCTCCCATGAAAACTAAAGATGCTTCCCTGCGGTAGCTGTGCAACTAAAACAGCCTTATTGGGTTTGTCGTCATATGCCCGAAAAAGTGCCGTGAGCTCCGAATCTGAAAAACTGGATGCTTTAGGATTGGCCATATGTTTTTTTAAACCTTTCAGCAATGGCAACGGAAAAATCACTGGATCCATGACCGGCACCATCAACTCCTGAAACACAGCTTTCCACTCCTTTCCATGCGCGCTCACACGATGGCCAAATTGAAGATGAACTTTTAGATGTGCCACCTCGTGGATATAGGTGGTGAGAAAAAGATAGGGATGGATGTCTTGATTAATCGTTATCTGCTGAGTCTGTCCAGGCCGATAAGAAAAATCACCTACCTTAGATAGCCTTGCCTTTCGGAGTTTGAAATTAAATCGGTAGGCCTCCCAAAGAGAAAACGAATAGTCCACTGAAGCTGTTGGGACGTGCCTTTCTAAAATTTGGCGTACCTCTTTTGAATTCATGGAAATAAAAAAAGGCTTTATCTCTAAAGCCTTCCCGGGAAAACAATCTTGTGAGATTGATTACTTTACTGCAGCAGAATCAACTGCAACAGCAGCAGAATCAACAACTACAGCAGCAGCTGCAGCGATAGAATCGGCTGTTCTGATTGAATCAGCCTTTGCTTGTGCAGCAGCCTCTTCAGCTTTTTTGCCACCACCGCAAGCAACCATTGCTACTGCAAAGCCACATACGATAACAGATGCGATAAATTTTTTCATAGTTTACTGGTTATTAAAATTTGCGCAAAGGTAGCAAATTGCGTCATATTAGAAGCTTCGAGTAAGAAAATATTACAATTTGATGAAAAATGGCCTCTAAAAATGCCCAACCTACCAAGCATTAGGATGAATCAATCGTTTGCTGAATTACTTCTTTCGGAAAAACAATCGGATGGGTACGCCCTCAAAGCCAAATTTTTCGCGTAGCCTGTTTTCCAGAAAGCGTTGATAAGACTCCTGAATGTATTGAGGCAGATTACAGAAAAAAGCAAAGGATGGCGATCGAGCCGTAACCTGCGTTATGTATTTTATCTGAATATGTTTGCCTTTTATGGCCGGAGGCGGGTAATGAACAATTTCGGGCAGCATAGCGTCATTCAGCTCTGAGGTAGGAATCCGCTTGGTTTTATTCCTGTAAACTTCTACAGCTTTTTCCATTACCTGAAAGATTCGCTGTTTGGTAAGTGCAGACGCAAAAAGTATCGGCAGATAATCGATGGGTGCCAGCTTCTCTTGAATATCTTTCTTAAACTTATCGGCTGTCTTGGTATCTTTTTCGATCAGATCCCATTTGTTAATCATCACAACAATTCCTTTTGTCTGCTTTTGGGCAAGGACAATAATGTTCACATCCTGCGACTCCAGTCCGCGTTCCGCATCAATCACCACTATACAAACATCGCTTTCTTCGAGTGCACGCAAAGAACGAAGTACAGAATAAAACTCAATGTCTTCCGTTACTTTACTTTTCTTTCTGATACCAGCCGTATCAATGAGAATGAAGTCATTCCCAAACATTTTATAACGCGAATGAATGGCATCTCGGGTAGTGCCCGCTTCCTCAGTGACAATACTTCTCTCGTTTCCTAAAAGCACATTGAGCAAGGATGATTTCCCAGAATTAGGTCTTCCAACAATTGCAATTTTGGGGATACCAGCATCAGGGTCTTCCACGCCCTCCTCAGGAAAAATTTTGACTAGCTCATCTAATAGCTCTCCAGAGCCAGATCCATTCTCTGCAGATATGGGATAAACCTCGCCCAAATTCAGTTCGTAAAACTCGTTTGCTTCGATAGCCTTTGCAGGCGTGTCCACTTTGTTGGCGGCAACAAATACCGGTTTCTTTGATTTACGAATCACCTTGGCAAACTCTTTATCGTAACCTGTCAACCCATCTTTACAATCCACCATGAAAATAACGGCTGAGCATTCTTCCAGCGCTAGCTCCACCTGTCTGCGAATGGCAGACTCAAATTTATCATCTGAGCCAGTAACGTAACCACCTGTATCGATAACTGTAAAAAACTTGTTGGTCCATTGTGCATACCCATAATGTCGGTCGCGCGTAACACCCGGCATGTCGTCCATGATAGCCTGCCTTTGTTCTACCAAGCGGTTAAAAAAAGTTGATTTACCCACATTGGGTCTACCTACTATTGCTACAATGTTTGCCATTCGTTAATGCTCAATTTTCGATGGGCAAATGTGCCGATTAGAATCCAAATTGTCATTGACGAATTGGCTAATCGATTCATTGCCCGATCATTCTATGTATCCAAAATGTTTCAACTTCAACTTTTCTTTGCGCCAATTGTCAGCCACTTTTACATGGGTCTCTAAAAACACCTTCTTACCAAAGAATGCTTCCATGCTAGCTCTCGCCTCGGTTCCTACTTTTTTTAAAGAACTTCCTGCTTTTCCAATCAGAATTCCCTTTTGCGAATCCCGTTCTACGTAGATAGTAGCGCGTATCTTAATAATTTTCTCATCTTCTTTGAATTCTTCAATACTTACTGCCGAACTATAGGGAATCTCCTGGCTGTAGTTCATAAATATTTTTTCCCGAATCATCTCGGCTGAGAAGAAACGTTGACTCCTATCAGTGAGATCGTCTTTAGGATAATAGGCTGGATGTTCAGGCAAATACTTTTTAATAGTAGGTAAGAGTTGCTCCAGGTTGATTTCTTTTAGTGCTGAAACGGCTATTATTTCTTCGGCTTTTATATATTCCCTCCAGTAATCAATTTTGTCTTTTACCTGAGAGCCCACCGCTAGATCCGCTTTATTGATAATTAGTAAAATGGGCGTGGTAATATTTTTAAATGGGGCAAAGAGCAGCTCATCATACTTTTCACCCAACTCAACGATCAACAAAATCAGATCAGCATCTTCCAATGAAACTTTTACATACCCCATCATTGCTTCGTGCAATTCGTACTTAGGCTCTAAGATTCCCGGGGTATCAGAATAGACAATTTGAAAATCGTCACCGTTTAAAATACCCATGATTCGATGCCGGGTAGTTTGGGCTTTGGGGGTAATGATCGACAGGTTTTCCCCAACCAATTTGTTCATTAGGCTCGACTTACCCACGTTGGGCTTGCCTACAATACTTACAAAACCAGATTTATGGGGGGTTGACATGCGGTTTAAGAATAAAAAACCCCTGACTCAAACAGAGTCTGGGGTTTTAGTAGCGGGGACAGGACTCGAACCTGTGACCTTTGGGTTATGAGCCCAACGAGCTACCAACTGCTCCACCCCGCGATTTGGATTGCAAAAGTAGAACCAAAGGGATTAATAAACAAGCACACACCAAAAGGAAAGCTTCTCAAGGAGAGAGGTGTCTTCCCAAAAATGGATTTACCGACTCCTGAGTTGTAGGAAAGACAACCCAATTCATATCTTCAAAAAAGTGGCTAATCCCTTGAATTTCTGAGTAATGTTGATCATTCATCCCCAACAAGCGCACCATTGTAAACGGTCGTTTCGACTGGCATAGCGATTGGATAACTTGGATAACATCAACGAAACCTTCAGCCGTGAAAATTTTCATCATTATTTGTACCTCCATTCTTATTTTAACAGGGCCCTTGTCAATCGCTACCACAAAGCACATCAGCCCAGAAATCACAACATTAACAACTAAGGATTTGCTGGTGTTGAGAGCGACCCGAAAGTTCAAAGGTGCCGAAATTGAAGTGTTTTCATCCTCCGGCTATTTGGTTACATCTGGAAAATTAAACAAGAGAAAGATGATTATCGACTTCAAAAATGTAAGAAGCGGCTCCTACCTGATTCGAGTAAAAAAGGGCAACACGCAAGAGGAATTTAGTTTTACAAAACAATAAAAGAGATCTGTTAAAAATGAAAGCAATCAAGTCTTCGCTGAACCTATTGGTTTATTTGATTTTACTTGCTTGGTAATAAATCTGCTTTTTTTCGAAAGTCGGAAATCAAAAGCAAACCAAAAAAGGTAATAATGCCATTGATAATCAATACCTCAATACCAATCTTATAGCCTCCGAACCAATTCTGTGAATTGGCACTTAATGTATAGGAGAGCGCTGGCGCCAATACACAAACGAAAGGAACAAGCACTCCTTTGATCTTCCATTTTGTTAATAACCCAAAAGAGAAAAGCCCCAACAATGGGCCATAGGTATACGCGGCCACGCTGAGCACCGCATCAATAACTGACTTTTCATTCACCTCCTTGAAAATAATGATGATCAAAAGAAACAACACAGAAAAGCCCAAGTGAACCATAAATTTCTGCCGCTGTTTCACTTTCTCTGGCTTCGCTTTGAAATGAAGGAAATCAATACAAAACGAGGTAGTCAATCCCGCTAAAGCAGAATCTGCGCTCGCATAAGAGGAAGCCGTTATTCCCAACAGAAACAAAATGCCAACTAGGCCACCCAATTCGTTAAAAGCAAGTCGTGGATAAAGCTCATCCGATAGTGCAGGTATCGATAGTCCTTTTTGGTTGCTATATAAGTAAAGCAAGGCCCCCAAGGTTAGAAACAAAAGATTGACGACAACTAATGTAAGGCTGAACCAAAACATATTCTTTTGAGCATCTTTTAATGTTTTGCAGGTTAGATTTTTTTGCATGATCTCTTGATCCATCCCGGTCATTGTAATAGCAATGAATGCACCTCCCAAAAATTGTTTGGGAAAAAATAACGTTGAGTTAACATCATCAAAATAAAAAATTCTGGAAAGACCTGCGGCTTGAATGGAATCAACCATGCTTGAAAAAGAAAAATCTAGCTTATCTGCAATTTGCCAAACTGTAACAGCCACTGCGGTCACCAAGAAAAGAGTCTGAAAAGAGTCGGTCCAAACAATTGTTTTTACGCCCCCTTTAAAAGTATAAATCCAAATTAGTCCGATCGTTGTGGCAACAGTCACGATGAAGGGCACGCCCCACGCATCAAATAAAAAGAGTTGTAAAACCGTAGCTGCCAAAAATAGTCGAAGGGAAGAACCAATGGTTCTGGATACCAGAAAAAAGAACGCCCCGGTTTTATAGGACCAGTTGTCAAAACGCTGCTCTAGGTATGTATAAATCGAGATAACGTTGAGTCGATAATACAGAGGCATCAACACTCCAATAATCACCCAGTAGCCCACTAAGTATCCAAGCACAATTTGAAAATAACCAAACCCAATTTTGCCCACATTTCCCGGTACAGAGACAAATGTTACTCCTGACAAAGAAGAGCCGATCATACCGAACGCGACAAGGTACCAAGGTGACTGACGATTGCCGGTAAAGAAGGTATTACTATCCGCACCTTTTGAGGTGAAATAGGAGATGATAATTAGTGCTAAAAAATAGACAACTAAAATAGAGGCGACTAAAACTGGCGACATACACTAAGCATTAAGTATGGCAAACTACGCTAAGTTGTTTACAAATAAAACTGAAATGAGGTTGAGCATCCCAATCGAACTGATTGCAGTTTACTATAGGTTTCTTTTTTTCTCGTGGAACGCACCCTTGAATTCAGGATCTTCATAGCGTTTTTGACGATCAATTTCTCTCGCCATATCTTGCAACTCCTCTCGAGGCGTTTCAGCAATTAAAACCTGATCAGGAAGTTTTTTTATTGGAATTTTCTCTCGAATTATTTTTTCGATTTTATCGATATGGTATTTCTCTGAATCAGTAACGAGTGTAATCGCTTTGCCACTTTGAAAAGCACGGCCCGTGCGGCCGATACGATGCACATAGTCCTCATAAACAATAGGCACATCAAAATTAATTACATGCGACACATTGGTAACATCTATTCCACGTGAGGCAACATCGGTAGAAACCAGTACTCGTAGCTTGCCATCCTTAAATTCAGTCACTGCGTTGATCCGACTATTTTGACCTTTGTTGGAATGAACCACCTTGGCAGGACCATATCCTTTACGTTCTATGAATTTAAAAATATCGTTGGCCGCATCTTTGGTGCGAGCAAATACCATTACCCGATTGAAAACTTCTTTGTCCTGAAGCACAAATTCCAAAAAATTAATCTTCGTGCGAGAGTTCGGCACCCAATACAGTTCTTGCTCTACTTTTGAAGGCACAGTTGCCGGTGGTGTAATCTCAACACGTACTGGGAATTCTAAAAATTCCTGTGACAGGCGCTCAACTCGCTGAGGAAAGGTCGCGGAGAACAATAGGTTTTGTCTTTTTGATGGAATCACTTCAAAAATTCTGCGAAGTTGCGGCATGAAACCCATGTCGAGCATCCGATCAGCCTCATCTAAGACCAACGTTTTAATTTGCTTGGACGTAAGTTCATTACGTTGATATAATTCCAAAAATCTTCCGGGCGTGGCAACAACAATGTCAACTCCGGCTTTGATATTGTCAATTTGTGTTTTAGGTCCAACTCCTCCATAAAGATGTACTGTCCTCAAGTCGGTGTACTTCGAAAGTGCAGCAACCTGGGCGGCAACTTGAACGACCAGCTCTTTCGTTGGCACAAGGATTAATACCCGGGGATCAGTTCCCTGTGCAAATTTAGCTTTCATTAAAACAGGCAGTAGGTATGCGGCTGTTTTACCGGTACCGGTCTGCGCAATGCCAATTACCTGCTGTCCGCCTAAAATAAGTGGAATACACTTTTCCTGAACTTCTGTGGGATTCGCAAAGCCCGCATCTACTACCGCATCTAGTAGTTGTTTATTCAGTTTAAAATCGAGCCAATTCATAGAGTAGGCGTTGGAAGTGAGAGCCCAAGTCACAAGCCCCGAATTTCGAGCTTTGAGCGGCTCTCAACTCGGAGCTTAAAGCTCAAAGCCATTTATCTTTACAAGGTAATGAATATTACACTCATAACGAACTCAAAAATAGGCAGGACGGGCGAAAGGCTGCTTTTCCTTCGAGGCTAGCTTTGCGATTTGAAATTGGCTACCTACATTTGCAGTCCTTTTCGAGTTACGCGGGTGATCAATCCTCCTTCGCTAAAGCTCCGGAGGCAAGACGGTGGATGTAGTTCAGTTGGTTAGAATGCTAGATTGTGATTCTGGAGGTCGCGGGTTCGAGCCCCGTCATTCACCCTTCAATAAGCCCCGAGAAACTCGGGGTTTTTTCATTCAAATGGAATTTTACGTATACATCGTTCAAACTGAAAAAGACGGTTCTTTCTATTTCGGTCAAACTAATAATCTAGAGAACCGACTAACAAGACACAATGCTGGTTTCGAAAAATATACCAGTAAGAAAACTCCATGGAAATTATTTTGGCACACCAAAGTAAGTTCGCGTGCTGAGGCAATGAAGTTGGAAAAAAAGCTCAAGAACTTGAAGTCTACTAAAAGGATGATGGAGTTTAGTGACAACTATCGAGAGAATCCGCTTTCATAGCTATGCACCATTCGAGTGCCGTGGCAAAGCCACAAGCATGCTCGTCCCGCTTCGGGACGGCACCCCGTCATTCACCCCTTCAAAGCTTTTCAGAAATGAAAAGCCTTTTTATTTTGGATTAACCTAGCTCTTTTTTTGCTTCGAACAAGAGTTCTTCCCGATCAATCGGAACAACCCCCACATGTTGGCACACCAAGCCTCCACCTAAATTAGAATGCGAAGCAATCAATGGAGGAGATAAATTCAACGCCAAACAGAGCGCTGCAATACTCACTACTGTATCACCTGCACCAGAAACATCTGCGATTTCACGGGCATGAGCAGCAATTTCCACTTTTTGATTTTGGTAATCAATTTATACTGCATATTCCTCCCGCCCTTGTTGGTGTTGCGCGCAGGCAAAGCGAGCGGCCGCAACAACAAGCGTGATGTTCTCTCCCTTCGTGTTGAGTCAAAAATACCCAATCTTTTTCGTACTTCTCAAAAAACCTTGCGCTCGAATATTTGTAATCCGCAGGGTACTGGCAGAAGCCTGCCTTCACTGGGTTGTTGTGTATGTAATCGAGTTTCTGATCAAATACTTCAGGCTTCCACAACGGCACACCCAACGAGTTCCGTTCCCACACTTGGTACCTCCTGTCTTTTGCGTTGACCAATAGCTCGTCAAGCAGTTTCGATTTTTCGGTTTTCATTGCTTTCAAAATCTGCTGGCTTGTGTATTTCAAAAAGTCTCGCTGCACATTTGCCTTTTTGTGTTCGCCCATCATTTGCCAAATCAAATGGAAATGGTTGCTCATAATGACGAACGCGTAAACATAAACACGGTTTGATTCGGCAAGATTGGTGAGGCTTTCTGTGAAGATTTCCTTAAATCTGTCATCTTACAAAACGGTCTTCCACTCCAAACAAGTGATGGTCAAAAACTCGGTATGTGCTTTCGAGATTATAGTCTCTTGTTTCATCAATACAAAATTAACGAAAGTACCTGTTATTTGAGTTCATCTCGCTTGTTGGTGAGCCAACGCGCTACTGCTCACGCACAACACTAGCAAGGGCGGGGATTTTTTGCTTAACTCAAAACCCATCCAATTGTTACTGTCCGCTGACTGGCAACTTAACTCGTTTTGAACTGCAACAGCGTTTGCTGTCTGCGAAAAATCCAGGGAGGCGTAGGTTCGCTTTCTTTCCAAAGTCCTTTTCGCTTTTCTTTCGATTTTTCTTTTATTGTTTCTAGGGACTCAATGGGATTTTTTTCAGATGTCCAGGCTAGTCCTTCTTCCAACAATTTTTCACGAGGGTCTTCCCCATCGACTAAAATGATCCCGAGGCGATTGCCCAGACGATCTTTTCCCTGTATTTGTACCTCAACATTTTTATCAAGAATCAATTTCTCAAGTAAACGCTTGGCTTTGTCACCGTATTCTTGCTCTAGTTCTGGGGAGTCAATTCCAAACAAGAAAATTTTGTAGGTTTCATTTTCACCTGTAAATACTTCCAGTGTATTCCCATCGATCACCGTGATCACCTTTCCTGAGATCACGTCAGTTGCCAACAAACAAACTGGCAGCAGTAAACCTAAAATCCCGATCGCCACGCTTTTCATATTCATTTTGGTTTTAGTATTCATGCAGTAAAGATTATGACCGTAACCTACAATTCACCGACCAAAACTACCCTTTGCTGACAGACGTAAGATTGAAGATTGGATTTGGTGCTCGTGTTTAGTTTTGAGCTTTATTTGGCAATAAAAGTTCAACGCCTTTATGCAACCCAAAATAATGGAAGTACTGTTTCGATAAAATCAGGTGACTTTATACCAATGGATGGGAAAAGAAATCCCAAATTGGAATTATTTTTTATTGCAATACTGATCGATCGAGAACTTAACTTTTGTATCCCCCAGTTCGAGTGCCTTTTTCCAGTCCGCGCACGCCTCATTCTTGTTACCCAATTGATAATTGAAATTACCTCTTTGCTTGTGGTAGGAAGCATCTTTAGGCTTGATGGCAATGGCATCATCTAAATCGGAAATTCCCGCGCCATAATCCCCTAATTCTGCTTTACAGGCAGCTCTGCCATAAAAGGCAGAGGCATCTTTTGGGTTTAATTTGATGGCTTTATCATAATCCGTTTTTGCCGACTCAAATTCTCCATTTTCCTCTTTTATCAGACCGCTATTGTAATACAAATCAGCGTTGTTTGGATCAAGCGCAATCGCTTTGGCAATATTATCTAACGCGCCTTTTCGATTCCCTAATCCAAGATAAGCGTTTGCCCGCTCTTGAAAAAGCGCAATGGTATTTTCGCCTGCCTTCAGCGCTTCGTCAAAATCTCGAACAGACAATTGAAACTCCTGTTGCTCTAGCAGCGACTTGCCTTTTTTGAACAATACCTCTTTGCTGCGATTCCCTCCAGCGATGGCTTTTTCCAGGTATTCCTGTGCCAGGACGTAGTTCTTCATTTCGAAATATGCTTCTCCAAGCTTTTGGTAGAAATTCCCGTCTGGTTTTTCAGTTAGTTTTTCAAGTAAGCGAAGATCTTTTATTGCTTCATCGTATTTCTTAAGTTTCAAATAGGCGGCAGCTCTGTTGTCGTGCGCTTTCGCATAATCACTTTTCTTTCCAATTGCTGTGCCGAAATCTGCTATTGCGTCCTCATATTTTTCAATATTGAAATAGGCTTTTCCACGATTATTAAAAATCACTTCATCGGTGATTCCGCTACGAATGGCTTGTGAATAATCTTCTATAGCACCCGCAAAATCATTGGTTAAGAATTTGGCGTCACCGCGGTGGTAGTAGGCGGCCATCAATTTTGGATTTTTCTCGAGCGCTGCATTAAAATCCGATAAAGAACCACTTACATCTTTGTTACTGAGTTTGCACACACCTCGCATATCAAATACTGTCCCCTCCTGATATCCTCCAGCAATTGCTTTTTCCAGATCAGGTAGAGCAGCAGTATACTCCTTCGCATTGAAACGACACGCGCCACGCCTAAAGAAGATGTCGGCAGAAGTTTCACCAAGCTCAATAGCCTTTGTAAAATCAACAACTGCTTTGACAAAGTCCTGGGTTTCAAAAAAGCAAACTCCGCGAGCCGAATAGGCTTGCTTGACAATTGGATTGGTGGATTGGTCGTTTTCGCGACCTTCAAAGGATTTCGATAAATCATCGATGGCAGCTTTGTACTCTTTTTGCTCAAACCGTGCAAGTCCTAAAAGTGCGAAGTCATCAGCATTCGCAGCACCTGCGGTTGCCACAATGGTAAGATCGGCAACCACCTTGGCCCAATCTTTCAATTGAAAGTTTACAGCCGCTCTGTTTTTCAATGCTTGGGAATAGTTTGCTTTGATTTGAAGGGATTTGTCAAAATCAGCTAGCGACTCGTTGACTAAATTTAAATTTAGTTTGGCTTTGCCACGGTTGTTGAACACGATCTCATCGGAAGCGCCAAAGGAAATGGCTTTGTCGTAGGCATCTATCGCACCTCTATAGTTTTTCTCCTTGAAACGTCCATTGCCAACTTGGAAATACACATCCTTGTTTTTGCTTCCAGCAATCGAAGCTTTTTCAAGATTGAGTAACCCTTCTGTGTTCTTTTGTTGTTGCATGTAAGCAAGACCTAAAAACTCCAGTGTGGCAACATCGGGCGCACCCTTTTGCGCTACCTTTTCTAAATCAGTGATCGAGCTTGTAAAGTCTTGCGTCTGGAAATTTGCCTTCCCTCTTTTTTCATAAAGACCTATTTCTTTTTCACCACTGGCTTCCGCTGCTGTTAGCGCGTCAATAGCAGGCTTCCACTCTTTAGCATCGTATTGCAGGTAACCTAGATAAAGATTTACTTTTCCGTCTTTCAATCCAGATTTTACGGCACTTTCTAGTGACGTTTTTGCACCAGCCTTATCGTTGAGAATATATTTTGAAATGCCCAGCATTTTCTGAAGTTCAGCGGATGCATCTCCGCTACTCTTTGCTTTTTCAAGATCCTCTACCGCTCCCTGATAATTTGCCAGATTGAATCTAACAGTTCCACGATTTAACAAAGCCTTTGTGTAATCAGCTTTAAGTGAGATCGCTTTGTCGAAATCAGGCAGCGAGCCCTTCACATCACCGAGGTTAAACTTCGCTTTTCCACGGTTGTTAAAAACGACTGCATCTGCAACGGGGAATGTTGCAGCCTTGTCGTAAAACTTAATAGCGTTTGCGAAATCATTCTTTAAGAATTTGGCATCAGCAACGTTTTTAAATGCATCAAAATCGATGGCACCTAATGCGATGGCTTTTTCTAAATCGACTATGGCATTGTCAACAGCCTTCAAGTTGAATTCTGAATTGCCTTTGTAGAGATAGGCTTCTTTGGTAGCCACACCCAAACCAATTGCACGACTTAAGGATTCAATAGCACCTTTGTCATCTTTTGTGAAGTATTGTGCCGTACCCAGTTGTTCGAATACTTCTTTGTCACTTACTCCTAATGAAACTGCCGCAGCCAAGGCATTGGCACTTCCTTGATAGTCCTTTAGCTTTCCTAAGCTAATGCCTAATTTGCGAAATACCTCTTTGTCCTTGACTCCTTTCGATACAACTTTGTTAAGAGCTTCAGCACACCCTTTGAAATCGCCAATGTTGAATTTGGCAGTTCCAACTTGCTGAAAGATACTTTCATCGCTGCGGCCCGCGGAAATAATTCTCTCAAAATCAGCAATTGCTCCTTTCCAGTCCTTCAGTTCGAATCTTGTATGGGCACGGTTTTCCAGTGCTTTGTCGTAGTCTGGTTTTAATTTCAGCGCTTCATCAAAATCGCCCAGCGCACCAGAGAAATCTTTTAATGTGACTTTTGCTTTTCCTCTATTGTTAAAAAGCACATAATCTTTTTTGCCGGTGGCAAAGGCTTTGTCGTAGTTGATAATCGCTTCTTTATAGTTTTCAACACGAAACTTAGCATTGCCGAGGTTGGCAAATGTCTCGAACTGGTTAACACCTAGTTGAATCGCTTTTTCTAAATCTGAAATGCACCCCTGGAAATCTTCCAGTTTGTATCTCGTATTTCCGCGAAACTGAAAAACTTCTCCGGTGTTGACCCGCAGTTTTACGGCTTCGTCAAAATCTGTCTTCGCGGTTTCGAATTCACCCAATTGGAAGTGTGCAATTCCCCGTTTAGCAAACACTTCTTTATTGCTAAAACCGGTTGTAATTAACTGTGAAAATTGAACGGAGGCCTCCTGATAATTCCCTTTTTTTAAATTCTCCAGGGCGGTTTTGTAAAACACCTGCTGTAAAGAATCTTGGTTCTGTGCGATTGATAAAAAGGGCAATAGCGATATGAAAACGAAGAGGAAACGCATAGCTATGAATTGAGTCTGTAAAAGTAGAAAAATCGTAAGCCGTAATTGACATAAATGAGCCACAACCTTACGTGGGCTGGTTTTAATCTACTTCTGACCTTCTGGCAAAACAATCACCTAGTTTGTAGCGACTGTATACAAATAGTAAAGGGCAAAACTTATAGCTGCCGCTATGAGCAGGTATCCAAAAACACGGCCGCGGTTGTAGTATCCTTTTACATTCATTTTAAGAAGTTCGAGAAAATACTGTCGGGGAACAACAGGGAGATTAAGTAAACCAGCAGGCAAGCGCTAAGTAAGTATCCAAGAATACGCGCCCTCTGGTAGTAGAATTTAACCGGTAGCATTCTCATAATTACCTGATTTTAAATTTGATACCAGCAATGTACAGATTAATACTTAAAATCTTCAAAAGCACCGATGATCTAACCGTAATAGACGCCCAGCAGCTTCTGTATTCGCGCAGTAGCTTTCTTGTAACACCCAGGCTGGGCGCTAAATTTCAGCTGGGCTTGACAGTAATGTGGGTTTGGGAAGCCTGATTGGTAACGGCTAATCCTTTTGGGAGCGCAATTTCTGGTATTGCCTGTCCCTTGTGAAACTTTTTGTGCTGATAATCACCACCCCGTTTTTACCTTTCTCGCCATAGGGTTCTATTGCCTTCTTATCCTTAAGAACTTCAATTGATTCGATATCCTCCGGTTTCACCTTATCTAAATCGATGCCAGGCATCTCTACATTATCCAAAATAAACAAAGGACTCGTTTTGGCTAACGCAATGGCGGGTGGATTAATGGTCATTGCCTTGTTTGCTTTTGTTGTTGCTATGACTACACCACTAGCACCCTTTTTGCCATAAAGGCGTTCACCATCCACTTCGTTTAATATTTCTAGTTTTTCGAGATCATTGGCATCTAACTTAACCAGCGCTAAACTATCTATTAGCTCTATCCCGTTAAGAACATAGAGTTGTTTTGGCTTAACAAGTTTCCATTCTTTCTTAGTGTCAGTAGGCTGGATGATCCTAACGCTTTGTGCAAACGAGTGGACGAAGGCAAGTACAGCGCAAGTGATCAGGTAAAAAATTTTTTTCATGGCAGTGTCAATTTTATAAATAAAGATACTGATTTTTTTATCATTGATAGTTGTCTACTATGTGTTGACTAATGATCTTGTAGAGCTCAGCTACTGATTCATCTTCATTTAAAAACTCGAGATGTTTGTCCAAAATCTCCAGATCTCCTCTACTTGCGGGGCCCGTTTGGGCATTATTGGGTCCAATGGCCAAACTTTTTTGAACCGTTTCAGTAATAAGTGGTTTTAGCCACTCAAAATCCAAACTGTTTTGTTGAAGGATACTCTTCGAAATGGCCAACATATGGTTTGTAAAATTAGAGGCAAACACAGCCGCTACATGCAAGGCGACCCGATCGCCAGATCCGATTTTCACTACCTGATTACTAATCGCTTTTGCCATCAATAGCAAGAACTGATCCGTCTCTTGATTTTGGCTTTCGATAAAAATAGGGATGCTTTTAAAGTCAACTTTCTTCTGCTTGCTAAATGATTGAAGTGGATAGAACACTCCCAGGTTCGGAGTAGCAGAAAATTCGAGTTCGCTTAGTGGCTGACTGCCAGAGGTATGTACTAAAATGGCCTCTTCCGGTAAAATGATTTCCTGGGCAATACTTTTAATGACATCATCACTTGTTGCTATAATGAAGATGGATGAGCTACTGGTTGAAAAGTCAAGTGAGGCTTTTACTTCAGCTTGGTATAAACGCGAGGTCAACTGTTCAGCATGTCGAGGATTACGACTATAAACCTCTTTTACTACAAACCCAACATTGTCTAGAGCGGGAGCCAAATGCCAGGCCAAATTTCCCGAGCCAATAAACGAAACGGTTACTTCTCTTCTCATTCAATAAAACTAATTAAATATGATGAAAGTCAGCGTGGAGCATAAAATTCACCTCTATCTTTCGGTCATAAATTATAAAAAAATGAGTCAGTTTGTTTCAGCGGACGAAGCCGTAAAATTAATCCGATCAGGCGACAGGGTATTTGTTCATGGCAGCGCTGCCACGCCATCCTTATTGTTAGATGCGCTGGCTAAGCGGTCACCTGAGTTGAGGGAGGTCGAGTTGGTTGCCATCAGCATGTTGGGAAATCAGGAAATTGCCAAGCCAATATATCGTGAAAGCTTTTATTTTAATTCTCTTTTTGTTTCCGCCACAATTCGCGAAGCTGTAAGTGATGGACGAGGTGATTACATTCCCATATTCCTAAGTGAGATTTCCAGACTATTTGAAAAGAAGCTATTGCCGCTCGATGTGGCACTGATCCACGTTTCGGCACCGGATAAACATGGCTTTTGTTCGATGGGCGTGTCTGTTGATGTAGTTAAGTCTGCGGCCAAATATGCCAAAAAGCTGATCGCTCAGGTTAACCCCAACATGCCTCGTACACATGGGGATGGTTTTATCCATGTGAGCCGATTTGATGCGCTGGTGGAATGCACCGATTCGCTTCCTGAAGTCTCCTATTCCAGTCAACTGACAGAAGAAGATCTAACAATTGGAAGAAACATTGCCTCATTGGTGGAAGATCGCTCTACACTTCAATTAGGGATTGGATCCATTCCGGACGCAGCCTTAAAAGCCATGGGGCATTGCAAAGATCTTGGCATTCACACGGAAATGTTTTCAGATGGCGTTATGGATCTGATCAAACAAGGCGTGGTCACCAATGCGTACAAAAAGAAGCATCCTGGCAAAGTGGTTTCTGGTTTTACTATTGGTTCAAAAGAATTGTATGCCTTTTTGGATGATAATCCGCAGTTTGCCTTTTTGGAAGCGAGCTACGTAAATGATACGCGAGTGATTCGTGCAAACTCGAAAGTGGTTGCCATTAATAGCGCCATTGAAGTAGACATTACAGGCCAGGTGTGTGCAGACTCAATTGGTACGTATCAATATTCTGGCGTGGGCGGACAAATGGATTTTATACGCGGGGCAGCTTTGTCTGATGGAGGAAAACCAATTATTGCGCTAGTTTCGGCTACAAAGAAGGGCGTTTCGAAAATTGTACCCGAGATAAAATCAGGGGCTGGTGTTGTCACAACCCGGGCCCACATGCATTACTTGGTCACTGAATTTGGGACGGCTTATTTATATGGAAAAAATTTGCGTCAGCGAGCTTATGAGATTTTAAAGGTTTCTCATCCCAATCATAGAGAAAGTTTAGAAAAAATAATCGTTAAGCGATTTGGCACCAGGATGCACCCAGTACACTAATGGTCACCTTGCACCGTTCAGGCGAATGATTCGGTTTTCGGACGATTAGCTATTTACCGTAGCTCGACAGATTTCAGTTAATTTATTCACAACAAAATCAATCTCTTCAGGGGTATTGTATTTGCTAAACGAAAAACGAATGGCTCCCCGTTTTGATTCTGGGTATAATGCGCCCAAGACATGCGAACCGGTAGAAGCACCACTAGAACAGGCACTACCACCGGATGCGGAAATCCCTTGCATGTCTAAATTGAAAAGCAACATTTCATTTTCCTCTGATTCAGGCAAGCACACATTAAGAACAGTATACAGACTTCTCTCTAAATTTGCTGAATCACCATGAAAGTCTACACCCGGAATGGATGTTCTCAACTTTTCGATCATGTACGATTTTAGTTTCTTGATTTGACTTTCGTGCTCTTCCATTTCGCGATAGCAAATTTCAAGGGCTTTTGCTAAACCAATAATTCCATAAACATTCTCAGTGCCACCGCGCATGTTTCGTTCTTGCGCGCCACCGTGAATGAGTTGATGGATTTTTTTGTCTTTGTTGATGTACATGAAGCCCACACCTTTTGGCCCATGAAACTTATGTGCGGCTGCCGTTAAGCCGTGTACTTTCAGTTTCTTCATGTCATGGCGATAATGCCCCATCGTTTGCACTGTGTCGGATTGAAAGTAAGCTTTGTAACGGTTACACAGCTCGCCCACTTTTTCTAAGTCTAGGATGTTGCCAATTTCATTATTGGCATGCATGAGCGACACAATTGCTTTGGGGTGAGCCTTTAGTAATTCTTCCAGATGAATATAGTCAACATGGCCTTTTTCATCCAGTTTTACAAAATGCAATTTTATTTTACCTTCCTTTTCTAAGGTTTCAAGTGTGTGAGTTACGGCATGATGCTCAATGGGAGTAGAAATAGCATGTTCAAGCTGGTACGTATTGATGCTACATCGAATGAGTGTGTTGTCTGCCTCCGTGCCTCCAGAGGTAAAAATGATTTCACCGGGCGTACAGTTAAGTAGTTCAGCTACTTTTTTTCTAGCTGATTCAATAGCTGCGCGCACCTTGCGTCCATGAGCGTGAGTGGAAGAAGGATTACCAAAATCTTCCAGCATGAAAGGTTTCATGGTCTCAAATACTTCTGGATCGAGTGGCGTGGTAGCAGCGTTGTCAAGGTAAACTCTCATTTTGTTTCAAAATATATGCGCCTAATCTTATTCAATCTTTTCGATTCTTTTTGGGTCTCTACTCGTATGCATAAACCGAATGATTGTAACTTCATTCTCCGATACTTTGTATATGATCTTGTAATGCCATTGAACAACTGAACGATAGTTCCCTGGTTTCTCAGACAAGAAATACTCTTTTGAAAACCTCTCCGGTGAATTTTTTAGACCCTTTGCTATTTCTATTAATTTTTTTTGAACTTTTATGGCGGCAGAAGGGGATTCTATTTTTGTGTATTCAATAATTTCACGAAGAGATTCCTTTGCAATCGGTGGAATGATTACTCGGTAGTCTTTTTTCATTTCCAGCTTTCTGCCTCTTTTTCCAGTTCTTCAATAGTTTGGTACTTCCCCATGGCAACCTCATCTTCTGCCTGCTCTACCATTTTTATAAAATCTTTCTGAGTTATGGCTTTTCCATTGGCTTCATAGCCTACCACAGGATTACTTCCACTCCGCAATAAATCTCGTACTTGTTCAATTAATTTTGTGTCGCCAATTTGAATCAATTGTTCAATCAACAATAATTTTTCCGTCTGTATGTCCATAACTATCGAATTTACGTAGTGCAAGTTACAAAATCTTTACTTTGAATCTTAGCCTTCAATTCTTAATTACATCTTGAATTTCTCTAATGATTTTCTTTGCTAACTCATCAGCCTTCTTTTCATTTTCGGACTCAGCATAAATACGAATAATCGGTTCGGTGTTGCTCTTGCGCAAATGCACCCACTCTTTTTCTTTTTCAAAATCGATCTTTACGCCATCAGCTGTGTTGATTTTTTCAGAAGCGTACTTGGCTTTGATTTTTTCCAGTACTTCATCCACATTAATCTGAGGAGTCAGTGCAATTTTATTTTTGGAAATGAAATAATTAGGATACGTTTTGCGCAACTCGGAAGCAGTCAATTTGGATTTGGCCAAATGAGTTAGAAATAGTGCGATACCCATTAACGCATCGCGGCCATAGTGCAATTCAGGAAAGATCACGCCACCGTTTCCTTCACCACCAATTACTGCCTTGGTTTTCTTCATGGCAGTCACCACATTTACTTCGCCTACAGAAGCTGCCGTATATTTTCCTTTTGCTTTTTCTGTCACGTCACGCAAGGCGCGAGTAGAAGAAAGATTAGAAACCGTGTTGCCCGCCTTCGATGAATCTTTGGCGGACAAGCCTTTTCGTCTGCTCAATACGTAATCGGCCACTGCTACTAATGTGTATTCTTCACCAAATGGTTTTCCATCTTCTTGTACCAATGCCAGACGATCCACATCTGGATCTACGACAATGCCCAAATCATATTTTCCCTTTCTTATTACTTTGCAAATGGCTTTTATGTTCTCGGGCAGAGGCTCTGGATTGTGGGGGAACTTTCCTGTTGGCTCGCAGTACAATTTCTTTACCTTCTTTACACCAAGTGCTTTCAATAGCTCGGGAACTGAAATGCCACCTGTAGAATTAACGGCATCTACTACAATTTTGAATTTTGATTTTTGAATGGCTTTTTTGTCGACCAACTTATTTTTCAGAATCAGCTCGATGTGTTTTTTGATATACTTATTCTTCTTGTCATAGCTACCGAGTTTTTCTACCGGGGCAAAGTCGAAACTCTCGTCAGAAGCAATTTTTAAGATAGTTGCTCCATCTTCCGCAGAAATGAATTCTCCTTTTTCATTCAACAGTTTCAGTGCATTCCATTGAATAGGATTGTGACTTGCTGTCAAAATAATACCTCCGCCCGCTTTTTCTAAGGGCACGGCTATTTCAACTGTTGGAGTGGTGGATAGTCCAAGATCAATCACATCCAAACCCAGACCTTGCAACGTTGCGCATACCAGGTTGCTTACTATTTCACCTGAAATGCGGGCATCGCGCCCAATTACAATTCTTTCCTGCCCGTCCGGCAGGCGGGTGCCTTGCCGGGATTTTACCCAAGTGCCGAAGGCTGCTGCAAATTTTACAGTATCAACAGGAGTAAGGCCATCGCCCGGTTTGCCACCAATGGTGCCACGGATGCCGGAAATAGATTTAATGAGGGTCACGAAATTGAGTTAAAGTGCGACCGCGAAGTTAAGGTTCTTTTGATGGCTATAAAAGGATCAGTTTGGTGGGCTTAACCACTAAATACTAGCCTTTCTTGATTTCAGGAAATGATTCAGCTTTCTCAGGATCGCCACATGCCTCGCCAGCGCCTACCACTTTGCCGCAATAGCCACACGTGATTCCTTCCTTTGCCAGAAATGGGCTTTGCGTGGCACAGGTGCCTCTGAACTCACCATCCTTAATAAATAGCAAACGCACCGACATCAGTAAAAAGAACACTGCAAAGACACCAAGTGAAAGAAGAAAAACTGTCATGAAATAGTTATTTACGATGGTGAATGACGAATTTTACAGCGCACAAAGATAACCAAAGATTGGTTGAATTAGTTTACACTTAATTGGGATTTAGGAGAACTTTGTAAATGGCTCCAAGCTCGGCCAGGGATAGCAGCGAAAATCCCACGCGCTTCGCGTGGATTGAAGCGAATAGCCCGCTCGGCCGCCAAAAAATAAATTGAAAACCCATTAGTTTGAAATGAAGAAACCATACTCTGCCCCTGATTTGCAACGCGAGGAAAAACTGAAAGCGTTCGACCGATTACTTACCGTGATGAATGAATTACGGGAGAACTGCCCGTGGGATAAAAAGCAAACGCTGGAAAGTTTGCGTCACTTGACGGTTGAGGAAACCTACGAACTTTCGGATGCGATATTGGAGGGTGATCTTAACGAAGTGAAAAAGGAACTGGGCGATGTGATGTTGCATCTGGCATTTTATGCGCGCATAGCTTCAGAACTCAAAGCATTTGACATGGCCGATGTGCTGAATGGCATTTGCGATAAATTGATTGAGCGGCATCCACACGTGTATGGAGATGTAGTGGCCGATGATGAAAAAGCTGTGAAGGAAAACTGGGAAAAGATCAAATTAAGAACAGGAAATAAATCGGTGCTGGAAGGTGTGCCTAAATCGTTGCCCGCGATGTTCAAAGCGATTCGCATTCAAGACAAAGCGCGAGGTGTAGGGTTTGACTGGGAGCGCAAAGAGCAAGTATGGGAAAAGGTAGAGGAGGAAATGAATGAATTTAAAAATGAGTTTGATGGAAAGCCTGTTGAGTCTATCGATAAGGAAAAGGTGATGGCTGAGTTTGGCGACTTGCTTTTTTCATTGGTCAATTATGCAAGATTTGTAAATATCGATCCGGAAGAAGCATTGGAGCGTACCAATAAAAAATTCATCAAGCGATTTCAGTATCTGGAAACAGAGTCTGCGAAGGACGGCAAAAAGATGGGAGAAATGAGTTTGGCAGAAATGGATGTGTATTGGAATCGGGCGAAAGGGGCTTAAAATTACTGCTATAGCAGTAATTTTAAATGATATATTTTCTATAGCTATTTCTGTAACTATTTATAAATCTTTTTACTGCTATAGCAGTAATTATTTACTATTTATTGATACTTATTTAATTTTATGCCTATTTTTACTGATATAACAGTAAAATATGTTAAATCAACCTGAGCTTGGTAACTATATTCGTACCCACCGAAAGATGAGTGGACTGACACAAGTTCAACTGGCAGAGATGGTAGGGGTGGGAAAGTCGGTGATATATGACTTAGAAAAAGGAAAAGAAACGGTTCGGTTATCTACCCTTGTTAAAATATTATCAGGGTTGAACATCAAAGTAAAATTGCAAAGCCCGCTCGACCAATCATTATGAGGAAGGCAGCAGTATTTTTTGATAGTACATTGGCAGGTTATCTGACGGAAACAGATCGGAAGGAATATGGATTTGAATATCTGGAAGGTTATCAAGGTGGTGCTATATCGCTGACGATGCCAGTGAGTAAAATGAAATTTGAATTCGAAAGCTTTCCCGCATTTTTTGATGGGCTTTTACCAGAAGGGCAACAGTTAGAAGGCTTACTTCGCCAAAAAAAAATTGATCGAACAGACAACTTCAGTCAATTGATGGCAGTAGGTGAAGATTTAGTTGGAGCGGTGAGTGTCAAACCGATAATCGAATGAATCGCTGCCCGATTACCTATGAACTATGTGGCGAGCAAAAGTATTCAGCCCAAGGACTTAAGTTATTGTCTCCAAAGTTGAAAGACTTACTTGATTTCCCTTATAACAAAGGTGATCAATTAAAACAGGCGATGGCAAGAGCTACTAAAATGTCAATACAGGGTGTTCAGCCCAAGTTGAGTGCTCGACTAAATGTATCTGCTGGGATTTTTGAAATAGCCGATCAAGGAGGTAATTTTATTATTAAGCCTCAAAATGATTTGTATGAAGAGTTGCCGGAGAATGAAGACCTTACAATGCGGCTCGCTGCATTGGCGGGGATTGAAATTCCGCTTCATGGGATGATCTATTCAAAAGATGGCTCGCGTTCTTATTTCATCAAACGATTTGACCGATTGCCAAAAAAGAAAAGGGTAGCGGTTGAGGATTTTGCCCAACTTACTGGACAGACAAGAGAAACAAAGTATAGTTCATCCATGGAAAAAGTGGCTGGCGTACTAGATCAGTTCTGTACCTTTCCACTGATAGAAAAACAAAAGCTATTTAGGCTTACGATCTTCAACTTTCTCTGCGGGAATGAAGATATGCATTTGAAGAATTTTTCGTTGATCAGGCGAAATGGAAAAGTTGAAATATCTCCCTCGTATGACCTATTGAACACAACTATTGCGATGTCCAATCCACAAGAAGAGTTTGCCCTTACCTTGGCAGGTAGGAAAAGCAAAATCACAAAGGAAAATCTAATCGATTATTTTGGGAGTGAAAGGCTTGGGCTGACATCAATCATTATCAAAAAAACACTTCAGGAAATAGAGAATCAAAAATTGAAGTGGTACAAACAGATACAGATTAGTTTCCTTTCAGAAGAAATGAAAAAAAAGTATGTTGAGTTAATGAGCCTCAGATGGGCAAGGATTTTCACGACAATCAAAAAGTAATACCAATGGGCAGAATCCTCGCTATTGACTATGGAATGAAACGCACCGGACTTGCAGTAACTGACCCGATGCGCATTATTGCAACGGCATTGGATACGGTGGAGTCGGGAAAACTGATCGATTACCTGAAAACTTATTTTGTTCGCGAGGCTGTGGACGAGGTCGTGATAGGTATGCCCAAACGACTTAATAACGAAGATTCTGAGACGGCACCTCTTGTTCGAAAGTTCGTAGAGGTTTTCAAAATTACTTTTCCAGACAAGCCCATTGCATTGGCCGATGAACGGTTCACCAGTAGTCAAGCGCAACGAACGATGATTGACGGAGGAATGAAAAAGAAGGATAGGCAAGTAAAAGGCAATGTAGATAAAATCAGTGCCACGCTTATTTTACAAAACTATCTTCAATCGAAAGGATATTGAGAGTTGCGATAAATACTTGTCAATTCCTACCTTTGCATTTTATTTTCATGATATGGTTTACCCGATTGTAATGTATGGCGATCCTGTTTTGCGCAAGAAAGCAAAGGACATCGTGAAGGGCGAAATGGATGTGAAGGCGTTTGCGGAAGATATGTTTGAAACGATGGCCGCTGCTCATGGAATTGGACTGGCCGCTCCACAAATTGGCAAGAGTATTCGCCTTTTTGTGGTAGACGGAACGGTGTTGGAAGAAAAGCCAGAATTAAAGGATTTCAGAAAGATATTCATCAATCCGATTATATTAGAGGAAACAGGCGAAGAATGGGATTTCGAGGAAGGTTGTCTGAGTATCCCAAATATACGCGAGGACATATGGCGTCAGGAAAGGATTCGGATTCGGTACTTTGACGAAAACTGGATTCAGCACGAAGAAGAATTTGACGATATGAAGGCGCGTATCATCCAGCATGAGTACGACCATATAGAAGGTAAATTATTCATTGATTATCTCACCCCTCTTAAAAAGAAAATATTGAAAGGGAAACTTGCTGACATCAGTAAAGGTGACGTAGATACTGAGTATCGTATACTAGCGCCTTTGAAGAGATAATTCAAAATTCAAGATTCAAAAGGTGCCCACAGTAATTTGGAATTTTGAACGTTGAATTTTATGGTCGTAAAATCCCGCCTCCCTGAAGTTGGCACCTCTATTTTTAGCGTCATGTCAAAGATGGCGCTGGAGCATCAGGCTATCAACTTGTCTCAAGGATTTCCTGATTTTCCCGTTTCAGAAAAACTGATAGAACTAATTCACCAAAACATGAAAGACGGGCACAACCAGTACGCGCCCATGCCAGGCGTGCCGTCTTTACGAAAAGTAATTGCAGAAGTTATCACGGCTACTTACCAGCGACCTACAGACTTTGAAACAGAAGTAACGGTAACGGCAGGTGGTACAGAAGCTATCTTTTCCACCATAGCCGCGTTGATCGGATCGGGCGATGAAGTGATATTGTTTGATCCTGCGTATGATTGTTATGATCCTGCTATCCGACTCAACGGAGGAATTCCTTTCCATCTTAATCTTAAGCCACCGCATTTTGCCATTGACTGGCAAGAGGTGCAAGACAAGATTACACCGAATACAAAAATGATAATGGTGAACACACCACATAACCCTAGTGGTGCTGTGTTAAACGAATCGGATATGTTAGCCTTACAGAAAATTGCACTTAAACACGATCTGATTGTTTTGAGTGATGAAGTGTATGAACGTATTATTTTTGATGGCATTTCGCACCAAAGCGTTTTGAAATATCCCGATCTTGCAAAGCGATCTATTGCTGTGTTTTCCTTTGGAAAAACTTTTCATGCTACGGGCTGGAAAGTTGGATATACCGTTGCCTCAGAGGAACTGACTCGAGAAATTAGAAAGACACATCAGTTCATTACATTTAGCGTGAACACACCTATTCAGTTCGCGTTGGCTGAATATCTAAAAGAATCGAAGAACTATATGTATCTCGGGAAATTTTATCAGCAAAAGCGTGATTTCTTTTTGAATCATATAAAAGGCTCTTCCCTAAAACCTCTTCCCTGTTTTGGGAGCTATTTTCAATTGCTGTCATACGAAGGGGTGTCTACCAAAAGTGAAATGGAAATGGCGGCCTGGATGACTAAGGAGAAAAAATTGGCCCCTATCCCTGTTTCTGCTTTTTACAAGGACGGCTCAGATCAAAAACTACTTCGATTTTGTTTTGCGAAAAGTGACACGACACTGGAAAGTGCAGGAAAGATTCTGCGAATGATTTAACCAAATCTACTGTTGAACGAAATCTGCTGGTCGTTTGTGCTTCCATCGCTTGTGTGACCACAACCAATATTCTGGCTGGTTGATAATATCATTCTCTAACAGACTGTTCATTCTTTTGGTGATCTCCCCGTAGTTTGTTTTTGCCGGTTCCTCTATCGCTTCCACAAATTCCGTTGTATAATGCCCTCTGCTTAGTTTATTGATTCGCGCGTAGACGACTGGAAAATTGTATTCTTTCGCATATTTTTCGGCTCCAAAAAGCATGGCGGTGTCTTGATTTAAAAAAGTAGCCCAGTAACTGTTTTTCGCTGAACCAGGAGATTGGTCAATGCCGAAGATGATCGTACGAAGTGGAGCGTTCATCTTTTTGAATTCTTCTTCTACACTCTTGGTGGAAATCATTTCCAAACCATATTTACTTCTTGATTCACGCATTTTTTTATCAAAGAATAAACTGGTAAGCGGCTTATAAATAGCAACTGCTTTGTGTTTAAGAGGGCCATCAATGGCCATGGCAAAGAGTTCCCAATTGTTATAATGACCACCAGCCATGATAACATTCTTGCCTTGATCATAAAAGCGATCAATAAATTCAGGATTGATTACTTTCATTCGCTCATTCACTTCCTCCTGCGAAATAGTAAACACCTTTAGGCTTTCTACCACCAAATCGCAAAAATGCCGATAAAAATCACTTGCAATTTGCAAATGTTCATTCGTGGTTTTCTCTGGAAAGGAATTAGCCACATTTTGAAGTACGACTTTTTTGCGATAACCGATCATTTTAAATAAAACAACATAAAGGCCATCCGATAGCACGTAGAGTAGACGAAACGGCAAATGCGAAACAGGGATGATCACCCCATAGTAGAAGAATGCAGTAAGAAATCTCATAGACTAGGTTCGCTGCAAGTTGGTAATTATTTTCTGATTTGAGCTTTTTGCTGTGAATTTCCGTGGTATGTTCTGTCGAGATTTGCTAGCATTGTATTTTATTTTGTTTCAAGTTATGAGTACAGAAATAATTCTTCGCTACGTTCGTTTCATAAGCATATTCGCCATTGTCGGGTCTTAGATTTCTGATTACCTGTTGCTTAAGAAGGAACTTACGCGGCAAGAGCTAGATCGCCTCTAACGTGTCGATGCGGTCGATGTTATTGCTGACGTTGTTTTGGTAGCCGCTGGGCTGACCCTGTGGCTTGGCAGCCTAGACAAGCGAGCCGATTACCATTCGAAAAATTGGATTTTTCTCACCAAGATTGGTTTGTTTTCTTTGATTGGGATATTGTCTATTTATCCAACCGTGTTCTTTGTTAAGAGTCGAAAAGGTAACCCTGAAGAAGAAATACAAATCCAATCAGCTATTTTTTGGATGCTGCGACTAGAGTTGCTTTTGCCATTTATTATCCCACTACTGGCGGGGTTGATGGCCAGAGGAGTAGGCTTTTTCGGATAAAGGCCAGATTGCCCAAATAAAAAAACCCAGAGAAATTAATCTCTAGGTTTTTTTGGCAGAGGAAGAGGGATTCGAACCCCCGGACCCCGTGAAGGGTCTCCGGTTTTCAAGACCGGTGCAATAAACCGCTCTACCATTCCTCTGTTTTACTCTCTGTAGCCTTGGCGAAAGAAAGTTTTTAGCGATTTAGGATTGCAAAAGTAACCGTTATTTTGTTTTTGGCAAATGCCTTGCTTCACTCTTCACTAAAATCAATAAAAGTCTTTTTGATCTCCTTGTTGTCAAACTTGGGCTGAGCGGTCTGTTCTGCGCTCAACTCCAAAAACTCCAACTTTTGGTTATTAATGATGGGTAGTAATTTGTCTCGGTCAACATCAAAAGTCTTCTCTCTTCGTGCTGACTTCAGGGCATATTTTCGGGCAAAATTGTCGCCTTCCAATTGAAGTTGGTTGCGGATTTCAACGTTGATTTTTAGTTTATCTAAAATCTCGTTTTTTGATTTTCCAATTACCTCGGTTGCTTCTAATGTTCCCAGCGTTAACACTGTCGTTCCCCCAATGGCCGAAACTGCCCTATAGCTGTTTGGATCATTGGAAAGTATAACAGGTGATAAGCCAGTAGTGGCGCCAAGGGAAGCGTTTAAAATCGCCCGATGCTTTTTTCCTTTTTTAGCTTGCTTAAGGGTTTTGCTAAGTTTTTCATGATTTTCATCCAAACGGTCAATAAGAGCTTTGGCGCTCACGAGTGAGTTCTTGTATTTCTGAAACAACGACTTGTCTTTTTCTTCCAGGTTCTCGGTATCAACGACTTTGATTTTTGCATGGCGTTCAACCCGATTGCCCGATTTATCCAAAATGAAAAAAGTGAGACGGAACGTTTTCGTTTTCTCAGATTCGTCAACAAAGCCGTAGCCAGGTAGCCAGGTAAACTCACCTTGTGCAGAGTTGCTCTTTTGCAGAGCGCTCTCAGGGACACCGCTGTCAGAAGCTACAAAGCCAAAGTTTGTCAGGTTTTCATCTCCGTTGGGATCTGAGGCGTAAATCTTAATGTTTAAGCGTTCATCTTCTTTTATGGTAAAGACTGAATCTCCCGGAAGCAAAAGCAAATCGGGAGGAAGGTCTAGCTGCGTCTGGGCAATCCTAATTCGCGCCTTTGTCTCCAGTTTATCGGGTTGGTCTTGCGCGACAAACTCGACTGCCAACGGATTGTTTTTTAGTGCAATGAATTGATTGCGCGAAGGATTCCACGTGATAAGACCTTGAGATGAAAAATGCATTCCTTCGGGCATTTGCGAAACAATGGGTTTATAACTTATGGGATCGCCATCGAGGTCAGTTACATAGTCATCTGAAATCTGGTATTGATTCTGAGTAGATTGCTTGACATAGAATGTTGGCAGATCATCGACTATGGGTGGACGGTTTTGGTGGAACACGAGAAAAGAAACTGACTTTCGGATGCGATGCCCACTCTTCCATTCCGCTTGAAACAAAAGAGGAATCTCTTTTTGTTTTTCCAGTCGATCTACGAGATCGAAAGAGGGTGTCCACGAAAAATGCCCTAATGTGTCAAATGTAACCCGATAGCCATTTACTCCTTCCAGCGTGTATTTCGGTTTTTCTGCTTCCGTCACATCTAGTTTAAAGGAAAACGTCTGACCCTCCCTCAGTTCCGTCCAATTCTCGGCAGATGGAAAAATGAAACTTTGACTGTTCAGAAAGCCCGGTAGTAACAAAAGAAAAACAAAACACCTGTACATTCAACTTAGTATTTTAATGCCTGCAAATCTAGCTCAAGGATATCTCTTTTGGATAGGAAATATCTATTCCATCTCTTTTTTTTCCTCCGAAAAGGTAGCTTACTTTGAGGGAATGACCGCAAGAAAGCTGCCCGTCTCAACACAGAAAAAAGAGAATAATTTCTTTGCTGATGTGTATGAGGTAGTACGTCTAGTACCGAAAGGACGCGTAACTAGCTATGGAGCCATCGCAAATTACCTGGGAACCAAAATGAGTGCGCGCATGGTAGGTTGGGCGATGAATGCGGCCCACACAGAAAAAGGAGTTGCCGCACACAGGGTTGTCAATCGGCACGGGCTACTAACTGGCAAGCATCATTTTTCCCCGCCCAGCGCCATGCAAAAGAGCCTCGAGAAAGAAGGCGTGAAAGTGGTCAAGGATCAGGTTCAAGATTTTGACAAAAAATTTTGGGATCCGGCAAAGGAGTTATTATAAAAATAAAAAGCGAACAATTTTTTCTGCATGATAATCGATTTACGAAGTGATACGGTGACCAAGCCAACACCAGCTATGAAAGAGGCTATGTTTGCAGCGCCAGTGGGCGATGATGTGTTTGGTGAGGATCCTACAGTAAATAAACTAGAAGAAAAATGCGCAGCCTTGCTTGGGATGGATGCAGCCGTGTATTGCCCCAGCGGTACCATGACCAATCAAATTGGAATCAATGTTCTTACGCAGCCTTACGATGAGGTGATCTGTTACAAAGGCGCCCACATTTATAAATACGAGGGCGGTGGGCTGATGGGCAATAGCCATGTTAGTGTGAAGCTATTAGCCGGTGACCGCGGAAGAGTTTCGGTCGATGAAATTGCGGCCAACATCAACAACGATGATCAACATTATCCACGCACAGCTGTCGTAGCGTTGGAGAACACGGTAGTTCGCGAAGCGGGAAGTTTTTATTCGCTGAAGGATATTGAGAAGATAAGTGCATTCGCTCGTTCTAAAAACTTGCATATGCACTTGGATGGTGCGAGGCTATTCAATGCATTAGTAGCCACGGGAGAAAAGGCTGGCGACTATGGTAAATACTTCGACACGATCTCGATCTGTCTCTCCAAAGGATTAGGTGCGCCTGTTGGTTCCGTATTGGTTTGCAAAAAGGAGTTTGCAAAAAAGGCACGGAGGATGCGGAAAGTATTTGGTGGAGCCTGGCGACAAGCAGGGTTCCTCGCTGCTGCCGGAATTTATGCACTCGACAATCACATTGGCAGGTTGAAGGAGGATCATGCACGCGCAAAAGTGATTGGCGAATGTCTCCAACAACTTTCGTTTGTTAAGTCAGTGATGCCCGTAGATACCAATATTGTTATTTTTGAACTAGTGGCTAGCGTAAGTCCTGCCCTGTTTCTGGAAAAAATAGCAGAACACAACATCAAAGCATTGGCATTTAGTGCTACCGAAATCCGATTGGTAACGCATTTGGATTTTGATGACGCCATGCTTCAAAGTACTATCACCATATTAAATCAACTTCATTTCTCATGATGGATGAGTTAGGAAAATCGATACCAGTATCGGAGGGCATGATTGATGCCGAGCAAAAGGGCTTTGCGATCAATGTGTTGTTTCTTTTGTTTTTCATTTAGTAAATGCTGAACTCTTCTACGCCACTAGCTGAACGCATGCGACCTTCTAAGTTAGAAGACTTAGTAGGACAAAGTCATTTAGTGGGGATGAACGGAATCATTAGAAAAGCGATTGAAACCGGCAATGTGCCTTCCATGATTTTGTGGGGGCCACCCGGTGTGGGCAAAACAACGATTGCAAACATTATCGCCAATGAGGTTAAGCGCCCGTTTCACATTTTGAGTGCTGTCAGTGCGGGTGTGAAAGATGTGCGCGAAGTGATTGAAAAAGCGAAGTACAGCAATCGTGCAATTTTGTTTATCGATGAGATTCATCGCTTTAATAAATCGCAACAGGATGCGTTGCTTGGTGCCGTGGAGAAAGGAACCATTACACTGATTGGAGCCACAACCGAGAACCCTTCGTTTGAGGTCAACTCCGCTTTGCTTTCCCGGTGCCAAGTATATGTGCTGAAGCCTCTAACTGACGATGAGTTAATACAATTGGCAGAACATGCACTTAGCCAAGATGAAAGTCTAAATAAGCGTACCATTAAAATCAAGGAAAGACAGGCGCTCATTGCTATTTCAGGAGGAGATGCACGAAAACTGCTCAATTTGGTTGATTTGATTGCGGAAGCCATTGCAGGTGATGTAATTGTTACCGATGAGCTGGTGATGAACCTGGCCCAAAAGCATATTGCCATCTATGACAAAAGCGGTGAGCAACATTATGATATTATTTCCGCTTTTATCAAGTCAATTCGTGGCAGCGATCCAAACGCAGCCGTCTACTACTTAGCACGGATGATTGAAGGGGGCGAAGACGTGAAATTTATTGCGCGGAGAATGGTGATTCTTGCTTCTGAAGATATTGGCAATGCCAATCCAACGGCTTTGGTAATGGCAACCACAACTTTTCAAGCTGTAAATTTGATCGGCTACCCAGAAGCAAGAATAATCCTTGCGCAATGCGCTACCTACTTAGCCAGCTCTGCAAAGAGTAACGCAAGTTATATGGCAATTGAATTGGCATTAAAATCTGTGCGTGAAACAGGCGATCTATCAGTACCTTTGGCAATTCGAAATGCGCCCACGAAGTTGATGAAGGATTTGGATTACGGTAAGAATTACCAATATGCCCATGGATTTGAGGGGAATTTTGCGAATATGGAATTTTTGCCAGAGCAAATTCAAGGGACTAAATTCTACGAACCGGGAAATAATACGCGCGAGCTGGAAATGAGAAGTCACCTCAGGAAACTCTGGAAGGAGAAATATGGATACTAGAAGGGATGATCATGAAAGCCCTTACAAAAAATGAATAAGTGAAAAGCCTTCAATTTGAGTCATCACCATTTTATATTCTTCTTTGCCTGGCGGTAGGACTAGGATATTCTTTTCTATTGTACAACGCAAAGGCACCGTGGTCGAAAAGAGTAAATCAATTTCTATTTGTATTGCGGGCAATACTGGTTGCGCTTCTTGCAGTTTTGCTGTTGGGGCCAATTCTAAAGATTACTAATCAAATTGTTGAAAAGCCCACCGTAGCTTTTCTTATCGATAATTCAAATTCTGTTCAGGAATCTACTGACTCTTTAGCTCGAAGACGCCTCCTGAAAGAAATTGAGGATGCAAAGAACAAGTTTAAGGCGCAAGGCTATGAAATCACCACAACAAATTTAGACAATAGCCCGACTGATAAGGTTCATTTTACGAGTCCAACATCCGATTTGACCTCCGCTATACGAGGTGTCACTGCCCGGTATGAGGGAAAGAATTTGGCAGGCATTGTATTGATTTCAGATGGTATATATAATACCGGAACGTCACCTCTTTATTCTCCCGGTCGCGTGCCTATATCTACAATCGGTGTAGGGGACACAACGAATCGCGTTGATCTGGTGCTAAAAAATGTTGCCTACAACAAGATTACTTATCAAGGAAACAAATTTCCCGTTCGTGCTGAAGTGATAGTTCAGGAATTGCCAAACCAGAAGGTAACGATCTCGGTTTTAAAGAATGGCAAAGTACTTTCCACCCAACAAAAGGATTCAGGCACAAATTCATTCCTTGGCTTTGACTTTTCAATTGAAGCGTTAGAAAAAGGTATTCAGCGGTTAGATGTTGTAGTAGAACCTGCTCGCGGAGAAGCATCACTAAAAAATAATAGATTTAGTTTTTTTGTGGAGGTAGTCGAAGGACGAAAGAAAATTTTGTTGATTGCTCCAGCTCCTCACCCGGATATAAAAGCCATCAAAGCAGTAGTAGACAATAACTTCAATTATGAGTTAGTTGTGCATATTCCGGGAGTAACGGAACTGAACCCTGCAATGCTTAAGCCAGGTGCTGCTGAATTGGTCATTTTTCATCAAGTGGCAGATCGCAACAACAGAACCGCCAGTCTGTACCAACAGTTTAAAAATTCATCAGCATCGTTACTGTTGATTATTGGAATGCAATCCAATTTACGTCAACTCGTTGCTAATCAGATTCCGTTAAATTTTGAAGGCAATGGGCAATGGGACGAGGTGACACCAGTAATAAATACAACCTTTCGCGACTTTAACTTTTTGGAGAACAGCAATGGCGTGTTTACAAAGTATCCACCTCTGAATGTGCCCTTCGGAAAATTTTCGTTCCCCACAAATGCATCTATTTTGTTGTATCAACGAATAGGAAGTGTGGCAACCGACCGACCCTTGTTACTCACTTGGGCAGAAGACAAACATAAGGTGGCAGCAATCGTAGGAGAGGGATTTTGGAAATGGAGAATGAGTGAGTATAGCAACACAGAAAAAACAATTGTATTTGATGATGTGTTCTCTAAACTGATCCAATACCTAAGCACGTTGGAGGACAAACGAAAATTCAGAAGCTTTGCGATTCAGAACGAATTCAGTGAAGCAACACCAGTGGTTATCGAAAGTCAACTATACAATGATTTATTCGAACCGATTTATGGCAACACTATCGCAATTGAATTAAAAAACGAAAAGGGGGAAATTACTTCTTATCAGTACACCACAAGCCCGGGCGGCAGTCGTTATCAAATAGGTGGCTTGCTTGAAGGTGTGTATCAATTCAAATCTTCTACTGACATTCAGGGAAAGCGTGAACAGGTAGGTGGCCAGTTTTTAGTAACCGCACAAAATATTGAATCTCAAAATCTCACCGCAGATTTTGGATTGCTAAGGAAGTTGTCACTGGCGACAGGTGGTAAATTTTATCTGGCTAACGAAATTACCCAGCTAAAAACCGATGTTGAAAACGAGAAGCCCCAAGCCATTATTCGATCTAACGAGTCATTCAATTCACTGATTAACTTGAAATGGTTTTGCTTTCTGTTGCTTGCTCTAATTGCTACCGAATGGTTTTTTAGAAAGTATCACGGAGGCTACTGATTTCCTTTATTGCATAAAGTTCAATTGCAGAAGGGCGCGAGAATAACTTCTTTTTTGTTGCCGATTAACAGGTTTCTCCCATTAGATTTATTACAAATAATAGAATTTTATATTGAAATTTGTAATATTATGGCCTATTTTTGCAAAAATGAAGACCTAAAATGCGTATAGTGACTTATAAAAGGATAACGGCATTTTCAGAATTACATCCCGATTCCGAAATCTCTTTAAACTTTTGGTACCATACCGTGACGAAAAAAAATTGGGAGAATCTGAACGATCTTAGGCTAGATTTTAATAAAGTTGACTACGTGGGGAATCATCGTTTCGTTTTCAATATCAAAGGAAATGATTACCGATTGGTAGCTATTATTTCATTTAATGCGAAAAAAGTTTACATCAGGTTTATCGGTACACACGCAGACTATGATAAGATTAAGGAAATTGAAAATATTTGACTTATGATAAAGACAGAAAAGGACTACAACGCTATTGTTGAGCGCGTGGAAGAACTTCTACAAAACCCAGATAATATTGAAAACAAAGATGCGAAAGGGTATGTAGAACTAAATGTATTGTCTGATCTCGTAGCAGAATATGAGGAGCGAAACTATCCGGTGAAAAAAACTTCGCTTGTTGAAGTCCTTAAATTGCGCATGGCCGAAATGGGATTGAATCAAAAACGGCTATCCGAGCTTTTGGGGGTGAGTACATCCAGAGTAAGTGAATACCTTAATGGCAAGAGCGAACCCACTTTAAAAGTAGCTAGGGAAATAAGCCTGAAGCTGGGAATAGATGCTTCCATTGTTCTTGGAATTTAGTTCACACGTATTAGTGATTTTTCTGCTACTTGCTCTCACCGAATGGTTCTTTAGAAAGTATCATGGAGGCTACTGATCATATAAAAAAAGTCAGGTATTGCGCCTGACTTTTTTTAAGCATTTCCGAGGCTGGTTTATTTTAGCTTCTGCGCGTCCTTGTGCATTTTGATTTGTTGATCTAGTTGTTTCTTATCACCCACTAGTACGAGCGTCATGTCCTCATATTTAAAATGATCTTTTGTTATTTGCGACACCTTCTCGGGTGTCACCGCATAGATGTTCTTTACTCTATCGGTCAGATAGCTCTCGTCCAATTCGTGTAGATCAATAAAGTTAAGTTGACTGATAATTCCGCCCGGGTTTGAATTTTGCAAAACGAACGTTCCGGCCATATAGCGCTGAATCCCTTCTAATTCTTCTTTGGAAGGATTCTCTGTTTGTAACTTTTTTATCTCTTTTGAAATTTCGCGCAATGACTCTCCCGTATGTTCACTAGTTACATCTGCTTCCTCGTACCAAAGGGAAACTCCTTTTCGGTTTTGTATTGTACTATAGGGTGAATAGGTATATCCTTTGTCTTCTCGAATGTTACTCGTAATTCGAGAACCGAAAGAACCACCCAGTAGTGAGTTGGTAACTTGAAGAGCCATGTAGTCCTTGTCCTTTGGTGTTAGTGTTGGCAATCCTAGAATGACTGTTGTTTGAGGTGCGTCCTTACGATCGATCATCGCAATCTCGTTTGTGCGTGTGGGAGTAGCAGCCGGGAAATCAATTTCGGCACCTGCTTTCCAGGAGGTAAATGAATCATTAATTGCCTTGTTTACTTCGACTTCATCAAATTTTCCAACCACATAAATGACTGAACGCTTCGCGCCAAAATTTTTCTCAAAAAAGTTTTTTGCTTTTTCAGCCGTGTAGCTATCGATCATTTCTGCTGTTGGGTAGTACCTGCCATACGGGTGATCTTTGTAGACGATCTGGAAAAATCTTTCAGTGGCTTGAGATTGGGGACCAGACTTCTCAACCGTCAGTTGCCTTTTTAAATCCGCTTTTAATCGATCTACTTCCTTTGCAGGAAGAGCCGGATTCATCACTAAGTCAGCAATAACTCGCACAAGTTCTGGAACAAACTCCGACAACACAGAGCCGCTAATCGTAACATTATCCATTCCTGTGCTTACATTGATGTTTCCGCCCATACCCGCCACCTTTTTAGAAATTTCTTTAAAGGTTTTGGTGGTGGTTCCTTCCTTCATCAACAAACCTGTCAGGTCAGCCAACCAAACTTCGTTTGCAGATTCATGAATATTTCCAGTTTTGATAATTAATTGTACCTCTGCTTTTGGTACAGCGCCATATTGAACCAATGTAGAGCGAAGGCCATTGGGAAGTTGGCTCACTTTCTTCTCTGGAAGTTTAAAATCTTTTGGCGTACCACCTGCAGGAGGTGTTTGTTTTTGCGCCTCGCTTTGATAAACGAAAGTGAGACAAAGCAAAAAGCCGATTGTGATCTTCAATGCATTTTTCATTTTACTTCAGCTTTAGGGTCAATAATTAAGATAGTACGATTTGTAGCCCGCAAATATTCAGTGGCTGTCTTTTTAATTAATTCAGGAGTCACTTTTTTAAACTCGTCTTCCAACGTATTTAATCTGGAAGGATCGTCATCAAAGAGCGCAAAACTCGCCAGCATATCTGCACGTCCGATGCCGAAGAATCCGCCAAGGTCATCATAAAGTTTAGACCTCATTTTTACGACTGCCAGGTCAATGTCTTCTTGCGTCACATTTTTCTGAATGTCGCCAACGGCCTTGTTAACCTCGAATAGGATTGAATCTGGCGATACATTCGCATCATAAATCAAATCAGCCATCCATATCATGGGGCCACTATAGTTAAACATATTCCCTAAGTAATTAATCCCGCCACTTATTCCGCCTGTATATCCTTTGCCTTGAACAAGAGCGAGGTATAGCTTGCTATCTTCACCCTGTACCAACATTTGATCAATTAAGCCCATAGCAAAATATTCTGGGCTGTTTCGTTCAGGCATTTTATAGGCAAAAGCTATAGCCGGTTTGTTCGCGAGTTTATCTTCTTTAGTGAAACGTTTTTCTTTTTCTTGTCTGGGTTCAGAAATATCTGGTTTAGGTGGGAGTTGGGAAGCTGGTATTTCTCCAAAATATTTTTCAACCCACTGTTTAGCTTCTGCAATTTCAAAGTCGCCAACGATAGCAAGCGAGGCATTGTTGGGTGCATAGAACGTGTTGAAAAAATTATCTACGTCTTCCAATTTTGCAGAGTCAAGGTCTTTTAAATCCCCGTAGAAGTTGTGGGCGTTGTGCCAATTCTCATTCGCGTATTGCGGCATATCCAACCACGGGAATCCGCCATATGGCTGATTCAAAACATTAACCTTTACTTCATTTTTTACCACACCTTGCTGGTTGGTCAGATTCTCTTGTGTAATAGCAAGACCTTTCATTCGATCGGCTTCTGCCCAAATCGCTGTCTCGAGTTTATGGGCTGGCATTACCTCAAAATAATTAGTAAAATCAAACCGAGTGGATCCGTTCAGGATACCCCCATTTTGTTGTACCAATTTGATGAACTCCATTTTTCCAAGATTTTGAGAGCCTTGAAACATCATGTGTTCAAACAAGTGAGCAAATCCTGTTCGGTTTTTTGGCTCGATTCGAAAACCGATGTTGTAATAGACAGCAACGGCTACCGTGGGCGCAGTTTTGTCTTGCGACAAGGCCACTTTTAGTCCGTTCTTTAATTTGTAGTATTCTACAGGGACTTTAAATGTGTTAGAGGCTTCCTCTTTTTTCTGATCGCAGCTTCCTAGAAAAATCAGGAGTGCCATTGCGATCATGGTGATAGGTTTGTTTTTGATCGATTTGTTCATATGGTTTGGATAATTTTTGTTTAGATGTATAAAAAAGAGATAAAGTTTGCCCAACGCTTTTGGTAGAGCTGGAATAATTGGATTTTTTTGATCAATTCTATTTCAGGTTTTTCGCCACCTCGTCCCAGTTAATGGTATTCCACCAATGGGCTACATACTCATTACGTTTGTTTTGGTACTTCAAATAGTAAGCGTGCTCCCACACATCCAAAGCCAATACGGGTGTACCTTTCAATTCACTTATATCCATCAATGGATTGTCTTGATTGGGCGTAGAACCAATTTTTAATTTTCCTCCATCGTTTATCAACCATGCCCATCCCGAACCAAATCGCTTCATAGCGGCATCATTAAATTGTTCTTTGAATTTGTCGAAAGAGCCAAACGCACCGTTGAGGGCATCACTCACTTTGCCAGCGGGAACTCCGCCTCCATTTGGTTTCATCGCTTGCCAAAAAAAGTTATGGTTGTATCCACCGCCACCGTTGTTACGTGCTTTTGCGGATAGCTTGGAGGCGTTCGCAAAAAAGTCTTTTTCGTTTTCGTAGACAATCTTGTCTGCGGCTATCGCTTCGTTCACATTCTTTACATAGGTAGCGTGATGCTTTCCATAGTGGATTTCCATCGTTAGGGCATCGATATTTGGCTCCAATGCGTTGAAGGCGTATGGTAGGGGCATCTGTGCGAACTGTAGGGTAGTGGTGGCAGGTGCTTGCGCGGTTGACTCAGTAAAAATAAATGAAGTCCCTACCGCTACCGCAGCAGAGGCCCTTACTGAATCTTTAATAAATTTCCTTCTCGTGGTGCTCATTTTTTCAATTGGTTTAGTTGAAAGCAGAAAAATAACCTAGGTTGGACAATAGCTAACCTTACAATTTTTGATATCCTAAATTTACTTAAAAAATAGATAGCTTGCATTATACAACTCAAACAGCTATGACTGATATATTATACGATCAAGTACCCTCTTTGGATTTGGCCGATTTTACAGGCGGTGACCCTATTAAAAGAGAGGAATTTGTGGCAGATCTAGGTACTGCCTACAAAGACATTGGCTTTGTGGCGATCCGAAATCACTACCTCACGGATGATTTATCGGCTAGATTGTATGATGTGATCAAGAGGTTTTTTGCGTTGCCCGATTCGGCTAAACAACGATATGAAATAGAAGGGTTGGCCGGTCAGCGGGGCTACATTGGTAAGGGGAAAGAACATGCGAAGGGGCGCAACACCGGTGATTTGAAGGAGTTTTATCATGTAGGGCAGGAAGTGTTAGATGGAGATCCAATTAAGAAGGAGTATCCTGACAATATCTGGCCTACCGAATTACCAGAGTTTGAGTCGATCGCTCTCGATGTTTATCAACGACTTGAACAAACAGGGGTGCAGATGTTGAGAGCAATTGCTCTCTATCTCCAGCTGCCGGAAAACTACTTTGATCAAAGGGTGAAGCATGGGAATAGTATTCTACGACCAATCCATTATTTTCCTATTGAAAATCCAGATGCTGTTCCAGCGGATGCTGTACGTGCAGCGGAGCATGGCGATATCAACTTGATCACTCTTTTGATGGGCGCCAGCGCAGATGGACTGCAAGTATTGAGACGTGACGGAAAGTGGATACCCATTACGGCATTGCCAGAACAATTGGTTGTAAATGTGGGAGATATGCTTGAGCGATTGACCAATAAAAAATTGAAATCAACGATTCACCGTGTAGTCAACCCACCGCGCAGTCAAATGAACAAGCCAAGGTATTCTATTCCTTTTTTTATGCATCCCCGCTCAGAGATGAGCTTGGCAGCATTACCGGGTTGTGTGGATGAGGCAAATCCTAAGATGTGGGATGATATCACCGCTGGCGATTTTCTGAATCAACGGTTGCGCGAAATTGGATTGAAGAAGTAACTCAACTTGGTCAAGCATATTTCTTATCGAGGTTTTTTAAAAGACGTTTTACTGCTGTCTGTTTCTAGCTTTGGAGGGCCTCAGGCTCACCTTGCCCATTTTCAGAATGTCTTGGCCACGAAGAAGAACTATGTTACTGAGAGCGACCTGCTGGAGTTAAATGCACTTTGTCAAGTCTTGCCGGGTCCCACATCCACACAGACTATTTCTGCAGTTGGCTACAAATTGGGCGGACCTGGCTTGGCCTATCTTACATTGTTGATTTGGATGTTGCCGTCAGTGACCATCATGACCGTTGCCGGTCTGTTGATTGGAAGTTTTGAATCGAAAAATATCTCCCTGGCCTTTACGCGATTTATACAACCCATGGCCGTTGGACTGGTAGCTTATGCCGCCTATTCAATTGGCTTAAAATCCATCACCCGATTTAGAGCTGCGTTAATCATGATTGGTGCTGGCGTTGCCGCCTATTTTATTAAGACGCCTTTTGTTTTTCCGGTCACATTATTGATTGCAGGCGCATTGACCGCCTTTAATTATAAGGCACATCCAAGAGAAGCAAAAAAGAAATTTGAAGTCCGATGGGCCAACTTTTTACTTTGGCTCGGAGTACTTGTGCTGGCGGCTGTATTGGGAAGCGTCACCAAATCAAATCCTTCTTTTTTGCCCATTCGCTTGTTTGAAAACTTTTATCGCAACGGAAGCTTGATTTTTGGAGGAGGGCAGGTTTTGACTCCCTTGCTTTATACGGAGTTTGTTCAATACGCACCTAAGCAATACCTCACGCACGAGGAGTTTCTTTCCGGCTATGCGCTTGCTCAATCATTGCCCGGACCGGTGTTTTCGTTTGCTGCCTACATTGGAAGTTTAGCGATGCGGGAAGGAGGAACAGGCGGAGCAATTTTCGGTGCCTTGATGTCAGCAGCGGGCATATTCTTGCCGGGTACTTTTCTTATTTTTTTTATGACACGCATATGGGACAGCCTCAAAAAGTACAGGCCGATAAGAGCTTCCCTTGAGGGCATTCATGCTGCAAGCGCAGGACTGGTAGCCGCAGCTGCTATTTTATTGTTTCAACCACTCCAAGCCAATCTACTAAATGTAACGTTTACAATCGCCTCTTTCTGTTTGGTGGCCTTCACTAAAATACCTTCCTGGGCAGTGATACTGGTGGGGCTAGTTTTGGGTTTCGTACTAAAATAAAAAGCCCCATCAGTGGGGCTTTTTAACTTTTCAAAAAACTGGCGACTAACCTAGTTTGAAAATAATAGGGAGTGTATAGCGTTGCTTTACTGCTTTACCGCGTTGCTTTCCTGGATTCCAAGGTGGTGCAGATTGCATCACACGAGCTGCTTCTTCATCACAACCGGCTCCAATACCTTTAATAATCTTTACGTCATTAATGGATCCATCTTTTCCAATTACAAACTGTACGAAAACCTTCCCTTCTACACCCATTCTGCGAGCTTGAGCAGGGTATTTCATTTTGTCACCAACATACTTGTAAAAGGCAGGAAGGCCTCCTTTGGGGGTAGCAGTTTCTTCCACCACTGAGAAGATCTCTTCTACTTCTTCTTTTGGCTCTTCGGCTACAACTGTCACAGCTTCTACTTTTGTATCTTCCGTTACTTCCACATCAAACTTGATGTTTAGGTCTTCTTTAATTTCTTCTTCATCCGGAACCTCTACAATTTGAGGCTGCTGAATAACGGGTGCTGGTGGAGGTGGTTGCTCGGTTGGCGGCACTTCAAGCATTTCCTCAAATGTATTCGTGCTTTTGTTTGTGAGCAAGTCCAACTTCTCATCGTAGCTCTTCCATTCGAAGGCCATGACGGTGAGGGACATTGTTAACAAGAGACCTATGCTGAAATACAGCCCAGTCTTCTTCGTCAAATCTGCTTTTTCTGACTTTTTCGCTTCCATTTTTATCAGTTTAGGATTTCAAATATAGGAATAGAATCCATTTGTGCATACCAAGTAACAAAAAGGGAGAAAATTTTTTCCCTTTTTTATGACTTTGGCATTTCCTAACTAGACAAGGAACGAAAATCGGGGCTACTCAACTTTTACATTTTGAAGCTAATTGGCATTATGCAGCGCTGTTTTACTGCTTTTCCTCTTTGTTTGCCGGGTTTCCATGAAGGAGCATTTTGCATGACCCGCACCGCTTCTTCATCGCAGCCTGAGCCAATACCTCTCAAAACGTTCACTTCACTTATTTTTCCGTTTTTGTCAACCACAAAAGAAAGCGTCACTTTGCCCTCCACGCCCAGTCTCCTTGCCTGTGCCGGATACCTCATATTATCCACCAAATACTTGTAAAAGGCGGGCATTCCCCCATTGGGCATGGCAGATTCCTCTACAATTGTAAAAATTTCATCTACTTCTTCTTCTGCCTCCGCAACCGCCACTGAAGCAACTTCTATTCTTGGAGACTCATTATCTAAGTCAATGTTCAGATTTTCTTGAATCTCTTCTTCATCCGGTACTTCTACAATTTTTGGCTGTTGTATGACTGGTGCAAGCGGTGGTAGTTGTTGGGTGGTAGGCACCTCAATCATTTCTTCGAACGTGTTGGTACTTTTTGCAGACAGCAAGTCCACTTTTTCATCGGTCTGTTTCCATTCAAATGCCATGAGAGCTACCGAAAGGGCTGAAAAAAGACCAATACTGAAGAAAAGACCGCGTTTGTTTGACAAATCTGCCTTCTGTGTTTTTTTTGATTCCATACTAATCCATATTATTTTGGTATGGAGTGGTTACGGCATCTAGTCGGTAAGGTTTTAGAATGAAGTGCTTATTTTGTTGCGTAAAAACCAAAAATTATTTTCTACTCCCGTAGAAAAGCGTAAAATAGAAGGTTGGAAAAACGGCTCGGTTTTCAGCTTTAGGCATTAAGACAACCTCGCTAAAATAGGCGTCTACTAAAACGCCCACCTCAAATCCTGTTACTTGACTCTTAACCACTCCTAGTTCAAAATTGATTCCGGCTTTAATATTTCCGCCAAATTGAATTTTTGAATCTCCTAGCCCTTGAAAAAGGTAGCCTGTGCCCAGTATTCTACCTATCGCGTGGTCTTCATTAACGGTTCCATCTGGATTGTAAGGAGTATACTGTTCACTCTTTGTATTATTGAAACTTTGGTTACTTACCAAACGCTCAATATAGTAAGGAGCAACAATTCCAATACTTGGTCCCGCGGCCAACACTGCTTTTATTTCTATGCCCTGTTGGGGAGCTTTTGTGAAAAGGACTACATCTCGACCGTACTGGAAGCGAAGCGCATAGAGATAATTACTCTTTCCGGCAATAAACGAATTGCCAGTAATGCCCGACTGAACCCTTACTTCTTGTGGGTTCTTCACATTCATAATCTCCAAACCATACGTTTTGAAGATACGCTCATTAATTCGGGTGGCTTTCTTAAAAACAAAACCACCTATTAAACCGCCTGAGGAATTTTTATTTATACCCCACGTAAACTCGGAGTTGTATTCATAGCTATCTTGGGTTTGGCTCATTGCTGTAAAAGCGAAAGCCAGAAATAGGAAGCCCGTTATTTGTATTTTTTTTGTCATTGCTGAACCTAGAATGTCGAAATTTAAGGTAAATAGCCAACGAAAAAAAACACGGTAAAGTTTAACACTATGGAAACAATTATGGCAGAGGCAGAATATGTTGGTGGGTTGCGCACAAAGGCTACCCACCTAAGATCTGGAAATGCGATCACTACAGATGCCCCGGTAGATAACAATGGCAAGGGAGAGGCATTTAGTCCAACTGATCTGGTCAGCGCTGCGCTCTGTAGTTGCATGATGACGATCATGGGAATTGTAGCTGAGCGAGAAGGAGTAAATCTGACTGGCTTAAAATCTGAGGTTATAAAGGTGATGAATAGTTCTCCTCGAAAAATCGCTGAAATAAAAATTCATTTTGCCCACCCAGGGCTATTGGCATCGGAGGAACAGAAGCTAAAGTTAAAAAATGCAGCTCGCACTTGCCCTGTGGCGTTGAGCCTTTCATCAGAGTTGAAACAAACTATTTCGTTTGATTTTTAACTACCTTTTCAGCAGTTTTTCAATTTCTGCTTTGATGGTCGGGTAGTTGATATCAAAATGAGAGGTATCGTATACTGATTTTCCATTTTGTATAATCAGTACTTGAGGCGATTGGTGTTCTACCTGAAATTTTTCAGCAATTTGCCTTGAGAGTTGACGGTAAGAAAGTAAATCGAGGTAGTAGGTTTGTGTACCAGCAACTTCTTCGCTTTTCCAATTTCTTTCTAGTCGGTTGAGCGCTGTATTGCTAATAGAGCAGGTCGTACTATGCTTAAACAACACAATCGGCTTTGTCCGCGAGGCGCTTGTTGCTTCTGCTAGTTTCTCTTCTGAATCTAAATGAATCCAATTCATACTTTTTAATCGTAAAGGTCTTTCCACAATTCGCGCTCTTTTTTGTCGTAGCGCGGCCGTCTTACTTTTTCTTTCACTGCATTTGGCTGTGTATCACTTTTCTTGAATAGCCGAGACCACCACAACTTGGCGTTTGTCAAAATAGTTCGCTCTTGTTTCACATTGTTGATACGTCCATGGGCGAACTTCGCGTCAGGGTGTAAGTTGCTTCCGTGAGGCTTACTCATTTTTAGATTTCCTTGGTAGTTGGAAATCTTTGCGTAGGCCTTTCCAGGCGCAATCACTTTTAGTGCATCCTTGCTACTCTTTGGGTTATGTCGATAGTTTTTTGTTAGACGAGTTCGTCCTTGGTATTTATTACCTTTTGCAAAAGCGCGATTCGGGCGTATAACGTCTAATGCAAATTTGCTACTGCTTGGGTTGTGCTTGTAGTCCCAAATCATTTTCATTCGTCCAACGTACTCGCTGGCTTTCACTGTTGCCGAAGAAGGGCCAATAGCTCTTAGCGCTCCCGGTTTTGCGTTTGGATTCTTTTCGTATTTAGCTCGCCTCACTTTTATTTGAAGGCCCTCTGCTGCAAAAGCACCTTTCCCCGGCTCTCTTTTCTTTATCGAACTTTTTGAGGCAAGACGGTTTTGATTATAGTCTTCTTGTTTCACTTTTGTCTGAAAACCTTCTGCCAAATATGCGCCTTTTTCCGGTTCTCGCTTTTTGGTAGAACTACGTGCCGAGCGTGGATTTTGTGCAAAGTCATGTTGTTTCACTTTTACTTGCAATCCTTCCACTTCAAATGCTCCCTTTTTCGGCTCTTTTTTCTTTAGCGATAACCTGGAAGTTTTTTCATTCTGGACATAATCTTCCTTTTGTTTTACTTTCCCTGAATAAATAGAAGCTTTTGCGTTACTGGACAGTGGAGTGCGACCATCAATTGGTTTTCCATCGTTATTCCAAAACTTTCGTTCGCCCCCGCGTCCGCCTTTTTTTGGTTTTCTCAACTTCAGAAAACCCGTGAACTCTTCACCTTGATCCCGTAAGGTGAATACATCTGATGATTTCAAGTTTCCGCTGTATGTTCCTGCTTTTGCCGCACCGGATGCGGGTATTCGAACCGCTATTGCGTTGCCCCCATTATTTCTAGACCTTAACTTGAAGCTAGCATGAGCTTTGATTGGTTTCTTAGCTTTGATAAAGCCGGTGAATCCTTCACCCTGATCGCTAAAGCCGTGGGCTTGTGATGATTTCAAGTTTCCGCTGTATGTTCCTGCTTTTGCCGCACCGGATGCGGGTATTCGAACCGCTATTGCGTTGCCCCCATTATTTCTAGACCTTAACTTGAAGCTAGCATGAGCTTTGATTGGTTTCTTAGCTTTAATAAAGCCGGTGAATCCTTCACCCTGATCGCTAAAGCCGTGGGCTTGTGCTGATTTCAAGTTGCCACTATACGCCCCCGCTTTTGCAGCACCTGAACTCGGTATTCGAACCGCTATTGCGTTGCCCCCATTATTTTTAGACCTTAACTTGAAGCTAGCATGAGCTTTGATTGGTTTCTTAGCTTTGATAAAGCCAGTGAATCCTTCGCCCTGATCGCTAAAGCCGTGGGCTCGCGCTGATTTCAAGTTTCCACTATATGTTCCTGCTTTTGCAGCATCCGATGTTGGCATTCTGACGGCTATTGCATTGCCTCCATTGTTTCTTGATCTCTTGTTGGCGTTGGCGGCACCACCCGCTCTTAACCCTCTACTCTTAGCACTTCGAGAATACCCAAAACCACCCTTTTTTGTTTGCCTACTTCTTAAGTCTCCAGAGTACCCGGTACCTTGCCTTTGAAAAAGGGTCGAAAGCTCCCATCTTTTACTCGATCCTTGGTAGTACCCTGCCTTCGCTGCAGCGGTCGAAGGTGTCCTTACTGCAATTGCATTACCTCCGTTATTTCTTGACTGTCGCCAGATTCTACTAGCACCTCTTTGAGGTCGCTTTGTTTTGCTATTTCCAGCATAACCGGTTCCCTGCCTCGAGAATGGTTGAGTTGCCTCCCAATTTTTACGTCTGCCTCGAAAACTTCCAAAGTTGCTTCCGCTAGCCGGACGTTTGACTCCGATGGGCGTTCGATTCGGCTTGCTCCTACTAGGTTGTTCCCAAGGAATGAAACGTTGCTTTAAATTATGATTTCGGATTTTAGAATAGTTTTTTCGGATTGGTTTTTTGGAAACATCTCCGCGCCAGGCTCGCTCACGTTGCCTGTTTTCTGGAATATAGCCAGGAAAAACCGGCTCGCCACTAGTTTTGTCTCCAAATTTGCCCTGCCCGTAATAGGGGTCAGTTTGAGGCGTAATTTCCGGCTTTGGGCTCCTAAAATTCTTTCTGCGAAGTGGCCGGCCTGAAATATCTTTTGTTGAGCTTACTTCACCTCTTGGAGACGAGGTGACCCAGTACAATTTTTTTTTCCTTGGTGAAAAGAACTGTCTAGTCGTTGCTTGGCGCCTTGCGCTTGCTTGTCCGGCACCGGATGAAGATTTTTCTCGAAAACGAAATCTTTCAACCCGACCTTTACGCTGAAAATCTTTACGCTGAAAATACTGTTCTTCCTTTCTTGGTTTTCGCGAGGGATTATTGACGTAGGGGCCTCTGTTTGGATAAACATTGTTTCTAGCCATTTGTGCGGACGAAGATCTAATTCTAGTCCTGCGTCCACCTATTGGTTTGCCCGGCCTCTCACCCCGCCCTGAAATCCTGCCCTGATAGGGAGAAGAGGCCACTATTACTGCCCTTGCTGCCGCTGATTTGTTCTTTGTGCGTAGTCTTCGGCCTGAAATGTCTCTGGAAACTGACCTTATCTTTTTTTCTTTCTTCGGTTTTGATTTTTGGGAAATACTTGGAAACGGACTAATCGGCTTATCTCCCTTCGTATTTTGTGCAAAAGTGGAGCTGCAAATAAAAAAGAGTAAAATCATCCCAATCCACCGCCAAGTGAAGTAATGCTTAGGCTTTTCTACATGTGCGTTCAATGTCACCCGTTTAAACATGCTAATGTAGTGAAAAATGGGGTTTGGCCTTTCCGGAAATAAATCTTCTCGAAACCCAGAAAAAAAACTTAGCACACAAAACCTTTTTACCTGTTAATTCGTAATATTGATCTAATATCATTTTAATATCATAAATATGAATAACGAAAAAAGTTACTCGCCCGCCTCTGGTTACTGGATGATTTTGATCTGCTTTGGCCTATTGACATTAGGAATAGCGGGTTTGATTGCAGCACGTAGTCCATTTTTTATTTTGTTCGTTTTCACGGGTATTATGATAATGCCTGGTTTCTTCTTTTTGAACCCGAATAGTTCTATGGTGTTGGTGTTGTTTGGCGATTACCGTGGCACGGTGAAGTCAAGCGGTTTCTTTTGGGTGAATCCGCTGTTCAGTCGAAAAAAAATTTCTCTTCGTGCGCGCAACTTCGATAGTGAAAAAATCAAAGTAAATGACAAGGTTGGGAACCCGATTCAAATAGGAGTAATTCTTGTGTGGCAAGTTAAAGATACCTACAAAGCAGCTTTTGAAGTGGACAATTATGAAAACTTTGTGCGGATTCAAAGCGATGCTGCGGTACGCACGTTGGCAGGAATGTACCCCTATGATAATTTTGACAATGATGCGGAGATGACGCTGAGATCGGGTCATACGGAGGTTAATCAAGCACTAGAGGAAACGCTAAGGAATCGATTGGACATCGCGGGGATTTATGTAATCGAAGCAAGGATTGGCTATTTAGCATACGCTCCCGAAATTGCCGGAGCTATGCTGAGAAGGCAGCAAGCAACAGCGGTTGTTGCGGCTCGGTTTAAAATAGTGGAAGGCGCTGTAAGTATGGTTCAAATGGCATTGGAACATTTAAAAGAGCAAAACATAATTGAGTTGGACGAAGAGAAAAAAGCGGCCATGGTAAGTAACTTGATGGTTGTGCTTTGCGCTGACAAAGATGTCAATCCAGTTATCAATACCGGAACTTTTAATCAGTGATGGTAAAATATGGCACAAAAAAAACCATTTGTTCTGCGACTAGATCCTGAAATACTAAAGGCTGTCGAAAAATGGGCAGCCGATGAATTTCGCAGCACAAATGGGCAGTTGGAGTGGATTATTAGTAAAGCATTAAAAGAAGAAGGAAGAGCGAAGTTGAAGGAAAAAAACCAATAAAAGATGTTTCATGAGGCTCACACTTCAGTCCCCCTATTTTTAAATAAAATCTTTGATTAATATTTTAACAAGTCTTCGATCTTTCCCTTCAACCTTCCTTTTGGTAAGAAATTATTTTCCAGCGTAGGAGCAAAAGGGATGGCTGTGTCCAAACTTGCAACGCGCATAATTGGAGCGTCTAGGTGGTTGAATAGGTGCTCATTGATCCACGCAGATATTTCTGCTCCAATACCGCCTGTCAGCGTATCTTCATGCAGGATCAAAATACGATTCGTCTTCTTCACCGTCTGTTCTACAGCAACTTTGTCCCATGGCAGCAGCGTGCGCAAATCCAACACATCAGCACTCACTTCTGGCATGGTTTGTAAAATTTCTTTCGCCCAATGAACCCCCATGCCATAGGTGATAATAGAAAGATCACTTCCTTCACTTACTAATTTGGCTTTGCCGATTTCAACTGTATAATAATCATCAGGTATTTCATCTTTTACAGAACGGTACAAGACCTTGTGTTCAAAAAACAAATACGGATTAGGGTCTTCAAGCGCAGCGCACAATAGACCCTTCGCATCATACGGATTTGAAGGATAAACGATTTTCAAACCTGGTGTGTGAAAGAACCATGCCTCGTTGCTTTGAGAATGAAATGGCCCCGCAGCGGTGCCTGCACCTGTAGGCATGCGGACAACTACGTCTGCTGCTTGACCCCACCTCCAATGAATTTTTGCAAGATTATTTATTATCTGGTTGAAGCCCTCGGTAACAAAATCGGCAAATTGCATCTCCACCATTGCCTTCATCCCTTTGATAGAAAGACCAAGAGCAGAACCAACAATGGCTGCTTCGCAGAGGGGCGTGTTACGAACTCTGTCTTTGCCAAACTTGTCTACAAAGCCTTCTGTAATTTTAAATACGCCACCGTAATCGGCAATATCCTGGCCCATCAAAACTAAATTGGAATGCTTTTCCATGCTTAGTCGCAGGCCATCGCTGATGGCATCTATAAACCGTTTCTCACTTTTTTTTTCTGATATCGGGGCGACCACTTGTTGAGCGAATGGTGCGTACACATCATTCAATTCTATTGCCGTATCTGCTACGGGATTCGTTTCCTCGAAGGCAGCAGCTAGACCTTCTTCAATTTCTTTTTTTATTTTTTTGCGGATCGAGTCGATGAATTTTTGATCGATTACCTTTTCGCTCAGCAAAAATTTCTCATAGTTATCGAGGGGATCTTTTTTGGCCCACTCGTCCATTAACTTCTTGGGAACATATTTGGTGCCGCTTGCTTCTTCGTGACCACGCATCCGAAAGGTCATGCACTCTAACAATATTGGCCTCGGGTTTTTTCTCAAACTCTCGGCAAGGGACTTCATCGTGTCATATACTTCCAGCACGTTGTTTCCGTCTACCTGAACTCCTTCAATTCCATAGCCAATTGCTTTGTCTATAAATTGTTTGCAACGAAATTGTTCGCTGCTGGGTGTCGACAACCCATATCCATTGTTTTCAATGACAAAAATCACGGGAAGGTCCCACACGGCTGCAACATTCAACGCTTCATGAAAGTCGCCTTGACTAGTGCCTCCATCGCCATTAAAGACAACCGTAACTTTTTTCTCTTTTTTTAATTTGGCTGCGAGTGCAATGCCATCCGCTACGCCATTTTGCGGTCCAAGGTGAGAGATCATCCCCACAATATGATGTTCGTTTGTTCCAAAGTGAAAAGAGCGATCGCGACCTTTCGTGTAGCCACTTTTTGTTCCCTGCCATTGGGCAAATAATTTCTCAAAGGGCATATCACGACCCGTAAAAACGCCTAGGTTGCGATGCATAGGAAGAATGTATTCGTCTTTTTCCAGAGCAGCTGTGATGCCTACCGAAATAGCCTCCTGACCAATTCCACTAAACCATTTGCTGATTTTACTCTGGCGTAGCAAGATCAGCATCTTTTCTTCAATCAAGCGAGGTTTTGCCAACCGCTCGTAGAGATTTAGCAGAGTTTGATCGGAATGTTTTTTGCGGAGGAATTTCATAGCAACGAAAAAGGCAAAGTTAATGGAGTTTTTGTTATGATTTGATCAAGCGTGTTCTACGCTTTTCTTGTTTATCTTAGGAGCCAAATTTTCTTGAATGATTAATTACAATCCCAAGGCCTGGTTATCGGTTATCTTCCATGCGTATAGTCGATCGGTCATGCGCACGCTTACGCCCGCGCTTGTTTTCATGGCGATTTACACCGCCATACTTTGTTATGTGCTATTAGATATTATGCGTTTTCACGAAAGTGATTTCAAAACAACAATTTCCATGCATTCGCTGCTTGGAATAGTATTAGGCCTCTTTTTGGTATTTCGCACGAATACAGCTTATGATCGTTGGTGGGAAGGACGAAAGCTTTGGGGAAGCATGGTGAACAATACCCGTAATTTTGCTCTGAAGCTAAATGCATTCTTAGAGAATGATGACTTAGAAAATCGACAATGGTTTAGCGACATGATTCCCCATTTTGTAGTCTCAGTAAAGGAACATTTACGCAAAGGCGTAAACGCAGCGAATTGGGTGGGCATTGATCCTGTCCTACTTGAAGATTTGGAGGGAGCAAAACATATTCCCAACAGGTTGTCTTCGCTGATTTATCAGCGCGTTAATCTACTTTATAAAAAGGGTGTGTTTACAGGTGATCAGTTGCTGTTGTTAGATAGAGAGATGAAGGAGTTTTCCGAGATCTTAGGTGCCTGCGAGCGAATCAAGAACACACCTATTCCCTATTCTTACACGATGTATTTCAAGCAGTTTATTTTTCTTTATGTGATTACATTGCCTTTCGCTTTCGTCACCACATCCGGATTTATCACGATTCCAATTGTTGTGATTATTACATTCGTTTTGTTGAGCGTTGAATTGATTGCCGAAGAAATTGAAGACCCGTTTGGTAAAGATGTCAACGACTTACCAACAGACGAATTATCAATTAAAATTAAAGAAAACGTAAGGGAAATATTCGGTTTAAGAAACTAATGCTTAACCTGCTCGCGCACCATCTCCAAATCAGGCTTGCTCTCATCGGTGAGTTTCACTTTGCCACGCTCATTTCGGGTAATGCGGGAATAAAGTGAAATGTTCTTATCAAAAAGAAATTGAAAGAAAAGCTTTGTCCAGGATTGGTGTGACTTTAACGAGTCATAATAATCAGGAGCTTGTTTTTTTAAGGCAGGAAGTTTGTTCCAGGGTACTGAAGGGAAATCATGATGTTCATTATGGTAGCCCACGTTGAACGCCAGCTTGTTCAACGGGCCATAATAACTATAGGTTTCCTGATTTTGGTCAAGCGTCAAATAGTGTTCTTGTATCCATCTGGCGCCAAGCGGATGCAAGCCAACCGAAAAGAAAAAACTCACCAGCATAAAGATCAATGCCTTTGGCCCGAAGAACACCCAGATGGCAACATTAAAGGCAATCTGAACAACCCAATTTGTGATGATCCAACCATCCACTGGCTTTATTTCTTTCAAGCGGAAAGTTCGTGCTACTTGAAAGGCAGGAAATAGCAATAACCAAAATGCTTTACCCAATGTAGTATTATTGATTAATCTTGCTTCCCAGAAATCCGGAAGATCTGCATCTAGTTCATGTACACCCTGAAAAGAATGGTGTTTGATGTGGTAACGGAAAAAGGAAATGGCACTTGGCATCGTGTGCGGTAAATTCGCGATGATTCCTGCAATATAGTTGGCAGCTTTGCTTTTGAATAAAAGATGATGAGAGCATTCGTGAATCATTACGAACAGGGCATGATTGAAGAACGCCCCCACCACATAGGCAACTAAAATAACCATCCACCAAGGACTGTCTTTCAACAGGTAAGACATTGCTATCATTCCCCCCACCAGACCAAAAATGGCAAGCAACGTCAAAGGATTTTTGCCAAAAAGCTGCTTCACTTCCGGATGATGTGAAAGAATTTCTTTGGTGCGAATGCGGTGTGGTTCTGGGCTGTTTGAGAAATGAAAATCAGTGGCGGTCATAAATTCAAAATGAGTTGTAAAGGTACTTATTTTTCATTTAACATATTTGCAAACGCAATGTTTGAAAAGGTCATAAACTTTGGAGTTATCGGCATGTAGAAATAGACGCCATCAAGAAATCCAAAAACTAGCGTTATTTTTGAAGCCAATGATACAATTTGAGGAGTTTACCCTGGGCAATGGATTGCGCGTAATTGTGCATGAGGACCATTCTGTACAATTGGCAGTGATGAATATTTTGTATGATGTGGGTTCTCGTGATGAGGATCCATCAAAGACAGGATTCGCCCACTTATTTGAACATTTAATGTTTGGAGGATCTGCCAATATACCCAGCTATGACGAGCCTCTTCAATTAGTGGGCGGAGAGAACAATGCGTTTACCAGTACCGATATCACCAATTACTACCTAACGGTGCCCGCTGCTAATTTAGAAACTGGTTTTTGGTTGGAGAGTGACCGAATGATGAGTTTGTCTTTTGATCCAAATGTATTGGAAGTGCAACGTAAGGTGGTGATAGAGGAATTTAAACAGCGCTATTTGAATCAACCCTATGGTGATGTATGGTTGAAGCTTCGACCACTTGCCTATGAAAAGCATCCCTACCAATGGGCGACAATTGGCAAAGAAATTAGCCATATTGAAAATGCAACGCTACAAGATGTAAAGACTTTTTTCTACAAGCATTATCTGCCAAACAATGCCGTGCTAGTGGTGGCTGGAAATGTGACGTTAGATCAGGTTAAAAAGTTATCCGAAAAATGGTTCGGCCCCATCCCCTCAGGTGTCAAACAGAAGCGAAATTTGATGTTGGAGCCACCTCAAACAAAAAAGAAAGTGGAGGAGGTAGAAGCGAAAGTGCCTGCCCACGCGATCTATAAGACGTGGCACATGTGTGGCAGGTTTGACAATGATTATTATGCTACTGATTTCTTGAGTGATATTTTGAGTAGAGGGCATTCCAGCCGATTGTATCAGACGCTTGTACAAGAGCGGGAAATCTTCAGCTCTATTTCGTCATTTGTTATGGGAACAGTAGATCCGGGTTTGTTTGTGGTGAGTGGTAGGGTGAGAGAGGGGATTGATTTACATGAAGCCGAAAAGGAGATTGACCAGGTTCTTCAAAAAGTAGTAAATGAGGGCGTGACTGAGATGGAACTTGAAAAAGTAAAAAATCAGGCAGAGGCAAGTCTACAATTTGGCGAGGTAGAGGTATTAAACCGGGCAATGAATTTAGCTTTCGCTTCTCTTTCGGGTGATCCGGGTTTAGTGAATAGAGAAGCGCAATTGATGGAGCGTATTTCTGCGGCTGATTTGCAACGAGTGGCCTCTTCCATTTTGCGCGAAGAGAATGCTAGTGTATTGTATTACCACTCGATCGCATAACGATGAAGCTCCGTGTAGGTCTTGGTTTTGATGTTCATCAATTGGTAGAAGGGCGTGACTTTTGGTTAGGGGGAATTGTAGTTCCATCAACTAAGGGAGCACTCGGTCACTCCGATGCCGATGTATTGATCCACGCTATTTGCGATGCATTGCTTGGTGCCGCCAACCTCCGCGATATTGGATTCCACTATTCCAACAAAGACCCTAGATGGAGTGGCAAGGATTCTAAATTCTTTTTGCAAGATGTGACACGCATGTTAGCTGACCAAGGTTGGCAAATTGAGAATGTTGATTGCACCATTATTTTGGAGAATCCAAAGATCAATCCGCATATACCTCAGATGAAAAAAGTCCTTGCTCCGTTAATGAATATTTTGGAGGAAGGTGTATCCATCAAAGCCACCACGAATGAAACCATGGGGTATGTGGGGCGTGAAGAAGGGATCAATGCGATGGCTGTTGCTTTAATCAAGAAAGAGTAACGTGGACGAGCTCATCGTCATTCACACTGAAGACGGTTCAACTTCGTTGTTTCACATTGGGCTGCAAGAGACCTATCATTCTGTTCACGGAGCCATTCAAGAATCACAGCATGTTTTTATTGAGGCAGGTTTGCATCATTGGCTGCGGCTTTCAAATCGACAGACTATGTCCATTTTGGAAATAGGATTTGGTACCGGCCTCAATGCATTACTTACCGCTTTAGCTGCAGAAAAAGTGGGTGTTGAAATTGAATACGAGTCAATCGAGGCGTTTCCACTAGCGATGGAAATGGTGCGACTTCTTAACTATCCTGCCATCATCGGTACAAACAATGCAAAATCGGTTTTTGAAAACTTGCACCAAGCCGAGTGGAGAAAGCCAAAAAAAATTTCACCGTATTTTGATTTTCTTAAGAATGATTCAAAGCTACAAGAAACAGATTTTGGTGACGAAAAATTTGATTTGATTTTTTTTGATGCGTTCGGGCCAGACAAGCAACCTGATATGTGGCAGCGCAGTAATCTCGTTAAAATGGCACGAGCAATGAAACCGCAGGGTGTATTCGTTACCTATTCGGCAAAAGGTCAGCTGAAAAGAGACTTAGTGTCATTGGGGCTTTTGGTGGAGAAAATACCCGGTCCGCCAGGAAAACGAGAAATGATTCGAGCAACAAAGCCTTAGCCAAGGGCTTCCACTTCTTCCACTTCCTCTGGCATCATTTTTTTAAATAAATTTTCGATGCCGGCTTTTAATGTGATCGTGGATGACGGGCAACCACTGCAAGATCCTTGAAGTGTTACCGTTACTTTTTTGTCTTTTAATGAATGAAATGTGATAGCTCCTCCGTCTTGTTCTACTGCCGGACGGATGTATTCATCTAATATTGTTTTGATTTTTTTAATCGTTTCCGTTTCCTCCTGCTCCTCAGCAGCGGGAGCTTTCATATCAAGAATGAGCTTACCCGATTCCAAGAAACCCTGTATGTGTTTTTTCAACGTTTCCTGAATTTCAATCCATTCAACTTCTTCTTTTTTGGTAACGGTTACAAAATTGCTGGCGTAAAAAACACGATCCACAAAGGGGTACATAAATAACTCTTGTGCCAGCGGAGCGTTTTCTGCTGCACTTGGAGTTGGGAAATCAAAGCTCATCCCCTCGGGTACCAACATCTCATTCAGCACAAATTTGAGTGAATTTGGATTGGGGTTGGACTCCAGGTATATATGAATGGCTTTTGGCGCTGGTTTTAGCATAAAACGATTTATTGAACATACAAAATTAGCCAAATAAAGTTCGCATCAACATACTATTTTAGAATACCCAGTCTGGTTCCAGCCCGAAAAACGGGATAGGCTCAATCAATTGATTTTGATTAGCTCTATCTCAAAAACAAGTGTTGCATAAGGAGGGATTTGGCTCCCAGCCCCACGATCTCCATAACCTAGATTTTCGGGAATGAATAAAACCCACTTGTCTCCCTCGCGCATGAGCTGTAATGCTTCTGTCCAACCGGCAATAACTTGAGTGACCCCAAACGTAGCTGGGCTGCCACGCCTCACCGAACTGTCAAACTCCGTACCGTCCAATAACTTTCCTGTATAGTGCACGGTCACTTTGTCGTTAGGGGTCGGTGTTTTTCCCTTGCCCACGGTTATTACTTGATATTGCAACCCGCTGGCTGTGGTAGTCACGCCTGGCTTTGTCTTGTTCTCAAGAAGAAAACGTTGGCCTTCCTCGCGCGCTTTCATCGATTTTAGCTTGGAGGCCTCTTGCATATATTGTTGCACAATGCTAGAACATTCCTGTTGCTGTATTAAAAGCGTCTTGTTGTTGAAAACATCTTTGATGGCCGCTACAATCACGTCCAAGGAAAGTGAATCGCCACCTTGGGCTTTGATGTTGGATGCTACCAATACACCTAATCCATAGCTTGCCTTAGTATGTTTATCGGCTAACTGAATTGTCGGATTTTTCAAAGCTTCAACCTCCTTTTTTAGATTTTTTGATTCTTCTGTTAATTGAAGTACTTGACTTTGAAGTTCTTTTTTGGATTGCGCAAACGCGATCGAGTTGACAACAATCAGAATAGAAGTTAATACGAAATTTTTCATTGGGTTTCTTCAAATATAAGTCGGCAAATAACGAAAAACTTTTGGACTAAAATTAGATGGAGTTACCCCACTCGATTTTACAGATTACCAACGCCTTTCCAATGGTGAACAGTAAATTCTTTATAGTTCTTCCCTTCGTCTCCCGAATACACCAATTTTCCTCCCATATGCCCCGTTAATTTCTCCCAATAATTCAAGCCCTTGAAAAAATCCAAATTGAGTGTGGCTGCCGATTTTATTTCTACCGGAATTTGGGTGCTTCCGTTATCAATCAGAATGTCTACCTCGTTGCCGCTGCTGTCACGCCAATAAAATAAGTTGCTGCGCTGGCCTTTATTGTAGCGATTCTTTAACAATTCAGTTATGATAAAATTTTCAAACAACGGCCCTCTGTAGCCATGGTTGGTAAGTTCATTGGCATTTTTAATTCCTAACAGGTAGCATGCCAACCCCGTATCATAAAAATATAGTTTAGATGTTTTGGTCAATCGCTTGTTGAAGTTTTTGTAGTAAGGCGGAAGTGTATACACGATGTAACTTGCTTGCAAAACTCCAAGCCACGATTGAATGGTTTTGTGGTCAACACCTGTTTCGTTAGCAAGGTTGGTTAAATTAATTTGCTGCCCAATGCGTCCTGCACATAAAAATAGAAATCGTTGAAAGGTAGTTAGATCAGAAATATTTTTTACCAATCTTACATCGCGCTCTACATACGTGCGCACGTAACTCGCAAACCAAGTCTCAGGGTTTATTCGATCATGTACTAAGGAAGGATAGCCACCCAAGAAAATATGCTCTTCCAATGTAGTGGGGGGCTGAGGACAAATTCCGCTTTCGTGGATGGAGAACGGCAGTAAATCCAAATAGCCAACCCTTCCGGCTAGCGACTGAGAAATAGATTCCAGCAATAAAAAATTATTAGAGCCCGTAAGCACAAATTTTCCTTTCTCATCACTAGAATCTAAAATGCCCTGCAGGTAAGAAAACAACTCGGGTGCTTTTTGTACTTCGTCTAATACTGCGCCTTGCTGGAAGGAAGCTAAAAACCTCACGGGATCGGCCAATGCTAGATTTCGGTCGGTCGGATTTTCAAGCGTGATGTATGGCTTGTCCGGAAAGAATGATTTTGTCAGCGTGGTTTTTCCACTCTGACGAGGCCCGATGATGGCTATAGCTTTAAAGGAAGCTGTAATCTCTTTCAGCAAACGAGTTGCTTGTCTATCAATCATTCTTGCAATTTGGGAATTTAATTCCCAATCTGCAAAGTATTTTGATAATCAGTATGTTACTATGGTTTTTCAGCCTCCCCTAGTGAATTTTCCCACTTACTTACCACGGCTGTGGCGATGCTGTTGCCAACTACATTGGTGGCACTGCGACCCATATCAAGCAGCGGATCGATGCCCAAAAGTAAGGCAAGCCCGGCCTCGGGAATATTGAATGTGGCAAGGGTTCCGGCTATGACAACCAACGAAGCGCGCGGCACTCCTGCAATACCTTTACTGGTCAACATCAATACCAATAACATGCTTATCTGGGTGGAAAGTGGTAAATCAATTCCATAGGATTGTGCAATAAATAGCGAAGCGAACGTCATGTACATCATGCTGCCATCTAAGTTGAAAGAATAACCAAGCGGCAATACGAAGCTCACGATTTTGTCTTTGCATCCAAATTTTTGGAGCAACTCCATCGTTTTTGGAAAAGCCGCTTCGCTACTGCTTGTGCTAAAAGCCAACAAAATCGGCTCTTTCATTTTCCGAAGTAGTTCGATTACGCGCTTTCCGATAATCACAGATCCTGCCAACGCTAACACAATCCACAAAATCAACAGACCCGAATAAAATTCAGTAATGAAAATAGAATAGGTTTTTAAAATGCCTAGCCCTTGTTTGGCGATGATGGCCGTCATAGCTCCGAAGACTGCCACGGGCGCGAAATTCATCACGTATCCGGTTACCTTAAGAATGACATGAGCGATCGCATCCATTGCTTTGATTACGATTTTTCCTTGTTCGCCAATAGCCGCAGTAGCTACGCCAAAGAAAAGAGAGAACACCACGATTTGGAGAATTTCATTTTTGGCCATCGCATCAATCACACTGGCTGGAAAAACATGGTACAAGAAATCCTTCAATGAAAGACTGTTGTGAGCGAGTCCTATATCGGTACCGGCATCGGGCAACGGTAAATTCATCGCGATACCAGGTTTGAAAATATTAACCAAGATCATCCCGAGCAACAGACTCGTCAGCGATGCGCCAATAAACCATAACAGCGTTTTGCCACCAATACGGCCAACCGAATTGATATCTCCTAACTTGGCCACACCCACAACCAAAGTTGTAAACACAAGCGGAGCAACAATCATTTTAATTAAGCGAAGGAAGATATCTGCGAGAATAGAAAAAGGCTCCACTTTTTTATCGCGAGTAGAGATAACTGCGCTACGTTCTTTGATAATGAATTTTTTTTGTTGCTCCAATTTTACAGAAGCAATGCTGTCGTTTGATTGCGACAGTTGGTGTTGCACTTGCTGAAAGCTGACCTCAAGGGATTCCAATTTTTTATTCTCGTCCGCTACATAGTTTTTATTCAATAAGAAACCCAGACCAATACCAATTACTAAGGCGATGATGATGTAGAGGGTGAGGCGGCTTTTTTGAGGCTTAATTGATTTCATTTGCTATTTGCTTAGTTTATTTTGAGCATGAACTTCCTTCAATATCCCCTCAAAATATTTTTCGAAAGGTTCCTTTGGATTGATGGGGGTTGTTTCGATAATACCCGAAAGAGTTTTCAATAATCCAGTAAGAGTTGAAAATTTTTTTTGGAGTAGTTTTTCATCGCGTGTTTCCCAATATTTTCCTTCATCCGCCATCGTAAAGCTGCGAAAGTACTTTTTGCTGAGGTAATCCAACAAATGAATCAATGTTTTATGTATTACCTCGCCTGCATACTGGGTTTTAACGGATGCACCGCCTTCTAGGAATCCCTTGTCTTTACCTAACGTTTTGACAAATAGTTGCCACGACCAAAAACCAACTAACTGACCATTCGATAAAAAGCAAAGGCTCACTTTTTCGCATTCTGGTGGGGTAAAGCATATTCCATAGAGTAGGTTAGAATGCTTTTTTCTGTTGAATCTGTGGAGTGGAAATTCGGTTTCATATATCTCAAAAGGCCATTGATGAATTTTTGCAATATCTTTTACCTCTTCTACCAATGCCGGTAGCGATACTTTGGTACGGAGATGGCCGTTGTAATGAATAGTCAATCCCATTAGTCAATTATTTTTTTCTCTACGTCTACAAACAGTTTGTCAATTTTCTTCTGTTCTAAAATAGTCTCCGAAATGGCCGTTGCCATTTTGCAATAGTGACCAGGGTCTTCCATCAGGCGGCCTTTACGGTCTTTCAAGTATTTTTCCATCACCTGGTAGCCTCCTATGTGGTAGTTCCACACTTCTGGGGAAACACCCTCAAAATAATTCTTCTCGTTGATGAATACCATTTGCCTTTCTTCATCAAACTTGGGTTTTTCTATGCGATCATCTCCTTTGCCTTTGTATTTGGCTATCGGTTTGTTCAATGCTTTGCTTTTCAGCAAATGCAGTTCGGTAAGTTGCTCGCCTAACTCTGCCAGTTGCAAAAACAATTTGAAATCCGATGTAAATGGTATGCGCGGGAAATCTATCTTTAAAAACTCCGCATACTTCTCACGATAGGTGTTGCTGTAAAGGATGGCGTAGCAATAATGGAGAGTGTTCTCGGGTGTAAATCCCTCACCCCGTCCTGTGGACGCCCCTCTCCCTCGGGAGAGGGGAAGGGGTGAGGGGTTAAACTTCTTTTTGTAAGCTTTCTCCAGCTTTTCTAAAACCTCTTTGCTGATGTTGGGCTTGCGGCCATCTTTGCCATAACTCTCTTCTGGCTCGAAGAGCATCATGGTTTGAGTCTTGCGTTTGGGCTCGGTGGGTTTATAAAGGTAAAGGGGAAAGAGATTACCGCTACCGTACCGACCTGCATTTCCGGTAAGATTTACATCAGCTAAATATTCCGAAATAAAAATGTGTTTAAACCCATCTTGAGCTTGTCGCGAACAAACAATGCCCAAATTTTCCTTAAGCATATGGCTCATGACGTCTCTCCTAGGCCTATCAATCAACTCGTCTGAATAAACAATCGTTCTAATGTCAAATGGGCGAAAACTAATTTGATTGAATTTTTCAAAGATGTGTTTGTCGCTCTGAATCTTGTCTCGAGTTTTAGAAATATTCCATGTTGAGCTGTTCTTTAAATTATATGCTTCGGATAGAAAATCCTCGTGAAATTTTAGATTTGTAAACTGCCTTAGCCTTCCCTCAAGTTCACTTGCTTTAAATGAGATTACAAAGTCATCCCGATGGGTTTTTATTCCTGTTGAATTAATCGGAAAGACATCAACAATTGATGGCCAGCCTTCGTAATATTTTATTTTGGTAATCTCAAAAGGCTTAAGCATGTACCAAGGTTTCATTGGCTTGATCCGAGAATAGCTTTGTGGTTTAAACTTGGCTTTTTCCAACCATTCATACTTCTCACTACGCTTACCAAATATATCTTGGTGTAAAACCTTAGTTTGAGATAATTTAAATCTCTTAACTAAAACAACAATTGCTGTTCCCTGCCTAATATCAAAAACATTTTCATCTATACCACCAGCTGGATTAATTTCTCCTTTTTGACTGTTACCGTGCAAATCAATGACGTAAATCTCATTGAAGGTGTTCATTAAGCTTTGCCGCATTCCACGAAACGTGGGATTATCCAAATAACTATGATTGGTAATCATGCCCACAATGCCCTGCCCTGCTTTCTGGATTTTCCATTGAGAGAAACGGAGGAATTTCACATAATCATCTTGTAATAACTTTGAATTGCGTTCACCTAATGGTTGCCCATCAACTTTGTAATAAGAGGTGGCTCCATCCAAGTCTTCTTTTAATAATTTCTCAGTCCACTCATTGTAGTTGGCTGAGTTGGCAGAATAGGGCGGGTTGCCAAGAATCACCAAAATTGGATCATGTCGTTTTACCTTGCCTGCCTTATGGCTTTCGTCACTCAAACTTTCCAAGCCGGGTATTTCGGTCTGGGCTAAATCTTCCATGTCCAGCGTATTGGTAAGAAACAAATTGAAGCGGTCATCGTCCTTCATTTTGTAACCCAGCTCTTCCAGCAAAAAGGCAATTTTAATATGCCCAATGGCATAAGGTGCCATCATCAATTCAAAAGCAAAGTAGTGTTTGAGTATGTGGTTTTGAAAAAACTGGTTGAGGCCACCTTCGCCATATTTTTCGGTAAACTCTTTCACTGCCAGTTTGATGGCTTCGGCTGGGAAAGTAAGAGTTCCGCCAGCGGGGTCGAGCAAGGTTACTTCTTTGCTGGCCAGCCCATCTTGCAAATCAAAATGAGTTTTCAACAAGTCGTGGATGGCACGAACAATGTATTTTACTACCGGCTCGGGCGTATAATAGACTCCGCGCTTCTCGCGTGTAGCAGGGTCGTAGATGTTTAGAAATGTTTCGTAGAAGTGAACAATGGGGTCTTCGCCCTTGCCTTTTCTATAGTACTCGTGCAAAATGCTGCTTACATCAGCCGCTTGCAAAACTTCGGCAATGTCATCGATAATCACCTCCATTGCGATGGGCAATTTTTTGCCAAGCGAAATGAATTGAAACACATCGCGCAAAATGCCAATGGTTTGAGGGATCAATTCAAAAGCTAATTTTCGATTGAATTTCCCATTCGCACGGGTACGTGCAGCAAACAAACCATAGGTAATTGTTTGGCTGTAGATGTCGGCAAAGCCATCTTCCTTTAAATCAGCAATCAAATATCTTTTGAAGGCGGTATAAAATCCATAGAGCGGCCCTTTGCCTTTTTGTTCTTCTTCCAGTTCGATAGTTACAACTTCATCGCGTAAAAAGCGAGTACGCTTGGCCAGTTCAGCTGCAAGTGATTCGGCAGTAAAAACTTTGGGTAGGGTAAAAGAAAAGTATTTGTTAAGGAGAGCAAGAAACTTCTCTTCATTTTCAACAGGAGGAACTGTTTTTAATCGCTTGGCAATGAAAGGCCGACCAATGGAAACTTTGTCGATAAGCTGGCCATTTCTGAAAAGCCTGAATTCGTAGAAATCGGTTAAGATAAGATTAGGAAATACTCCTCTGTAGCGTTTAAGCTGTTCGGAGTTTTCGATGACATCTAAATTCTCGCCTGGTTTTTTTGCTTCTATGTAGCCTACAATGCTTTGTTGGCCGTCCCAAATTCGAAAGTCGGGGTTACCCGCTTCGGTTTTCTTTGGCAGCGTTGTGATTTGAATTTTCTTACGGCCAATGCTTTCAGCAAAAGTTTCAACAAACGAAGAAAGGTTTGAGTAATAGCTTTCTTCGCGGGCATCGCCCTGTGCGGTGGTATCGGCTATTTTTCTAAGGTAGTCTTGTAGCATGCGCTAGCGCAAGATAACATTTCTTTTTTCAGATGTGTTATGTTTGCCACTGTCGGAAATGGCCTTGATAGGGCGCTGAACTTACGCTTTGATTTGGCTTTGGTTGTCGTGCTTGTTTTGCTTTTTTCTCATTCGATAATCATCAATCATAAAGTAGACTCTAATTCCGGAAACCGTAAGAGCGCCAACGAAACCGATCACAAAAAAGGCCACCAGAATGGTCATAACCCTACTTTACAGTTGATTCACTTTTGCTCTCAATAGAAAATCCACCAAGACCAATGCAGCCATGGCTTCTACGATTGGCACCGCACGTGGAACTACACACGGGTCGTGCCTTCCTTTGCCAGATACGATCGCGTCATTTCCATCTTTATCAACTGTATGTTGATCTTGCATAATAGTGGCTACCGGTTTGAAGGCCACGTTAAAATAGATATCTTCTCCATTGCTGATACCGCCTTGTACCCCACCGGAGTGATTTGTCTTGGTTCGTATCCTTCCACCTTCGTTGTAAAACTCATCGTTATGTTGTGAGCCCCGCAGTTGCACACATTCAAAGCCACTCCCGTATTCAAAACCCTTCACCGCATTGATGCTCAACATAGCTTTGCCCAACTCGGCATGAAGTTTATCAAAAACTGGCTCGCCCAAACCAACAGGCGTGTTTTTGATCACACAGGTAACAATGCCACCAATGGTGTCGCGGTCTAAGCGCACTCGGTCAATTAAGGCAATCATTTTTTCTGCTATTGCAGGATCGGGGCACCGGATAATATTATCTTCTGTTGTTGAAAGATCTAACGCAGTATAATGCGGAGCTTTCAATTCACCTACTTGTGATACAAAGGCATTTATCTCAATCCGATATTTTCTTAAAAACAACTTAGCAATCGCTCCAGCTGCTACTCGTGCGGCTGTTTCGCGGGCCGAACTTCTGCCTCCCCCACGATAATCACGAATCCCATATTTTTCTTGATAAGTAAAATCGGCATGAGAGGGACGAAAAGTATTTTCAATGTGGCTGTAATCTTTGCTGCGCTGATCTTGATTTTCGATCACAATGGCAATGGGTGCTCCGGTTGTTTTTCCTTCAAAAACTCCCGAAATGATTTTGAATGTATCGTCTTCTTTTCGTTGCGTTGTAATTTTTGATTGGCCGGGCTTTCTTCGGGTTAATTCTGCTTGAATAAACGGCTCATCTATCTCCAACCCGGCCGGGCAGCCATCTATGACCGCACCTATTGCCAGTCCATGACTTTCTCCGAACGTGCTGATCTTAAAAAGAGTACCGTAGGTATTGCCCATTATTTTTTTACAATCAAATAGACGGATGCCGCTAAGATGAGCAAGATAAAAACATTCAGAGCAATTTTTAGCTGATTGGCGGAAGTGATGGTTTTCAGCGTATTGTCTGTGACATCCATTCGATCGTAAAAGGAGCCTAGGTCGTTGCTTTCAATGGCTTGATTTTTTTGACTTTCTCCTTGAACGGTTACTAATTCTTTCGATTGAAGCGTGTCATATTTTTTGGTGGACGGATTAAAAAACACCCATTGAAAATAATTCTTCAAGGCAAAAGATCCAGGCTCTTTGGGAATGATAAAATAGCTGAATGTTTTTTTGCCCGTGATATGCCCCACCTCGCGGTTGATATTTTGTTTAATATTTGGCTCGTAAAATTCAAAGCTATTGTCGCTGCTAACTCTCGGTTTTTCAATCCCAGATATGTTTCCCTCTCCAAAGATGGTAAAGTCATAACCTACACTCTGACCGGTTTCCAGATCGTTCTTGGCGAGTCTTTCTTCTAATCGGTAATCACCAACCGCCACCACATCACTCAGTGGATGAGGAGGAAGGTCTTTCACTTTCACGGTTTTGGCTTTTGAATAGAACGTCTTAAAATCTTCTTGTCTATTTTGCCCGAAGAAAGATGGGTTCTTGGCGACTTTAAACTTAATCATCTCCAACCCTACACTCGGAAAAATGACCGGCTGGTTGTTGAGTGGATAGAAAGTAGCCTGATAAATCTTGTATTGGGTGTAATTTTTGCCGTTGATTTCTATAGGCTCTCCTTCTATACTCTCAATATTAAAATTCTCTTCCCAGCAAGTGGAGGGTTTCACTTTTTTAAGAATATCGGCAAGCTGCTTTCCCAATTCGTGAAACTGCATGGGAGCACGGTTACTTTCCGCCACCAGAAAGGAAAGGGTAGCAGTAAAGGCTTCGCCAACATACACTTCATCTTTACTGGTCGTCAACGCGAGTAGTGCTTCTTCCTTTACGTCTACAAACTCGGTAGTACCTTTCCCGAAGAAATCTTCACGCGGGTCGCGGTCAAAAAAACTTCTAAATGGATCAGTTTGCTGCACCTGCACGGGCGGGCCGATTTTCAGCTTTTTCCCATTTACAGCGTATATCTGGTCATTCACTTTCATTTTAAAGGAAGGAATAGTGAATGTCCCTTGGCGAGTAGGAGCGTACGTCATGATAATGCTTTGCGAGGAACTCATTTGGCCATTCACAATACTCGTTTGAGAACTGGATGAGGTGCCTCTTTTTTGCAACCCTTCAATATCGGGGAAGTTATCGTAGCTCTTAAGGCGGTCGTTATTGACCGTGATCGTGATGGTCCAGGCTTGGTTTTCACCAATTTCTCCCGGCCCGAGTTCAATCTGAACATTTTGTGCCTTCGCACAAAAGCCCAACGTGAGTAGGCTCAAAATCAAAAAACCGCTTCTTACCATAAATTTCAAGGTTGCAAGTAGCATCGCAACAAGTTGCAATACAAAATTAAAATCTTCTTTTTTAGTATTAAATCTGTTTTGTACTTTCAAGTCTCAATACGATTTGAAGGGCGTTTGAAATAAGTCAAATTGGCTAGGCAACTTAAGACTAATCTCAACGTTTTAAATTTTCAACATTGAACCACGTACTTTAAACAACGAATGAAAATGCTCAATTATGTCAAAAACATACTCAGCCGAGTAAGTTTTGACGCACGGCTCTTTGAAAAGGAGCTGAGAAAAGCTATCAGAGTATTGATAGCGGAGGAGATTCAGGAGCTCAGAAATTGGTGTTATGCCAATTATGGGAATGAGCACCGGGCCATTTTGAACCGGTGTTTTGTGATCGCTTGAAATTGTAAAAACGAAAAAGGAAACCCTGGCGGATAAGCCGGGGTTTTTTGTTTCTACTGGATTTCATCCCACCCGTTAGTGTAAAAAACAGCCTCTTAAAGCTGCCTTTTTGTATATTTCACGCCTAGACTACATTTTATGAGGCAGACTTTATTCTTCTTTTTTCTGTTGAATTCGATGATTGGCGTTGCACAACGCGCCATTGATCCTTCAGATATTTATCGACTCAAATCAGTTAGCGACCCGCAAGTTTCGCCTGAGGGAAAATGGGTGGCTTATGTGTTATCCACACCGGATTCGGCCAAAGACAAATCAGATTCCGATATTTGGATGATAAGTTGGGATGGGAAGGAAACGGTGAAGCTGACCCCCAGCAAGGAGAGTGAAAGTCGACCTCGTTGGTCTCCGGATGGAAAATATTTAACCTTTATGTCTTCGCGCTACGAAACTAAATCATCTCAGATTTGGAGAATGGACAGACGTGGAGGAGAAGCTGAAAAACTGACAGAATTAAAATACAGTATCAGTGACTATGTGTGGAGCCCTGATGCCAAAAAGATAGTGCTGGTTATACAAGATCAGGAGTCGAGCGATGAAGCTGAAAAGAAAAAATCCGCGAAACCGATCATGATCGATCGCTATCATTTTAAATCAGATGCGGGTGGCTATCTGGAGCGTAAGCGTAGCCATCTGTATGTTTTTGATCTTGAAACAAAGAAGTTGGATACACTTACCAAGGGCGATTATGACGAAGGGAATCCGGTGTGGTCTCCAGACGGTAAAAAAATAGCTTTTGTCAGCAACCGAAGTGCTGATCCCGATCGCAACGGAAATACCGATATCTGGGTGATGGAGGCCACAAAAAATGCGGCCATCAAACAACTCACAACATGGCAGGATTCGGACACAAGCCCAGCATGGAGTCCGGATGGGAAGTACATTGCCTACCTAAAATCCCAAACACCAGGCTATGATATTTATGATCAGCCCCAGCTAGCATTAGTTCCTGCTGAAGGAGGTTCGTCTAAAATTTTAAATGCAAAATTAGATCGCGATGTATCAGCTCCTCGTTGGTCGGCCGACAGTAAGTCCGTTTATACTGTAGTTGACGATGATCGAAGAGCCCATGTAGTTTCCTTTGATTTGGATGGAAATATGAAAAAGTTAACCTCGGGCGATCGTACGTTTGGGGCACTACAGTCGGCAGCTAATAACAATTGGGTAGCACTTTCAAGTGATGCGTCCACACCCAATGAGATTTACACGGTTGAAGGAGAATCGACTCGCAGACTCACCCACGTCCATAACGATTTTCTAAAGCCCTTAGCGTTGGCTTCTGTAGAGGGGTTCACCTCCAAAAGTAAGGATGGCACGACAGTGAATAGTCTACTGTTCTGGCCGGCCAATCAGCCAAAGGACAAGAAGTTGCCATTGGTATTATGGATACATGGCGGCCCCACTGCACAAGACGATTTTGGTTTTGATTTAACGCCTCAGGTTTTAGCAGCAAAAGGGTATGCCGTTGCGTGCGTAAACTACCGCGGCAGTAGTGGCAGAGGAATGGCTTTTAGCAAGGCCATCTTCGCAGATTGGGGGAACAAAGAAGTGATGGATTTGATTGGTGCGGTTGATCACTTAATCAACACTGGAAAAGTAGATGCGGATAAGTTAGGCATTGGCGGGTGGAGTTATGGCGGAATTCTTACAGACTATGTAACCGCTACTGATCCACGTTTCAAAGCAGCGGCTAGCGGAGCGGGAAGTGCCTTGCAACTTTCATTGTATGGCTCTGATCAATATATCGCCCAGTATGAAAATGAATTGGGTGTTCCATGGAAGAACATGGACAAGTGGATGAAAGTATCTTACCCTTTTCTAAACGTTGAAAAAATCAAAGCGCCCACACTCTATATGGTGGGTGAAAAAGATTTTAACGTGCCCGCTGCGGGCAGCGAGCAAATGTATCAGGCATTGAAATCCTTGGGTGTACCAACCCAATTTGTTGTATATCCCGGTCAGCACCACGGAATTGGCGTACCGAGTTATCAAAAAGATCGATTGGTGAGGTACTTGGATTGGTATGGAAAGTATTTGAAAGGAGACGACCTAAAGGAAAAGCTCCCCCAGAAAAAGTAGTTGCTAGCCAAGAAATTCTCCCAGACCCTGCCGTGTAACAAAAGGTTCTGATCCGGTAAAATCTACGATGGTTGAAGGCACATTGCCGCCTTGCCCGCCATGTACAATGAGATCAACTCTGTTTTTGAAGTCCTCGTAGATTTCCTCCGGGTCTGTAGTGTATTCTTTTATTTCATCATCGTCTTTGATAGACGAGGTAATAAGTGGATTGCCCAGTTGTTTTACAATGGCTAACGGAATGCGATGATCGGGTATGCGTATTCCTACGGTCTTTTTATTAACACCTAAAATTTTAGGAACATTAGAATTGGACTCAAAAATAAATGTGAAGGGGCCGGGTAAAAGTTTTTTCAACACTTTGAAGGCTGGGGTGTCTAGTCGTTTTACGTATTCGGAAATGTGGCTCAAATCATTGCAGATAAATGACAAATTCATTTTCTGAGGTTTGATGCCTGCCTGTCGAGCAGACAGGTCTTCAATTTGGGAGAGTTTTTCAACGGCTCGCTTGTTTTTAAGGTCACAGCCGATACCATAGATGGTGTCAGTTGGGTAAATAATTACTCCGCCTTCTAGTAAAACCTCAACGACACGATTTATTTTTCTCGGTTCGGGGTTGATTGGATGAATGACTAAAAGTTCGGCAGGCATAGTAGTTTCATCAGCAAGTTAATTAATTTCCACCGCTTGTTAGAAGCTAACTTTATTGAACCCAGATTTTGCAATTGGTTGCAAAATCTGCCCGGAGGGCTGAAGAATACTTACGGTAACGTCAGTATTTTCAGGGTTAACCTTGACCAAAATGCCATGCATTTTGCGCCAACCGCAGGCAAATTTTGCTACTGCAAAATTTGGGTTGAAAGACGCCTTAAAATAATCACGGTAACGTAGAATATATGTTGGAGAGTCAGACGCTGCCTTATCGGATCTAAAACTTTCGTAAATTTTTCCATTTTACAAATTACCTTTGCGCGCAACATATGTTGGCAACTAATAGAACGACAATGAAAAAATTGGCTCAGTTCCTCAAAAAAAATTCAATTCTAGTACCCATAGTGTTTCTTGGCATTTTAATTTTTGTAAGCGCAGCAACCGGGTACTACAACAACCTGGTGATGATTGCTACGGTTAAAACCAAAGAGGAAACCGCATCTATAAAGGAGAACATGAACTTCATTATCCGCGGCATAGTGCAGCGCGCAGATATTAGCGTGAGGGGTTTTTCTGTAGCTAAAGATGAACGCTTGCTTAAACCTTACACAATTGCGCAGGAGGTTTTCAATAAGACTTTTGACGACCTAAATAGACAATTGTCATCTCAAAATATCGAGGTTGAGGGACTTCAAAAAATACGAAATGCAGTTAGCAACTATCTGGTTTTTTCCGGAGAGATGATCGAAGCAATTAAGGTGGATAGCATGGATACCTTTCGTACTATGTTTAAAGAAGATAGGGGCACCGCGCTTTGGTATGAATATGATGCGGTTGCAAAGAAAATAAATGCCCACCAAGATAAGCTGAATACGGTTGCCCAGGAGCGATATGAAAATGCGATGGCTCGAAATGGTTGGATACAAGCATTTCTCGTGTTATTTGGCATCCCTACACTTATTTTTATTGTTGTGCGATTAGTGAAGCAAACCAATCAACGAAAAAAATTATTGCTCGAGTTTGATAAAAGTAACCGAACCTTTTTGTTTGACGATGGCAATGAAATTACGGACGGGTCAGAAGCACTTTATATTGACCGATCTATTTCGAGTTTTAAAGATGCCGCAAATTTTGTTACGCAACTTACCGAGGGCAATTTGGACGTTACGTGGCGAGGCGTGAATGAAAGAAATGGAATGTTAAACAAAGAAAACCTCTCGGGAAAACTTACCGCACTTAAAGATCAATTAAAAGCGGCAAGGCGAGAAGAGGAAAAACGAAATTGGCTAAACTCCGGTCTTGCAAAGTTCAATGAACTAGTTCGCAACCACCAGAACTCAATGGACGATCTATCTTATCAAACTATTTTTTTCTTGTGCCGACACTTGAAAGCGGTGCAGGGTAGTCTTTTCGTGCGAAAGAAAGAAGGTGAGAAGACTCGGTTAGAACTGTCCTCTTGCTTTGCTTACGATCGGAAGAAGTATGTTTCCAAAACTATTGAGCCGGGCGTAGGTCTGATCGGCCAAGTTTATCTTGAAGGTGAAACCACCCTGGTTACGGACTTGCCGAACAATTATACATCTATTACCTCTGGACTGGGTGAAGCTACGCCCACTTGTCTTGTTATTGTGCCGATGAAATTTAATGATGAGATAGAAGCCCTGGTAGAACTAGCAGGTTTTCATAAATGGCAAAAACATGAAATTGAGTTCCTAGAAAAAGCGGGAGGGTTTGTGGCCTCGGTAATCAATAGCGTAACCGTTGCACAAAAAATGAAAGATATGCTGATGGAAACACAAGCTCAAACGGAGCGATTGAAATCGCAGGAAGAAGAGTTAAGGCAAAACTTGGAAGAAATGCAGGCCACGCAAGAACAACTGATACGAAGTAAAAACCAATGATTTTAAAATCACACTCAACACGGTGGAATTACTTTTTGTATTTTTGATGTTCATTTTGTTTCTATGGCTGAAGTAAAAAAGAGCAAGTTGGTTTTCTTTTTGGTGGGTTCTGTATTGCTCATCTCGTTTACGTTTTATGCCTACCAAATTGTTTATGTCCCAAATATTTTGGTTGAGCGTGACGACCGTGTTTTTATCATCAAGCCTGGAGCTACCTATCGGTCAGTGCTGACAGATTTGGGGAAAGGAAACTTTGTGAACGATATGGTCTCTTTCAGTTTTTTGGCTCGCCTGTCAGGGTATGACGAAAAGATAATCCCTGGGCGATTTGTTCTTCGAAAAGGTATGACCAATCTGCAAGCCATTAAGGTGTTGAAGTCGGGTAAGCAAGAACCAGTCAGAGTTACGTTTTCTTATGTACGCCTCACCGATGAGTTAGCAGAAAAACTAACGAAAAACATAGGTGTTTCGCCAGATGAGTTTAAAGAAGCACTAGACGACTTTGTTGAATCAAATCAGGAAGGCTTCACGAAGGAGAATATTCGCACTATGTTTTTACCCAATACCTACGAGGTTTATTTTAATGTAACCCCGAGCGAATTGATTGAACGGATGCATCAGGAGTTTCTCAAATTTTGGAATGAAGACCGTACCGCCAAAGCAAAAAAACTTGGACTGACTCCCATTGAAGTTTCCATTCTTGCATCTATTGTACAAGCAGAAACGGTGAAACAAGACGAGGCTCCTGTGATTGCCGGGCTTTATCTCAATCGTCTAAAAAAAGATATTGCGTTGCAAGCCGACCCGACTTTGGTTTATGCTTCAGGTGATTTTTCATTGAAGAGAATTTATAACGGCCACAAAGAAATCAAGTCGCCATACAACACATACAAATACCCCGGCCTTCCTCCCGGCCCAATCAACGTACCGCAAATCGCCAATATCGATGCCGTGCTCAATTACACTCCCTCGGATTACTACTACATGTGCGCCAAAGAAGATTTTTCAGGCTATCATAACTTTGCAGCAAATTTGAGCGAGCATAACATAAATGCGCGTAAGTATCAAAAAGCGTTGACTGCAGAAATGAAAAAGGCAGAAGCCAACAAAAAATAATGTATACCTCTGAAACATTTGTGCGCGTGCGCTATGGTGAAACTGACCAAATGGGCTACGTGTACTATGGCGTGTATGCCATGTACTATGAGGTAGGCCGTGTGGAGAGTTTACGCCAATTAGGACTTACTTATAAGAAACTGGAAGACGATGGGGTAATGATGCCTGTGTTAGAGAATCATTCAAAGTATCACCAAGCCGCGTTGTACGATGATCATTTGAAAATTGTAACAACCATTCAAGAAAAACCGAGTGTACGTATTCGATTTAACTATTCCATTTACAATGGAGAAAGCAAGTTAATCCACGAAGGCGAGACACACCTGGCATTTGTAGATAAAAAATCAGGCAAGCCATGCAGACCTCCTCAGGCGTTTATGGAAGTGTTGAAACCTTTCTTCTAGTTAGATTTAGAGAGTCTGGCCATTTGAAAATTTGAAAATGGGGAATCGCTGGTTATGTTTGAGTGTAATTCAAAAGGGTACTAACAGACTTTCATTTTTAAATTGACGAATCTTCCAATTTTCAAATTAAAAAAGTGAAGTACGTCACGAGAAAAAAGATTCTAACATTTTCTACAGCGCGTTCTGGCCGGACGTGGATGAAGCGTATCAAGTTTAAGAAGTACGACAACCTTTCACTCTATAAGTTTTTTAAAATCTTTACACATAATTTGGAGGAAGATGAAATAGGCGATCGCGCCAATGGAGTGGCCTACAATTTTATCTTGGCTACTTTCCCCGCAATAATTTTTTTGTTCACGCTTCTACCCTATATCAACGTCTATTTCCCGGATATCACCACCGAAACGATTATGGATTTCATCAAAGAATTGGTGCCACCATCTATGTACGGAGCCATTGCATCTACTGTTTTCGATATACTCAGTAACCAGCGGGGCGGCTTGCTGACTTTCGGTTTTCTTTTTGCGGTATACCTTTCTAGCAATGGTATGTTGGCGTTGATGCGGTCATTCAATGCCTGTTATCGGACGGTGGAGCGCAGACATTGGCTTCGCATGAGATTGACTTCGTTGGCATTGACGCTCATGTTGGCGCTTGTGTTGTTCTCGGCTGTTATTTTGTTGGTGGTTGGCCAGTTTTCATTGGACTATGTGCTATCACATATCGAAGATTTTAGTCATCTAAATTTGGATAGCTTCACGATTTATTTGTTGCTGCTTTTACGATTTGTTGTCATCTTCATTGTGTTCTTTATTGCTATTTCGTTCATTTATTATTTTGGCCCGGCCGTTCATTACAACTGGAAATTCTTTTCTATTGGCTCTTTGCTTGCCACGTTGGCCATCATTGGTCTTTCCTATGGATTTTCGGTTTACATCACCAACTTCGGCAGTTACAATAAAGTATATGGCTCTATCGGGGCATTGATTGCGCTAATGATTTGGATTCAATTGGTGACGGTGATTTTGCTTTACGGTTATGAAATTAACGCCAGCCTGCATTATGGTGGCAAAGTAGAGGCAGTAAATGCTCACCAACGAAAACAAAAAATCCATAAGTCGATGAGATAACTGGTGAGCGATCCAGCCAAAAATTTGGCCACGAATGCACAAATAAACTCAAATACATTCGATGTGGAATTCGTGAAATTTCGTGTTATTCGTGGCAAGATGAATCCTGTAGTATAAGTACAAGAAAGTATTTTTGGTTTAAAGGTTAAACCATTTGAGGCAAGAAGCTCCACACGGCAAAAGACAGTAAATCACTGGTTGGAAATGGAAAAGATCGTATGAATCCACAAATTGAAAAGCTATTTACAATCGCCAATAAGCCTGAGCGGCTGATTATTGGTTTGATGTCGGGCACTTCATTAGACGGATTGGATGTAGCATTGTGCCGCTTTCGCGGGAAGGGATTAGAAACTCAAATAGAATTAGTTGCCTTTGAGACAGTTTCTTATGATTCCGAATTCAAAGACGAAATCAAATCGGTATTCTCGAAGCAGCAAGTGAGCCTTGAGAAAGTTTGTTTGCTTAATCCGTGGGTTGGGCTGTATCACGCAGAACTGATATTGAAATGCCTTGTTAAATGGAGGATTGACCCTACCGATATTGATTTGATTGCGAGTCACGGGCAGACGATCTATCATGCTCCAAAGTTGTTACACGGTCAACAAAAGTTTGGAAACGCTACACTTCAAATCGGTGATGGTGATCATATCGCACATGCCACCGGAGTTGTTACACTGAGCGATTTTCGGCAAAAACATATTGCGGGTGGTGGCGAAGGCGCGCCACTTGCTGCCTATGGCGACTTTCTTATTTTTTCTAAAAGAGATGAAGATCGCATCATGCTGAACATTGGCGGCATTGCCAACTTCACCTATCTGCCCGGAAATCTAAATGCTGATGAGGTTTTTTGTACAGATGTTGGCCCAGGGAATACAATAATGGATGCATTTATTCAGCAACATTTTCCCCACAAATACTTTGACGAAAATGCCGAAGTGGCAAAACGCGGTAGCTTGAATAGTGCTTTGTTGAGGGAACTGAAAGATCATCCTTTTTTCGAGCAGTCTTTTCCAAAAACCACAGGACCAGAGTTGTTCAATTTGAATTACCTCGACAACGCAAAGAAAAAATCGAATACGCAACAGTTGTCGCCCGAGGACACGTTGGCAACACTCAACCGTTTTTCGGCAGACATGATCGTAGAGGGGATCAAAAAAAGTACGGGCGATAAAACTAACATCAAGCTCTTTTCTAGCGGGGGTGGCATGCACAATCCATTGCTCATGGAAAATATTATAAGTCAGTTGCCTGGCTTTTCGTTTTTAACCACACACGACCTTCACATCAATCCCGATGCGAAGGAAGCGGTACTATTTGCTACACTTGCCAATGAGTGTGTTTGTGGAGGGGGCGTGCAATACGGGTCGGGCAGAAATGGAATTCCTTCTGTTTCAATGGGAAAAATTTCTTTCCCGAATTAATTCGATAATCTTTAGGCTTCCGCTACAAAACTTCTAGTCCTTTTGCTTTGAAAGGAAGAACTTTTGAATGACTTGGGTCAAGCTCTGTGATCAATGTATGGATCGATTCTATCGGACAGATATTAAAACGTTGCGATGAATTAATTTTTTCAGAAATAGTTAGCACCACAATTTTTTTGGCAGACTCCAGCATAGCTTTTTTTAGCTGCACCACATCCCAGTCAAATTCAGCGAGGCCCGTTTCAGCATTTAAATTGCCCATACCCATAAAACACAAATCGGCTTTCACTTGTGACAACGTGCGGATGGCATCGCCACCAACAGCAATTTGCGCGTCTTTCGAAAGTTTGCCACCCACAAAAATAGTTTCGATGGAAGGATGCTCAAGCAATTGCATGGCAACGGGTAGGCTTGGTGTAAAGATCGTGAGTTTAAGGTGATCGGGAAGAAGACGGGCTACTTCAAGGTTTGTAGTGCCCCCAGACATAATAACAACCATGTTATCTACCAGCAACTGGCGCGCCTTTTCGGCAATTACCGACTTGTCTTCATGTGCGTAGATTTGATCTTCGCGGTACGTATAAACGTGGAAAGAGTTTGAAATAGCTCCACCGTGTACCTTTTTTACTTTGCCTTGCTCGTCCAGGTAATTCAAGTCTCTGCGAACAGTATCTTCAGAGACAGATAGCTTTTGGGCAATGTCTAGCAGTTGCACCCTGTTGCGGATCTTTACTTCGTTGACTATGTAATTCAGTCGCTCTTCTTTGAGCATAGGTCAGGCTTATCGCACGATTTTACATAAAATATTTTACAATCGTTTGCAATTCTAGAAAAAAAACGCAAATTCAAGCCAATGTTTACGGTCTTTTGCTGCTTTTGGCAATGGGCGTAGCCAGACAAATAACCTCTTTTCACCTTAAACTATTTTTCATGATAAACATTTACAAGCAAAAAAGGCACAGCCTATGTAGCATGGGGCTGGTTTTTCTCTTGGCTTTCACTACGCTTCAAGCGCAGGCGCAAGAGGTAGTAGTTACCGGAAAGGTAACGGATGCAGAAACACAACAGGGGTTGCCGGGGGTTTCCATAAGAATAGATGGAACAACCTCAGGAACAATTACTGATGCGGAAGGAAACTTTAAGTTTAACTCGGCAGTAACACCAGGCAGTTATTCTTTGATTGCAAGTTTTATCGGTTACAAGACTTCAAAAAATGCTCTTGTTGTTGATAATCAGACGTCCTACGAGTTTACTATTGCCTTAGCTGAGGATGTTTTAAAACTGGACGAAGTAATTGTTACAGGTTTGGGAACAACTTCTGAAAAGAGAAAGATAGGCAATCTTGTTTCGCGGATAAGTCAAAAGGACTTCAAGGATGTTGGCAGCCCCAATGCGATTTCTAGCCTCTCGGGAAGAATTTCTGGAGCAGTTATAACTCAGAATTCCGGAGATCCAGGGGGCGGTTTTTCAGTCATTTTAAGGGGTATTTCTACAGTAAACGGGTCTGCGGAACCTATTTTTATAGTTGACGGGAATATTATCAATAATAGTTCAAGCAATGTAATCAATTTAAATGCAGATGCACAGGGAACAAATTTTCAGGCTGGTCAAAATCGATTGATAGATATTAATCCGAACGATATTGAAAACATAGAAGTTTTAAAGGGAGCATCAGCAGCGGCCATTTATGGATCTTTGGCTTCTAACGGAGTGGTTCTAATTACAACGAAAAAGGCAACAAACAGTGCACCTAAGATCACTTTCTCCACTTCCGTAGTTGTTAGCGAGTTGCGAAAAGAGATAGAATTGAATCAGTACCCTTTTAGATTTGGTTATCCAGGAGACGCAAGATTGTCAACTACTGGTGATCGATTAACTCTTATTGGCGATTTTAGAACACCTGCGGATCGAGCCCTATTGCCGGGGACAGGCCCCGTGGCAGGAAACAATGCTCCAATAGTTACAAACCAATATGCGGTCAGCCGGTATAATTACTGGAAAGACATTTTTAAGACCGCAACGGGTACTGACAATTACCTGTCCATAGCAGGCGGTAATCAGAAAACCACCTACTTTGCTTCTACTTCTTATTACAACAATGATGGTATCTTAAAAAGTACAAACTTTAAAAGATATGGTTTGAATTTGAAAGTCGATCAACGACTAATTAATGATAAAGCGCTGCTCACCGCTGGCTTGATTTATTCAAATAGTTCCAGCAGAGATTTGCCGAATGGAAACAACTTTTTCAATCCAATTAGTGGAGTAATTATAATGGACAATGTTTTTAATATCAACGAACGAGATGCATTTGGTAATTTACGTGCAGGTGAAATTCTTCGCATAAATCCATTAACTCCCATTGAGACTTATAACATAACACAAGAAACAAACAGGGTGATAGGTAACCTCAATTTTAATTATGCTCCTATAGAAAATCTCATTCTGGACTATCGGGTTGGCATAGATAATACTTCGTTAGTTGGAAACACCTTGCAACCGACAATACCATACCCGGGTGTTTCAGCTGCATTCTTTCCAGACGGATATGCAAGCGTTGCTAACTCAAGCACATTTCAACTAAATAGTAATTTTTCTGCCACTTATAATCATACTATTGGCTCCTCATTTTCAACGACTACTTCCATAGGGACCCAGTGGTTGTATCGGCAAAACAAGAGCAACGTTGCGCAGGGAAGAGATTTGTTGCCTTTTGTTAACACTTTGAATGCATCAAGAAACTTCTTCGCGAATCCAAGCGAGGATCAGCGTGAGTTTACCTTGTGGGGATTCTTTTTGCAAGAGACTATTGGGTTTAAAGATTTTCTTTATTTGACATTGGCTGGAAGGGTTGATGGTGCATCGTCCTTTGGTGAAGATCAACGGAATCAGTTTTATCCAAAGGTGAGTACCAGTGTAGTTCTTTCCGATTTAGCATTTTGGAAATCCATGCCAACTTTCTGGAATTCGTTCAAATTGAGAGGATCGTATGGAGAGGCAGGAAACTTGACCGCCATAGGAGAGTTTGATCGGTTTACGGTGGCAAGTCCAATTGTGTTACCAAATCGTGGTGGATTTGTTCCAAGTAGTAGAATTGGTCAACGAGACATCAAGCCAGAGCGGCAAAAAGAGTTCGAGTTTGGAACTGATTTGTCTTTTTTAAAGAATAAACTAGCTTTACAATTTACCTATTACTCTAAAACGATTGAAGATCTAATTTTAACTACCGCAGTCGCTCCCACATCCGGAGGGTCGGACATAATAAAGAACGCTGGACAACTTAAAAACACTGGTATCGAATTGCAAGCGGATGCTGCGATTGTCAAGACAAAGAGTTTCTCTTGGGGCCTTACAGCAATTTTTTCGACCTTCAAAAATGAGATTACCGATTTGTTAAATAAGCAAGTGACGGATCTCTATTGCTCACTCCAGCAGGATTACCTCAAGTCGAGCGAGGCGATCCAAACACGAACATTGCTCAAAGAGACGCTGTTACTGGCCAACCTTCAGGAACACCAATCCGAAGAGTTCTTGGTGATCCTAATCCGGATTGGACGGGCTCATTAATAAATAACTTCGGCTATAAACGCTTTTCACTACGGGTTCAGTTTGATGCTATTCAAGGGTTCGAAATTTATAACTGGAATAAAATCACACTCAACAACGTGGGCGCTGGCAAAATGTCAGAGCGCGAACTTCGAGGTGAATTGCCTCGCGGTTGGGTTGCAGCAATTGGTGGATTCATCGGGCCTAGAATTCAAGAGGAACATATCGAAGATGGATCATTTGTCAAACTTCGTGAGGTTGCCCTGACGTACGACTTTGGTAAAATGGGATTATTCTCAAACATCAACTTTACTGTTATTGGAAGGAATGTGTTTTCAATAGACAACTACAGCGGTTTTGATCCTGAAACTAATTCAGCAGGGCAGAACACAAGAGTTCGCGGAGATGATTTTGGTAACGTGCCTATACCAAGAACCTTCCAGTTTAAATTAACTGCTTCTTTTTAAACAAATAGAAAAATGAAAAAAGTTATATCATTTCTTATAGTTCTTCCGCTAATCATGTTTAGCTGCAAGACTGATTTTGTCAATCCAAATGCACCAACTGTTGAAGCTATTAACTCATCGCCTCAAGGTCTTATTAACTTAGTGTCTGGATCCCAATGGAGATACGCGGTTGGAGCTACGAGCGCTTTGTATACTTCAATCACTGCGGCTGGCCTTTCAGCTAATGAGTTACGTGTGCTAAACGCAGGAAATGCTGATTTGCAAAACTTAAAAACTGGAGGAACAAGCCTCACACCGGATAATCCTATTGTAACTAATCTATGGACCTCGCTCAATCTAGTTCGACAAAATGGAGAATTCTTGTTCGATAATGCAAGTAAGTTCCCTGTTGCAGCTGATGCAAATACAATACGAGTGTATGGTGCCTTTTATAGGGCGTTGTCAATAGGGACGATGTGTCAATTTTGGGAAAATGTAGTGATCAAGACATCACAAAATGCTGATTTTGTCACACGTACACAAGGTTTAGAGGAAGCTGTTAGACTACTTCAAGATGCCTCTTTATTATTATCGGCTGACGTTCCTTCAACAACTATCACCGCGCTTGTAGGAACGAACATAAATATTCGGAATTCCATTTTTGCTCTCTTAGCAAGATATAATATTTTCCTGGGTAAGAATCAAGAAGCGATAACCGCAGCGCAGACGGTCTTAGCAACAAGCAGATCGTTCTTTGATTTCAATACGGTTTCGCAAAATCCTGTATTCCGTGTTTCTTTGACGACAAACAATTTGTACGATGTCGTTGCAAATTTTGGATTACCTACTTCTCTAACACCAAATCCAATAGATGGAAGGATTGCGTTTTACTTGACTGCTATAGCTGCAAATGGAAAGGGTTTTTTCAAGAGCGATAGTGAGAGCATCCCTGTTTATATCCCAGGTGAGATGTTGCTGATCCAAGCTGAAGCCAACGCCCGTTTAAACAAACTGCCCGAGGCAAAAACAGCATTGGATTTAGTTTTGACAAAAACAACCGATGTATTTGGAGTAAATGCAAACTTGCCTGCATCTGGACCTGTTACAACACAGGCTGCAATGCTTGATGAGATTTATAAGAACAGGTGTATTGAGTTATTCATGTCGGGTATGAGACTGGAAGACAACCGTAGGTTTGATCCGAACAACGCCCGCGGGGAAAGAAATAGAAATTTTTATCCTTACCCATCAGTAGAACGTTTCAATAACACGAAGACTCCACCAAACCCTGCGAACTAATTACTTACCGTTTGTTAAAAAGAAAGGCGCTCGATGAGCGCCTTTCTTTTTTTAATCTGAGTTGATTGACAAAAACCTCTAGTTGTCGTTGGTAAAAATATTTTGTTATTGTTGGTCCCCTAGTTGCCGTTGGTCAAAATATTTTGTTATTGTTGGTCTCCCGACCAACAATCTCCGCCCTTGTTGGTGTTGCGCGTGAGCAAAGGCGCGTAGGCTCACCAACAAGCTAGATGAACTCAAATAATAGGTACTTTCGTTAATTTTCCGCCCATGTTGGTGTTGCACGCGAGCAAAGGCGCATGGCTCACCCCTAGTTGCCGTTGGTCAAAATATTTTGTTATTGTTGGTCTCCCAACCAACAATATTGTTGTTGCTGAAAGACAGGGCATTTCAGGTTTGGAAGCGGAATTCAATGAGCATTGATTTAGTACACGAGTGGTTCTTCAAGCAAAAGTTTGAGTATCTTCACAACAATCCTTGCCAGCCGCATTGGCAGCTGGCAACACTATCTGAAGATTACAAGTATAGCTCTGCAAGTTTCTATGACACTGGT
>JADBYQ010000129.1 GCA_020402945.1 Cytophagales bacterium | reverse complement strand
AGGATGTATGGAAAACCGAGTTGCTATCTCTAAGGGGATTTGAGCTACGCATTTTTTTTCACGTAACTCATTTTGATGAAACAAAAATACAATATCACTGCCCTTGCTCCAAATACTTCACAATCATTTTGTTATCTGAAAATTTCTTAAAAGCGATTTCCCTGGGGCTATGTCATCCTGAGCTTGTTGAAGGTTGGCGGTGTCATCCTGAGCCTGTCGAAGGATGCCGAAGGGGGACCTGTCCTCCGTAGACTTGGCGAAGGAGGACGTGCCCCCCTCGTCTCCTCGGGGGTCGGGCTTTACACTGCAATCTTTTTGCCCTGCTGCTCTTCCCAATCCAGCAAAAAGGATTTCCGTTGCAATCCCTCACGCGAGCTCAAAGTAAACTACCAGCTCTGACAGTAAGAATCGAAGTTATGCACCGATTTCACTAGAACGAAATGAAACCGTGACGAATAGTCACGGTTTCAAAATGCTTGAAACAGACAGCAAAATGCGTTTAACGGCTGTGGCCATCACATAAATCAAAAAATCATTGTGCAGACAATTTCACTACACATTTTTTCCTTCTTAAAAAACGGGGAAAACCACGTTTTTTTCGCGAGATTTCTAGCGTACATTTCCGAGAATTCTTGAGTCATAGATAAAAAATAGTAGTTAAGAAGCTTAACATATGAAGCAAGGCCTGAAACTTATTGACAATTCTTCAGACGACTACCAATTAGGTAACACGATAAAAGAATTGGTATTAAACAAAGCATTCTCTCAAATTTCTATTGCTACAGGTTATTGGGACTTACCCGGCATGGCAATGATCTACAAAGAGCTGAAGGCATTTCTTGAAAGGGATAATACAACCTTTCGATTGCTACTAGGCGAAGAACCATCGGTACGAGCATACCAGGTTAAAAATCCAGCAAAACAAGATCCCGACTTCCCTGAGAAGTACTTGAAGAAAGACCTTGAAGACTTAGTATTAAAAGAAGAATTCCAAAAAGTGGCTGACTTACTCGGAAGGTATGTTAACCAAAATGACAAACTAGAGATCAAGGTTTACAAGAAAAACTTCTTACATGCCAAATGCTACATCTTTGGAAGCGATGAGGAAAACTCAATTGGAATCATTGGTAGCTCGAACTTTACCAAGCAGGGGCTATTTGGCAATCTTGAACTAAACCAACTGGAAGATAATAACGCAACAGTAAATTTTATTAGAAAGAATCTTACTCAACACCCTTCACACCGCACATGGTTCGAAGAGCTCTGGAACGATAGTGAAGATTGGTCTAAATCATTTAAAGAAGAAGTACTTGATCTGAGTAAGCATGGCGGAACTTGCTACAGCCCTTATGAAATGTACATCCATGCACTGTACAGAATTTATGGACAGGACTTGTTGGATGAAAAAGAAAACCGAGTTGATCAAAATGATCCGCTCTCAGGAAAACCTCAGTTATTAAGGTTTCAACTTCAGAATGCCAATCTGTTAATAAAGAAACTAGAACGCCAGGGAGTCGCCATGCTTTCCGATTCGGTTGGTCTGGGAAAAACATACACTGCTATTAAAGTGGTTGAATATTTCTTCAAGACTAAAAATCAGCGCGTAGTGATCATTTGCCCTGCTGGTTTAATTTCACAGTGGGAAAAAGCTTTTGCAGATTTCAAAATTGAAAACCCACCTCGCATTTACAGTTTACAAGACGTGAACAAAATTAATCAGATACGCGATGACTTAAAAGACATTCCTGTTGGGCTTTTTGTATTCGATGAAAGTCATAATCTTCGTTCTGCTGGTGGGTCGCGCTTTGACGTGTTTATTAAATGGCGACAGGAAAACGAAAGTGCTAAAACACTTCTATTAACTGCAACACCAATCAATAACCAACTTTCTGATTTGACGAATCAAATCATGTTGGGTTCGGGTGGCGATATCTTCAAGCTGGGAAGGTTTTATGACAGAGCGCGCCAAAAGTATTTTACACTAAAGGAGCGGCTTGAATTGCTGCAAGCGGATATGCGCAGACAGATTCGGGATAACAATGGAGTAATTGATTACCCCGCTATCAAAGAACAACTAACACCGCTACTCAATAGATTCATTGTTCGAAGAACAAGACAAGGAATTGAGAAGGAATATCCAGATGGATTGGAGATTAATGGTAAGCTTCAAAAGTTTCCGAAGTCCTATCCTGATAATCTGGAGTATGAAGTTTCAAATCAATTTAAAACGAGACTATTAGATCTTGCTGCTGGTGACCCTGAGCTAACCAACTCCTACCGATACACCATCAACAGTCTTGCCGAACTGGAATACCTCGCTCACCCATTGGATCTATTTAAAGAATACCAAGAACGCGAAAAGCCAATCAACTCATCGCTTGAAATCTTATACACTGGCATTCTCTCATTTGGCTTTCCCTGTTATCGCTATAACATTTACCGGTATGCCTATTACGGTCGCAAGCGTAATGAGCTAGAGTTGAACGTAGATGACAACCGCGAGCTCTCCCGACAGATTGGTATTTATGGAATCTTCCGAACTATTTTCTTGAAGCGCTTAGAGTCGTCTCTCCATTCTATCGGATTATCCGTTAACAGCTACGAAAGAAAACTGCTTGACTTTAAAGAGAAGCTTGAAAAATACAGCAAAATTGTCTCTGTTAAGAATTTGAGTTTTCTTAACAAGGCCATAGAAGCATACAATGAAGAATCAGCTGATGAAGATGAGTTGGATTTTGACATCGCAACATTCGAACAGGAAAATGGTGAGTTTGTTTCTTTGCCAGCCGATGAGGGTGTGTTCAATATTCCTCAACTAAAAAAAGACATTGATCGTGACTTATCTATCCTTCGCATTTTGAAAGAACAACTTGCCCTGTTGGTGAAGAAAGACGATAAGATTCAAGTACTTGCAAAGGAACTCAACACCAACGATGATCGAAAGGTGTTAGTCTTCACTTATTTCAGCGACACCTTGACCTATCTAAAGGATAATTTGCCAAAGTATTTAGTGAACAAACGAAATATAGAATTTGCACTAGGCAACAAAAATGAAATTGAAAACTACGCCAAACGGTTTGCCCCTGTCTCAAAAAAATATTCACTCAAAGCAGACGAGAAGGAAATTGATTACCTGATTGCCACTGATAAGCTATCGGAAGGACAAAACTTGCAAGACTGTGGCATCATTATCAACTTTGACTTGCATTGGAACCCGGTGCGAATGATTCAACGCAACGGCCGCATAAACCGCCTGGGCTCGGTGCACAACGAAATCTTCATAAAGAATTTCAGACCCACCGAGCAATTGGAGAGTTACCTTCAACTCGTGCGCAAACTGGAAGACAAGATCAATTTGATTCGATATACGATTGGTTCTGATCAATCCGTACTTGATGAAGAACCGATTCCCATCGACTTCACTGAAGACTTGTACAGTCGCGATGAGAAAAAGAGATTGGAGGCATTTAATAAGATATTCGAAACTTCCGAATTATTAGCTGCGGAAGACCTATTCATGGACGACTTACGTGAGTTTGATAGAAACGAAAAGTTTGAAGAGGCCTACAAAGAAAAGATTCGCAAACTACCGCGCGGCAAGTGGGGCAAAATTCAAATGCGCAAAGAAGAAGATGAATACACACATCTCGCGCACCTGATGGATGATAAAGACGAAGCAGGTTACTTTATTGTGTTTGACAAAGAACGAATGATCGAGCAGCTCACTACGGCCGAAGGGCTTTTAGCGATTAAGGCAAGTAGTGATCAAAACGAACGGTTCAAAGACAACTTTAAGAACAAGCCACAAGCAGAAGCCTTGATTGCTAATTCTACCATTGGCTTTGATATTGGAGACGAAGATACCGGAACGGAACTGACGGCCAGATTAAACGAAGCCCTAGTATATGCGCTACAAAAAATGCAGGAATTTGGAACTCCATTGGAGGATGTAGAACGCGTCTACAAGTGCGGTATCGAAAGCAAGAATGCCTACATCAATAAACAATATCAGAAATTACTGCGGCTGATAAATAGACTGCAAAGACGAAATAAACATGTAGACAGTTCTATCTTTGGTGATTTAATTGTTTTGGCGCGCAACTGGAACCCTGAAGAGAAAACAGAACGACCGCCCATTGCCGAGATCTTACAAATATTTGCCTGATGAAGCTGGAGGACTTCAATCTTTTATTGAGTGAATTAGATGCCAACCCTGGGCGGGAGCAAGTAATGAATACCGCACTAGCCTTTCTGGAATGGATTGGCATTAAGCCCGCCAAAGACGGTAAAGGAAAACTGCTGGCACCCAAAAAAGAAGAACTAAAAAAATACCTCACGCGGCACCCCGTCACCAATCAGTTTCAATTATACAAACTCTCAGCTGAAGACGAGGCTATCACCGTACGCTTTGCTTTCTTGAAAAAATTCAGGAAAGATCAGATCACCCAACTTATCGACAAAGAAAGCATCGTTCATTTTCAAGGTGCACCCCCTATCATTCAAACGTTGCCTTCGGCTCCGGCTTACACTTTTCATATTGTAGCCACTGCCGAACAAAATCGACTCTATGTTATTTTAAACAAAGGAGACCAAAAGCGCATTGTCTCCTTTCGCAGAAAGCTTACCCAAACGCAGTTTCAAAAAATTGTGCCCCAATGGCAAGTCCTGGGTACAAAATCAAAACCTGAAATTGCCGAAGCCATGTGGAAAAGCCTCGACATCAAAGAGGTTAACAAAGAGTTCTACAAACAAATCAAAGAACAGTTTGATGCATTGGTAGGCATTGCTAAAACGCAAGCACCCAAAACAAATGAAGAAGAAGCCAAGCAGTTTGCTGTGCGCCTCATTGGCCGCTACATTTTTTGTTGGTTCCTTAAAGAGAAAGGCATCATCAGCGAAACACTGTTAGCATCAGCAACGATCAGGCAGCATAAAAAAGATTTCTTTCAAAAATACCTCTATCAATTATTCTTCAATACACTCAACGAAGAAGTGCCCAGCCGCAATCCCTTCAAAGGCGAAGGTGGGTTGGAAGAATTGTATGACACTATTCCTTATTTGAATGGAGGTTTATTTGAAAAGCACCCCGAAGACAAACTCTTTGGTGTACTTGATCTCAACGCGTGGCTCGTGGCCTTTGTGCATGTGCTCGAAGATTTTGATTTTACCGTAGACGAAAGCAGCAGCCAATACCAGCAAGTAGCCATTGACCCCGAAATGCTAGGCCGCATTTTTGAAAACCTGCTCGCAAGCCAAAACCCTGAAACGGAAAAAATGGCAAACCAGCGCAAAGCCTTTGGTGCGTTTTACACCCCGCGCGAAATTGTAGACTACATGGTGAACCAGGCACTGAAGAGCTACCTAGAAGAGGCGCTGCTGCCCAAAGATGAAAGCACCGCGGTAGTAGAAGAGCCATTGGTTGAATACAAAGGCACGTTGTTTCAGGATATGGAGCCGCGGCAAACGTTGATCAATTTTGATCCTGCAAAAAAAGCCATTGCCGACCAGCGCAGAAAGCGGCTGCAAGAGCACCTCGATAAATTCTTTAGCCCCGATTGTGCCAGCCACCCATTTGATAAAGGCGATGTGCCATTGGTGCAGCAGAAACTAAGCGAAGTAAAAATACTCGACCCTGCCTGTGGTTCGGGTGCGTTCCCCATGGGTGTGCTGCTGCGCCTGATGGAGTTGCGCCAGTTGGTAGGGCACGGACATAGAAATAACTACGATTTAAAAAGTGAGATACTGAGCCGCAATATTTACGGAGTAGATATTATGCCCATGGCAGTGGAGATCGCTCGCCTGCGCGCATGGCTTAGCTTGGTTTTGGAGGCTGATTACAAACCACAAGACCGTAAAAATAACTTTGGGGTGAGCGCCCTGCCCAACCTTGATTTTAAATTTGTGTGTGCCAATACTTTGATTGACAGTGGCTACGATGCGTTCTTAGAAAAAGCTGAACACAACCTCACGCTCATGCGCCTACAGGGCGAAGTACAAAAGCTGGAGCGCATCCGCGATAGTTACTTTGACCCTAAAGGCAACAAACAAAAGAAAGAGCAGCTGCAAAAAGAATTTACCGATACCAAAAACTACATTAAAACTGAATTTGTAAGCCTGAAAAAGAACTGGAACCTCACCGACTTCTTAAGCAAAGTAGATGACTGGAATCCATTTGACGATAGCCATCCTTCTACTTTTTTCTCACCGAGCTGGATGTTTGGCTTTAAATACTTTGACGTTTTGATTGGCAACCCGCCCTATATTCAAATTCAAAAATTAAAAGAAGAGATCAAGAAAGAGTTGGAGGAGCAATCTTTTGATACCTATGAACGGACTGGAGATTTATACCAACTTTTTTATGAGAGAAGCACTAGCTTGCTAATGAAGTATGGCGTGCTAGCATTTATAACTTCTAATAAATGGATGAGAGCTAACTACGGAGTAGCTACACGAACATATTTTACTAGAAATACTTCACCTGTAGCAGTCATAGATTTTGGAATGGCTCAAAATTTTGAATCAGCAACAACCTACACTAATATATTCATCGGACGAAAGAATGGTGGTAAAAAACAAATTCCTATTTGCCGAATTAACCCAGACTTTGGAGACACTGACTTAGAAAAATATGTACGAAACAATACAGTTTTAATTGAGCCCTCAGGGGACGATTCCTGGATTGCATTTTCGAAAGAAGAATATAATCTTATTCAGAAAATAGAGAACCAAGGTGCCTCTCTCAATCAATGGAAAGTTAAAATAAATAGAGGAATTTTAACGGGGTTTAACGATGCATTCATTATTGACAAAGCGACCAAGGATGACATTGTAAAGAAGAACAAAAAAAGTTCAGAACTTATTAGGCCGATTTTAAGAGGGGAGGATGTCAAAGCTTATGAAACTCAACATTCTAATTTATACTTAATAGGAACATTCCCCTCCCTCAATCTTAATATCGAAGACTACCCAGCAATTAAAAATCATTTAAACAAGTATAGACCAAAAATTGAACCGAAACCAAAAAACTTTAAGGGTGAAAAATGGGACGGAAGAAAGGCAGGTGCTTATGAATGGTTTGAAACTCAGGATTCGATCAGCTACTATCAGGACTTTTTGAGTCCTAAGATAATCTATCCCAACATGACTAAGTATCTTCCTTTTGTTTATGATGAGAGTGGACTGTTCACAAATCAAAAGTGCTTCATTTTAACCGGTGAGCATCTAAAATATTTAACGGGTGTATTCAATTCCACTTTATGGAAATTTGCTTTCAGAAACAGATTCCCGGAATTACTTGGCGATACTTATGAATTAAGTAAGGTATTCTTTGAAAAAATCCCAATCAAAAAACCAATCGGAAACTTTGATAAAATTATTTCTCTAAAAGTTGAGGATATTATCAAAACAAAAAATCAAAATAAAGAGAGTAAGCAGCTTGAAAAAGATCTTGATGTAATTGTTTATAAAATGTATAACCTAACATTCACGGAAGTAAAAATTGTTGATGCTGAATTTTGGTTGAGCGAGGAAGAATACAACAACTATAAAGTGGATTAGATGGCCGTGGTGGTGAGAAATGAATTTTTGTTGGGTCAATGCTTGAAGAAAACTACAAAGAGGTGAAAGCGTTCAAAGTTGTTTTCAGGCACGGCCATTTCATAGATGTTGCCACCAACAAGCGAATAATTCCTGTGCAGGGAAAAGAATTTAATATCACAGCCAATGAGAATGCTTTTACTACTGAGGACGAAAAACTAAAGATTAAACCCCCTTGTTATTGTTGGTCTCCGACCAACAATCTTAAATAGATAGCTATCACCTCACCGCAGTCTAGCTCAAGGGTCTTGTGCTTCCCTTGTTATTGTTGGTCTCCGACCCTTGTTATTGTTGGTCTCCGACCCTTGTTATTGTTGGTCTCCGACCAACAATCTTAAATAGATAGCTATCACCTCACCGCACTCTAGCGCAAGGGTCTTGTGCTTCCACATCTATGCTGGCTGACAAAGGTCCAAGCGTGACGCTTGAACTAGGTTAAGGCCAACCCCAACAACAGTAGCCAAACATCTATTGAAGGACCTAACGGACCACAAACCGCTCGGTCACCTACTCGTTCCTTCCTGTTTTCAGCGTT
>JADBYQ010000128.1 GCA_020402945.1 Cytophagales bacterium | reverse complement strand
TTAAGGCTTATGAAAGAACGTGGTACTTTTTTAGTGCCTACTTTTATCACGCTGGAAGATCTTACTCAACCCGGTGGCGACTATACAGGCCCGGTACTAGAATTGCGAGGGAAATTTATCATGCCTCAAGCGGAAAAAGTTTTTAAAAAAGCGTTAGCGTTGGGAGTCAAAATTGCTACAGGGGCCGATAACAGCTACACGGCCACCACCCTGCCTTGGTTCGTGTCCCCACGAACCAACATTTTTAACCAAACTAATATGCTAAATTAAAGCCTAAAGTAACGCGGCATGATTTCCACCGCCTTGGTTCGTGTCCCCACGAACCAACATTTTTAACCAAACCCTGCCCTGGTTCGTGTCCTCACGAACCAATATTTTAAACCCCAAAATTAATATCCTAAGTTAAAGCCTAAAGGATCGCGGAATGATTTCGAAACGGAAATCTTACATAGAGCCACGCCTAAGTTGACGTTGGTGAAAATTTGTTGTTGCAATAAAGAAATTTTCACGAAATTGATGAACGATGACAAGATGATGAGAATAGCATCAAAGCATGTGGGGAAATATGTGGGAGAGGTTGAGAGTGGATGGATAATGCAGAATTGAAGTGATCCCAATGGAAATTGATGAACTGTGGGTTTTTAGAATTATTTCCATTCAAAATCTGGAAAAGGATTTGATGAATGGACTGTATTCGAAAAATTCTGCTCCGGAAGACCCAGGTCGAGTGATCATTGGCAATAAAGAAATAATTGGAGAACGAGATACGAGGATAGTTAAATGCTATCCTGAAACAGTAGTTAACGATTATGTGCCATTCTACTTTTCAGTGAGAACGCCCATGTTATTCAATATTATTACAGGCCAAGGAGTTCCCAAAATAAATCAAAATGATATTGTATATATTTGTTGCAAGATGACTGATCTTACGTCTTTGCAAAAGCCATGGTGTTTCACAGACGGCAATGCAGCAAAAAGAATCACTAAGTTTTACAATGACCTTGCGAACTTGGATAAAATTGACTGGCCATCTATTCAATCCGAAGATTTCAGACATATCAACGCAGACGGAGACGAGGATCGTGTTCGTAAAAAGCACGCTGAGTTTCTTGTTAAAGATAAAGTTCCTCACTCTAAGATTACGGGTATTGTTGTGGTTAATGCCAATGTGAAAGCCAAAGTGGAGGGAATTGTTTCTCAGTGTAATCTTAAAATTGAAGTTAAGGTTAAACCTAAATTTTATTTCTAATGAAATTTATAACAGGTAATTTGTTATCTGCCCAGGCACAGGCTTTGGTGAATACTGTCAACACCGTGGGCGTAATGGGCAAAGGCATCGCCTTACAATTCAAAGAAAAATACCCTGTTAACTTTAAATTGTATGAAAAGGCTAGCAAAAGAGGTGAGATGCAAATCGGTAAAATGCTAGTGGTGAAAGAGCAAACATTAGATGGTGAAAAACTGATAATTAATTTTCCTACCAAAACAGAGTGGTATAAGAAATCTCAATATTCTTACATAGAAGAAGGCTTAAAGAACCTTGTCAATGTTATTGGAGAATATCAAATAAAAAGTATTGCTATTCCCCCATTAGGCTGCGGAAATGGAGGATTAAAATGGGATTCAGTGAAGCATCTTATGGAGAAATATTTGAGCGGCTTGAATGATGTAGACGTTTTAGTATTTGAGCCCAATGAGGATGTTAAGGCGTTGTTGCAAAAGGAGCAAACTTCCAAGGAGGTGAAATTGACCCCTACCAAAGCGATGATTCTTTTGGCCTTGTTTAAATATGAAAAATTTGGAGAGCCCGCATCTGTTTTTGCGGCAAATAAACTAGCCTATTTTTTGCAAGAAAGTGGTGAAAAATTGAAATTGAAATTTGAACAGTATACATACGGCCCTTATGCGCAAGCAATAGATAAATTGCTGTATGCTATGAATGGGAAGTACCTAAAAGGGTTGGAACAAATGACGGCTTCCCCTTTTGAGCCTCTTCAATTGAATTATGAAAAGTTTAGGGAAGTACTTCAATACGCCAAAGATGAATTCACCGATGAGCAATGGACAAGATTAAAAGATTTGTTCAAGGCTATCGATGGATTTGAATCTACTCTTTCACTTGAAATACTTTCTTCAACTCATTTCATTTTAAAGAATAACCCTGAAATTAACATGGAAGGGTTGGTAAGTAAAGTGCAGTGGAATTCTAGAAAAAAGGGATTGATTACGAGTGATTATGTTGATATTGCTTATAACCACCTCAAAGAATATGGCACTCAATTAGCGATCTCTTAGTTTATCCCAAGTAGTTGATTTCTCCTGCCTTGGTTCGTGTTCCCACGTGAAGACACAAACCAAGGCGTGGGTTGTTGCGGGTCTCCTGGCCCGACAACATGGAGAAAACAACAAACTAAAATGATGAGCCGCAAAAGTTGCTCAGGCGGCCAACTTTAACTAAGGTGAAAACACGAACCAGGGCTCGAAGCTAGTCAAGTGAAAACAATTTGTTCAGTCAGATCTATTTGCTTTGTACCAGACTGTGTTTACCTTAGACTAAATCTTCTCCAACCGTTTAATAGCCCGTTTATGAAGCACCCTATATTTAGTCTGTCTATTTCTTTGTTCCTTTTTTTCTATTCTGCGGGTTTTTCACAATCGACAAAGAGCTATGCTTTTATCAATGCAAGTCTTTTCAACGGCAAAGAAAATAAAATTTATAGC
>JADBYQ010000127.1 GCA_020402945.1 Cytophagales bacterium | reverse complement strand
TGGCTGTGGCGGTAAATGTGCCCGTATTGTAATTGGAGACGATTGCGTTGGTGATGGTTCCACCCGTGGAATTAATGGAAACATCTACGAGGAGTGGCAATGATGGGGCAATGGCACTGATGTAGAGGAGCGTTGCGTTGCGATAATATTTGACCACATTGGCCTCGACAGCAATTTTAAAGATGTCGTTGGTGGCATATGTTCCAAAGGCCCCGATGTCAACTCCGGATTGAAAAATTCTCACTGTTCCGTTATTGAGCAAATAAAAGGCATATTGAATGGTTGTATAATTGGCGTCCGTGTTGGTGGTGCTGAGCCCAGCCATGCGTAAGGTGTTTGTCTCGGTTGCTGTGAACTGAAAGTATCCGTTATCGGAGACCGTGTTCCACGAAGCGGCCCCTCCGTCCCATACGCTATTTGATTGTACTTTTACTAAATTGTTTCCAGTAGCCTGAGTGTTTACCAAGTCGGAATTTTTCCAGACTACTTGTTCATCAGTTGTGTTACAAGCAGAACTAGCGGGTGTACCCTGAATATAAAATTCTGTATTGGTCGCACCCATGGGTGAAACACCATAGTAGGCGCTCTGATTACATTCCAGTGTTATTCTATTTGCATTTGATAACGTAGATGGGAATAGTATGACTTCAGGAATATTGCCGGTAGTATATCTTGCGATCGAGCCATTGTTGAACCAAGCACCAATCACAAATCTGGTTTGATTAATGTAATTGGTGCTGGATATTGACGCAGTTGTTAGAGCGTTTCCATCCCTAAATCCAGAAACAGTAGTGTTGTTTGCTGTGAATGTAAGAATACGACTACTACCATTTCCCGTAAAGGTATTGTCCTGAACAAGGGCACCAGATGGCGTGGCTGCAATTCCGAAAGTGATGGGTCTGGCGGTTAGGTCTGGTCTGTCTTGGATGGCAAATCCCTGCGCCCCAGTATGATTGTTATCCAAAAGCGTTTGAATGTTGCCAATACCAGTTCCAACTGTAGTCCACTTTGCAACCACGTTTGCCGAGAACCCTGAAAAACCAGTTGTTGGAAAAGAATTGTGGGTGAGAAAGCTAGAGCCAGTGAAATATAAAGAGGGAACTCCATTTTGCCGCTCAATAACTCCAGCATTGATGAAACGTGGTTGAGAGCTAGACGTAGGTTGAGAAGCATCCCGGCCAAACCCACTTTGATCGTACCATATCGCCACCGTACCTGAATTTGCTCCGATCCATGTACCTAATGTGGTTGCAGTTGCAGGCCCACCTCCGGCAAAACTTACTTGTGACGAAAGAGATATTGTACCCGATCCATCAAAATACACATCTCGGAGTTCACTGTCTGAGCTTCTACGTAGCCTAAAAGCCGGCCCTGCGTAGAAAGAACTTAGCTGACGCATACTAAACGCCACAGTAGAGGGTGTCGCAGCGGTTAAACCTAAGTTGTTGAGCGTATTTTGACCCGAGGAGCTAATTGACCCACACAAGATAGCCAAAAGAAATACTACTGATACCTGATTGGGTGGCGTGTACCTCATAATTTAAAGCAATTGAATTGTAAATGTAAATAAATCCCCAAATGTAACCCTAATGGCATATCTAGCTCATCTCAAGTTTAGCTTGATCGGCTACTTCTCTTAATACCTTTTCTCGCCTTGGAAATGAGTCGATGGTAAGGCAAAATAAATCATGGTCTTTAACCAACTATTCATCACAATCAAAAATTAATCTTTCTCCAAAAACGCATACCTATTAATCTGTAAGCGTTACAACTATTTCTTTGAAGGTTCGCATCAAAACCCAACGCAATAAAATTCACTTTTGCTCCCGCTTTAACTTTGGTGCTGCTGCCTCTCACTTTTAACCGAAATTTTGCAGCCAATTGCAAAATCTGGGCTTAACCGGAAGAAAGTTCAAAATTGAACAAAATTTGAGAGATGTACGAGGAGTAAGATAGGGATGTTGTAAGGTGAGATGAAATTGGGGCGATCTTATAGGAAAACTAAATGAGTGATTGTTGATCGGAGACCAACAATCACCGTTAGACTTGCACTAAGTTATTTTGACACCTAGTAACTACAATAGTAAGGTTTTCTTTTTTGCTTCTGTTTTCTTTTGTGAGTAATGTTGAAATATTGTTAACTACAATCACGAAGAGCACGTGCACTATAACAATGACCGTACTTTCAGGTACATCCTTAGATAGAGACGGGCACTTCGTTGATATGAGGTGCTTCAAATAGAAATTCAGGCTCGCTGCCTATTGTCAAGGTTTCAAAGAAGCTCATATCTATGATTGATTATACCAAATTTTATGAAAGAGTACAAACACTTTTACGGGCTGGACGTATCCAAAGGATTGCCTCACCAACGACAAAGATGAAAGATTGAGCGTGTATTAATTTTCTTTACCGTTAATTTCAACCTTATCCTATGCGCACACTACCCTGGTTCTTCGTTATTCTCGTGGTCATTACTGGCTGTAAAAAATCGGGTGAGTCTTCCTCCGCATTGGATGATGATACCCGCGCGTGGTGGCAGATCACCACCGAACTTTCAAGTGATGCCATGGAGGGTCGCGATACGGGTTCACCCGGCTATGTACGTGCAGCTGCCTTAGTAGCAGAGCGTTTCAAAGCTGCCGGTCTCGAACCGCTGGGCGATAACGGCACCTGGTTTCAGGATGTACCTATGGAGGAAACGGCCATCAACCAGGCCACGATTACGGTGGGTGGTCGTCCGCTCCAATTCCTGCATGATGTATATGCTTCGCCCAATGGTATTTCCGCATCAGTAGATGCACCGATTACCTACTGCGGCTATTGCGATTCTACCAGTACCCGTAATGTGAAGAATAAATTAGTGATCTGTCATGGTGCCAATCGCGAAGGGCTGCCCACGAATGCCGATCGGATGCGTGTACTTACTAACGCTGGCGCATTGGGTGTGATCGTCATCGCTGATCCAGGTTTTACTGTTGAACCTCCGCGGTGGCCATTTGCCTATAGCAGGAGATTTACGCTGGCCGGTGCGGCTGATGTTAAACCCACTCTGCTCAATTTCAGACTCAATGCTGATGCCTTAGGCAACCTAATTGAAGGCAGCGGACAAAACGCGAAGGAGCTTATTGCCTTAGGTAGCGCGGGTAAACCTTTGCCCTCTTTTGATGTACCCGATCGCCTGCAGGCAAGCTTTTCTACAAAACACCAACTGGTAAACTCGCCAAACATCCTGGGGCGCCTGCCCGGGACGGATCCTTCACTGGCGAATCAAGCGATCGTGCTCACGGCACACCTGGATGGGTACGGGTATGGTGAACCCGTTCAAAGCGACAGTCTTTATAATGGTACGCTCGATGACGCTGCCTATGTAGCGCTGCTCATTCAATTGGCAGAAAGACGAAAAGGAAAAGGATTTAACAGGCCGTTAATATTTGCTATCGTTACCGGTGAAGAGAAGGGACTACTTGGCTCGCGCTACCTGGTGCAACACTTGCCGGTGCCAAAAAAAACCATCGCAGCAAACATCAATCTGGATCAACTGCGTCCACTTTTTCCGCTGGAGTTACTCACCGTGCATGCACTCGATGAGACTACGCTCGGTGATGATGCAGCCGCAGTGGCAGCGGGTTTACAGATTAAAGTTCAGAACGACCCGGAACCAGAACGTGGGCTATTGATGCGTTCTGATCACTGGAACTTTATGCAAGCAGGTATTCCTGCCATCAACTTTGTATTTGGTTTTCAGCCCGGCAGTGAAAGTGAGCGCATCTACCGGCAGTGGTATCGTGAAGGGTATCACACCCCAAAAGATGATCTGATGCAAAAGATAGACTGGAGTGCCGCGGCCAAGTTCAACGAATTTTTTTATGGCTTTGTAGAAAAAGTGGCCAATGGCGCTGCTGCGCCCGCCTGGAAACCAGGCAGCAAACTATGGCCGGTTAAGAAATAATGGTTCGCAATTCGCGAACTGCGAATTATTCTTACAATTCTAATCCCAGATTATGCAATAGAAATTCTATTGCATAATTGACGAATGAAAATCAACGATTTAGCCCCAAGGAAGAAAACCAAGTTGGTGATTTTCATTGTCAGGTCAGACGATAAATGTCTGACTCTGACCGAAAGCGTCACGAG
>JADBYQ010000126.1 GCA_020402945.1 Cytophagales bacterium | reverse complement strand
GAAAGTATTTGAGAAAGAATCGGCTGTCCGACAAATTTTTTACCTTTATTCATGGCTATGTGAAGTGTGGTAACTAAACGTAACCATAAAGGGCGACCTTAAAAAGGACGCCCTTTAAAAATTTTAGTCGGACAATAGTGTAATCTTGTTTCTTCTTGCCAATGGGCGTTTCATAATAAGGTCTTTCTACCCGACAAGAAGTAAAAATGATCATCGCCACTACAAAAGGTACAACACACTTTTTCATATCGTTTCTTTCTTTTGAACATAGATACAGGTAAGGTTGACACCTTCGCATTGTATCAGCCCCAAGTCGTACTTTTGCCAGACGAATAAACATATCAACCGACTAACTGAATTTACCCCATGGCGGAGAAGAGAACAGAAATCACAGATTTAGGAGAATTTGGGCTTATTGAACGAGTAAAAAGTAGCTTTTCCCTACAAAACAGTACATCACTGGTGGGTATTGGTGACGATGCTGCATTAATTGCCTGTGGCGAAGAGTATCTATTAGTCACCACCGATATGCTGCTAGAAAGCGTACATTTTGATTTGTCGTATATGCCACTCCAGCATCTGGGCTACAAAGCTGTGGTAGCAAATGTGTCGGATATTGCTGCGATGAACGGCAAGCCCGGACAAATTACCGTGGCACTGGCTTTTAGTAACCGATTTTCACTGGAAGCGATCGACAGTGTGTACGATGGGATTCGATCTGCGTGCGAAAATTATAAAGTTGATTTGGTAGGTGGAGATACGTCTGCCTCTGCTTCTGGTCTTGTGATTTCTATCACCGCTTTGGGAAGAGTAAGCAAAGGGAAAGAAACACTTCGCAGCACCGCTAAAATGAATGACATCATTTGCGTAACCGGGGACTTAGGGGCAGCCTATTTGGGGCTGCAGGTATTGGAGCGCGAAAAGCAGGTTTTTCTGACGAACCCTGAGATGCAACCTGATCTAGAAAAATATGAATACCTCGTGGGGCGTCAACTAAGACCAGAGGCGAGAATGGACATTGTGCACGAATTGGCAGATAAAGAAGTCGTGCCCACTGCGATGATAGACATCTCCGATGGACTCGCTTCGGAGTTATTGCACCTTAGCAAAAGTTCTGGAGTGGGCATCAAAATTTTTGAAGATAAAGTGCCGATTGATGCTGGCGCGTTTGAAACAGCCATTGAGTTTAAAATTGACCCGATTACCTGCGCGCTGAATGGTGGTGAAGACTACGAATTACTTTTTACTATTGCCCCTAGCGATTATGAAAAATTAAAAAATCATCCTGATATCCACTTCATCGGGCATGTGCACAACAATCCACAACAAAATGTTATGTTGACCAAACAAGAAACTATTGTGCCCTTAAAAGCGCAAGGATGGAATCACTTTTCCTAGCTGTGAATTAATCCTCCGGGTAAGGAATAAAAACGAAACGAGTAAATTCTTTGTCTACCACAAATAGGCAACAAAATTCATCAGGATCTTTGTAGGCGCTCACAAAATCATCTACCTTTTCTTTGGCGATGAGTTCGCGCTGTACAAACTCGTCCATGAACGAGGCAAAATAATTCCAATCCAATTGCAGAGAGTATTTGTCGATTAGCAACTGCCCGATTGGAACCACCTCTTTTGAAATAGCAAAAATAGGATACGCGAAACCGGCTTTTCTGATCTGATACGAGGCTTCCTTCAGGGTATCTGCTGCGTTTACAAAATCAGCGCTGATAGTGCCCAAATATTTTCCGCTTAGCTCAGGGTCATTGTTCATTTGTAATTCAATACAATCTCAAAATTAATACTTGCCAAGAAAATGTGTTGCATGCGCATTAAGCAAAGGAAAAAACAATTGAAATTCCTGATCAAACTCTTTGTAGAACTGTTGGAGTTCTTCCGTTGCCTCATTCATTTTAGAGTCAAATTTAGATCGCCTCGTCATACCGCTCAGCGCTTGTTGAATACCTTCTATCTTGCCATAGTTAACCAGCCAATTGCCTCGCATCATGTGAGGCAACATCCATTTCACTTGTTCGGGCAAAATCGCTTCGCTTTTGATCAGGTAGTCATAACAGCCTGCTGCAAAATCGGGTAATGGCTGATGGTGATATGCATTCCAATTAACCGCCAAAAGGTGGTCATAGAACATATCGATAATTACTGGTGCATAGTGCCTATACTTAGGGCGAAGCCGATCCTTACTCAGTTTTACAATGGGGTGCCGATCTGTAAATTCATCTATTTCGCGGTGCAACGAAATACCCTTCACAATACCTGGCGAAAAACGAGACGACAAGTCGCGGCCCCGGACGAAGTCACCAATAAAGTTGCCCAATTGTATTTCGGGGTCATCGGCAGATAAATAAAGGTGTGCAAGAAAATTCATTACGCCCTCGAATGTAACGTAATTTCACTTTATGCTATTTTCAATTGCAAATAAATTGCTGACTTTTGCGTGAAATAACCAATTATGGCTCTGCTGGAACAACTCAAATTGCTGGTTAATCTTGCCCGAATTGACGGAGACATGGCCGAACGGGAAAAAACCTATATCATCAATATTGGCAAAGCAAACGGTTTTCCAGAATCCTCAGTCTCCACTTTGTTTTACCAAACTCACGAAATCATCATTCCGGATAATTTAACAGATGATCAACGGTTTGAATACATTTTTAGCCTCGTGCAATTGATGAAAATTGATGAGCGGCTTTACCAAGAAGAAATCAAATTTTGCTGGAAGATTGCCGCCCGCCTCGGCTATGAGCAAGACGTGCTTTTTGAATTAATGCTCAAAGTAAAAAGTGGCGGCAACGATGATGATAAGATGGCTTTGAAGCAACTCACCAAGCAATATTTAAGAAAGGGGTAAAGCATTACACCAATCTGTTCATCTTTTGTTAACAATTTCGTAACCAAAATGACTTTGGTAAAATGTGCTTTTCATCAAAATTGTTTTAAAAAAATGAGCTACTACAAAACGATTGATGGCAAAAAAATGGATGGCAGCCTGCTTGATATAGCAGAAGAAGCTGTGGCCGGTGCCGGTGATGGCCGCATCTCTAAACAAGATGCCGAAACAATTATCGCTGCTGTGAAAGACAGCGGAGAGTACACCGATGTAGAAAAAGACACGATGGAATATATCCGTGACAATTTCAAATGGACTGAAGGAGCCGATGAGTGGTTCAGATCGCAAATTGCAAGCTGGGCGGCAACGAAGTAGCCATTACCCAAAAAACTTCCTTAAAAAATCCTTAAGCGGAATTAGAATCGGGCTATTTAAATCCCAAATACCTGGGTCTAAGTAAATCCGCTTTGTAGCGTGAGAGTTGCCGGAATTTTCAAAAGACCCGTGATAAATCCATAGTTTCTCCTTTTCATCTATTGGCCTAGGATTTTTAAGATTAAGCGCGGTTTTGCACGAAGCATAAGCTTCGATACAAGCAAAGAGTTTCTCATTTCCGCTTGTTACTGAACTCTTCAATAGGCTCTCCAAATTGCCCTGAGATTTGTCATCAGGGAAAAGGAATACCTTATCAAATTTTAACGAGAGCTCCTTTTCTTTGGCATTCACTTTTGTTAAGGTAGACTTATGGTCATTATCATCTGCGTCAAAAACGAGAACATTTATTCTCCCAGAACTCGTGCTCGTTTGAATTTTTACTTGTGACAAGTGAATTGTTTCACTTTTACCGCCAATTTCAATAAACAAACTTCTGCCAACCTTTTTTCTGAAAGTGAAATTCAATGAAGTCCTGCAAAAATCTAACGTCTTCTTCACCTTCGACAATCAAAGAAATGTGTTCCATCTTCTACGCTCTTACTTCGTTGCCAACGGCAAGCGCATGCTCAAACTGTTCAAAATTGTAAGTGTGGGCAGTTACCAATTTGGTTTTTTTATTCTCAACAAGAGTTATGCTCCTAACATCTTTTTGAAGGTCAGGCAAATCCATCTCTAAGACCTCTTTAAAATATTTAATGCATTCCTCGTTGTGGGTTGTCATGAATAGCTGGACGTCATTGTCCTTTGCAGTCTGTAAGATTACTTTCCAAAACCCTCGGAATCGATTAAAATAAATACCCGTATCTATTTCGTCAATCATTAATCTTGTTCCATTATTAAGGACTATTTCAGCTAAAAGTCTAAAAAGCTTTAATATTCCATCTCCAAACATCGCCAGCGGAAGAGTTGAATCAATATTCTTTTGGGAAACAATTAAAGCGGGTTCAATCGTGTCGTTATAGCCGTTAAAACTCGCAGGAATTGACAGTTCAATATCTTCCAAATCAGGTACTATTGTATTTAAACACTTAATAAAATTCTTCTTTTGAGACCTGTTCTTCTGTAGTTGCGAATAGAATTGATTCAAATCTTGATCATGGCCTTTAAAGAAAGGAATAAAGGGAGTATTGAAAAATGTATTTACACTAACACGGTCGTGCATGGAATAGCCTGTTGAATCATTAGGAATTCCTCTTACAGCGATATATCTTTTATCATTTTCAAACTCTAGAAAAATGGTTTGTTTTGTAGCGTCTGAAAAGTGCGAATCAAAACTTATCTTATTTTGAATTTTATTATTATCGCTAGAGGTTTTGTTCAAATAAAATTCTACGTCTCCATACGCAAATTGCTTCTTTATTTTTCTGTAACTCAAAGCAACAAAGAGTCGATTCACAAAAACCCAGGCTGGTTCGCAGACCAAAAGAGCCTCCAACACACTTGTCTTCCCAACATTATTGTCACCCACAATCAAGTTAAACTGCCCCAAATCCCTCATCTCGAAAGACTCAAAACGCTTAAAGTTCTCTACTTTAAAATATGTAAGGTGCTTACTAGTATCTCCCATATTATAAAATTACAAAAAATTAAACACTAACCCTCCTCCTCCTTCGGCTCCTACAATTCAATTTTATTTCCGTCTGGATCACCGATGCTGATCTATCAGAACCACATTCCCGTCCGGGTCGGTGATCATAAAACTTGCAGGCCCAGAAGTTTTCTCGTCTGCCTGATTGACTATCTCGAGGCCTTTGCTTTTTAGTTGTCGTTGAATCTCTCTGACATCATCAAACGCCTCAATATTTTTGGCGTTCTCATCCCAGCCGGGGTTAAACGTTAAAATGTTGCCTTGAAACATTCCTTGAAACAACCCAATTAACGAATTTCCATTCTTCATGATGAGGTAGTTTTTTTCGAGGGCGCCTCCGAAAACACTAAAGCCCAGGTTCTCATAAAATTGCTTTGAGGCCTTGATGTCCTTGACACTAAGGCTTACAGAAAATGCACCTAATTTCATAGTCTCTGTTGGCTGTTCAAACCCGGTTTTGCTCATTTTTTATTTTTAAATGCTTTCTCATAAATACCAATCCATTGCTGAGGCGTCAGCTTTGTAACCAGTTCACCGATCAAATCCAACGGCACGTCTTCTGGTTTTTTAAATCGAATACATGATTTGCCCATATCTAGTTTTTTCGTTGAATGGACTCTCCATTCATCCTGAAACCACTCCAACAATTTCGGCTGCGCGTAGATGCCCATGTGATAAACAGCAATAAAATTTTTCTGCGATGCCACGTTTAGGAATGGCAATGGAAGTTTTGGATCGCAATGATAACCATCTGGATAGATTTTGTGGGGCACCACATAGCCAATCATACCATAGTTCATTTCTTCCTGAAAACCTTTTGGTAAATTCTTGAGAATGACTTTTCGAATGGCGCTGATAATCTGCTTCCTATCAGCCGGAAGGGAGTCGATGTATTCTGGAACTGTTTTAGATTTGGATTGCATATTTAATCGTTAGTCGATGGTCGTTGTTAGTTATTCGATGATGGAGGCAGAAATCCCCTCATCCGCAGCAGTCCTGCTGAAAGCAGTGAGATCAAAATCCCAACTGGAGCGATCTCCATCAGTGTCATCGCAAATCGAATAAACGGGTTTTCATATATCGCCTTATACTCATCTATCTCCGCCTGAGTAGTGCCTTCAGCCCTTAACTTTTCAAAGTACTTATCTCCCATCTGGGTAACAAAGTCCGTCATGGTGTTGTAGATTATCTCCCAGGTGATCGCATAAATGAGTGAAGCTATTAACGTAATCAGTAACCCTACTTTCAAAGCCTTCCCAAAAGTGATCGACCCTTCAAGGTGGTTGTCGCGGTAAGATTTAATACCAAAGAAAATGAGCGAAAGCGCGACAATCATGGTGGAGTAGCCCACCAACTCGCCATTCTCCATAGTCAGGATTCCCTTTTCATATAAGGGCATCGTGATAAAAAACATTGAACCAACAATGGTTCCGGCTATCAATCCATAGACAAGAATTATCCTTTTCATGCGTTACTATTTATTTTTTCTCAAAACAGCAAAACGCTAAAGAAAAAATCATCACCCAAAAGGATGATTTAACTAAAATTAGCAGAAATCACCCAAAAGTTTAGGGTATCAGTCTCAAGTTTTTGGCCTTTTGAACGGCTTGTGTTCTTCGGCTCACCTCCAGTTTTAGAAAAAGGTTCGATGAATGCGTTTTGATCGTGTTCAGTGAAACAAACAATTTATCTGCTATTTCCTTGTTGGACAGGCCCTGAGCAATCAACTCCAATACCTCGTACTCTCGCTTGGTAATATCTAATCTCTGGAGAGCATTTGCATCCTGCTTAAAATCACCGCCAACAAAAACGAATTTCTTCCGGGTGAGTCGAAGGCCTACCCAAATGCCTAGTCCCGTAAAGGTTACTACGATGATACTTATGTAAAATTCAATAGAAAGATCGCGAACAAAGAATCGATATTCCAAAAACTTGAGCCCAGAAACGAAGAGAGCTAAAGCTAAGCCGTATAGAATAATTGTTCTTTTCATGGAGTCTAAGCTACTTAAAATCCGCCAACAATTGGGCTCTGGTAATCTAAAAATAGCCTTTTCAGCCCAATTTGATGATCTAAAAACTAATTTTATTAGTATTTATAAAACTAATATTTTTAGTATTTATATTTGACTGATCAAACAAGACCTACTATGAAATGGCCATTCAAATGCTTTTCGCGAACGAAAATGTTAGTTAGGCCATTCCATGTGACCTTAATAAAAAAATAATAAACACATGAAATCTCCATGAGCGGCTAGCACACCCGAACGAGGATGAATTTTGCTAATTTTAGTTGGCCATTTAGGCCACCTAAAATTATATGGAAAACACAGAAATAAGTTTTGAGCAAGCCGT
>JADBYQ010000125.1 GCA_020402945.1 Cytophagales bacterium | reverse complement strand
TTGCTCAAAACTTATTTCTGTGTTTTCCATATAATTTTAGGTGGCCTAAATGGCCAACTAAAATTAGCAAAATTCATCCTCGTTCGGGTGTGCTAGCCGCTCATGGAGATTTCATGTGCTAATATTTAATTTTTTAGGTCACATGGAATGGCCAGAGCCATTTCATGAGACTACATTTTTAAGATTTACAATTATTCTTATTGTCTATAAATTACTTTCCCAACTAAATTGCCAGTAACATTTCCTTTTGCAAATACCTCTTTCCCATTTACCCAGACTTGCTCAATTCCTTTTGAAACGAGCTGTGGGTTTTGAATGGTTGCCTCATCCTTCACCGACTTTTCATCAAATAATACAAGATCAGCATAATTCCCTACTTTAATCCGGCCACGCTTTTTTATTCCAATCTGATCTGCTGCAAGGCCAGTCATTTTATAAATTGCTTCCTCCAAGGTGATTGTCTTTTCATCTCGTACATAGTGTCCTAGTACCCGGGTGAATGCACCAAAACCGCGAGGGTGCCTTCCCGCACTTGTCCCATCTGAGCAAATGTTGGTATACGGCCATTTCATCAATTTCTTTACGTCATCCTCATCCATACTAGTTGCAACGATGCTCCCGCCACAATCATCACTCTTCTTTCTACATTCATCCAATCGTTTGATTATTTCCACCAGCATTTTCTCCGGAGACATTTTTTCAAGACTCGTTACTTCAGCCAAACTCTTTCCATTGTAATCCGGATTAGGTCCGTATTTGCTGAAGATAATTCCTTCAGCACTGGTCACTTCTTTTAAAATGAAAGCAGCCTCTTTCTCATCCCTAAAATTGCGCTCAGGAAATAGAACCCGAATGGTAGATGACCAATACGTATATGGATAAAGATCTGCCGTTATTTCAACTCCTTCCTTTCTTGCCTCATTCAGCAATAGTAATGCACTATCAGCTTTTCCCCATAGCCCACGCATGGCTAATTTAAAATGACTGATCTGCACAGGAACTTTCACCTCGCGACCGATCGTGATTATTTCCTGGAGGGCATCCCAAAAATACCTATCCTCGCTGCGAAGGTGACTAATATATCTTCCTTTGTAATCCGGCAATACCTTAGCAAGTTGAAGCACTTCTTCTTTTGAAGAATAAATGCCGGGATCATATTCCAAACCTGTTGACAAACCAAAGGCTCCCGCTTGCATATCTTCCTTCAAGAGTTTGATCATACTATCAATTTCAGCTTGCGTTGATTTTCTTTTGAAATCAGCACCCAACACCTGATCGCGAAGTGTATTGTGACCGCTATAAGAGCCCACGTTTACGGCCACAGGCCTGTCAATAAGCAGTTGAAAATACTTTTTTAGTGGCAAATCGGAGCCACCGTCTTGCCCTATAATAATGGTAGTGATTCCCTGGCTTACTAAAGCCAGTCCGGAAGGATCTTCACTCAAGCCTCTATCATGATGGCTATGGGTGTCGATAAAACCAGGAGCGAGAATCAACCCATTGCCATTCACTTCTTTTGCTCCAATGGCGTTGGAAAGATCCCCCACAAAAGCAATGGTATCAGCATTGATGGCTAGGTCGGTAACAACCCCCTTTTTCCCCGAGCCATCATACATCATTGCACCGCGAATGACAACCTCGTATTGCTGCTTCTGGCAAGCCGAACACAAAAAAGCGACTATAGAAAACAAACAAATCCTGGTCATAGTAAATCAATTAGCAGAAGAAATGTAGCGAAATGAATGACAATTATCAACGAGAAATTCAAAATTGCAGATACCGTTTTCCTATATTGGTAGTTTCTACCACATTCCATGCAAACCACTTCTCATCTCCTCCTGATACGACCTGCTAAATTTACCTTCAATACGGAGACAGCTGTGAACAACGCTTTTCAATCTGCCAAAGATATCGATGCGCAAAAAACGGCCTTGCAAGAATTCGATGGCTTGGTAAAAGTGTTGGAACAAAACGGCATGGATGTCACGACCGTTAACGATACCGAAGAGCCGCATACGCCCGACTCAATTTTTCCCAATAATTGGATCTCTTTTCATGACAATGATCAGATCGTGCTGTATCCAATGTATGCCCATAATAGAAGGTTGGAGCGAAAACCACACATCATTGAAAAGGTTAAAACAAAGTTCAATGTAACTGGTGTAATTGATTTATCGGTTTATGAGAATAGTCAGGTCTATTTAGAAGGAACCGGAAGTATGGTTTTGGATCGTGAAAATAAAATTGCTTATGCTTGCCTTTCTGAACGTACAAATTTAACTGTACTAAAAGATTTCTGTGACCAACTAGGGTACAGACCTATTGCGTTTACTGCCACCGATTCAAAAGGCTTTCCCATCTACCACACCAATGTGATGATGTGCGTGGCCGATCAGTTTGTGGTCATTTGTCTGGAATCGGTAAAAGATATAGATGAGCGCCATAGCCTGGTTGGGTTTATCAAAAACACGAAAAAAGAAATTATTGACATCTCATTAGACCAAATGAACCATTTTGCGGGCAATATGCTACAAGTTGAAAGCGCGAACGGGACAAAGTTTCTGGTAATGTCTTCGCAAGCCTATCAATCACTCATGGAAAATCAGATTGCTAAAATTGAAAGTTATTGCCAAATTCTTCATTCTAATCTGGCAACCATTGAAAGAAATGGAGGCGGAAGCGCCCGTTGTATGATAGCCGAAGTATTTTTATCGCAAATCGAAAAGGATTAATTGGTAGCGTCAATGTACAACACATAAAACGTTAACCCGGGGTGTACTACATTTTTGCATTTCTCCGTGACCCTTGTGGTTTCTTTGTGTTCCCTGTGGTAAAAATGCAAACCACTAAGTGCTCAAAGTCTGCACAAAGTACACCATTGAGCTATCCACCTTAAGCAAAACTGTCGTACACCCTTAACCCGTCAAAGTGTTTTCATATAAATTCTTTAGTATATTTAAACACACAACTCTTAGATATGCTTCAATCAACCTACTTACAATCAAATCCGAACTTACATATTTTTCTGCCCATCTTCTATATAGTTTGGAGTGACGCTGTACTCACGCCCAGTGAAATAAAAGCGATCAAAGATTCTATTGGTCAGCAAAAATGGCTTAGTGAAGAAGAGAAGATATTTTTGCTAGACCAAATCAACCCCACTCATCCACCCTCACCCGATGAATTCAGAGATTGGCTCTCGGAGATTCGAAAGTCGCTGGATACCATTCCTACCTCCTCCAACCCTAAACTAGTCGACATAGGCATTGCGCTGGCGCAGCTTCATTCTTCGACACTTCTCAACGGAGAACTCACCGAAGCGAAAGAATCACTGTCTGGAATTGACAAAACACTCGGCCTTATTGATGGCGAAGTTGTGTATCAGTTTTATCCGGAAAAACGAACCACCATTACCGAGCAGCAAACAACAAAAACTACTTTTGATGTTAACCAACTCGCAAAACTACTGGATGGAGATCAAGCCGATATCATCAAAAAAGTAAAGGCGGTTATTGCTGATCCTGAATTTAAGTATTTCGAAACGGACAATCTTCAAGCCAATCGCGAAAAAATTTACCAATGGTGCAAACAATTGGCTGAACAGGGTTTTGGATCCATGGCCTATCCCAAAGAATATGGGGGTCAGGGAGATATGCTAAAGTATTTTTCAATCATGGAGACATTAAGCTATCATGACCTCAGTCTTGTGATCAAGTTTGGTGTTCAATTCGGTTTGTTTGGCATGAGCGTCTACTTTTTGGGCACAGAAAAACACCACAAAAAATACCTACAACAGATTGGTACACTCGATTTACCTGGATGTTTTGCAATGACCGAAACAGGGCATGGATCAAATGTAAAAGGCATAGAGACAACGGCTACGTATGAGCACGCTACCAAAACACTCATTGTTAATACACCCAATGAGCTAGCCAAAAAGGAATACATCGGAAACGCTGCTGTTCATGGTCAGATGGCAACCACATTTGTGAAACTAATTGTCGATGGTAAAGATTATGGAGTAAGTGCTGTGCTTGTTCCTATTCGAGATAAAAATGGAAAAACACTTCCTGGAATCACTATTGAAGATTGCGGCCGTAAAATGGGATTGAATGGCGTGGATAACGGAAAAATACATTACAACAAGGTAGTTGTTCCCGTTGAAAATCTTCTGGATCGCTTTGCCAGCATCAATGGTGAAGGGAAATTCGAAAGTCCTATCGCAAGCGACAACCGTAGATTCTTTACCATGCTAGGCACTCTCGTGGGTGGCAGAATTGGTATACCGCGTTCGGGACTAAGTGCTTCCAAATCCGGATTGACCATAGCCATCCGCTATGGCGATCAACGAAAACAATTTGGGCCAGAAGGAGCCAGCGAAATTCCAATTTTAAACTATCGAACCCATCAACGCAGGTTAATGCCTCTTCTGGCGAATGCTTATGCACTGCATTTCTCCTTGCAGTACCTAACAAAACGTTTTGTAAATAGAACCGAGGAAGACATGCAGGAGATTGAAGCACTTGCTGCAGGACTTAAATCGTTTGCCACTTGGAATACAACCGATACGCTACAAGAATGTAGAGAGGCTTGCGGTGGCAAAGGGTACCTTTCTGAAAATAGAATTGAGCGACTGAAGAACGACACTGACATCTACACTACTTTTGAAGGTGATAACACAGTTCTGTTGCAACTGGTGGCAAAAAGCAGGCTAACAGAATTCAAACAGGAGTTCAGCAACATGGGCATGTTTGGCATACTCAATTTTGTTGCTGAGCAGGCGTCCTCCTCTTTATCCGAGTTGAACCCGTTCTTTACAGGCAATACCAATGAAGAGCACCTGCTCGATTTTGAATTTCAGCTAGAGGCATTTAGACATCGCGAGCGAGACATACTCATTTCTGCGGCTCAACGACTAAAGAAACATATCAAAGGTGGCATGGATTCCTTTGATGCTTTTAATGTAAGTCAGCATCATCTCATAGAAGTGGGATTGGCACATGTTGAAAGAGTGATCCTCGAAAAATTCATTGAGCAGATTAATCAAACAGAAGACGCGGGCTGCAAGGCAGTGCTCACGAAGTTATGCCAACTTTTCGCTTTGTCACACATTGAAAAGAACAAAGGGTGGTATTTAGAAAGCGGCTATATGGAAGGCGCCAAAACAAAAGCCGTCCGAAAACTCGTCAATCAACTTTGCTGGGATGTAAGACAGGAAGCTGTGCCGCTAGTGGATGCGTTCAAGATACCTGAGAGTTGTCTGTCAGCACCTATCGCAAGAAGGTGATACAATTCAAGATTCAAGATTCAAAAACAAGATTCAAAATTTGAGATCGAGTTATCTTAAACCTTGATTTCTGAATTTTCAAATATTTTATTCCAACGGAATATCTCCCGGCTTTTCCCCTCCTTCGCAGCAGAGTCACCCGCCTCGGGGACTCTGCGTCCTTTCAGATAAAGTGCCCTTTGGCTTTGAGGTAATCAAACCAATTGTACACTTCTTCGTATCTATTGGCAAACTTAAACAGATGAAGCCTACGGCTACAAGTAATGGTAATAAAATAGATTCCATCATATTCGGTTATCTGCCTGCGGATAGCCATAAACTAAAGTTAACGGTTTAGTTCCATTCAGGAAAGTCCCAAAAAAGAAAAAGTTCCTTCGCAGCAGAGTCACCCGCCTCGGGGACTCTGCGTCCTTTCAGATAAAGTGCCCTTTGGCTTTGAGGTAATCAAACCCTTGTTATTGTTGGTCTCCCGACCAACAATCTTAAATTTCTGAATAATGCGTAAGAAAC